>JAZDFQ010000063.1:0-55463 GCA_043807765.1 Ignavibacteriota bacterium
TTCGTTGGCTGCTTGGGTAAACAAATCGATATTATTAATCTTGTTGGTTCGCATCATCTTCTCTGGTTTGTTTACTCTCTTACAACGCTATTAACAAAAAAGTTTTTAAATCCTCAATAATTTTTCAGAGGTTTCTAATAAACTCTGGCGCTTAGGAACTCTAGCACTAAAGAACTTCTTTACTCCGGCACTTAGGAACTTAGGCACTAATGAACTCTCCCAAATCAATTTCATAACTCACTTTTTGTTAGTTGTGTATTTAATGATTTCAGCCTTCTCCATTGTAATGAGTCCGCCGCAGTCTGCTTCTTCAAATATTTTTTCAACAAGGGGAATAAACTCTTCAATCTTTTTTTGTTCATCAACAATTTCTATAATCATAGGCAAATCTTCACTCAGTCGCAGAATCTTTGCAGAATGGATGCGGCTGTTACCGCCGAATCCCATTATTCCTTTGTACGCGGTAGCACCGGCAAGATTATTCTTTCTTGCTTCATAAACAATTTTCTCGAATACCGGAACGTGAGAAATTTTATCGGCTTCACCGACAAATATTCTAAGCAGTTTTGCATCACCTTCAATTTTCATTGTTGCCTCTTATTCAGACTATTAACTTTTCGCCTCGACTTCGCTCGGCATGTTAGAAATTTCAAACTAATCCGCCTCGACTTCGCTCGGCATGACTACGTTTTCTATTTATCTTGTAACTAAATAAGCTAAATAAATTCCTACAAGAGAAATGATAACACTCAAAAGAACATTAACACCGGCTAAAAGAAATTCGGAATTTCTCATAAGGTTGAAAGTTTCGAGAGAAAAAGTAGAAAAAGTAGTAAACCCTCCGCAAAACCCGATTCCGATAAAAAGTTTTAATGTTGGGCTGATTAATTCTTTTTCATCAAATCCGAAAATCATATAGCCAAGTATAAAACTTCCCAAAATATTTATTACAAGAGTTCCAAGAGGAAAAAAAGGAGGATAATATTTATGAATAAAAGAGGAGAGCCAGAAACGAAAACCTCCGCCAATACCGGAACCGATGAAAACCAGCAAATATTTCAGCATCACTTCTCAAATTGTTTAACTCAATATAAAAATATTGTAAAAGAAATTTGCTTCTTAATGTAACTAAAAGGGAAGGCTGCGAGTCTAAATTAGCAGTAAACAAGAATAACTTGGAGAAATATATGAGCAATTATCAACTAATGAGCAAGAGAGCCATGATGCTTCTGGGGACTCTGGCATTTCTTTCTACATTCGCCTATGCGGATAATTTGAAAGTGCTGAAGGAAAAGACATTTCAAATGAAGGATTATCAAAACCTTTTTGTTGATGCCTCCGGCGCAGATGTAAAAGTAGAAAGCTGGGATAAACAAGAAGTTTATGTTAAAGTATCGGGCAACGATAAAGCTGCTTCAAAAATGAAATATGATGTTTTTCAAGACGGCGATGTTATACGCGTAATTATTAAGAAAAGAGATTCATTCTGGAATTGGTTCGGAAGCAATATCAGAATAAAAGTTGAAGCTTTTGTTCCTTCCAAATACAATGCTCATATAGAAACTTCGGGCGGAGACATTAATGTGAAGGGCATTACGGGCGGATTCCGTTTTGATACTTCCGGCGGCGACATTACTCTGACGAAACTAAATGGAAAAGTAAACGCCGAGACTTCCGGCGGCGATATTCAGTTGACGGATCATCATGGAAATATGTTTTTATCAACCTCGGGCGGAGATATTGTCTGCAAAGGTGTAACGGGAGATGTAAAGGCTGAAACATCCGGCGGTGATATTCAAGTTATACAGAAAGATGGAAGACTGTTTGCAGAAACATCGGGCGGAGATATTATGATTGAATATATGGGCGCTAATAAAGGAATTGAAGCTGAAACATCCGGTGGCGATATAACAGCAAAACTTCCGGCTGATTTTAAGGCCAACGTACATTTAGAAACAACCGGCGGAAGCATTGACAGCAATTTCTCTAATTCAAAATCAACCAAAGTAAAACGCAGTGAACTTATTGCGGAATTTAACGGCGGCGGTCCGGTTTTACGCTTGGAAACCTCGGGCGGCGATGTTACAGTTAACCAGAAATAAAATTTAAAAGAAGATTAAGAGTAAGATTAAGAGTAAGAGCATGATCAAAATATAATTTCTAGTTCTTAGTCTTACTCTTAATCTGCATTAAAACGGGATAATTTTTTACCTCAAAAGCAATCAACCCTCAATTGGATTAACACTTCCTTTTTAGATACTTTTCGACTGCAATTTCAATAAAATCCAACCGAAAGAGGCAATAAAATGAAAATGGATTGGCAAAAACATGTTGGCAAAACGCTCAACATTACTATGAATGAGAATTACGGAGTAGTTTACGGTTCATCGACAAAAAATGAACACCCGGCATTTTATGAAATAGTGTTCAAAACGGGAACGCTTGAAGAAGTATATGATGAAGGTTTGCTGCTTCAATCCAAGAGAGAAGAATTAACTTACAATATTTTCGTACCATTAAATTCGATCAAATGCGTAGAAATTTATTAATAATTCTTTGTGCAGCGTACCTATTTCCGGTATTTGCCAATGGCGGCAGTGCCGAGCTAGAAATCAAAAGTTTGCGTGTTTTCGGCAGCGGCGATGAAACTTCATTTCCAATGATTGATTACACATCCAATGGGGAAAAAACTATCACAATTGATTTTGATGTGCAGACTTCCTCGTTTCCAAATTTGATTATCCAATTCCGCTTTTGCGATGATAACTGGATGCCTTACGAGAATCAGTTTCTCCAAAATCCCTTGTTCAATACAGAATACAATTTGTGGATGGATAAAATTCCGAACAATATTAAAGGAGCCCGTTACCATTATACCGGAACATTTCCGAATAATAATGTTCAGTTTCCATTTTCCGGTAAGTGGATGTTTTTTATTACGGATTCTCAGAACAAAAATTTGGTTTATGCTTCTCAGAAGTTTTTTGTTCTTTATACAGATGTAAAATTAAACGCCCAACTCTACCGGGAAACAATGCAAGGCAGTTACGGCGATAACGCAAATCTTGGAAGAACCATTGCAATTAAAACCAGTTTTGTTCTTCCCGATTCTTTATTCTCCGCTAATGTTACTAAAGTTGAAATTGTGAAGAATAGAATGGTTTCCAGTCCTATTATTATTGACCGTAATACCAACACACAAGAAAAATATTACGAATGGGACGCCGGAAGAAAATTTAGTTTTATCGCTCGTGTAATGCGTCCGGGTAATGAGTACCGGCAAATTGATACAAGAAATCTTTCCAAATATCCAACAGCTACTTCCGATGCAAGATTTGGTGAAGTGGATCAATCCGATTTATTTTCGAAACGATCTCGCGATGATAACGGCTCATCGTTGCTGCTTGATTTCAAAAATGCTAACGCGGATTACCAGAACATTGTTTTCAAACTGAAGGCGCCGGAAAATGTTACTAAGCCTATTTTCTTGGTAGGCGAATTCAGTGATTGGAAAGTTTTACCCGAATATGAAATGTTTGATGACAATGGAACAATGAATCTTTCAGTTCAGCTTAAGCGCGGTGTTCACGCGTATCAATATGTTGCCGCAGATATCAACGGCGATAGAATTCAAAATATAGATTGGGAAATTCTCGAAGGGAATTTCTTCGAGACGGACAATGAATATTTTATTTTCCTTTACTATAATACGCCGGAGAAGGGCGGTTATGATAAAATTATTGGTTTCATAAAAATTAGAACCGGAGCGTTATGAAAAAGATTAAAGCCGGAGTTGTTGGAACCGGTCATCTAGGTAAAATTCACACAAAATTATTTAAGGAAGTAGAGCAGTGCGAGTTTATTGGCATTTATGATCTTGATTATGAAAGAGCTAAGGCTGTTGCCGCCGAATTCGGTGTAAAAGCATTTAGGGAACTTGATGAGCTTCTTGCTGAAATTGATGCGGTTGATATTGTGGCAACAACAAGCGCTCATTACAAAGTTGTTAAGCAAGCTTTCGAAAAACATAAACATGTTTTTGTTGAAAAACCGATTACTGCGCAGATTTGGGAAGCCGAAGAACTAGTTAAAGAAGCAGATGATAAGAAACTTGTTTTTCAAGTTGGTCACATAGAAAGATTCAACCCGGCACTTCTTGCATTGGAAAAGTATGAATTGAATCCTTTGTTTGTTCAGACGGACAGATTAGCGCAGTTTAATCCGCGCGGAACCGATGTTGCAGTAGTTCTCGATTTGATGATTCACGATATTGATATTATTCTAAGTTTGATTGACAGTGAAGTGAAAAATGTAAGCGCAAGCGGCGTAGCTGTTGTATCGGATCAGATTGACATTGCCAACGCGAGAATAGAGTTTGAGAATGGAGCGGTTGCAAACGTAACTGCAAGCAGAATATCTCAGAAGAAGATGCGGAAGATGAGAATGTTTCAGCGCGATGCTTATCTTTCTCTCGATTTCAATAGCGGCACAACGGAAGTTTACCGCCTTGTTAATCCGGAAAAGATGCCGGCAAATCCATTCATTAACTTCGGCGAGATGGGAATTGGCGAAAAGAAAAAATTAGTTGTTTACGAACAGCCGGAAGTAAAAGAAATTAACGCGCTCAAATTGGAATTGGAATACTTTATCAATGCTGTTCAGAATGAAAAGAAACCAATTGTAAGCGGAAGAGACGGATTGAAAGCACTTAGAGTAGCGGAAATGATTATTAAAAAAATAGAAGAGACGAGAATCTCATGAAAAAGATTTTAGCTATAAATCTTTTACTGATTTTTGCGGTTATTGTTTTTGTTTCGGGTTGTGCTGTATTGCAGACAATCAGCAATGTATCCCGGCTGAAATATAAAATCGGTTCTACTACAAATTATCAGCTTGCCGGTGTTGATGTAAGGAATAAAAAGTCGATTAAAGATTTTAACGCGATGGAAGTTCTTAAACTTTCTGGCGGATTGCTGAAAGGAAGTCTCCCATTAACATTCACAATAAACGTTGAAGCGAAAAATCCCAACGATGGAAGCGGCGGATATCCGGCAACAGATATTAAACTGGCAAATTTCCCATGGCGTTTATTTGTAAATGATAAGGAAGTTGTAAGCGGAGAATTGAAAGAACCTTTAACTGTTCCGGGTAAAGGAGAAGCAACAATAATTCCGCTGCAAATACAATTTGATATTGCAAAATCGTTTAAAGAAAAAAGCATAGACGATATACTTGGTCTGGTATTACAGGCTGCCGGAGCGGGCGGTTCTACTTCCAATCTAAAATTAAAAGCTCAGCCAACTATTGGAACTCCGATCGGCAACATTAAATATCCGGAAGAAATTACTATTGTTGATAAAACATTTAACTGAGCCGGGCATTTCACCAAATGATTAAAAAACTTTCCTTCATAGCAATTCTTCTTTCATCCGTTTTGTTGGCTCAGCAGAAGGAAAATGCTATTCCTAAATCCATACCGGATACGCTTAAAATTGCAAAATCTGATTCTTTAGCTATAGCCGATTCAACGAAACCAAAAAAGCAATATGATATTGATGCAATTATAAATGCCGCCGCTTCCGACTCTCTTATCTTCGAAGTGAAAAAGAAAAAAATGTATATGTATGGCTCGGGCGAACTGAAATACAAAAGTACCGACTTAAAGAGCGCAAATATATTTATCGATTACAAGAAGAATGAATTGGAAGCCTTTGGAGTTGAAGACACTTCCGATACTGCTAAAGTAAAATTGAAAGGAACACCCCGTTTAACCGAAGGTGGAGAGACATTTGAAGGAAGTTACATCCGTCATAACTTCAAAACACAGCGCGGATATATTTCTTTAGCAAAGAATAAAGAAAAAGATCAGCGTTACGAAGGGGAGAAAGTTAAGAAAGTTGATAAGACAACTTACTTTATTGAAGATGGAATGTTTACTTCTTGCGAAAGCGACACACCGCATACATATTTTACCGCAAGTCAGATGAAAGTAATGCAGAAAGATAAAATTATTGCGCGCTGGGTTTTTATGAATATCGGTGGTGTTCCACTTCCTATTCCAATTCCTTTTGCGGTTATACCGAATGAAACCGGAAGAAGATCGGGAATTATTATTCCCGGTTACGGACAAGATGCAAGGCGCGGGCAATATTTTCACAACTTCGGTTACTTCTGGGCAATGAGTGATTATACCGATTTAGCAATGACGGGAGATTATTATACAAAAGGAGGCTGGGGAGCGCGCGGACGTTTTCGATATGCTAAGCGTTACGATTTTAATGGTTCATTCGACGCCGGCTACTCAAAAATTTCTATTGGCGATCCAAATGATCCTTCGAGTTTAAGAAGTGAACAAAGCGACTGGCGTTTATCTTTGAACCATTCTCAGTCGATTGATCCTACCGCTCAGTTAAGTGCCAACTTGCAGTTTGTTTCCAGCAATTATTTGAATAATAACAGTGTTGATTACAACACATTGTTATCTCAACAGATTTATTCTGCCGCTTCATTTTCGAAGAGCTGGGATAATTCAAGTATATCTATCAATTACAGCCGTACACAATTTTTAGATTCGGGAAATATCGAAGAATCATTTCCAAATATTAGCTACTCGCAAAATGTTTTTTATCCTTTCAGAAAAGAGAATTCCTTTGGGGATGGAAAGCAGAAGTGGTATGAATTATTCGGAATATCTTATTCCGGCCAATTTTCAAATTCAAACACCAAAAGAGATAATGTTAAAACCAACAAGCTGGGCGCGCTTCATAATATTAATCTTAATTTTTCTCCAAAGGTTGGCTATATAAATGTTTCGCCAAGTTTCAGCTATCAAGAAAAATGGTATAATAAAAGATTGAAGATGGTACCGACTACATATGAGCACTTTTACCCTAATGGTAAAAGTGAAATTCGCGATACTGCATTAGAAACCTCGGTTAAGGAAGTAAATTTTGTCCGCACATTTACAATGGGTGTTTCTGCATCTACCAAATTGTATGGAATAATGAACCCTAATCTTCTTGGTGTAGAATCATTTCGTCATACAATGATGCCGAGTGTTTCTTATAACTATCAACCCGATTTTGCCGACGATAAATGGGGCTACTACGATTCTTACACAAACGGAAAAGGGGAAGTAGTTCGTTACGATAAGTATAGAAATGAAATCTTTGGCGGCAGCGGAGGAGGAAGAAGTCAGAGTATGAACTTTTCTCTTGGTAACGTATTCGAAATTAAGATGGCAAAAACACCGGGCGACACAACTAAAGAACAAAAGAAAATTCAGCTGCTTAATTTTGATGCGAGTGTTGGCTATAACTTTGCTGCTGACAGCATGAAACTGCGCGATCTAAGTTTGAGTTATAGAACACAAATAGGCGATCTGCTGAACTTTGCCGGTTCTTCATCTTATACTTTCTATGATTTCAAGGATCAGCACGCGGTTAATCAATATTTAGTTTCCAGCGGGAAGGGATTGTTCAGATTAACCAATTTGAATTTTTCTATATCAACATCGCTTAGCGGTGATAAGATCAAATCAACCGATGAAACAAAGAAGCAACCGACGGAAGCGAATGAAGATCAAGTCGCGATAAAGAAGAAGGATTATATTGCGTTATATGATGATACAGAAACTCCCGATCTTTCAATCCCTTGGAATTTGAGTTTGAGTTACAATTATAATTTTTCCAAACCTTCGCCTAGCGGAGCGGAAGTATTCTCAAACATCAGCTCAGATTTAGGATTCAGTTTAACTAAAAATTGGAAGTTTACAGTACGGGGTAGTTACGATTTCAAAGATAAGAAAGTCTCCGCTCCTCAAATAACAGTTTACCGAGATCTTCATTGCTGGGAAATGAATTTTACTTGGAATCCTTTAGGAAGCTACAACGGTTTCCGTTTCGAGATTAGAATGAAAGCACCGGAATTGCAAGACATTAAGGTTACTAAGTCGGAAGGAATGTACTCGGGAAGAAGATAAAAATTATTGTAATTTAGTAGTGAGTTATGTACATAAAAGGCAATGAATGTCAGAACCAAGTATAAAAATAAACAATAGTGGTTTTCTATTTCCTAGTGAACGTGAGAAACTTTACGATAAATTCAAATACTTAATCGAAACCGATTACTACCTAGACCGAACATTGGTTAGTTTTCAAGCGAACAAGAAGGAACCATTTTATCGGTGGTTTAAATACAAAGAAGGTTTTTCGAAAAAGCTAATTGACTATTACATCGATAAATATCACCGCTTCACCGGGCATATCCTAGATCCATTTGCTGGCTCTGGTGCTACATTATTTGCAGCTAGAGATAAAGGTTGGAAGACAACTGGAATTGAATTATTACCTATTGGGGCTTATAATATACAAGCCAGATTGGCTGCCGAAAAGATTGATTTTAAAGAGTTTCGTAAAATAATAGATGATTTTTGGCAATTGTTTAAGGTTACAACGCAATGCGACAGACCGATAAATCATATATCAATTACGAGAGGTGCGTTTCCTGTAGAAAACGAGGAACAGTTGAATTGTTTTTTGTCTGCGTGTGAAAAAGTGGAAAATATTTTTGCTAAGCAGCTAATAAAATTTGCAGCATTTTCTGTTTTAGAAGAAATTAGTTTTACGAGAAAAGATGGCCAGTATTTACGTTGGGATTTCAGAGCAAATCGTTCGAATGGTAGCTCTGAATTTAATAAAGGAGAAATTTTTAGTTTTGATAAAGTTGTAAAAGAGAAGTTAGAGGAAATGTTGGTTGATGTTTCTCCTAATTCTAGTTTAGAACTATTTGCTAAGGAAGAAAAAGAAATAAAGTTATATGATCCCGAACTTTTACTAGGTTCATCGCTCGAACTTTTACCAACGCTTAATAATTCCAAATTTGATTTCATTTTAACCTCGCCTCCATATTGTAACCGCTATGATTATACTAGGACTTATTCTCTCGAATTGGCTTTTCTAAACTTAAACGATGAAGATGTCAGAAATCTAAGGCAAACAATGCTGACATGCACTGTTGAGAACAAGGATAAACAAGAGTATCTAAAAACTGTATATCAAAGTTTTGATAGAATGGTTGATTATAATTTAATAAATGAATTGTATTTCTCGCATCCAGCAATGTGCGAGATAAATAATATACTGTCGTGTTTAAATGAGTCGGGTAGTCTCAACAATACAAATATTCCACGCATGGTGAAAAATTATTTTTATGAAATGCTTTTTGTAATATTTGAACTATATAGGTTATTAAAAATCGGAGGTGTAGTTGTCATGGTCAACGATAATGTGCGGTATGGGGGTGAAGAAATCCCAGTAGACCTTATTCTAACAGATTTTGCACAAAATGTTGGATTTAAAATAAAAAAAATCTGGACTTTGCCAGTGGGGAAAGGTAATAGTAGCCAACAAATGGGTGAACATGGTAGAACTGAGCTCCGTAAATGCGTGTATGTTTGGGAGAAATAAAATGCCATATAAAGCACACATTGCGAAGTGGGAAGATTTAGTAACTACTCAAGAAGCTACTCGAAAGGGATTCATTGCTATTGCATTTGAAAAAAATATTAAAGGAACGCCTTTTATTGAGGAAGCTAAAAGTTTGAAGATTTTGGCTTCAACGGTAAAGAAACCAAAGGACTTGTTAAAGCTGACTGACATTTATCCCTCGTTGCTAACTGCATCTGGTTTAAGCGGGAAAGCGCTAGGTCATCTGTCTGAGAGTGACAAAACTGAAGCGATAACAGAACTTATTAAAAATTTTCTTGAGCCTTCCGGGAAGGATTTTGTTGAAGAACTTGTATTCAGATTTCTTCTTACTAGGGGAGATGCACTAGGTGGAATGATGCGGAATATGGCCGGTAGTATAGGTGAAAAGAAGCTAATTCGAAGTTTGATATCTACTCTTTCGTTGAGGGGTGTGCAATTTAAGTATTTGCACAAGCAATCAAAAAGTTGGCTGGAAGGGGAATTAACAGATACTACAATTGATGAAAACGCAAAAGGTCTTTACTGGAAGACTAAGAATAAAAATAGGACTCTTATTTTTAATATCACTCCTCCTTTTCTTTCCAAGAACGTTGATCTTTGTTTGTTCAACAGTATATTTAGTGATTTTAATAGTAATGATGGTTTTTCAGTTCATAAAAAGCCAGAAAATTATATAGCACTTGGAGAATTGAAGGGTGGGATTGATCCCGCTGGTGCTGATGAGCATTGGAAGACAGCTAATACTGCTTTAGATAGAATTAGAGCTGCGTTTAATAAACGTAAGCAATTTCCTAAAACATTCTTTGTCGGTGCTGCTATTGAAAAAAGTATGTCGCAAGAAATTTTTGAGCAACTAAAATCCAAGACTTTAACAAATGCAGCTAATTTAACAGTTGATACACAGCTTGTATCAATTTGCAGTTGGATATGTAGTTTATGATTGTAATAATCGATGGTGCATTGATTCAATGAAAAAGGCGCCTTATCAGCGCCTTTTCTTTTTGCTATTCAAACACAATTATAAGCTGGTTTTTGGTAACCATTTCACCGGCGGAAATTTTTATTTCTTTGATCTTCCCATCAGTATGAGAAGTAACAATATTTTTCATCTTCATTGCTTCAAGAGTGAGTAGTCTTTCTCCTTCTCTTACCGATTGTCCCGGTTTAACAAGTATATCCCTAATGATACCCGGAATGAATGCATTCAAATGTTTCGGATTTGGCGCTTCATACACTTTACGAAGACGAAACTTGCGTGTAAGCTTAGTTTCATAAACGGTATCATCAATTACGAGTTGGTTCTGTTTTAGTTCTGCCATAGTTTAAAAAGGTGGAATTCCATGTTTCTTAGCCGGACGGGATTCTTTCTTCTGTGCCGACAAGTTTAAAGTATGAATTAGAATTTTTCTGGTTTCTTCCGGATTAATTACCGCGTCAATGTATCCGTTTGCAGCAGCAACATAAGGGTTGGCAAACTTCTCTGTGTATTCTTTTACTTTCTGCTGGCGCATAGCGTTTGGATCGGCAGCAGAAGCAATTTCACTTTTGAAGATAATGTTAGCAGCGCCTTCCGGTCCCATCACAGCAATTTCAGCAGTCGGCCAAGCGTAAACAAAATCAGCACCCAAGTGACGCGAACACATAGCAATGTAACCGCCTCCGTAAGCCTTGCGCAAAATAACAGTCATCTTAAGAACGGTTGCTTCGCTATATGAGTAAAGAACTTTTGCGCCGTGACGAATTACTCCCGCATGTTCTTGATCAACACCCGGTAAATAGCCCGGAAGATCAACAAGAGTTAATAAAGGAATATTGAATGCATCGCAGAAGCGGATGAAGCGTGCAGCTTTGTTGGATGAATCAACATCCAGAACTCCGGCAAGAACTGCCGGCTGATTTCCAATAATTCCTATTGACTGACCGTTAAGCCTTGCGAAGCCGATTACAATGTTAGCAGCCCAATATTGCTGAACTTCGAAGAAGTCGGAATCATCAACCATAGAATAAATAATATCGCGAATATCATAGGGAAGAGTTGGATCGGAAGGAATAATTTTTTCAATTACATATTCCGGTTTTGGTTTCTTCGGGGTATAAGGATCAGCTTTTTTAGAATTATTCCAAGGAATATAGGAAAGTAATTTTCTTATTTGTTCAAAGCATTCATATTCGTTACGTGCAAAGAAATGTGCGTTTCCGGTCATTTCACTTTGTATTCTCGCGCCGCCTAAATCTTCCATAGAAATTTCTTCACCGAGAACAGTCTTAATTACTTCGGGACCGGTGATAAACATTTTAGAAATCTGATCTACAACGAACACAAAGTCAGTCAAAGCTGGCGAATAAACAGCCCCGCCGGCACATGGGCCAAGTATTACAGAAATTTGAGGAATTACGCCGCTAGCCAGAGTGTTGCGGTAAAATATTTCTCCATATCCGGCTAAAGAATTAACACCTTCTTGAATGCGGGCGCCGCCGGAATCGTTAATACCGATTAATGGAATTCCCATCTTTAATGAATGATCCATGATCTTTGTGATTTTTCTAGCATGGGCTAAGCCGAGAGAACCGCCGGCTACAGTAAAATCTTGAGCGAAAATGCAAACCGGGTGACCAATAATCATTCCGGTTCCGGTTATAACACCATCGGCTGCTAATTCTTTTTTATCCATACCAAAGTCTTTACCGGCATGTTTTACGAATAGATCGAATTCAAAGAAGGTTCCGGGATCGAGAAGAGCATCAATTCTTTCACGTGCAGTTAATTTACCAGTTGCTTTTTGTTTTTGTATAGCCTTTACACCGCCCCCTTCACTAACAACCTCTTGGCGAAAGAGGAAATCTTTCAACTTACTTAGGATGGACATTTTGCCTCACACACACTGTGGATAGATAGTTTGCAGAATTACGGTCGTAAACTTACAGAAATTAGAACCCAGAAGGAATAAGTTTGTCCTATTAAAGCAACTTCATGTCCTTTAGGAAGGGAAGGGATTCTTGAGTTTCTTTTACTTCGTTCAGATTAATATCGCAGATGAAAACACCTTCTTCATTTTCAACAGAAAGAATTTCTTTGCCGAGAGGGTTATAAACTCCGCTGCAGCCGTTGTAGGTGTGGTCCGGATCCGTGCCGGTTCGGTTTACTCCAATCATAAAGCATTGGTTCTCAATTGCTCTTGCTTTAAGCAAAGTTTTCCAATGTTCGATTCTAGGAGTCGGCCAGTTAGCAATATTAACTAATAAATCTACTTTGCGTTTAGCATAAAGGCGGTACAATTCGGGGAAGCGAAGATCATAGCAAATGGTTAAGCCAATTCTTTTGTGGCCGATTTCAGTGACAACAAGTTCATCTGAGGCTGAGTAATATTTGTCCTCATCTGCTAAACTGAAAGGATGAATTTTGCGGTAACGAGCTTTAAGGAGTCCATGCTCATCAAAATGTATTAGTGAATTAAAGAATTCCTTTCCATCTTTCTCAATTACGCCGCAGAAGATATTGGCATTGGTTCGTTCGGCTAATTTCATAAAGTAGAGAGTTGAGATGCCGTCGATCTCTTCACCAAATTCTTTTGTGTTCATTGTAAAGCCGGTTAGGGAGAGTTCCGGAAAGATTAACAAATCCGGTTTCTCTTTTAGTTTGGAAATCATTCCTTCTACTTTAATAATATTATTAGCCGGGTTTTCCCATTCCATTGCGAGTTGGACTAAACCGATCTTCATCTAATTCTCCAGTAACAATTCTTACTTCTAAATTAAATAATTCATGCCTTTTAGTCATAGAATTTTTAATTTGCAGAAACATCATTCAGAAAAAACTATGCTAAATTATATTTGGGTTGGTCTCCTCGCACTGGGAATTTTTGCCGCTGTCGTTTTGGATATAAATGATTCGGCAACTAACAAATATCAAAACAACAAACCGCTTTCAGTGGTTTTAGAAACCGGAAATTCCTCTGATAAAGAAATTTCCGAAGCTGTCATAAAAGTTGAAGAGAAAAATTTTTCTTCCTTTTATAAAAACAAAGGCGGTGAACATTCGCAAAATGTAAAGCTCAGTTACAATAAAGCTGAAGGATTTTACTCTGTTTTTATGGAAGTAGGTTCTTCAACTCCTGAGATTTGGAAAGAAATGGCCTCAGCTTCCGGCAAAGAAGAAGATTTAACAGGCAAACTTTGGATCGGAAAGCAAATTGAGCCGGGAAAATATTCGGCTTGGATTGTGTTTGAAACGATTACGATGCTAAATATGAAATCTGTTACCAATGCTGCAATCGATTACGCGGGCAGAGCGGTAAACATTGCGATTGGTCTTATTGGAATAATGGCTCTCTGGCTTGGAATAATGAAAATTGCTGAACAGGCTGGATTGATTGCAATAATTGCAAAGTCGGTTAGACCTTTTACAAGATTTTTATTTCCGGATGTACCGCAAGACCACCCGGCAATTGGTTCTATTGTAATGAATGTTTCTGCAAATATGCTGGGACTCGGAAATGCAGCTACTCCATTTGGATTGAAAGCAATGGAAGAATTAGAAAAGCTGAATACGAAAAAGGGAACTGCAACAAACGCGATGATAACTTTTCTTGCAATTAATACCGCTGGACTAACATTAATTCCCGCAACGGCAATCGCAGTAAGGGCAGCGATGGGAAGCAGTGACCCGGCTATAATTATTGGTACATCAATGTTTGGTGCGGGCTGCGCAACTATTGCGGCAATTACTGCTACTAAACTTCTCGAAAAATTTCCGATGGGTTTTTCTGATTTTATTTTACTACTTAAATCTTCATGGAAGATGCTTGCATCTTTATTCGTTTTTATAACCGCAGTAGTATTAATGATTATTAGCGGTGTACTTTCTTTTCTTGGTGATGCTGACACGATTAAAGCCATAATCCAAGTAGTATCAGTTGTAGCTATTCCAGCAATTATAATCTCGTTTGTTGCTTTTGGCTTCTTCAAAAAAGTTAAAGTATACGAAGTATTTATTGAGGGCGCTAAAGAAGGATTTAATGTTGCTCTAAGGATCATTCCATTCTTAGTTGCAATGCTTGTTGCAATTGGAATATTCCGTGCCGGCGGCGCTATGGATTTCTTAATAATGCTCTTATCGCCAATAACAACATTTATTGGTTTCCCGGCTGAAGCATTGCCAATGGCTTTGATGCGTCCTTTAAGCGGCAGCGGTGCAATTGGAATCATGACTGAAACTATTTCTGTGCATGGCGCCGATTCTTTTCTCGGCATTTTAGTTTCTACATTAAACGGAAGTTCTGAAACGACTTTTTATGTATTAGCGTTATACTTTGGCTCTGTTGGAATTTCTAAAATGCGTCATGCAGTTGCAGTTGGATTAATCGCAGATATTGCCGGTGCTTTAGGCGCGCTTTTAATTGTAAAACTTTTATTCGGATGATTATGAAAGTTGTTATTACAAGGAAATTGCCGGGCGAACCGGAAAAATTGCTAAAGAAAAGTGGTTTTAAGGTTACTGTTTATCAGAAGGATCAATCTATTCCTCGAGATGAATTTCTAAAATTAACCAAAGATGCCGATGCGGTTTTATCGTTACTAACAGAGAAAATAGATAAAGAAGCAATAGATAATTTTAGTAAATGTAAAATAGTTGCCAATTGCGCTGTCGGCTATAATAACATCGATGTTAATTATGCCAAAGAGAAAAGTTTAGTTGTTACGAACACGCCCTATGTTTTAACAGACGCAACTGCCGATTTAACCGTAGCGTTAATTCTCGCTTGTGCGCGCAGACTCCGGGAAGGAGAGCAAATGATGCGAGAAAATAAATTTACTGGCTGGAAACCCAATATGCTGCTGGGTTTTGATTTGAAAGGGAAGACAGTTGGAATAATTGGCGCTGGAAGAATCGGCAGAGCTACAGCGAGAAGATTGAAAGGATTTGGAGTTAAAATAATTTACTTCGATAGAAAGAAACGTGATGAATTTGAGACGGAATTTTTAGCAAAAAAAGTCAGTATTAACGAATTAATGAAAAAATCGGATGTTATTACTGTCCACCTATCATTGTGCAAAGAAACGCATCACATATTAAATGCGGAAGCCCTTTCCTTAATGAAGAAATCTGCTGTAATTGTTAATACTTCTAGAGGGGAAATAATTGAAGAAAAAGCACTAATAAAACTGCTGAAGCAAAATAAAATTTTCGCTGCCGGTTTTGATGTATACGAAAACGAGCCAAATGTAAATCCCAAACTTAGAACTTTGAAAAATGTTTTCCTTCTCCCGCATATCGGAAGCGCAACAGTAGAAACCAGAGCCGCAATGGCTTTGCTTGCCGCAAACAATATTATCAATGTTCTAAACGGAAAAGAACCAATAACACCTATTTAAGTAAGGGGAAAAATTTAAGTAGGGGTTTCATTTATGAAACCCGAGAATATGAGCATAGTTTGGCTATTACAGTTTTCAGATAGAGCGGGTTTGATAAATCAAACCCCTACATTCAAATAGAGAATATTGTAGAGGCTTCATTCATGAAGTTCGAAAAAGGTTGCTTTGAATTATGACATCTTTTACTAAACAAGATAACAACTTCAAAAACCAAACATTACCCAAAAGAAAATCAATTCGCTTACCAGACTACGACTATTCGAAAGAAAATTGGTATTATATCACAATCTGTATTGATAAGATGCAAATGTTTTTCGGTGAAATTCATAACGAAAATATGACTTGAAATTATTGTGGGAATATTGTTGCTGATAACTGGAGCTATCTCCCTCAGCATTTTGCAACAGTCTTGCTAGATGAATTTATAATCATGCCAAACCATCTTCATGGAATAGTAATTATTAAAGCTAAGGATAATATCACACTAGGGCAAATTGTTAGATTTTTTAAAGCAAGGACAACTAAACTTATTCACGATGCTGGGCTCATTAAATTTAAGTGGCAAAGAAACTATTTCGAGCATGTTATTAGGAATGAGATCGATCTACATAATATCAGATGCTGTATCAACCAAAATCCTTTAAGATGGCATCTTGAGAAAAATGAACATATAAGCAATTGGTAAAACTTCATTTTGTAGGGATTTATTCATAAAGCCCGCAAAAATACAACCAATTTTGCTTATGGGTTTGATGAATCAAACCCCTACAACTGAAATCGTAATGCGTAAAAAGAGCACAACCATTTCTTCACACGGGTTTGATAGATATAACCCCTATTCAAAGAATGTAAAACAGTTTGAAAATATTCGGTAACGTAGAAATAGCCCCCTTTTAAATTGAATTCCGCACTGCCAATCCCTATTTTGTATAACAAAAAAAGAGCAGTTAAACCATGCGGATTGGAATATTAAAAGAACCACACAAGGATGAAAAAAGAATTACAATTGTTCCCGCCGGCGCGCAGACGCTTATAAATTCCGGGCATACGGTTTTTGTTGAAACCAATGCTGGCGCAGGCAGTCATTTTTCCGATGAAGACTACCGTAACATCGGCGCCAATGTTGTCTATTCTGCTGAAGAAGTATTTCAGAGAAGCGAATTGGTCGTTCGAATCACACCTTTTAATGAACAAGAAGTAGATCAACTTCAAGAAGACCAAATTCTTTTTTCTGCTCTTCATTTAGCAGTTGGCAAAAAGAATACTGTTGAAAAATTAATGAAGAAAAAAATCACTGCGATTGCAATCGAATTGATTGAGAAAGATGAAGACCTCCCAATTCAACAATCAATGAGTGAAATTGCCGGGCAGTTAGCAATTCAAGTAGGGGAAAGATATTTGGGCGGCGACCATCCGTTAAGCAGAGGAATCTTGCTAGGCGGAATTCCGGGAGTTGCACCGGCTGCAGTTGTAATTATAGGTGCCGGAGTTGTTGGCTTTAACGCTGCATTAACTGCTTATTCCCGCGGTGCACATGTTATAGTTTTAGATAAAGACATCAGAAAACTTAGAAGAATCAGAAACGAAATTTCCAAAGACATTCCAACAGTTGCGGCAAACCAATACACAATTGCGCGCGGAGTAAAATTTGCGGATCTGCTAATCGGTGCAGTCCAAGATAAAGCCGGAAAGACTCCTCATGTGATTACGGAAAATATGGTAAAGACAATGAAGCCCGGTTCTGTAATTGTTGATGTTTCGGTTGATCAAGGCGGGTGTGTTGAAACTTGCCGTCCAACTACAATTAGCGATCCGGTTTATGAAATGCATGGAATAATTCACTACTGTGTACCGAATATGCCTGCTCTAGTTGCAAGAACTGCAAGCTTCGGGTTAACAAACGCTTGCATTGAATATATTCACGGAATAGCCGATAATGGAATTGCAAATGCTCTGCTAGGTGATGTAGGATTGGCTAAAGGTGTATGTACTTATAACGGATATGTTTCCAACGAAAAAATTGCGGATGCGTTCAATCTGGAATTTAGAAGATTGCACATCTTCTCAACAAATTAAGAGAAAGGTAATGACAATAGAACAGACAAGACAAAATACACAACAAACCGCTACCTGGATTAAGAGATATAACTCGCGCTTGGTGTCTGCAGAAGAAGCTGTAAAGGTGATTAAATCTGGTGATAAAATTGTTGTTCAACCGGGATGTGCCGCACCGTTTGATTTGATTAATGCGATGGTTGGAAGAAAAGAAGAATTAGAAAATATCGAACTTTATCATATTCTTATTGTTGGCGATCTTCCTTACACAAAGCCGGGAATGGAAAAGTATTTCCGGCATAAAGCCTTTTTTATTGGTGCTAATGCAAGACAAGCAGTTAACGAAGGAAGAGCAGATTTTATTCCAATTTTTCTTGGCGAAGTTACATTGCTTTTTAAGCGCGGTGTAATTGTTCCGGATGTAGCTCTAATTCATGTTTCTCCGCCCGATGAACATGGTTTTTGCAGCTATGGAATTGATGTAGGTAACATCAAAACTCCGGCTGAAAAATCCAAATGCGTAATAGCGCAAGTTAATAAGCAAATGCCGCGCGCTTTGGGGAACAGTTTTATTCATGTTAATAAACTTGATTACATAGTTGAAGTAGATGAACCGCTGAAAGAACTTCCGCAGATCGATCCGGATGCAAGTCCGGAAATGCTGGCAATTTACGACAAGATCGGTAGTCATATTGCTGAGTTGATTGAAGATGGTTCGACATTACAGATGGGAATTGGCGCAATTCCGGATGCAGTTTTAAAATATCTTCATCATAAAAAAGATTTAGGCATTCACACAGAAATGTTTTCCGATGGATTAATTGATTTGATTGAAGAGGGGGTGGTTAACGGAGAAAAGAAAACTCTCCACCCTGGTAAATTAATTGCCGGATTTGTGCTCGGTACAAAACGCGCATTTAATTTTATCAATAACAACCCGATTTTTGAATTCCACCCGCAAGAATATGTTAATGATCCTTTCATCATATCGAAAAATGATAAGATGGTTGCTATTAACTCGGCAATTGAAGTGGATTTAACCGGTCAAGTTTGTTCTGATTCAATCGGAACAAAATTCTTTAGCGGCATTGGCGGACAAGTAGATTTTGTACGCGGCGCGGCTCACAGCGAAGGTGGTAAACCGATTATAGCTTTGCCTGCTGCTACAAAAGATTTGAAGATTAGCAAGATTGTTCCAACACTTAAACCTGGTGCCGGTGTTGTAACTTCTCGTGGCGATGTTCATTATGTTGTTACCGAATACGGAGTTGCAAATCTTTACGGAAAGACAATACAAGAAAGAGTAAAAGCCCTTATCAATATTGCTCATCCAAAGTTTAGAGAAGAACTAACTAATTACGCAAAAATAACTTTCAAGATATAAACATTATGATAGCAGTTATCGGGGATATTCACGGTTGCTTCAACACTTTAGTTGAGCTATATGCAAATATTATAACTCGGTATCCCGGAATACCGGTTTACACTGTTGGAGATATGGTTGATAGAGGTAACTATAGCCGCGAAGTTGTGAATTTCATCCTTGCTAACAATATACAACTCGCTCCCGGCAATCATGATTTTATGTTTTATCATTTTTTCAAAGATCCAACAAGTATTTTTGCGCGTTCTTGGTTTTTTAATGGAAACGAAACTACGCTTGAATCATATGAGAACAATGAACAAGATATGTTCCTTCATATTGATTTTATTAAGTCGGTTCCACTTTATTATAATTTACCCGATTGTTTTATATCCCACGCCGGAATTTCGCTTCAATATGAAAAATATCTACCTGGAGATTTTAAAGATAATTTATCGTTGCTGGATAGTTTTATTCAAAATGATTTGCGTAGCGATAGAGGAATTTTATGGACCCGCGACCCATTGCTAAATATTGGAAAGCTACAAGTTGTTGGGCATACTACTAAGCCGGATATAACTTTAGTCGAAGATTCCAACTCGGTTTATATTGATACCGGAGTTTTTCTTGGAAATAAGTTGAGCTGTGTTATTATTCATGAAAATTTAATCATCGAGACTATTGAAGAAAAAGCTCACATTGATGATGTGATTAAAAAATAGTCATTCCTTCTTATACTTATAATCCGGCAGAAGTCTTTCCATTTTACTATTCAAAGTAGTTCGGGGAATTTTAAGAAGTTTGGCGGCATTACTTACAATGTTGTCGCTCTTCTTCAAGGCCCAAACTAATATTTCTTTTTCTTTTTTCGAGATAAATTCATCGAACGATTTGTATTGTTCAAATGGCTCACTCTGCGTTGTGCTGTTCTTTTTTGTTTCAGAAAGATCCAAAACCGTTGGATCAATAGATCCACTAAAAGAGAGAGCTATCATTCTCTCAACTATATTCTCAAGTTCCCGTACATTCCCCGGCCATGAATACTGCATTAGTTGAGATATTATTTCGTGATTGAGCAGCATCAATTTATCTTCTGCCTTATGCTTGCGGAAGAAATAATCAACCAGAAGCGGAATATCTTGTTTTCGTTCTCTTAGAGGAGGAAGTTTTAATGGAATGATATTTAATCTGTAGTACAAATCACCTCTAAACAATTTTTCTTCCACTTTTTGCCGAAGATCTACTTTAGTTGCACAGACTATCCTTACATCAATATTTATATTTGCGGAAGAACCAACCGGAGTAATTTCTCTTTCCTGAATAACGCGCAATAGTTTAACTTGCATATTGAGAGGGAAGTCGTCAATATCATCGATAAATATTGTACCAAGATTTGCGCGTTCAAAATAACCCTCATGGCGCCTAATTGCGCCAGTGAAAGCGCCTTTTTCGTGACCAAATAATTCACTCTCAAGTAAACTCTCCGGAATACTTGAACAACTTACGGTAACAAATTTTTCTTTTTTCCTTAAGCTATTATTGTGAAGGGCGCGTGCTACAAGTTCTTTTCCGGTACCACTTTCTCCTTCAATTAAAACTGTTGAATCATTCTGGGCAATTTGGCTTATTGTTTCTACTAGTTTCTTCATGCTATTGCTATTGCCGATTATATTGCTGTTTTCCAGTCTTTGTATCTTTTCGCGCAGTTCTTCATTCTCAATTAAAACTGACTGAAGCTGTGTTATGTTACGTAAAATAGATAAGAGCTTTTCCGGAGAAAATGGCTTTGTGAAGTAATCATAAGCACCAAGTTTTAGAGATGAAACCGCAGTATCAACTGTCGCAAATGCGGTAATGAGGATTACTTTGCAAGTAGGGGAAATTTGTAAAACTGTAGAAAGTACTTCCATTCCGCTTAGTTTTGGTAATCTTAAATCTGTAATAACAACTTCGGGCAGCTCTTTTCTGAAAATATTTAATCCTTCTTCTCCATCTTCAGCAGAAAAAACTTGATAGCCTTCAGTCTTAAGAATATCGGAAAGAGAAATTCTTGTTATTCTCTCATCTTCAATTATTAGTAATTTCATTCGATATAGCTCTTGGTAATGTTATCTTAAAAGTTGTGCCTTCTCCCTCTCTGCTTTGAACTGAGATTTTACCCTCATGGCTTTCGATAATTCCTAAGCAAACTGAGAGTCCCAAACCGGTACCGGTTCCTACTTCTTTAGTTGTAAAAAAAGGATCAAAAATTTTTTTAATGTCTTGTTCGGAAATTCCAACTCCACTGTCGCTTATGATCAGACTTATCAGTGAATCATCCTCTTGTAATGTTGTAATTGTTATTGTGCCATCTTTTTCAATTGCATCATAGCTATTCAAAAGTAGATTCATGATTACTTCTTGAAAAAGATGGTAATCGATTTTTACAAAACCGATTTCGTTAGAAAGCTCTAACTTTACATTGATTCGTTTTTCCTTCAAACGAAAATCAAATAGCTGAATTACCTTATGAATTGACTCGTTAATATTTATTAGGTTTTCAGAAGAAGACTGCTGACGGGCAAATCCAAGAAGTTTCTTAACAACCGTTTCGATGTTATTAATTCCCTCATTTATTAATTCCAGATACAGCTTGTTCTTTTCGGCATCAACGGGATTTTGCTGTATTGCGTAAAGACAAGATTTAATTCCATTGAGGGGATTATTAACCTGATGAGCAACGCCGCTTGCAAGTCGCCCAATAGAAGCAAGTTTTTCCGCTTGATATATTTGCTTTTGAGCGTTTTCAAGTTGTTTCTTTGATGCTTCAACTCTATCTAGCAGCAAGCTGAAATGATGATACAAGAATCCAATTTCGTCCGTTTTTGTAGGTAACGAAATATCTACATCAGAAACGAAATCTACTTTATCAAATTCAACGACTAATTTTTCGAGTGAAGAAGTCATGTGATTGATGGAGAAAAACAAAATAATAAGTACAATTGAGGTAACTAAAATTGTTGCTATTAGTAGCAGAATAAAGATATTCTCTATCTCGTCTCGTATGGGTTGTGCATCAAATCCAATTACAGTATAGCCCCAGTTTCTGCCCGAAAACACTAAAGGTTCATTAACTTCCAAAATCCAATCCATGTCTTCATGCTCAAAGATTCTTACTTCTTCAGTGTTAGTTTTTCTGAAATTAATTAGATGATTGGATTTTGAGTTGAAATCTTTTGTTTTTATTAACTGAATAATTGAGGAACCTTTGCGGTCGAAGATTGCAACATACTTAATGTTGCCAAGCCGGTTAACAAAATTATCGAGATATGTTTCTAAGATATTTTCATTTTGGAGAGCTCTCTTTTCTTCAAGAATCATCGCATCAATAACTGTTACAGTAAAAGTCTTTGCTATGGAAATACTGTTCTGAGATTGTTTCTGGATTATTATTGAACGCCATTTAATTAAGAGCACGGAAGAGATTAGCAGCATAAGAACGATGATAACAGAACCGATTAGGAAAAGAATTTTTGTCTTTAAACTTGAGCGCAGTTTGAACATTAATAACTCACCGGCTTATTGTACGAATAACATCGTAATCTTTATCAGTTGCTTCAACAAAACCATATATAAACTCAGTATCCCAGTTTTTGGTGATAACTTGCCTCTTGGGATTGCTTTGATTTATTTGTAGTAGCGCGATCTTTATACTTTCGATAATTTCTTTTGGATAATTTTTTGCAACCACCAATGGACTTGTAGGAAATGGATCGGAATACATAAGTGTTCGAATAGAATTTTGGGAGAGCTTTTTAATTAAATATTCTCTTGTTACTCCAACATCAAAGTAATTCTTACTAACATTCTGAATAACGGTTTGGTGATGAGGAAAATTTTTGATTTCGGTTAAATCTTTTTCTCTTATTCCATATTTGGCAAACTCGTATTTAAGCATCCAATTACTTGAATATGATTCGCGAGAGGGTAGAGCAAGTCTCTTATTCTTTAGATCATTAATACTGAATATTTTGGAATCGCCGCGTGTAAATAAAACTGCTCGTGAAAAAGGTTCGAAGTTTTCATTTAACGGTTTCAATAGTGGAATGATGCCATAATCTTGGTGAGCTCTAAGATATAAATAAGAGCCAACGAAAGCGGCAACAACTTCTTTATCAATCAACATTTTTACGGCTTGCGAATAATCATCACTTAGTTTCAACTCGAAACGGTAAGACGATTTTGAAGTTAGATAATCCAGCATAGGCTGATAACCGCGATAAATAATATTTGGGGGATAGCGAGAAATTACACTTAGATAAACTACCGGTTTGTTCATTGCAGTAGAATCGATGGTATATTCTTTCGAATCAGAAACAAGAGTTGTTTCAATATTTAGAGCATAATTATAGAAAAAATAAGTGAACACAGAAGCAACTGCTATTATCACTATAACATAAATAAGAAGTTTCTTCTTCGGCATTTCCGGTATTAGTTTTAATTTATTCATCTAGTAAACTGCAATAAAGATCGTTCCAGTAATTAAAGGGCTAATTCATTCGAATTCGCAACTATAATTCGAAAATCATATCGTTCGCGACGGTAAATCGTCTATCCGACCGTAAATCGTCATCACAATGATAACTTATTTCTTCACAACTTGTAATTTGCGCTGAAATCAAACTAAAATTCACTGCAATCATTGGCATTATGATTGCAAAAACAAAAGATTATCAAAACAAAAGGAGCTACAATGCAAGAAATCATTCCACGCTGGGAATTTAGAACTTTTACTAACGACCTTGGAACTGCTGAAGAGAGCATCAGAAAATTTCCGGAAGGTAAAACTCGCGAAAGCGACGAAGTATATATTCTCTCCGAAGTCAGCATGGACAATACTAAAGTTCGTGACGATTTAATGGATATTAAAACACTTCAACAAGTAAATGAAGACCGTTTAGAACAATGGTTGCCAATAATGAAGGGAACATTCCCGCTACCAACAGCAGAAATTGAAAAAGTTTTTAAGTGTTTCAAAGTTGCAGTTCCAAAGTTCGAACGTTCTGAATATACATTTGAACAATATTTGAATGAAGTAATCGCACCATCAACTTTGTTGAAAGCAGTTAATGTTCATAAAAAGAGAACTGGTTTTACCATCAATAATACTATAGTGGAAATTGCAGAAGTTACTGTTGATGGAAAGACAATTAAAACAGCTGCTGTAGAAATGGAAGACCCGGACTTGGTTATTAAAACTGTTAAAGAAGTTGGGTTAGATAAATTTCCAAACATTAACTACTTGCGCGGACTTAAAAACTTAGTTGGAATGAAATAGGAGAATTGCTATGGCAAACGAAATAGAACGTAAATTTTTAGTAACCGGTGATTTTAAGAATCTCGCGTCAAAAGAAACCAGAATTGTACAAGGCTATCTTTCATCAATTCCGGAACGCACAGTAAGAGTTAGAATTAAAGGTGATAAAGGCTTCATAACTATTAAAGGAATCGGAAATGCTTCCGGCGCTACCAGATATGAATGGGAAAAAGAGATTTCAACAACAGAAGTTGAAGAACTTTTGAAAATTTGTGAACCGGGTGTTATTGATAAAACACGCTTCCTAGTTAAAGTTGGCGAACACACCTTCGAAGTAGATGAATTCTATGGAGAGAACCAAGGTCTTGTAGTAGCAGAGATTGAACTATCTGCTGAGAATGAATCATTTACAAAACCGGAATGGCTAGGAGCCGAAGTGACCGGAGATGTTAAGTATTACAATTCAATGCTGATGAAAAATCCTTATACAAAGTGGGAGAAATAAAAATCCCATGTCTGGTAATACAGCATCCGAAATAGCAGCAAAAGCTGAAATCCAGCACGAGACAAACGGAGAAAATCTTGATGATCTTCTTGATCTGGATAAGCATAAGCTTTCGGTAATACCACAAAAAAAATCAACACCAAGTGAAAGATGGATGAGGTACCTTGGTGTTCCGATTGCAATAGCTGTATTTCTATATTTGTATTATATGCCGGCTCCGGCCGGCTTAACCGCTTCCGGGCAGACTGTTATAGCAGCATTCTGTTTCGCGTTGATTTTATGGGTTACCGAATCCATTCCAACACATGTCACTTCTTTACTGCTTATGGTTATTCTCGTTTTCTTCAACGGCTGGGGAATGAAGAATGTACTTGGAGTGCTGGGTTTTGATGTTATCTGGTTGAACGTGCTGGCTTTCATTCTCAGTTCTCTGCTTGTTAAAACAAATATTGCAAAAAGAATTGCGCTTAATCTTATTGTTAAGTTCGGTAATAAAGCATTGCCAATGCTGCTTGCTTTTTTGGTTTTGCAGCTTGCATTAGCGCCTCTTATTCCGGCTACAGCCGCTAGGACAGTTATTACGCTTCCTATCATGCTAATTGTAGCTTCAATATATGGATCAACAAGTGACAACCCGAATAACTTTGGAAGAAATCTATTCCTTCAAAATCTTTTTGGAATAAACATTTTCTCATCCGGGTTTATGACCGGCAGTACTGCAAATATCATTGCGGTATCATTCATATTCAGCATGGCAAATACAAAAGTTTATTATACTGATTGGATGTTTGCAAATCTTCCGGTTGTGATAATTGCTATGCTGATTGCCTGGTACATTGGTCCAAAATTTTTCTTCAAAATAAAAGAGAAGGAATCTAAGCCGGCAGTAAAAGGGGGCATCGAAGTTATGAAGAAACAGTTGGACGCGATGGGCAAAATGACATTTAATGAAAAGAAAGGTGCAGCAATTTTTGGTATAGTAATTTTTCTTTGGGTAACGGATCGATTCCATCAATCAATGTTTGGCTTTCAAATAGATCCGGTTATGGCTGCTATGGTTGGAGGAATTATAACACTACTTCCAAAAGTTGGATTGTTAAAATGGAATGAGTGTGATATTCCGTGGCATCTTATGCTCTTTAGTGCTGGTGCTTATGCGGGTGGATTAGCACTAAACGACACCGGTGCAGCAAAATGGGCAGTCCAAAATCTGTTTACACTTATTAATCTTGATAAAAATATCAACTTCTGGATCGTTTATACAGTTATAATTTCTGTGATGATGTATTCTCATTTAGTCTTTACTTCGAAAACTATGAGAACAATCATTCTCATTCCATTTACAATTGCTTTGGCGCAAGAACTTGGAATTAATCCGCTCGCTTTAGCGCTCCCCGCGGCATTCACTATTGACTGGGTAATCGGGCTTCCGATTAGCGCAAAACCCAATGTGATTCTATTTACGACCGGGCAATATTCTGTACTCGATAATCTTAAATACGGATTTATTATGGCAACGATTGGAATTATTCTACTTGTAGTTGCCGGATTTACATGGTTTAGAATTTTAGGGATTACACCGTAATGAAAGCAGAACATAAACTCATTTTGCTTCTTATAATTCTTTCTTCGTTTCTTTTTTGCATTTCTGTATTTGCGCAAAAACCCGATACGTATTCAGAAAAGATTGTGATGAATGAGAATGGAAGCGCGAATATAGTCTGGAAATTTACTGTTGGAGAGGGAAGTGCTACTGAGCTTTTATTCCCATGGAATTTTAATGGTAAAAATCTAGCCGATCTTAAGTTCAGCCTTTATAAAAATGCAAAATCAAAAACTAATACTGATAGTTTAATTCAGATAGTCTCAGAAAACATTCCAAGTATTGTAGATCGCGACGGCATTAAATTCATTTCTTTGAAAATTGATCAATCGGAACAAAACAAAGCTTGGCTAATCGAGTTTACGATTAAAGACTTTATAGATTTTCCAAAAGGAAATGCGGAAGAATATGGTAACTATCCGGTTAAGTATAGATTTATAAACACAAGTTTTTCTCAAATCAAAAATTTTGAATCAACTTTAGTACTCCCGGCGGGTTTTGTGATTGTAAGTATTGATGAAACAATTCCAAAACAAACGGAAGATAATCCGGTCTCGCCATTTCAACTAGGTTTAGTTGATTCAAGGAATTCAATTACAATTAAAGTTCAGAATTTGAAACTAGGCGAACATGCATTCATAAAAATGAATGTAAAACATGAAGCAAAATCTTCTTTAGTATTGTTTGTATTTGGCGCGGCTGGTTTTCTATACCTTTTCTTTTTCCGTGATTTGGTAACTCAAAAGTATGGTAAGGGAAGCGGTAATACTGATAAACAAAAAATTAGCGGTTGAGGTTTATATGTCTCTCTTTTTTCAGAAAACAAAAAAATTGGAATCGCAGATAGATGAATATCTGGATTTAGTAATAAAAGGCGGTTTGATATTCAAGTTAGGAATCAAATGCTACATGGAGAATCAAAATGAAGAATTTGAAAACTATCTTAAAGAACTTAGGAAAATTGAGGAGAAGGCAGACGACCTCCGAAGAAATATTGAAGTGAAACTTTACACAAGAACATTAATTCCGGAAGCCCGCGGCGATGTTCTCGGTCTGATGGAAAGCTGCGACAAAGTTTTGAACATTACGACTGATAATCTTTTGGAATTTTCGGTAGAAATTCCCCAGATCTCAAATCCTCTCAAGCACGATTTCTTAGAACTTTCGGAAAGCTCAATATCGTGTCTGGAAAACACGGTAAGCGGAATTCGTTCTTACTTCAAAAATATAGATGCAGTAAGAGATTATGTAACGAAGGTTCAGTTCTACAAAAAAGAAACAAACAAAATTGCAGAGAGAATTAAGAGAACAATTTTCAGATCAGAACTGGAATTAAGTCACAAAATTCATATAAGATATTTTGCTTTTCACATTGAGCGTATAGCTGAGCAATCGGAAGATGTGTGCGATAGATTATCAATAGCTATAATTAAAAGGTTCGAATAGGTTGGATATTTCAATTTGGTTTTTTATAACCAGTGGATTGTTTCTTGGCTGGTCGTTAGGCGCCAACCATGCGGTAAATGTTTTTGGAACTGCCGTAGTTTCTAAAATGGTCAAGTTCAAAACTGCTGCTGTTATTGCGGGAATATTTGTGATTCTTGGCGCTGTAATTAGCGGATCTGGAACAACCAAAACACTTAATGAACTTGGCTCCATAAACGCACTTGCCGGAAGTTTTTCGGTAGCATTCGCAGTTGGAATTTCCGTTTTGGCAATGACAAGAGCGCAACTTCCGGTTTCAACTTCTCAAGCTGTTATTGGTGGAATAATTGGCTGGAATATTTTTACCGGCTCTCCTACAGACTATACATCACTTTCTAGAATTCTTTTTAGCTGGATTAGCTCGCCGATACTAGCCGGAATTTTCGGTTTTATCATTTTTAAAATTGTAAAAAGATATTTACACATCTGGAAAATTCATCTTTTAAGGATTGATACATACACTCGTGTAGGATTAATAATAGTTGGTGCGTTAGCTTCTTATTCGCTAGGTGCAAATAATATCGCCAATGTTATGGGAATGTTTGTCTCGGCGCCATTGTTCGAAGATTTGAATCTTTTTGGTTTAACATCAATAACCGGTGTACAACAATTGTTTTTGCTGGGCGGATTAGCGATTGCAATTGGAATTTTTACTTACGGCAGAAATGTTATGGAAACGGTTGGCAAAGACCTTTATAAAATTTCTCCAATCACCGGATTTGTTGTAGTGCTCGCAGAATTTATAGTGCTCTCGTTATTTACTTCGCAAGAGTTGGAGTCACTGCTACTCAAATTCAATCTACCTACAATTCCGTTAGTTCCTCTTTCTACTACACAAGCATTCATCGGTGCGGTAATTGGAGTCGGATTAGCTAAGGACCCTCTCTCAATAAATTTTAAAGTGCTTGGTAAGATTGCGCTAGGATGGGTGATAGCTCCATTAAGTGCGGGAATCATTACTTATGTTTCCTTGTTCTTCGTTCAAAATGTATTCGAACAGAAAGTAATTAATCCAGTTCCGTATGAAATTTCCAAATCGGTTGTGGTTAAACTCAACGATCTTGGTCTTGAAACAAAAGAACTAACAGATCTCGTTGGAAAACGATTTTACAACAAAAAAATATTTACAAATGAATTGCTTAGCCGTGCACCATACACAAATGATCATATCTACATGATATTTCAATACTCAATTGTTGATAGCTTTAAAGTGGATACAACAAAAATCGGCAATTTTGTAAAAGAAGGTACTCTTTCTGTCGATAGATATGCGTCATTAAAGTTGAAGCAAGGAAAGGCTTTTAAGCATAAACTGGATTTTGAGAATTCTCTTTTTGAAAATGATTCGGTTTGGACTGCAACGGGAAAGAAATTAGACGATAAAGAAACTGAGCTTCTTAAAAGCAACATTGGAGAGGCTTTTAGAATTCAAACAAAAATAAAATAGTAACACAATAACTTAACTAGAACACATTTATAAGGAGTAATCATGAACAATCGTGGAACAGTTAGAATCGTAGTTCTGCTATCGGTTTTATTGATGAATTGCGTGGTTCTGTATGCACAAGATGCCAAAGTGCCGGGCGGCGCTGAAAAAGTACCAATGGGTGTAGAGCAACGTAACGGAAAGCTGGTTTTTGAATCTAAAGATGGAGAATATCAATGGTGGTTCGATTCAAGATTACAATTTGATGGTGCAATGTTTTTTGAGAATAAAAATCCACTTAGCAATGGAACATTATTTAGAAGAGTTACATTTGCAACAAAAGCTGTATTAGGTAAAAACTGGCAAGCTGAAGTAGATTTGGAATTCGCAGAACAACTTTTAGAATTAAGAGATGTTTGGGCTCAATTTACATTTCCTACTGTTAATCTTTCTTTACGTGCCGGTAACTTCAAAGAACCATTTGGTATGGAAAGATTAAATAGCTCTCGCTTGTTAACTTTTCTTGAAAGATCAGCAGTATCAAGCGCATTCCCGCGCGGAAGAAGAGTTGGCGTTGCTGCAAGATATTGGACCGATTATGCTCAAGTAACTGCGGGTGTCTTTGGTCATGAACCCGGAATGAAGATTGACAAAGGAACAGCTGATGAAGGTTTTTCTGCTAACGTAAGAACATCTTTTGCTCCAATAAATGAACATGGTAAAAATCTTCATATTGGCGCCGCATATGCTTATACAATTCCGGATGCAACTCCAGAGTTAGCTCCAAATACAATTGAATTAAATGCGCGTACGGAAAACTACGTTTTCGATCCGAAGTTCCTTCATACCGGTGATATTGGCGATGTAAACTATTACAACCGTCTTGGCGGCGAGTTGATGGGAATTTATGGACCGTTTTATTTCCAAGCCGAGTATATGGCAACAAAAGTTGTTCGTTGGTACGGAAAAGATGATGTAGATGTTAGCGGTGCTTACGGAATGTTAGTTTATTGTATAACCGGTGAAACAAGATATTATTATGCAGATGAAGGAGAAGTTGGTCCAATCGAAGCTCCAAAACATTCTTGGGGAGCTTTGGAAGTCGCTTTCCGATACAGCACACTTGATCTAAACGATTTAGTAGCTGGAATAAAAGGAGGTAAATCAAATCAGATGATGTTTGGCGTAAACTATTATCCAAACGTGAATATCAAACTTCAGTTCAATTATTCAATTGTTGATTTGGATGAATATGCAACAAGTAAAGGAAGATTGATCGGAAATGACGATCACTCATTTATCCAAATGCGTGTTCAAGCATCATTATAAAAATTAGGAGATAAAAATGAAAAGCAAACTAGTTCTTGTATTCTTGATTGCATCGCTGGCTTTTGTTTCTTGTTCGAGAGATGAACCGGGAATTACACAAGTTGTTGTAAAACCTACGATAGTTAAAATAAATGAAGTTTATTCACGTGGCGTTGCTACAGATCCGGATTGGGTAGAAATTTTTAATGCTTCAGAAATTTCTGTTGATTTAAGCGGCTACAAAATTTACGATAGCGGCGGACAGAGTGGTGTTAAACCTAAATTGGAATTCCCGGCCGGAACAATTGTTCCAGCAAAGAGCTTCTTTGTTATGGTGACCGATATTGCCACAACAACCAATCCAGCCGGATTCGGTTTATCAAGTGCCGGCGAAGAAATTTGGTTGGAAGATAAAGCCGGAACAGTAATTGATAACATTGCTTTCACCGCAATGGATGCAACTCAATCTTATGGCAGAATTCCAGATGGCGGAGCTTGGGCTCTTTCAAATACTATTACGAAAGGTGCAACAAATAAACCATAATTAGATTATTTTTGAATGAGGATCGGAATTGACCAATCCTCATTTTCGTTCGAGGATGTAATGCTTGTTATAAAACAATTAATTCTTTTCTTATTACTGCTACAGTTCTTAGGCTGCAAGCGTGAAGAACCAGCTGATCAGATTACAAATCCAATTACGGCAACTGCTTTACAACAGATTGCCCTTTATAAAACAAATGTTCCGGAACCATCGGGACTTTTTTATAATTCCAAAACCAAGACGTTATTTACAGTATCGGATGGTAATTCATCTGTTTATGAAATGGATCTATCCGGCAGTATAATTCGTTCCTTTTTAATTCCAAGCAGCGATATGGAAGGAATTGCTTTCTCGGCAAATTCAGATACTATGTATGTAGCAGAAGAAACTAATCAGCTAATTACTAAGTATTTGGCAAATGGAACAAAACTTTATTCATTCCCGGTTAATGTTGCTACGCTTGTTAGTCATGGACCGGAAGGTGTTGCGCTCAATACCACAAATAACCATGTTTTTGTAATTAATGAACGTGACCCATGCATGCTTTTGGAGTATATTAATAAAACTGAAGTTAAGCGAAAGCAAATAAATTATACTCTGGATTGTTCCGACATATTTTATGATCAGCAATTAGATTGCCTTTGGCTTGTTAGTGATGAATCAAAACAGATTGCAAAAATGAATACTTCCGGAGATTTATTAGCCCTATATACTTTGCCTATTACAAAAATGGAAGGCATTACAATCATTCAAGACAAGATTTATGTAATAAATGATTCTACAAATGAGTTGTACGTTTTTCAAAAACCCTAAACGGGAAAAGGTATTTATTTATTACCCGAAAATGGTAAAACAGTTTCCTAAATTTGTGATGTACATTTAATAGTAAAGGAGGTAACATGAAAAAAGCTACATTTTTAGGTTTAGCTTTTATTTTATTCTTATTGGTTGGATCAAATTATGCTCAGTCAGTAAAAATGAATGAAATATTTGCTCGCGGAACAGCCGCCGATTTGGATTGGATTGAACTCTATAATTCTACGAACGCCGATGTTGATATTAGCGGCTACAAAATTTATGATAGTGGTGGAAATACAGATGCTACTAAAAAAATGCTGATACCAAGCGGTACAGTCTTAGCTGCAAAGGGTTTCTATGTTGTTACTACAGATATAGATAAAACACTTAATGGTTTTGGTCTTTCGAGCAGTGGGGAAGATGTATGGCTTGAAGATAACACCGGTACTGTAATCGACAATCTCAAATTTCTTGCAACTACAGATGCAACACAATCTTATGGAAGAGTTGCAAACGGTGCAACTTGGGCGGTCCTTAACACTATTACAAAAGGCTTGTCTAATAGCGTTATTGTTATGAATGAAATTTATTCTAACGGTAAATCTTCTACTCATCCCGATTTAGATTGGATTGAACTGTATAATTCTTCCGCAGCACAAGTAGATGTTAGCGGCTATAAAATTTACGATAGCGGTGGCAATACAGACGCTGCTAAGAAAATGGTGCTTGCTAGCGGAACTGTAATTCCAGCAAAAAGTTATTTAGTTATCACTACAGATATTGATAAAACACTTAATGGATTTGGCCTTTCCAGTGGTGGTGAAGAAGTTTGGTTGGAAGATAACACCGGAGCTGTAATTGATAACATCAAATTTACCGCATTAACCGAAACTCAGACATATAGCAGAATTCCGGATGCCGGGAATTGGAAAGTGGTTACCGGTTTGACAAAAGCCAAAACCAATGGTACCGGAACTTCGGTAAAAGCTAATGATCATATAGCGACAGATTATAAGCTTCAACAGAATTATCCGAATCCATTCAACCCTACAACGAAGATCGAATACTCCATACCACAAAGTGGTTTTGTAACATTGAAGATTTACGATGTTTTAGGTAATGAAATCTATTCTTTAGTTAATGGATTTATGAGTGCCGGTAATTACGTAACTGATTTTAACGCCAGCAGTCTAACTTCCGGCGTTTATTTCTATAAACTACAAGCCGGAAATTTTTCAAAAGTAAATAAGATGATGCTAGTTAAGTAAAAGTAAATAGAGTAATTTAGCCTCAGGCTTGCCTGGGGCTTTTTTGTTTTAAAGGTTCTTACGGGGGAAAAAATTACCCGAAAAAAGAATTGCCTTATAGCTTTATTTTGCTAAAATTTGAGTTAGTAAAAAGAAGGAGGTTTATAGAAGCTTTATACGATTGTTAACTTTTCGCGAGAATACTATCTATTCAGAACGCAAAAATACTCTACTTCTGGGATTCAAAATCTTATTGATTCCTTTTTTTATTGGTGCAATTCTACTTTCGTTCGGCTTTACTAAGCAAGAACAGAAATTTGAATCGTCTTTTCTGCTAAACTCCTTCTTAATTAATAGTGAAATGCCACCACTTGGATTAAACGATCTTTCCAAAAACTCTCTTGCCGGCGGTAAACTATTAAATAAGATGGAATGGCTAAACTCCATGATTCCGGATTCATTGGAAGACGCAAAAAGAAAAGCTGATTCTACCAAATTCAAAATCCAGTCGAGCGACTCAAATTTGAAGAAAGACTCTCTCGGCACCATTAAATCCTTGCCGGATTCTACTATTAAGAAAGATACTACCAAGCAAGCTAAAGCTGATTCTGTTAAGCGAAGCATGACCTTAGAAGAATTATTGTTTGAAGCAGAATCGAAAAGCAAAAACCTAAAGGATACTACAAAAGTTGTTTTTACTCACAAAGACTCCCTTAGGATCCAAACCAAAGCCGACTCTCTGCGTAGAGTTGAATTAGCATCAAAGGATTCTACAGCAAGATTAAAATATGATCGCTTTGAAATGAAGGATGACCCGCTTACAAGTTTTAGAGAGTTTCACCGGTCACAATTATTTTTAAGACCTACCGGAAGTATAAATCGTAATATTAAAATGGATTCGACCGGAACCAAAGTTATTATAGAAGAAACTATTGCCGGCCAAAATGTTAAACCGAAACTAGAAATACCTCTGGATGAATATATTCAGCTTCGGCTTGATGCAATAAAAAGGGAAGCGTGGGAACAGAAAGGTTACGAATACATTCTAAAAGACACCAAAAAAGATTTAAGTCAGTTAATCACTGATATAACTAATATAGATATTCCTCTCCCGAGCAATCCAATTCTCAGCATTTTTGGTCCGCCAAAAATTAATTTAAGAATTTCCGGTCAAGTTGATATTCACGGCGCATGGAGAAATGAAACTACCGAAGGTATTACAACTTCCGCATTGGGCAATACACGCAACGAGCCGGATTTCAAGCAGACGGTTCAAATCAATTTAAGCGGAACGATTGGAGACAAGTTAAATCTTTCTGCTGATTGGAATACCGAGCGGCAATTTCAATACGAAAACCAATTGAAAATTAAATACACCGGTTACGAAGATGAAATTGTTCAGAGTGTAGAAGGTGGAAACGTTTCTTTGCAAACCTCTCCTCTTGTTGGCGGCAGCGAAGCTCTTTTTGGTATTAAAGCTCATTTTAAAATGGGACCGTTTAGCTTAACTGCTCTGGCTTCTCAAAAGAAAAGTGAAGTTAAAGAAGTTTCTTACACCGGCGGTTCTAAAGCGCAGAAGTATGAAATTCACGCTTACGATTATTCTCCGAACCATTATTTTGTAGATTCAATATACCAGAATAGAACAGTTAACACCTTTAATAAGTATTACGGAAATCCGGTTCCTCAGCCGGTTAATTACTTACGCATTAAGGATATTCAAGTTTGGAAGACTACAACCGGCTTGTTTAATCCAACAGAAAGAAAAGCTAACGCTTATTTGAATTTGCCTAAGAGAGTTAAGGGCACACTTTATAACGATGAGTTGCGAGATAGTACAAAGAATACTATTCCGGGACAAAGTGAAATAGACAGAAGATTTATTTTGCTGACGGAAGGTACAGACTACATTCTCCATCCGGAAACCGGGTTCATTACTTTCAAAACTCAAATTCAAGATCAAGATGCTGTTGCGGTTGCGTACTATACTGAAGGTCCATTAACAAACTCAAATGAAGATGATGAATACTATGGTGAATTTACACGTGATGCTGTAGGAGATTCAACAACTAGAATGGTGCTTAAACTTATTCGTCCATCAAGCCTTCAGCCCCAATTTAAGGATGCCTGGAAACTCCAGTTAAGAAATATTTATCCAATGGGTGGAAGGAGAATTAAGGAAGAAGGATTTACAATGGACATTAAGATTATTGTTGAGGGAGGTGAGCCTCAAGATAATATTAATGGAACCAAACTGTTACAAGCTTTTGGATTTGACCAAACGGATAAAAGTAAGACGAGCACAACTCCGGATGGAGCTTTCGATTTCTTCTCGGATAGAACAATCTTGCCCGAAACCGGAGAAATAATTTTCCCGGTACTTGAGCCGTTTAAAAGAGATTTTCCGGAAAACTTACCGGCTGAATATAAATTCCCGGCTGTGTACGACACTTCGATTACTTTTGCTAAACAAGACCGTGCTAAAGATAAATTCATAATGATTGGCGAATATTCTGCCGATGTTTCTGCAAATATCAATATAGGTTTTAACGTAGTTGAAAATTCGGTTCGCGTACTTCTCAATGGTTCTCCGTTGCAAGCCGGTGTTGATTATGAGGTTGATTATAATTTAGGCCAAGTAATTATTAGAAATGATAACGCGCTTGTTCCCGGTGCAGATCTTAAAATTACGAGTGAGCAAAATGATTTATTTACACTCGCTTCTAAAACGATGCTTGGCTTTAGAGGACTTTTTGAATTTAACCGGGAAACTTCTCTTGGTTTTTCTTTCTTGAATCTTAACCAGCAAACTCTAAGCGACAAAGTTAGAATAGGTGAAGAACCTTTAAACAACTCGATATTTGGTGTAGATTTTAAGACTAACGTAAACTTGCCTTTTATAACAAAAGCATTAGATAAGTTAATCTCGACTAGCGCGTTATCCAGTTTAACACTTAATGCCGAAATGGCTTACATCGATCCCGATCCGAATACAAAGAAAAGTACTATTTCTAGTGACGGTGGAAGAAGTATTGCGTACGTTGATGATTTTGAAGGAGCTAAACGTACAATCCCATTGGTTGAAGCTTATGGCTCTTGGCACGATGCGAGTCTTCCTGATAAGCTTCCACTTATTAATCAGCTTCCCGAAACAGAGCAGATGAATTATAAAGCTTCTGCCTTTTGGTTTAACGTAATACCATCGGATGTTAACATTAAAGATATTTATGGAGATCGTAAGCAAGCCGCACCGGATGGACAGCAAATAACAACATTGGATTTCGTTTATCAGCCTACTATCAGAGGATTATATAACTGGACTCCTAATCTTGGTGATATGAGCAGAAATTGGGGCGGTATAATGAAACCCCTTTCTTCTACAGCAAATAACCTTATAGAAGAGAATATCGAGTTCATTGAATTTTGGATTAACATAGTTGATGCACCACCAACCGGCGCAAAAATGCATATCGATTTGGGACAGATAAGCGAAGATGTAATTCCAAACAGAAAACTTGATACAGAAGATAAAAATGACAATGACTTAGTGGATGATGGTGAAGATACCGGTATGGATGGAGTTAAGGATATTGCTGAGCCGGATTATGACTCTGCCGTTAATCCAGATCCAAGTAACGACAATTATTCATTCCAATTAAGAAGCAATCAAGTTGCCGATGATTATGCTAGAATAAATGGGACCGAAGGAAACGCTGTATCGATTGATTTGGGAAGAGTTCCGGATACCGAAGATTTGAACCGCAATAAAACTTTGGACAGAACAAATAGTTATTTCCGTTACGAAGTTCCGCTTGATACAACCAAAGCTAATCCATTCGTGCAAGGTGGAGGAAGTAATAAGGGTTGGTTCTTGTTCAAAGTTCCACTAAAAGACTGGGTAGAAAAAGTAGGCGATCCAAGTTTTTCTGTTGTTGAAACATTTAGAATTTGGGTTAGCGGAATCAGTCAGCGCGTTCATCTTCGTTTCGCAGAAATGAATTTAGTTGGAAGCCAGTGGCAAAAAGTTTTAACTCCTCCAACTGTTACCGTTGATGATACCGTGTTAACTATTTCTACAGTAAACGTTGAAGACAATATCGACTACTATTCTCCACCCGGTGTTGAACGTGAAAGAGATAGAACTCAGCCGGAATATAATATTCAGAAGAATGAGCAGTCGTTAAATCTTCTCCTTACTAATTTGAAAGATGGCGATAAGAGAGAAGTAGTTCGTTATTTAGCCCGTCCGCTTGACGTATTCAACTACAAAGAATTGAAGTTGTTTTTACATGGTGATTTGAAAAATTCTGACGGCTCCGTTTCTCATTATGTGGATAATACAAATTATGCTTCGGAAATTTATTTAAGATTCGGTTCCGATACTCTAAACTATTACGAGTATCGCCAACCGGTTCAAGCAGATTGGAATGAAGTAAGTCTTAAGTTTTCCGATTTAACTTCCATTAAACAAACAAGACCGGACTCGCTAAAAACCGAGTATCTTGTTCCAATAGAAAATTTGCCGGGGCACTATTATGGAATAAAGGGAAATCCTTCTCTTACAAAGGTATCCTTCTTTACAATTGGAATTGTGAATCCGGAGAATAAAGGCTCTAAGGGACAAGTGGTAAGTGGTAGTGTTTGGGTGAACGAACTTCGTGTACTTGAAGCTGAGCAAACTCCAGGCTGGGCTTATTCGGCTAATGCTTCATTGCAGTTGGCAGATTTGATGCGTATAAGTGTAAATGCAAGTCAAACAAATCCATACTTCCACAAAATATCGGATCGGTTCGGTTCTAGAGAAGATGTTCTCAACTGGGGAATGTCTGTAGATTTTGATGTCTTGAAACTTATTCCGGTGAATTTAACCGGAAGTAATTTACGGGTGAATTATTCTAGAAATGAGAATGCATCTAATCCGTTGTATTTGCCCGGAACAGATATTAAAGTTTCCGAAGCACAAAACGCCGAAAGAAAAAAACTAGCCGACTTAGGATTGAGCCAGCTAGAAATAGAATCTAAAGTTGATTCGATTAAGAACCTAACTCAAACTGTCGGTGTATCGGAAACGTGGAATGTTTCGAATATCAGATTTAAGATTCCTACAGATGCATGGTATATAAGAGACATCTTCAATAACATCAGCCTTAACTTCAATTACAATAAAACATTTAATAGAAGTCCAATTACAAAACACAGCGAAGCATGGGTTTGGAATGCCGGTGCAAATTATTCTGTTAACTTTAGCCGCGATCTTTTCTTTAAGCCGGCGGATATTCCTATAGTTGGCTACTTCTTCGATGTATTCAGCGACTACAAAGACATGAAGTTTTACTTCACTCCTCAATCTTTTACTACTTCATTTACTTTGATGAGGAAAAGAAGCTATTCTCAGTCTCGTTCAAATGTAAGTAAGCCCGATATCCAAAGAGATTTTTCTGCAAATAGAGGAGCCGGTATTAACTGGACTTTTACTGAAGGTGGATTCTTAAACTTAGGTCTTGCATATAATTTTGATGTTCAATCTACTTTGGCATATTTACTTGTTGATGAAGGAATTGAAAAACAAGAAAGCCAAATATGGAAGGAGATTTTCTCCGGCGCATTCTTTGGAAAAGATTTCAATTACAAACAGTCTTTCGATTTGCGCTCAAATCCAAAAGTGCCAACATGGTTTGGTTTGAACAATTTCTTAAATCTGAACGCTTCTTACTCGGCAAGTTATTCATGGCAAAATAACTTCCAGCAGAAAGAACTTGGAAGAAGCGCCGGATACTCTAATCGTATATCAGCCGGAATGACAATCCGTTTAAAGTCTATTTTTGCGCCATTGTTTGAAACTAAGGAAGAAGTTAAAACAGTGCCGGTTATTATGCAGCCCGAAACCGGCGGTAGAACCGGCGGAAGAAGAAGTGGTAGAGGTGCCGATAGAGCAACTCAACAGCAAACGCAGATAATAAAAGCAGATTCTCTAATTAAACCAATTGCCGGCGATTCCCTAAATACTGGAAATGATTCTCTTGCACTCGCCGCTGATGATTCAACATTGATGATGGATAGAGATACAATACCGCCGGGAGTCAGTCCTATAACAAGATCTCTAGAATATCTAAAATTGGGTGTTAAGTTTTTGTTGTTCGATTACGATCAGATTAGCGTAAACTTTTCTCAGAGCAGTACATATTCCGGCGGCGGACTATTAGGAAACGGAACCGGCTTTAATAATTTCTTTGGTGCTAAATACGATTGGGATAAGGGTCCAAGCAGAATGTTCATGCTTGGCTTCTCCAACGATGTTGGTCCACGTGCGCCGCTAGGTAATTTGCAAGATAGTTATTCGCACAAGAATGATATTGATCTCAAGACTTCCAAACCGTTGTGGGAAGGTGCGCAAGTTGATTTACGTTGGAGAGTTGGCTGGGGAATAAATAAAACAGTAACGATTCAAACGGATGAAAATGGTATCCCAACTATTTCTAATCAAGTTTCAAGCGGATCAATTGATAGAACCTTTTTATCATTACCTCCGGTACTTATGTTTTCATTCTTAAAAAATGGTATTAAGAGAGTGCATGAACTCTACGATGCCGGTGCTGTTGATCCCAGCAAGAGTTTATCGACTGCTTTCGTAGAAGGATTTGAAACTTTATCGCTTCTATCAAAAGTACCATTCTTGCAAAAAGTAATGAATTATATACCGAGACCGAACTGGTCGTTTACATGGAACGGACTTGAACAACTTTCCATCTTCAAATTTGCAAAACGTGTTTCGCTAAATCATAGTTACGATTCTAATTACAGCGAAGGATGGAAAATTAATCCGGATGGCAACCAAGAAGTTCAAACACAGAAAGTTGATTATGCATTCAATCCACTAGTCGGCTTAACTTTCAACTTTGATGAACTGTTTGGAGGAAACTTCCAAAGTTCAGTTCGGTATTCAACTAAGACCGGTTATAGCTTAGGTGTGACAACAAGAAATATTACGCAAGCTTTTTCTCAAGATATAAACGTTTCTGCAAGTTACAGCAAATCCGGTTTCTCGCTTCCGTTATTCGGAATTGATTTGAGGAACGATATTGAAATTTCGATTGCTTACACAAGAGGAAAAACTTCCAGCATCATATACGAAATGGATGCGTTCAAGGAAGAAGGTAAACCTCAAGAAGGTAAAACGAACACAACTATAGAACCCAAGATTCGTTATGTTATGAGTTCCAGAGTAACGCTATCAATCTTTTACAGAAGGACAAGCATCGAACCGGAAGGTGCTTCACGTATTCCGCCAACTACAACTAACGAAGCCGGTGTTGATGTTAGAATTTCAATTCAATAGTATTTGGACTAAAGTCCGGAATAAATAAGTTCATTTCTTAACGCCATACCTAAGTGTGGCGTTATTAAAAATCCCAGTCGAGATGGGCTTTAGCCCGCAAGATTGAAACCATAAATTGAGTAAATATGAAAAAAAATAAAATTCTTTGGGTTGATGATGAAATAGAATTGCTTAGGTCGCACATAATATTTCTTAATGAAAAGGGTTATGAAGTTGATACTGCAACAAATGGAGAAGATGCAATTGCCGAAGTTAAGAACAAGCAGTATGATTTAATTTTTCTCGATGAGATGATGGCCGGTCTTGGCGGGCTAGAAACTCTTCAGCAGATTAAAGAATTCAACTCCAGCATTCCCATTGTGATGGTTACAAAGAGTGAAGAAGAAAGCTTAATGCACGATGCAATTGGAAGCAAGATAAGTGATTATCTGATTAAGCCGGTTCTTCCTTCGCAAGTATTGCTTGTCTGCAAAAAATTTCTCGAAAGCAAAAAAATCTCCGGCGAATATGTTCAGAAAGATTATCTCAACGCTTTCAACGAGATTAATCGCTTGCTTACTCTTGATCCTAATTATACCGACTGGATGGAAATTTACTTGAAGCTCGTCAACTGGGATATGGAACTTGATGAACATCCCGAAATTGATTTGCGCCAAATGTTTGTTGAGCAAAAGAAAGAATGTAACCAAGCATTTGCAAAATTCGTTGAGAAAAATTATAAGAAATGGATCGATTCAACGGAGAAGGATGAAGCACCAATTCTCTCGCCACAAATAGTTGATGAATATGTACTTCCACAACTGAAAAAATTTGATGGTCCGCTTTTCTTTTTTGTGATCGATTGTTTGCGCCTTGACCAATGGCTGGTTATGGAGAAACATCTAACAGACTTATTCAACATTAAGAAAGACTATTATTACTCGATTTTACCAACGGCTACTCCATATGCAAGAAATGCTTTGTTTGCCGGTTTGTATCCTTCGGAGATAGAAAAACATTATCCCGATTTGTGGACTACAATGAGTGATGATGAGAACAGTATGAATAAGTATGAAAAAGATTTGCTTCAACTGCTGCTTAATAGAAGAAAAGTAACGCTAAAGAACGATTTGAAATACATGAAGATTATTGATCCCGATGTTGGAAGAGCGTTCGAGCAGAATGTTTTATCTCATAAAAAAACAAACTTTATGGCTGTGGTGGTAAACTTTCTTGATATGATAGCACACGGTCGTTCCGATTCAGAAATTCTAAAAGAAATCGCTCCCGATGAAGCTGCGTATAGATCTTTAACTAATACATGGTTCCAGCACTCTTCATTGTTAAATACTTTTAGAGCAATTGCCAGCATTCCCAAAGCAAGAATAGTTTTAACTACAGATCACGGAAGCATCCGCACTCAGCGCGGCGCTAAAGTTTTGGGCGATAAAGAAGCATCTGCCAATCTCAGATTTAAGTTTGGCAGAAACCTTAAGGTTGATGATAAACATGCGATCTATATAAAGAATCCAAGTGATTATAAGTTGCCCAAGCGAGGTGTTACAATTAGCTACATAATTTCGAAGGAAGACTTTTATTTTGTATATCCAACCGAATACCATAAATATTTAAGCTATTATAAAGATAGTTTTCAGCATGGAGGAATTTCTATGGAAGAAATGATTCTTCCGGTTGTAACAATGGAGAGTAAGGCGTAGTGCTGCTTCCATTTGAAATTAGTGTGAATTCCGAAGAAGAGACTTCATCGGTTGCCTCTGATTTTTCTAAGCTGCTAAATACCGGAGATGTAGTTTGTCTTAATGGAAATCTTGGCAGCGGAAAAACCTTTTTTGTGAAAAGCATTTGCAAAGAGTTTGCTATCGAAACTACTTCAAGCCCTAGTTTCGCGATTGTAAATGAATACTCCGGCAATACTAAAATTGTACATGTGGATTTTTATCGAATTAAAAGCATTGCAGAACTGCATGATATTGGCTTTGGAGAATACCTTGCTTCGATGGATTCTATTGTTTTCATTGAATGGGCAAATATGTTTGAAGAAGTTCTTCCTAAAAAGTATTATACAGTTGAAATTAGTCAGATTAATGTATCTTCACGAAAAATAAAAATTGATTGGCATGAATAGTTTGTTCCCAATATTAGCAGTTGAGACTACGGGTGAGATGTGTAGCGTTGCGGTGATGCTCGATCAGAAGAATTTTATTGAGCTTAATTATCTTGAAAAGCATATACATTCTCAGAAGCTTATTAACATGGTGGATACTGTTCTGCTTCAATCTGAAATCAAGCTTGAGAATGTAAAAGCAATTGCTGTTTCTATGGGTCCGGGTTCCTTCACCGGTTTAAGAATTGGAATGGCGGCTGCAAAAGGTTTAGCATTCGGAAGTTCGCTCGGTTTAATTCCGGTTCCTACTTTTGATGCGTTTTCTCTTCAAATATCGGAAACCTTGCCAAGGAACCAAGTATTTAATCTTATCACAAATGCAAGTATAGATGATGTATATTGGGCAAAGTATAAGACCGAGAAGGGAAGTGTTGAAACAACTTCTCCACTAGAGCTGATTGACAAGGGTGAATTGAAAAGTAAACTTAGCAGCAATGAAACAAATTATGGCAATGCCATTGTTGCTGAAATTGAATTATTAAATACACAGCTACGTGCAAGTTATGTAGCTAAATGGGCTTATTTATTTGGATCAGAATTGTTAACTTTTGACTACGATAATTTAGAACCAAATTATATCAAAGAATTCATCGGAAAGGTGAAAAAATGAAAAAGATCTATTTTCTATTACTATTGGTTAGTTTCGGAAATATTGCTGCGCAATTCAATGCACCAAAAATAAGTGCTAAAAAGACATTTCATGATTTTGGAACCGTTGTTGAAGGTCAAGTTGTTAAGACAACTTTTGAAATAAAAAACGATGGTACTGAAAATTTGGTTATCAATAATGTGCAAGCTTCTTGCGGATGTACCGCAGCGCAACCAGAAAAAAAGGAACTAAAACCGGGCGAAAAAACTTCTCTTAAGGTTGAGTTTAATTCTGCTGGTAGATTAGGACCTCAAGAGAAATATGTTTATGTGATGACGAATGATCCAAAAACTCCCGATTTCAGATTTAACTTTACATGCGTTGTGGTTCAGAAGAATGAATCAAAACCAGCTGAAGTTAAGATTCCTAAGCTTAAAATTGACAAGAACCAGTATGATTTTGGAAATGTTGAAGAGGGAAAACTTGTAGAAGTAAAAATCGGATTGAAAAACGCCGGCAAAGGTGTTCTTGAAATTCAAGATGTAAAAACATCTTGCGGTTGTACAGCGGCTTTAGTCAGCAGTAAAAAACTAAACCCGGGACAAAACGGAAACATTAGAATTGAACTTGACACTGCTAACAGAGAAGGTATTTTTACCAGAACAGTTACAATTTATTCTAATGATCCAAATGGACCAAATCAAGTAATAACATTAACAGCTAACATTCTTAAGAGAAAAGCATAATGGGTTGGTTTACCAGAAAGAAAGAAAATATATCTCGCGATAGTAAAAAAACTGATTTACCGGATGGTCAATGGCGCAAATGCGACGATTGCGGCGAAATCATTCATACTAAACAATTGGAAGTTAATTTTTGGTGTTGCCCAAAATGTAATTTTCATTTCCGTATTGGAAGTAAAGAATATATTTCCATTCTTTTTGATGAAAGTACGTTTAAGGAATTGGACAAGAAGATGAAGTCGGGTGACCCACTTCATTTTTCTGACACAAAAAAATATTCTGATAGAATAAGTGCAACTATTAAGAAATCCGGTATGAATGATGCAGTTAAAACCGGAACTGGAAAAGTTGAAGGGAAAAAGATTTCGTTTGCATGCATGGATTTTAATTTCATCGGTGGTAGTATGGGCAGTGTAGTTGGTGAAAAAATTGCCCGCGCAATTGATGTAGCTTATGAAGAAAAAATTCCAATGGTGATAGTCAGCCAGAGCGGAGGCGCTCGAATGATGGAAGGCGCATACTCACTAATGCAGATGGCTAAAACAAGTACACGCCTAGCCAGATTAGCCGATGCACATATTCCGTACATTTCTGTTTTAACTGATCCAACAACCGGGGGCATTACAGCTAGTTACGCAATGCTTGGCGATGTTATTATTGCAGAGCCAAAAGCTTTGATCGGTTTTGCCGGACCAAGAGTTATTAAGCAAACAATTGGCAGAGATTTGCCGGAAGGATTTCAGCGCTCTGAATTTCTATTGGAAAATGGGTTCGTTGATTTTATAGTTAACAGAAAGCAATTAAAAGAGAAAGTAACTCAGTTAGCAGATTACTTGGGAAATTAAAACGGAGAGAGAGTATGTTCGGCGCAACAGAAAAACTTATGCTTTTTGTTCCTTTAATTTATATCGCAGCAATTGGTTTTGTATTCTGGCTTGGTTTGAGGTTTGTAAAAGCATTTGAATCCATGGCAGAAAGCCTAAAGAAAATTGCGGAAAAGGAAAAATAGCTACTTCCTAAATTTCCCTAAAAACATTTTCATTATTTCCAAAGCTTGTTCAACTTCTGCCAAAGTATTCTGGTAACCAAACGAGAATCTAATTGTTCCGGCTGCGTCTTCCGGTTTGTAACCACTAGCTAGAATTACATGAGAAGCCTTTATTGTTCCGCTAGTGCAAGCAGAGCCGCTTGAAACGGCCAGTCCGTTAATATCTAAAAACATCACCATCGCATCAGAATCATTCCGGTAATAGTCAGAACTGAGCGTAAGGCTTAGAATATAGGGAAGGGCATCAGTTCCGCCATTAACAAAAACATTTTTATTGTCCAGATTAAGAATTCCATCTAAAAATGTATTTCGTAATGTTTGAATATGTTGAAATACATAATCCATTGTCTCTTTTCTTATTCTAACTGCTTCTGCAAAGCCAACAATCCCGTAAATATTTTCAGTGCCACCTCTTCTATTTCTTTCTTGTGATCCGCCTAAAAGCATTGGCGCCAGCGGTGTTCCGCTTTTTGCATAAGCAAATCCAATTCCTTTGGGGCCATTAATTTTATGTGCCGATCCACTAAGCGCATCAATACACATCTTCTTAACATCGATCGGCAATTTACCAAAGCTCTGCACTGCATCTGTATGGAAGTAAGTTTTGTTATTCTTGAGTGCTTCAGCAAAATCTTGTAGTGGGTTAACGGAACCGGTTTCATTATTTACATGCATAAGTGAAGCGACGGAAGTATTTTCAGTTAGAGCTGTTTTTAAAGAAGTGGTTTCAACTTTAGTCTGGGAATTAACTGGGAGTATTTTATTTCTGAATTCAGATTTATGTAAGTGTTCAAACGTATCTAATATAGCATGATGTTCGGCTTCAGAAGTAACAATTTCATTTTTCCCGCTTTCAGAAAATTCAGTTCTGGCAATTCCACTTATTAGAAAATTGTTTGCTTCCGTTCCGCCGCTGGTAAAATAAATTTCGCTTGGATTTGCATTAATAAATTGGGCAAGAACTTCTCTCGCTTCTTCAATTGCGACTCTGGCTTTTCTACCAAAAGAATGTATTGAAGAAGGATTTCCAAACTCCTCTTCCAAGAAAGGTCTCATTCTTTCAAAAACTTTTGGGTGAACAGGAGTGGTAGCAGCGTTATCAAAGTAGATTGGCTTTTTCATCAAACTCATCTTATGCTAACATCGCCGTAATGAATTTTAACTATTTTCTCGCCAACCTTTAGAAGCATGAATCCATCAGTATCAATATCTTGAAAAATTCCATATTTCGTTTGTTCTTCTTCAACTACTTTAACTTTTTCGCCAAGCATTTTGCAGCGCGAGCGCCAATCGTCTAGAATTTTTTGCGGATTGGATTCTGAAAGCTCCATGTTGTTTTCAAAGTTGTTCAGAATTTCACACAATAATCTTTCACGGCTAACTTCATCATGGAATTCTTTTCTGATTGAAGTCGGGGGAATATCAAATTTACCCGGAAAGTTTGGCTGGTTTACATTAATGCCAATTCCTACAACAATTTTGCTCAATACACTTCCTTTTGAAGTTGACTCAAGGAGAATCCCACAAACTTTTTTCTTTTGGATTAAAACATCATTAGGCCATTTCAGTTCAATATTTAATTGAAATAAGTTCTCCAATGCTTGAGCGACAGAAATTGCAGCACCTAGATTTATTAAGTTCACTTGTTCTTGATTGAATTCACCTTTCAGTAAAATTGAGAAGGTTAGGTTTTGTCCAGAATTACTATACCACTCTCTATTTTTTCTTCCACGACCATGTTTTTGATGCTCGGCAAGGATTACTGTACCGTGACTATTAAATTCTCTACTATTCAGCAATAATGAATTTGTCGAGTCCACTTCATCACAATAAATAAAACTTCTACCAATAACTTCTGTATCCAGCTTTATATCAAATTCTTCTATATTAAACACTTAACCTCCGGAAAATTTGGCGTAAATCATGTCGTAATCAACGGCGCTACCGGCACTTTGATCATTCTTCGGACATTCTTTCAAAAAAATATTTTTTCTTTACTTCTCTCTAACGGCATATAATTCAATGAGTTAGGGGGAAAAAAGAATTTGGCACTTGTCTTGTAACTAATATAACAAAAACAATAACTAAATGGAGGTTACAATGACACTCATCAAATTCGAACCACTCAGAGAGTTTGAAACAATCCATGATAGAATTCAAAGATATTTTGATGATTTTTCTTCTCATGGATTCAACATTACAGATTCTTTCTCACCAAGAATCGATATTTCAGAGGAAAAAAGCCATATAAATGTGGCTGCTGAAATTCCGGGAGTTAAGAAAGAGAACATTAAAATCACTTTGCAAGATAACATTTTGACGATTGAAGGGGAAAAGAAAAAAGAATCTGAGCAAAAAGATAAAAACTTTTACAGAAGCGAAAGAATGTTTGGTTCATTCAAAAGAAGTTTTACACTCCCAGCCGAAGTTGATTCTGAAAATGTTGAAGCAAAATTCGAGAACGGAATTCTAAATGTTTCTCTAAAGAAATTAGAAGCAAAAGTACAAAGCGAAAAAGTAATAGAGCTGAAGTAATCTTCAGCTCTTTTCTCTCACTTATTTAACAAGGAAAAGGAAATGGGAAAAATTATAGGAATCGATTTAGGTACTACTAACTCATGCGTTGCTGTAATGGAGGGGAACGAACCGGTTGTAATTCCAAATAGCGAAGGTGGAAGAACTACTCCGTCTGTTGTTGCTTTCACAAAAAGCGGCGAAAGACTTGTTGGACAACCGGCTAAAAGACAAGCTGTAACAAATCCTAAGAATACTGTTTATTCGATTAAACGTTTCATGGGTCGTGTTAGAAGCGAAGTAGATAAAGAAATTTCGGAAGTTCCGTATGAAGTTGTTGCCGGCGATAACGGTTCAGCCAGAGCTAAAATTGGAGACCGTCTTTATTCGCCGCCGGAAATTTCTGCTTTAGTTCTTCAAAAAATGAAGAAGACTGCTGAAGATTATCTTGGTCAAGAAGTAACTGAAGCAGTTATTACTGTTCCGGCTTACTTTAATGACGCACAAAGACAAGCAACAAAAGATGCCGGCGAAATAGCCGGACTTCAAGTAAGAAGAATTATTAATGAACCAACGGCTGCAGCATTGGCTTACGGTTTAGATAAAAAGCACAAAGACCAGATTGTTGCTGTTTATGATCTTGGCGGCGGTACTTTTGATATTTCCATTCTTCAGTTAGGCGAAGGTGTTTTCGAAGTAAAATCTACAAATGGTGATACTCACCTTGGTGGTGATGACTTTGATCAGAGATTAATTGACTTTTTGGCTGATGAATTCCAGAAGCAAGAAGGAATTGATTTACGTAAAGATCCAATGGCACTTCAGCGCTTAAAAGAAGCCGCAGAAAAAGCCAAAATTGAATTATCATCTTCGGTTCAAACTGATGTGAATCTTCCCTTTATTACTGCTACACAAGAAGGACCGAAACACTTGAACTTGAATATCAGTCGCGCAAAGTTCGAACAATTGGTGGACGATTTATTCGAAAGAACAAAGGGACCTTGCGAACGAGCTATTAAAGATGCCGGTGTTACCGCTTCTCAAATTGATGAGGTGATTTTAGTCGGCGGCTCAACTAGAATTCCAAAAGTACAAGAGCTTGTTAAGCAATTGTTTGGAAGAGAACCTCACAAAGGCGTTAACCCGGATGAAGTTGTTGCAATAGGTGCTTCAATTCAAGGAGGTGTTTTAGCCGGCGATGTTAAAGATGTTCTCTTGCTGGATGTGACTCCTCTTTCTCTTGGAATTGAAACTCTTGGAAGTGTTATGACTGTGTTGATTCCATCTAATACAACGATTCCAACAAAGAAGAGCGAAGTATTCTCGACAGCATCAGATAATCAGCCTTCCGTTGAAATTCACATTCTCCAAGGTGAGAGACCAATGGCTCACGATAACAGAACTCTCGGTCGTTTTCACTTGGATGGAATTCCACCGGCACCGCGCGGCATTCCTCAAGTAGAAGTTACTTTTGATATTGATGCAAACGGAATCTTGCATGTAGCTGCTAAAGACAAAGCCACAAGTAAAGAGCAGAGCATTCGTATTACTTCTTCCAGCGGATTAAGCAAAGATGAAGTTGAAAAGATGAAACAATCTGCAAAAGAACATGCAGCAGAAGACAAAAAGAAAAAAGAAGAAGTAGAAGTTAAAAATCAAGCTGATAATCTCGTATTCCAAACCAAGAAACAAATGGAAGAGATGAAGGATAAAATTACAAGCGAGCAAAAAACCAGATTGGAAGCGGAAGTTCAAAAAGTTGAAGATGCTTTGAAGACCAATAATACTGATACAATCAAAGCCGCAACTGAAAGTCTTTCAAAAGTATGGAATGAAATTGCTCAACAGTTGTACTCTCAGCCTGGTGCTCAAGGGGGCGCACAGCCTGGACCGGATTTCCACGAAGGTCAAGCAGCGGGCGGACAGCAGCAATCAACTTCGCAAGAGCAAAAGAAAGATGACCGCGAAGTACAAGATGCTTCTTACGAAGTTGTTGATGATAAATAATTTTGTAAAGATTAATAAATAGATGGAGGCAGAAATGTCTGAAGTAAAAGAACAAGTAGAAGTGACAAATAAAAAAAACTGGGATGAAGCTTTAGAGAAAGAATCATGGATTGCACCTTTGGTAGACATCTATGAAACAAAAGAGGATTATTATCTCACTGCTCAAATGCCCGGTGTAAAAAAAGAAGATGTAAAAATTAAATTGGAAGAGGGAAACCTTGTAATCATGGGAAGAATTGATTACGAGCAAAACGTGAACAACAAATATGTTCTCAAAGAGACAGAAATCGGCAACTACTACCGCAGATTCAAAATATCCGACAGCGTAGATGAAACAAAGATTGATGCTAAACTTGAGAATGGAATTCTAAACGTTAAACTTCCAAAGCATGATAGGCTTAAACCAAAGACAATAGAAATAAAGTAAGTAGAGAGAAAAGAGCAAAAAGAGCGGCCTTCCCAGCCGCTTTTTTTGTTTATAGTACGCATTTCAATTCAAATATAGAAGTTGATTAAAAATAGTTTTGCAATTAATTTTAATCATCATGAAAAAGTTTTTATTTATACCTCTTTTACTGATTCTTTCAGCGGCAATGTTTTTCCTCGAAGAGGAAAGAAAACCAGCGGCAAATTCTAAATTCAATTCTTTAGATTATTATGAAAATGGTATACTAAAGAGTGAGCATAATAAAGTTGAACGCCGTGCAAATTATAACTTTGATGTAATCTTTAGTGCTGAAAGAGAAAAAATTTATGTAAAAGAAAATATTGTTTGGATCAACAAGACTAAAAATTCAACAAAGGAAGTTCGACTACATCTTTATTCGAATGCATACAGCAGCAGCAAAACTTTGTTTGCTAAAGCGTTTCCACTAAAACCGCAAAATCAAACTCATCTCGAAATTTCTAAATGCGAAGTTGAAGGAATTGAAAAGGACTTGGAGATTATTCAGCCAGATATTCCAAACTTTCATGATAGTACAGTAGCAAGAATTGGACTGGACGAGTGGGTAAATCCCGGAGATTCTGTAAAACTTTACTTTGAATACTCTCTTAAAATTCCAATATCAGTAAGAAGATTTGGTGGAGCGCGCGGAAGAAATTTTTATTTCATTTCGCAATGGTTCCCTAAAATAGGTGTTTTTGAAAAAGGGGAGTGGACTTGCAATCAATATCATCCTTATCAAAATTATTATTCCGATTTTGGTGACTACACGGCAAAGATTGAAGTCCCGAAGAATTTTAGCATAGCTTCTACCGGAGTAATTGAAAACACTTCGAAAACAAATAATTCAACGATTTTCAATATCGTACAATCCGGTGTTCACGATTTTGCATGGGCTGTTACGGATGAAATTCTTGAAAGGATGGATGTTATCTCACGGAAAGATGGCTCGCAAATCCAGATTATTGCTTTCGTTCAGCCCGAAAGAGAAAAGTATTTCGATCGCTATTTCCAAGTAGTGAAAGACTGTCTTAAATATTTTGAAGATCATATTGGTATTTATCCTTACCAAGCAGTAACTCTTGTTGATGTTCCTCGTACATCTGCATCTGGAGGAATGGAATATCCTACTCTATTTACAGTTGGTGCGGAACTTTTTGCGCGCAAAGATACCGGGTGGCCGGAGTATTTAGTAGCTCACGAATTTTCTCATCAGTTCTATCATGGGTTAATTGCTAACAACGAAGTAACAGAAGCTTGGCTCGACGAAGGATTTACTTCCTATATTGCTACCAAGATAATGTATGCTTACCACCAGCCGATACTAGAGAGTTTTAAAGTTGCACAGTATGTGCCGATTTTCGGATTGAATTTTCTATCATACAGCGATATCCCCCTAATTTATATACTCTCTGATATATTTGTTACAGAAGGAACAAGAGCAATAACAAATTATTATGCAAATCTTAATGTTGGAACTATTGCAGACACTTCTTATAAGCTTCCAACACGATTGTCCTACGTTGTTAACGCTTATAATAAACCAGAGCTTGTTTTGCTTACACTTGAACGATACTTAGGCGAAGAAAAAATGATGCTGATTCTTAAAGACTATTATGAATCTTATAAATACAAACATCCGACTGCAAAAGATTTCTTTGAAATTGTGAACCGCATCCAACGCGAAGACATGACTTGGTTCTTTGATGAATTTTACCGATCATCAAAAAGTTTTGATTACAGAGTAACTTCCGTTCAGCAAACATCAGATACCGAATATGAGGTTCTAGTAGAAAGGCTAGGCGACGGCGTTTTCAAAACAGAAATTGCTTTAGTGACTGACAAAAACACTTTGATCCGAAAGTGGGATGGAGTAGAGAAGTGGAAAATTTTCAAATTCACTACAGTAAACAAAGTAACTTATGCTGAAATTGACCCGCACCGCAAGAATATTTTGGATACAAACTTTGCTAATAATTCTTATACGTTAGATGAGAAAAATTACGCAGCACTTTCAATTTCAACACGTTGGTTTTTCTGGGTTCAAAATGCTCTTATGATTTTGGGAAGTATCGGATGATAGTGACAATTAATACAACTCTCGTTCAAGGAAGCCGTTCTGTTTTTCATAATATGAAAATTGTGATTCTAATGTGGGTGATTAACGCAGCAAGTGCTTTAGTACTTACTGTTCCAATCTATAATCTCTTAGTGATTAATCTTTCTCATTCTGTTATTAGTGACAAGCTGATGGAAAATTTTGATTACATGTGGTTTCTTCAGTTCAGGCATCTTTACCAAATTCAGTTAGATCAAATTCCACTAAGTATCTATTCTATGGTAGTCATATATATTCTTCTGCAAACATTTTTTTTGGGAGGATTGATATCAATTTTTAATACCCCGGAAAAAAATCACATTGTTGATTTTTTCTTTGGTGGAGTTAGATTTTTTTTCCGCTTCTTAAAGGTACTTCTCATTTCGCTGGTTTTTTATGCTCTGGCAATAAAGATATATGACTGGCTAGGTGTGTTAATTACATCTGCATATCAAGATTCTGAAAATGTGTGGATGGATTTTGTTCTAAAGGGATTACGATATATTCTTCTAATTTTTATGCTCGGGGTAGTTACACTGCTCTCCGATTATTCAAAAGTATCACTTGCTATAAATGATAAAACTAAGTTTTTCAAAGAATTTTATAATGCAATTCTATTTATAAAAGATCATTTCAGTAAAGTTTTCACTGTGTTTCTGATAGTAGCTATAATTGGTGTACTTGGTGTTTTAGTTTACAACGTTTTAGGTAAATTTATTCCGCGTACTCCATCCTATTTTTTAGTGCTTTCTTTTGTACTTCAGCAAATGTTAATTATCTTTCGCTTACTTATTAGAATGCTGTTTTGTTCAACGGAAGTTATACTTTATAAAGACTTAAGCGCGGAAGAAGTTCTCGTAGAAATTCGTTAAAACCATGGCAATAAAACCAATTACAGTTTACGGCGATAAAATTCTTAGGCAAAAAGCTCAACCAGTTAAGAAAGTTACGGATGGGCTAATTGTTAAGATTAAAAACATGCTCGATTCCATGCACAATGCCAACGGAGTTGGTCTGGCAGCAAACCAAATCGGTTATTCCGAATCAATATTTGTCATTGATTTGAACGGAGTAGATGGATACAAAGATTTCAAACCGATGGTCTTTATAAACCCGGTAATCGTTCTGGAATCTGATGAGTTAGTAATTTATGAAGAAGGCTGTCTTAGCTTGCCTCACTTAAGAGCGGATGTAGAGCGCGCTGAAATAATAAAGATGAAGTATATTGATACCGACGAAAATGAAAAAGAAATTGAAGCGGATGAATTTTTAGCTCGTGTAATGCTTCACGAATATGATCATCTCATTGGGAAAATGATTCCCGACCGCGTTGCAGCAGATGTGAAGAAGAAACTTCAGAGCGAATTAACAAAGATTATGAATCGTGAAATTGAAATTGATTACGAAATTACTGAGAAGTAAGCCGCCAATTTTATCTCACCTTTATATTTGGGCCATTAGCTGATGAAAATAGTATTTATGGGTACTCCCGAATTTGCAATTCCTTCATTAAAGAATATTGTTGAAAGCACCCATGAAGTTGTTCTTGTTGTTTCTGCTCCGGATAAAGAGAGGGGAAGGGGCAGACAAGTTTCGTATACTCCGGTAAAGCAATTTGCTATTGAAAATAATCTGGAAGTTCTTACCCCATATTCTCTAAAAGATGATGGTTTTATTGCCCGTTTAAGAAGTCTTGACGCTGATTTGTTCGTAGTGGTTGCTTTTCGAATTTTACCAAAAGAAGTTTACACGATTCCAAAGTTCGGTTCATTTAATCTGCATGGTTCAATTCTTCCAAAATACCGTGGAGCAGCACCAATTCAATGGTCAATCATCAATGGAGATAAAGAAACCGGCGTTACAACATTCTTTCTTGAAGATAAAGTTGATACCGGAAATATTATAATGCAAGAGAGAGTCCGAGTTGAGGAGGAAGACAATCTAGGTTCAGTTTATGATAAACTGATGAACCTTGGTGCAGACGTAGTTCTGAAGACAATAGATTTAATAGAAAGCGGGAAAGTAGAATTATTAAAGCAAGATGAAAGCTTAGCCTCTCCTGCGCCAAAAATTACTAAGGACATCTGCAAAATTGACTGGAATCAGCCGGCTGAAAAGATACACAATCTTGTTAGAGGGCTTTCTCCTCATCCGTGTGCTTTTTTCGAGTATGAGGGGAAAAGTTATAAAGTTCATAAAACAAAATTAGATACATCACAAAACAATCTTGCCGGAGAAATCGGCAAAATCTCGCAGACAAAATCCGAGATATTTGTTCAAACTTCCGATGGAAGAATTCAGTTGCTTGAAATTCAGCCTGAGGGAAGAAAAAGAATGAGTGCGGAAGAATTTTTGCGCGGTAACAAATTTTAGTTAAGGATGAAGATGACGGGTAAAAAGTATAATAATATTCTGGATGCGATTGGCAACACTCCGCTTGTTAAATTGAATCATATCACTAAAGACCTCAAAGCAAATATTTACGCAAAGCTTGAGTTTACGAATCCCGGTGGAAGTATAAAGGATAGGATTGCTCTTTACATGATTGAGAAGGCTGAACGAGAAGGGAAAATTAAACCGGGTGATACAATTGTAGAGAACTCCTCCGGAAATACCGCAATGGGCTTAGCAATAGTATGCCGCCACAAAGGATATAATCTAAAAATTGTTATTCGTGATACTACCAGCAAAGAAAAAATAAAAATGTTGGAAGTCCTAGGTGTCGATGTAATCAAAGTTAACGCTAGTCTTCCTCCGGAACATCCCGAATCTTACAACAATTATGCTATTAATCTCTGTGCTAACGATCCCAAACTTTATTATATAGATCAGCATAATAATCTAGATAACAACGAAACTCACTACAAATGGACCGGTCCGGAAATTTGGGAACAGCTAGATGGTAAAGTTGATTTTTTAATTGGAGGAATTGGAACTGGCGGAACTATTACCGGTGCCGGGAAATTTTTGCGTGAGAAAAATCCTAACCTAAAAGTTATTGGAATTGATCCGGTTGGCTCAATCTTTTT
>JAZDFQ010000064.1:0-40748 GCA_043807765.1 Ignavibacteriota bacterium
ATCCTTGCTCATATTCCCGAACTACTTGCAGTTTGAATGCTCGGCTATAAATTGATTGTGGGGGATACTTGTTCGTTACTTTCATCGCTTGACTCCTGCTTTTTCTTTATCAGTAGTCAACTTTTTTCAGGATGAGACAGACAAAAAAAAGCCCCGATACATACAAGAATGTCTCCCGGCTGAACTCCTACTACCAGCGGTTTATTATTTTTATGAACAATTCCAACGATCTGATAACTGCTATCGGCAAGCTGGCGAAGAGAGATTCCAACCAAATCCATTTCATGTTTATCCGGTTCGGTAATCTTTTCGAAATAGACCAAACTGTTTGAGTAATCTATTTCGACACGGAAGTTTTTAAAAGCATTTGGTCCAAGGAATCCGTCAACATGCTGGGCAGTTTTTTGAGAATACCATTCACCCAATGTTTGTCCGGTTGCGGCAAACTTTGGAACACCAACAATGCCGGTTTCATCAAGAATTAATTTGCCGCATTGAATTTGAGGAATACGAACGACTTGAAAAGTTTGCTCATTAGCAGGCCACCATCCCCACATATTTGCACATCCAACAGTTCCGATAATTTTTTGCCAATCGGGGTGCGAGCCGGAAAGCTCCGTCAACTTTTCTGCGGAGATAAAACTGTACGAAGCTCCGTTGTCTAGCGCGAAGTTGAGGCTATCGCCATTGATTACTGCATCAATCTGTACAATTCCGGTTGCAGAATTAACGTAAGCGGGAATTGGAATGCCATGTGGTTCTAGTTTACCCGGATGAGCAATTGTGAGCTGTAAATTCGGATAATCGAAAACGATATGATAATTTTTCAAAACAGTTGAAGGTAGATTACCATCGATATGCATTGTGCTGAATAACCAAAACGGCTGAAATTTTACTTGCGCATTCACATTTTCAAAACTCAAATCCATGCCGCCGATGCGAACAACGGAAGGTGGGGGCACAGTTAAATTCGATACCGGGTTCGGGGAATTTTCCGCTTCGGAAAGATCTATTCCCAAATCACGAGCTACTTCCTCACTGATAAAAAAGTTAGGACTGCCAGAGTCAATCCAGAGGCGGACTTTCCGCCAACTTCCGTAATTCCTTTGAATCTCAGCATCCACAAGCATCCGGTTGTGGTCGAGGATTATTGGGACGGTGGTTGAGAATATTCTTTCATCCTTTCCGGCAGATGTTTTTGTGTGTTGATCTTGTGCTTGTATATAAGTTGATAAAAAAGCAGTAAGTATCACGCATTTTAATAACGTTTTTTTTTCATTTTTTTTGCCAAGAATGTGTTAATAACTTTAGTTGCTAATTAATATTTTATCGTTATTGTTATTAATATCAACTATTGCCGGACTTCCCAAAGTGGCCGAAATAATTTTTTTATTTATCGGCAATATCTCTTTGTGAATACGTGTATTCTTCCAAACAGCGGCGCTCTTTCTGATTGTTTGCACGCTGTTATCTTCAAAGATTATTTCTAAATTCAACGGACTTGGAATACCTCCAACGTTTTCGACTAGAATTTCAACACTATCGGAATTTTGTTTTACTTCTTTGAGAGCTAAATCCGGCGAGGCTGGTCGCTAGAATGACAATTGCCAAGATAACTGGGTAGCGTGAGTTAGTTAATTATTTTCTTTAAATACTCCGTACTACAAGGACTGTTATACCAATTTTGTGTTGTTTCATCTTGTGTAAAGCCAGATACAATGCCGACCAATTTTCCATCTGCATCAACAACAGGAGCTCCACTCATTCCAGCAAGTTTGGCACTATCATCATTTTCAATTAGTATATGGTTATTGATACTCTTAAAATAATTTGCCTTATAAATTCTTTGAGGACCAGATTTATCTTTGAAACTCCATCCTATCATAAATAATGGTTCACCTTTTATTAATTCAGTTTTTCTAAGTTTTACCGGTACAACACCGCTTTTATTTTCTTTGATGGAAAAGACTAAGTAATCAGAATGGACAACATCCTCGCCTATCAATTCATCTCTATTTTCATTTAACAGTTTATCTGTAATAACATATTTTGTAGAATCATCTTTTCTTCGCATCCTCCATTCTTTAAGAGTTCCCTCAAAATGTATTCCCTTCATTTCTTTTGATTTTGCAACCCACAACGAATGTTTGCAAGTAACTGCGAATACTCCCTTATCTGTTTCAAGTAAGAATGAACATCCAGCTAGAGGATTATTTGCAGTGCTATCAAAGAACTCAACATGATTTGTTAACGCGATAGTGGGAAATTTCTTTTGATCTCCGGATTCAGTTTGACCATTACATATTGCAACAATAAATAGAAAAGAGAATAATGCAAGCATTCGAATATTAGTTTTCATTTTAATCCAAGTTTAGTTTAGAGAATTTTTCAATGATGCGGTTTATACCAAACCTTTGATTTAGTGTTCCAAACTTTTCTAATTATTTCTCTAGCTCACGTGTTCTCATTTCTTCAATAAAGTTAGTGTTTACCCAAAACGAACCCCATTCGTTTGAATACTCTGAATTATTAATTCACGTTACGTATTTGTCATGCCAGAATGCATTAATCGGCATCAATTGTATAGATTCCCGCTCCGCAAAGTAAAATGGCGGACAGGTAAAAACATGCGCAACTGACGTACGTCTCTAATGTTTTGCGTAAGGTGAGTGAATCAGACTATTTTAGTTTATACATCATTAGTCTGTTATCAACTAATGTAGGAATAATTAATAATCCTTTCTCATGAAAGTAATCGAAATCAGCTATTGTTACCGGGCGGGCTTTTGTATTCAGCAAAAGCTCGACACTGCCGGAAGGTGTTACGCGGAATAATCTGCCGGCATGATCGGAGACCAAATAATTTCCCTTACCATCGCATGCTAGTCCATCCATTACCACGTTGTCACCAAAGGAAACCAGCTTCTTTATTTCTTTCGATTTTGAATCAATACTTTTTATGCTTCCGTCAGCAGAGATTCCAACTATAATTTTATCTTTATCAACTGTGATTCCATTTATTTGTTTTAACTCATCACCTTTAAGCCATTCTGTTATTTGTCCATTCTCGAATTTATAAATCGCGCTCTTACCACCATCAGTTATATAAAATATACCTTTCCCATCGCCGGCAATATCGTTGGCAAATACCGGTGTAGGAATCGGGAAACGATTGGAGACTGCACCTTTTTCTAAATCGATTTCAATAAGATTGTACCTTCCCACAACGTAGAGTTTATCATTGTAAATGCAAATGCCGGTCGGTTGTAAAATTCCGGTGATCCAATCGAGTTTTTCTATCTCCCCTTTTGAAGTTACTTTTGAAATAAAGCCGTTAGACTCTCCTGTATAGTTGGAAACGTAAATGAGATCCCGTTTCTTATCATAAACTGCCGATTCCGGGAATTTGAACTTTCCCTTTATTTCCCATTGCTTTGATAAATCCGAATGCTCGTACACTGCATCGACATCCTGGAACTTGAATCCCCAGCCGCCGAATGATTCCGTTAGTGCAATAACTAATTCGTTATTTCCCTTTTGCAAAGGAAGAAAGATGTAATCATTCAATCCAACAATACCTTGAAAATTTCCATCGCGGGACATATAAGAACTGTTACCGCTGAATAACAATTTCCCGTTTAAGAAAATGCTGATGATATCGCTATAGCCAAAGGCGAATTGTTTAGTTTGAACTTTGCCGGAAGAGATATTTGTCTTTGCCCAAATTATATCCGGCGCTTGACCAAGTCTTCCGTAATATCTTGAAATATCAACAAGACCCGTAGGCAAACTCTTGATTTTCTTCCATTGCAAATCTTTTATTCCTTGCTTCTCCGGTAGCACTTCCATATCAACATCGCCGATTTTTTTTGGCTGGGATAATTCCCATTCGGTTAACATTCCAATGGGAATCTCCGGTTGAACCGGCGGCGGAAACACTAAATCATTTGTTGATTCATATGAAAAGTTGGAGAAATATGCCGAACCATCCATTGGTCCCCACACGCCGAGTGTACCTTTGCTAAATCCGTGTGCCAACTCTGTAATAAATAAAGTCGGTTCCGGTGAATTGTTTATATAAAGCCGCGCCCGGTTATCCATTACCTCAATCTTTACATGGAACCATTGATTTACCGGAATATCTGCCGAGGTTGTTTCCCCGGGTCCGTAATACAGTTGCCAAGAATCGAGCCCATTAAAAGTTCCTTCGTACTGAACAACATTCTCAAATACTTTAGGCAGATGCGGGCGGATATAAATTCTTTCATATTCATTTTGGTTCACTACTCTAAAAGTTACACCGGGATAAGAGCGTTCACCCGTAACCACCATATCTAATTCGATTATTCCATTCTCAAAGACTACATCCTTTAAAGTAGCAGTCCCTTTAAGACACTTTCTCCCAAGAAACTCTGTATTCTCAGCTTTGGCAAAAGTCCACTTGTCGGAATCAAAAGGAATTGCTACCGGCTGACAAAGCGCCGGGTAAGTGAGAAGAATAATAAGTGAGGCAGCAAATAATAGATTAAATTTTCTCATAACGACTCCCAAAATGTTGAGCGGATGTATCGCAAAAAAGTTGTAGTATAAAAACCACTTACTAGCAATATGAATTAAAATTCTTTTTTAGGTAATTTGGACGAAAGGATTAAGAAAAGTTACACGCTTTTTAAGCGACTTAAGTTGGATTTTCGATAAACCTTACTTTAGTTGGCAGCGTATTTCATCATTTTTGGGATTTTTGATAAGCAAAAATAAAAACGGCTAACCATCATAACTCTATATGATAAATAATTTCATTATACTTTTTCATTTTTTCAATCTCGCGTTTGGACTATCAGCTTTACTCTATTACTCAAAACTGATGAGTAACGGGCAGTCAGCTATTCAGAAATCGTTTATGCAGCAAGCACTATTCTATAATTTGGCTGTTCTGCTGACTGCTGTGCTGGACTTTCTCTACTTTTATTTCTGGGCGCAAGTTGCCGGTAATGTGATAGCATTAAATCTTTTGGCGGTTATTCGCTTATCCAACATAATTGCAGCAACTCTCTGGTGTTATTCTTTTGTAATGATGATCTATAATTTTTTAGATATAACTCTTGAATTAAAGAATATACTGTGGTTCAAAATAGGAGGAGTAATAGCAATTGTACTACTTTGCATATCGTTCATCTCTTCGGTTTTCAATATAGTTCCAATTGTATCAGTGATAATTTCTCTCTCTTTTGGTTATCTAATATTTTCGATAAGTCTCGGGTATTCAATTTTTCTTTGCAGAAAAAGTGCGCTACTTACGAATGTTGATAGAAAAAAGTCACTAAAGATATTCGGCATATTGTTTATAGCTTTTTCTGCCTTGAGTTTATATGCTTATGTTGATGTTTATCCGCTCCATCTGCTGCCAAAGATTGCGGGCAAATTTTCTCTAAACTTTTTGGATTTCATTTTCAATACGTTTATGCTTTTCTGGGTAATTAGGTATTTCAAATATTTGAATAACGATAAGCAAACCACCGAAGCAAATAACTTACCTGAAGATGAATTAGTCTCCAAGTTCCAAATTTCTAAACGGGAATTGGATGTTATTCATCTGGTTTGTTCCGGTAAATCAAATCAAGAAATCGCGGATACATTATTTATTTCCCTCGGAACTGTAAAGGATCACCTTTACAATATTTATAAAAAGGTTGGTATCAAGAATAGAACTCAACTTGCAAAACTATTTTAGATTTTCCTTTACGTTGTTTTGCAAAGCAAAATTTTTACTTTCAGAACTATTAAAAGCTATAGTACACTAAGAAGATTTACTTCTTACCAATTTTTCTTATGTTTTTGAGGAAGCACCTATATAAGAAAGCGCCAATTGTTTTGTGGCGCATGATGCTGCTAGTTAATCTGAGGTTAGAGCTGCTAAACAGTTACTTCTTTTTCTTGAAAGTCTGGTAAAGTTTATAGTTCATTCCATCACACAGAGCTTGCCAGCTTGCTTCAATTATATTTGTAGATACGCCGACAGTTGACCATGTTGTTTCGCCATCGCTGGATTCAATTAGCACACGAACCTTCGCAGCAGTAGCTTCTTTCTCATCAAGCACGCGAACTTTGTAATCAACAAGTTTTACTTCCGCAATTTCCGGATAGAAACGAAGCAACGCTTTTCTTAAAGCATTATCGAGTGCGTTAACCGGACCGTCGCCTTCAGCGGCAGTATGTTCTACTTCTCCATTCACTTCAATTTTGAGAACGGCTTCAGCATTGTTGTGTCTATCATTATCAAAGAAAGTGTAAATTCTTGAGTCAATCGTTTTGAAGAAAGGGGTGAATTCATTTTTCTGATTTCTAAGTATCAATTCAAACGATGCTTCGGCTCCATCGAATTGGTAACCTTCATACTCCAACTCTTTGATGTGTTTTACTAATTTTTTATTAAACTCACTTCCCTCTTCAACATCAACACCAAATTCTTTTGCTTTGTATTTAATGTTGCTTTGTCCGGATAAATCCGAGACTAAAACTCTTTGCGAGTTGCCAACAACAGTTGGACTGATATGTTCGTACATTTTACTGTCTTTAAGAACCGCGCTAACGTGAATTCCACCTTTGTGTGCAAAAGCAGACTTGCCGACAAATGCCGCTCTTGTATTCGGGTTGAGATTCATTATTTCATAAACTGTATTTGAAAGAGATGTTAACTGCTCAAGTTGAATTTCTTTTTTGGTTGTACAGTTCATTTTGAGCAAAAGATTTGGAATGATACTTACCAAGTTCGCGTTTCCACAACGTTCCCCAACTCCATTTATTGTTCCTTGAACGTGAACCGATCCACTTTCAATTGCCGCTAAAGAATTCGCTACTGCAAGATCGCCATCATTATGAGTATGAATGCCGATTGGTTTAGTTATTGTTTTTTTAACTTCTTCTATTGCCAATTTTATTTCGTGCGGTAGCGTTCCACCATTTGTATCGCATAGAGTAATAACATCAGCGCCGCCATCCTCAGCAGATTTTAACATTCTCAACGCAAAAGCAGAATCATCTTTATATCCATCAAAGAAATGTTCCGCATCGAATACAACTATTCTTCCATTGTCTTTCAGAAACCTTACAGATTTGAAAATGAGTTCGGCATTTTGATCCGGTGTTAAACCAAGACTTTTTTCGGAATGAAATTTCCAAGTCTTGCCAAAGATTGATACATAAGGAGTTTCAGCTTTGAGCAATGCAATCAAGTTGGAATCAGTTTCAATTTTTTCCGGATATCTTGCTGTGGAACCGAACGCACACATCTTAGCATGATTCAACTTCACTTTCTTAATCTCGCTAAAAAATTCGGCATCTCTCGGATTGCTACCAGGCCACCCGCCTTCAATAATATCAATGCCAAAATCATCGAGCTTCTGAGCAATCATAATTTTATCACGGACAGTTAAGCTAACCGCTTCGCCTTGTGTTCCGTCGCGAAGCGTTGTGTCGAATAATTCTATAAGTTTAGGTTCCATCCAAAATCCTTTTACTTAAAACAAATCTAAAAACTGTTGGCTGAGACAAAAGTAATTTCTAATTGAAGAATAGCACGCAGATGGAACAGATTCATTATGATTATCACTGATAGAATATTGAAAATTACTTTTGTCCATCTCTATTCAACATCGGCAAAAACATTTCTTACTCAGATCATTTTATTTTCGCGAGCATAGTTAAATAATCCGCCGCTGTTTACTATATCGTAAACACTTCCAAGCGGACGAAGTTGATATACTTTTCCACCAGATAAATTCTTAATTGTGTTAGCGGCTAAATCAACTTCAACTTCGTCACCGGTTTTTATTTTGTCATTCAATTTCTCACTCCCTTCGAAGGGAATTAAAAAACCGCCGTCAACTGAATTACGGTAAAATATTCTAGCGTATGATTCGGCTATGATTGCTTTCACTCCGGCAACTTGCAAAGCGAGCGGTGCGTGTTCGCGCGAAGAACCGCACCCAAAGTTTGAACCGCCGATAACTATTTTGTATTCCGACTGATAATTCTCGCCAACAATAAAAGGTGTTTTACCTTGCGGCAACCCGGCTTTTTCAACCGGCACACTCGAAAGAGCAAAGTGTCCATATTTTTTTAATTCTTCCGGATCGCTAGTACTATAAACCAAATGTTCCGCCGGAATAATCTGATCAGTATCTATGTTATCACCAAGTACGTATGCTCTACCAATTATTTTGTTTTCCATTTTTACCTTCACAAAAATTTTCTAGGATCAGTTAATTCTCCAGTGATTGCACTTGCGGCAACTGTTAGCGGAGAAGCCAAATATACTTGTGATGCTTTGCTTCCCATTCTTCCCGGAAAGTTTCTGTTAGTAGTTGAGACTACAACATCTCCGTCTGTACTTCTGCCAATTGTGTCAGATGGTCCGCCCAAACAAGCTGCGCAAGATGATTCAGCAATTGTACATCCGGCATTAACAAAAATATCTTTAAGTGAAATTCCACTAATTGTTTCTTCTTCCAATTGCTTTGCAACTTGTGTACTTGCCGGAACGATGAATGTTGTTACTTTCACTTTTTGTCCGAGCAATAATTTAGCCGCATAACGGAAGTCTGTAATCTTTCCGCCGGTGCAAGAACCAACATATGCTTTTGTAATTGTTGTTCCTTCCACTTCTCTAACAGTAGCGCGGTTATCCGGACTGTGCGGCTTTGCAACAGTCGGCTCAAGTTTGGTTACATCGTAAGTATATTTTGAATGATAAACCGCATCGGTATCAGTTGTAAATTCTTCAAATTGTGTAACACCAATTTCTTTTAAATAATTTCTAGTAACATCATCAACGGCAATGATGCCGTTCATTCCGCCGCCTTCGATAGCCATGTTAGTAAGCGTCATTCTTTCCAGCATACTCATTCCGGAGATTGCTTCGCCGTCAAATTCCATTGCTCGGTATGTTGCGCCATCAGTAGTAATGTCTCCAAGTATCTGCAATATCAAATCTTTTGCGGTAAGATACTCCGGCATCTTTCCATTAAAAGTAAATTTGATTGACTCGGGAATCTTCTCCCAAATTTTTCCGGTGCCAAGAATGAAAGCAGCATCAGTATTTCCAACTCCGGTGGAAAACATTCCAAACGCACCGCTTGTGCATGTGTGAGAATCTGTTCCAAACAAAACTGTGCCGGGAACGTTAAAACCTTCTTCTGCAAGCGCTATGTGACAAACACCTTTGTAGCGTTCAGTTCCAACATCATAATAATTTGGAAGATTGTACTCGGCAGCAAACTGACGAAGTATATCTACGTTACGGTTTGCGTGAACATTTTTTGTGAAGATATAATGATCAGGAAAGATCACAAGCTTTTGTTTATCCCAAACTTTAGCTTGATCGCCAAATTCTTTTTTCCAGATTGCAATTGTCGGTGGTCCGCAAACATCGTGCGTCATTAACACATCAACATCAAGCCAAACGCTCTCGCCAGGAATTACACTGGTACGTTTTGCGGCTTTAGCTAAAATTTTTTCTGTTATTGTCATTCCCATAATTCTTCCTTTACTATTTACCAGTTCCTAAAACTGTTTCAAAAACATCAAGTTTGATTCCGTTAAAAACTAAATAATGATTTATAGCCTGCAAATATGCTTTAGCACTTGCTTCAATAATATCTGTCGAAGTTCCTCTTCCGTTAAAAGAGTTTTCTCCTTCGCGGATTCTTACAATCGCTTCACCGAGAGCTTGTCTGCCGGAAGTAACCGAGCGAACGTTGTACGATTCAACAGTCGGCTTAATACCAAGTGCGCGTTCTATTGCATTGAATACTGCATCAACCGGTCCATCACCCGGAGAAGATTCTTGAACAATTTTATCTTCCGAAACAATCTGAACCGTAGCAGTTGGAATTGTTCCGGTTCCGGCATTCACATGCATATATTTCAATTCGTATAATTCTTCTTCTTTATAAATTTCATCACCCATTAAAACACGCAAGTCATCATCAAATACTTCTTTCTTCTTATCCGCTATTTCCAAAAACGCTTCGTATGCCTTTCCTAATTCTTCTTCACTTGGATGATAGCCTAACTCAATCAATCTAGATTTTAATCCGTGGCGACCGCTATGTCTTCCAAGAACAATTTTTGTTTTGTTAACGCCAACAGTTTCCGGCGTCATAATTTCGTAAGTCTCACGGTTCTTAAGCATACCGTCTTGATGAATACCGCTCTCGTGAGCAAATGCGTTTTCGCCAACAATAGCTTTGTTCGGCTGAACTACAATTCCGGTAAATCCGGAAACCATTCTGCTGGTATTGTAAATTTCCGAGTGATTCAAATCTGTGTAGAAATCACAAATATCTTTGCGGACTTTTAACGCCATCGCAATTTCTTCCATAGAAGCATTTCCAGCCCGCTCTCCTATTCCGTTGATTGTACATTCAACCTGACGTGCACCATTTTGAATAGCAGCTATTGAATTTGCAACTGCAAGACCAAGATCGTTATGGCAGTGGACGCTTATGATTGCTTTATCAATATTTTTTACTCTGCGTTTTAACTCGGCAATCTTTCCTCCATATTCTGATGGAAAAGTGTAACCGGTTGTATCGGGAATATTAACAGTTGTCGCACCCGCTTCAATTGCTGTTTCAATTATGTCTGCGAGATAACCGATGTCTGTTCTTCCGGCATCTTCGGCAGAGAATTCAATATCATCACAAAAAGTTTTTGCATAAGCAACTGCATCGTAAGACATCTTCAACACAGTTTTTCTTTTCTCTTCTAGAGTTGCGCCGTATTTGCTGTCGCCAAATTTTCCAAGAATGTGATAATCCGAAGTACTGCTGAATGTATGAATGCGCGGATGTTTTGCGTTTCTCAATGCTTCGAACGCAGTTTTAATATCAATTTCCTTTGCGCGTGAAAGTCCGGCAATAATAACTTCCGATTCATCGGCAATTCTTTTTACGGCTTCAAATTGCGCCGGTGAGGAAACTGGGAATCCGGCTTCTATAACATCAACTTTTAGTTTGGCTAGCTGACGAGCTATTTCTAGTTTCTCATAAACATTTAACGATGCGCCGGGCGATTGTTCGCCGTCTCTCAATGTTGTGTCGAAGATGATAATTTTTTCGCTCATAGCTTCCTCTTAATTAACTCAAACCAACTGTCATGCTGAGCGGAGTCGAAGCATGACTTAATCTCTTTCTAACACACCTCGACTTCGCTCGGTGTGACAGTTCAATTAAAGCGTGAATATCCCTAAACCTTGTTTGTGATAAAGCTCTTTGAAATTTTCTATTACACGTTCGGTCATTTTATCTGTTGAAACCAATTTGCATCCAGCACTCATTATATCGCCGGTGCGGTAACCGTCATCAAGAGTTTTGTTGATAGCATCTTCAATCAAGTCGCCGGCTTTTTTCATTTCGAATGAATATGTGAACATCATCGCCACAGATGAAATTGAAGCAAGCGGATTAGCTTTATTCTGTCCGGCAATATCCGGTGCACTGCCATGAACCGGCTCGTACATTGCATACTTGCTTCCTAAACTTGCTGATGGAAGCATTCCCAAACTTCCGGTTATCATTCCGGCTATGTCGCTAAGAATATCGCCAAACAAATTTGAAGTGAGAACTACATCAAACTGTTTTGGATTGCGCACAATTTGCATCGCGCAGTTATCAACATACATGTCGTTCAATTCAACATCAGTAAATTCTTTATGAACTTCGTGAATGACGTTGCGCCAGAATTGAGATACTTCCAGAACGTTCGCTTTATCAACAGAAGTAACTTTGTTTTTTCTTTCGCGTGCAACTTTGAATGCCATTCTAGCAATGCGCTCAACTTCTTCTTTGGAATAAACCATTGTGTTGAATCCATGATCTGCATCGAACCCGCGCGGCTCGCCAAAATAGATTCCGCCGGTTAATTCTCTGAAAACAACAAAGTCAACTCCATCAAGAACTTCTTTTTTTAAGGAAGAAGAATCAACAAGCGGCTTATAAATTTTAGCGGGACGAATGTTCGTGTACAATCCCAAAGATTTACGAAGTTTTAATAACGCGGCTTCCGGTTTTAAATTATGCGGAAGAGTTTCCCATTTATATCCGCCAACCGCACCAAGAAAAACCGCATCGGAATCGTAGCAAGTCTGAATTGTTTCATCGGTTAATGGCGTTCCGTACGCATCGTAAGAACATCCGCCTATCAAACATTCTTTGAATTCAACTTCGGTGTGGAAATGTTCCGCAACTGTTTTAATAACTTGAACTGCTGAGGCAGCAACTTCAACACCAATTCCATCGCCGGGAAGTAAAGCTATCTTAAACATTTTCTCTCACTTTAAATTCTGAGTCCGGCAAAGCCGGGCGAAGAATCTCCTAATTAGTTTGTTAAAAAAATTCTATCCATTTGTTAATCAAATACATTTTTTCTCCTAATCCTCTTAATAGAACGCAGATTAAACTGATTTAACAGATAAAAACAGATTAAAAAATTCTCAATTCTGCATTCTCAATTCTCAATTATTTTTTAACCAGCCAGCTCATCATGCTGCGCAACTTTGCGCCTACAACTTCAATTCCATGTTCTCTGTTATCTTTTCTAAGCTGATTAAACTTAGATGCACCGGAATTGTATTCTTCAATAAACTCTTTTGCAAACTGACCGCTTTGAACTTCTTCTAAAATCTTTTTCATTTCTTTTTTCGTTTCAGATGTAATCACTCTTGGTCCGCGTGTCATTCCGCCGTATTCAGCAGTATCGCTAACAGAATAATTCATGCGAGAAAGACCTCCTTCGTAATAGAGATCAACAATCAATTTCATTTCGTGCATACATTCAAAGTAAGCGAGTTCCGGTGGATAGCCGGCTTCAACAAGCGTTTCAAATCCAGCTTTGATTAATTCTGCAGAACCGCCGCAAAGAACCGCTTGCTCACCAAATAAATCTGTTTCGGTTTCATTCTTAAAGTTCGTTTCAATAACACCGGAGCGGGCGCCGCCAATTCCTTTTGCCCATGCAAGAGCTAATTCTTTTGTGCTGCCACTCGGATCTTGTTCAACAGCAATCAAACATGGAACGCCGCTTCCTTGCTCGTATGTTCTGCGAACTAAATGTCCCGGACCTTTCGGCGCGATCATCATAACGTTTACATCTGCCGGAGGAACAATTTGTTTGTAATGAATATTGAAACCGTGTCCGAACGCGAGCGTATCGCCGGATTTTAAATTCGGCGCGATCTCAGCATCATAAACAGATTTTTGAGTTTGATCCGGCAACAAAATCATAATCACATCAGAAGATTTAACTGCATCCGCAACAGATTTAACTTCTAAGCCGCCGGCTTTTGCTTTTTCAACAGAAGCTGAATCTGCGCGAAGACCAACACAAACATCCATTCCGCTTTCTTTTAAGTTAAGCGCGTGCGCGTGTCCTTGACTGCCGAAACCGAGCACAGCAATTTTTTTATTTTTTAGAAGATCAAGATTTGCATCCGCTTCATAATAAACTTTCATTTCATTACCTCTATTAAGTTGTTATATTTTTTTCTTTCAAAATCCTTACTTGCTCACCGCGTTTCAGCGCAACTATTCCGCTTCTAGCAATTTCTTTAATACCAAATGCCGAAAGCAGATTTATCGCCGCATCAATTTTATCCGGTGGACCGGTAACTTCAACAGTAATTGATTTGTTTGTGATGTCAACGATATTCCCGCGGAAAATGTCGCAAATATTTTTTATTTCTTCCATCGCTCCTTTTGGAACGGCAACTTTTATGAGAGCCAATTCTCTTTCTATACGCGGAGCGAAACTGAGATCAACAACCTTGATTGTGTCAATCAATCTGTTCAACTGCTTTACAACTTGATCAATGATCTGATCGTCACCTTCTGTAACAATCGTCATGCGGGAAATTTCTTCAATCTCGGTTTCACCAATCGAAATACTTCTGATGTTAAAACCTTTTCCGCTGAACATTGTTGCAACACGGTCGAACGCGCCAAAATGATTTTCTACAAGAACGGAAATTGTGTGTTTCATTTATGTCATCCTCTTTGGATTTAATCTCTTAACCATCATATCACTAATTGAAGCGCCGGATGGAATCATCGGGAAAACCATATCGGCTTTTACTACTTTGAATTCAATTAGAACCGGTCTGTCTTTAACTGCAAGCGCTTTATCTAAAAGTCCATCAACTTCTTTTGGATCATTTGTTGAATAAGATTCAATTCCAAATGCTTCGCCAACTTTTACAAAATTAGGATTGCTTGCGCCTAAATCAGTGAAACTATATTTCTCTTGATGAAAAAGTTCTTGCCATTGTCTTACCATTCCAAGAAAAGAATTGTTGATGATAAATATTTTGATTGGCAATTTATTTGCGACGGCAGTTGTAAGTTCTTGAATATTCATCTGGAATCCACCGTCTCCGCTTATCGAGATAACCGTTCTATCCGGAACAGCGAACGCAGCACCGATAGATGCCGGAAGTGAAAATCCCATGGTTCCCAATCCGCCGCTAGTTAAATTTGAGCGAGGACTGTTGTATTTGTAATGCTGTGCAGTCCACATTTGATGTTGCCCAACATCTGTAACAATCACTGCATCACCGTTTGTCTTTTCACAAATTCTATCTATAACATATTCCGTTCTAAGTTTGCCATCTTTGTCTTCGTAGCTAAGCGGGCATTCTTCGCGCCACTCATTTATCTGAGCAAGCCATGCAGTTGTATCCGGTTTGATTGTCATCTCGGCTGCAAGTTCTGCTAGTACATGTTTTACATCTCCAACAATTGGTAAATCAACAACAACGTTTTTGTCAATCGCTGTCGGATCAATATCAACATGAATCTTGTATGCTTTAGTACAGAACGTATCAACTTTTCCGGTTACACGGTCATCAAAGCGGGCACCGAGCGAAACTAAAACATCGCAGCTATCAACAGCTCTGTTTGCCCAGTATGTTCCGTGCATGCCCAACATACCAAGCGATAATTCATCTGTTCCCGGATAAGCGCCTAAACCTTGCAAAGTCATAGTAACCGGTAGTTTATTTTCGCGCGCAAATATTTTTAATTCTTCCGAACTGCCGGACATGATTACTCCGCCGCCAACATAAAGCAAGGGTCTTTTGGCTTTGGCAATAACTTCCGCAGCTTTTTTAATTTGGTTTGAATGACCTTTGTAAGTTGGTTTGTATCCACGCAAATCTACTTCTTCCGGATATGTGAATTGGCATTTTGCTGCAATAACATCTTTCGGCAAATCAACCACAACCGGTCCCGGTCTTCCGCTTGATGCTATGAAGAAAGCTTTCTTGATTGTAGCTGCTAGTTCTTTTACATCGCGGACAAGAAAATTGTGTTTTGTAATCGGTCTTGTTATTCCAACAATATCTGCTTCTTGAAATGCGTCGTTACCAATCAAATGAGATGAAACTTGTCCGGTGAAAACTACTATCGGCACTGAATCCATGTAAGCATCTGCAATTCCGGTAACTGTATTTGTAGCGCCGGGTCCGGAAGTAACAAGCACAACGCCAACTTTGCCGGAAGCTTTTGCGTAACCTTCTGCTGCGTGAACCGCACCTTGCTCGTGACGAACAAGAATATGTTTTAGAAAATCAACATCATAAAGATGTTCGTAAAGTTTTAAAACGGCTCCGCCCGGATAGCCGAATATATATTCAACTTTTTCTTGTTTCAGACACTCGAAAAATATGTCCGCACCGGCAAGAACTTGTCCGCTATTTTTCATAAAAGACCTTTCAGAAATTAGTTTTTAAAACTGCACCTTTGTTTGCGCTTGTTACCATTCGTGCGTAACGCGCTAAATAACCTTTTTTAATTTTTGGCTCGAACTCCGGAAGATTTTCTAGACGTTCCGCAATTTTTTCTTCGCTTAGTTCTACATTCAATTTTCTATTCGGAATATCAAGCATAATTATATCTCCACTTTGAACTGCCGCAATTGGTCCACGCTCAGCAGCTTCGGGAGAAACATGACCGATGCAAGCACCTCGCGTACCGCCGCTAAATCTTCCATCAGTGATAAGAGCAACTCTATCGCCTAAACCCATTCCCATAATTGCGCCGGTTGGCGTTAGCATTTCGGGCATGCCGGGTCCACCTTTTGGTCCCTCGTAACGAATAATTACACAGTCACCCGCTTTCACATCACCTTTAAGAATTTTTTCTACTGCTTCTTCTTGAGACTCATAAATTTTTGCCGGACCGGAAAACTTCATCATCTTTTCATCAACCGCACCGGTTTTAACAATTGCACCGTTAGGAGCTAAGTTGCCGAACAAAACTGCGAGCCCGCCGGTTTTAGAATAAGGATTTTCAACAGTACGAATCACGTTTTCATCTTTAATTGATGCAGAAGAAATGTTTTCGCCTAAAGTTTTCCCGGTTACAGTAGGAGCGCTTTCGTCAAGCAAGTTTAATTTTGTTAATTCTTTTAAGATGGCAGAAATTCCTCCGGCTCTATCAACATCTTCTATGTGAACATTTTTTGTAGCCGGACTTACTTTGCATATGTAAGGTGTCTTAGCAGAAAGTTCATTCAGCATATTCAAATCGAGTTCAATTCCGGCTTCTTCTGCAATAGCCAGTGTATGAAGAATTGTGTTTGTGCTTCCGCCCATAGCAAGATCGAGTGAGAAAGCATTCTTGAAAGAATTGAGAGATAAAATGTTGCTTGGTTTTAAATCATCTTTAACTAATTGAACAATTTGTTTTGCTGCAGAAGTTGCGAGTTCTTTTCGTTTGGGGTCAATTGCGAGTATTGTACCGTTTCCGGGAAGAGCCATTCCCAATGCTTCGCACAAACAATTCATTGAGTTGGCTGTGAACATTCCGGAACAAGATCCGCAAGATGGACAGCTAAAATCTTCCAATTGCTTCAATCTTTCTTCGTTGATTGTTCCGGAACTATATTGTCCAACACCTTCAAACACAGAAATCAAATCAACTTTTTCGCCGCTCGGCAAGCGTCCGGCTTTCATCGGACCACCCGAAATAAATATTGTTGGAACATCTATACGAGCTGCGGCCATCAACATACCGGGCACAATTTTATCGCAGTTAGGAATGCAGATCATACCATCTAATCGGTGAGCTTCAACAACTGTTTCAACACAATCCGCAATTAATTCACGGCTAGCTAATGAATAGCGCATGCCCAAATGCCCCATTGCAATTCCGTCATCAACACCAATAGTGTTGAACTCGAATGGAACGCCGCCGGCTTCGCGAACCGCGTCTTTAATCAGCTTGCCAAACTCTTGCAAGTGTACATGTCCGGGAATCAAATCTATGTAAGAGTTGCAGATTCCAATAAACGGTTTTTTGAAATCTTCATCGCTCTTGATTACTCCGGTTGCTTTTAACAAGCTTCTGTGAGGAGCTTTATCGAAACCTTTTTTGATCAAATCTGATCTCATATTTCTCCAATATTAATCTTCAGATATAATTCCGGGTCTCCGGTCAACCCCGATCCGACTTTAATATTTAGTTTTAGATTTTGGGATTGACCAATTATTCTAGTGTAGAATAATAATTCCTAGTAGCACTAGAATGCTTAGAATCCCTAGAAGAATGATTTCTGAAGAATGGTTATTGAAAGACACGTGGCTGCGGGTTGCGTCCAGTGGAATAGCTATTGGTTGTGCCATATTTCTATTTGTGTCTTTCATAGGTTTTTTAACTTGTTGCGAATATAGCCGATGAAAATTTAGTTGTCAAGGTATTGACTAAATATTTTTACATTTCTATGCATAATTATGCATGAGAGATTTTTCAATGTCCCCATAACTCTCTATCTAAACTTCTATACTGAATCGCTTCTGAGATATGATTTGCTGTAATTCGTTCAATGCCCTCTAAATCTGCAATTGTTCTGCTGACTTTTAGAATTCTATCGTAAGCTCGAGCAGATAGACCAAGCCGGTTCATTGCCATCTTTAACAAATCTTCGCTTGCGCGGTCAAGCTGGCAAAACAATTTGATTTCTTTCGATGTCATATCAGCATTCTTGAAAACATGTTTTAGATTAGTAAATCTTTTCTGCTGAATATCTCTCGCTGCCACAACTCTATTTCTAACTTCAGTTGATTTCTCTCCGCTTGCTTTAGAAGCAAGTTCGCTAAACTTTACTGCCGGTACCTCAATATGAATATCAATTCTATCTAAAAGAGGTCCACTGATTCTCGACATATATTTTTGAATAAGCGGCGTGTTGCATGTGCATTCATGATTCGGATCGGTGAAGTATCCGCACGGACAAGGATTCATAGCGGCGGCTAACATAAAATTTGCCGGGAACTCGATTGACATTTTAGAACGGCTTACGGTTACTTTATAATCTTCGAGAGGCTGGCGCATAACTTCCAAAACATTTTTTTTGAACTCCGGAAGTTCATCTAAAAACAAAACTCCGTGATGAGCAAAAGAAACTTCGCCGGGACGAGGAAACGAACCGCCTCCTATAAGCGCTGCATCGCTAACAGTGTGGTGCGGACTTCTGAATGGACGCTCGGTAATTATTGCTTTTTCTTTAGCCAAAATTCCCGCAACGGAATGAATCTTTGTTGTCTCAAGCGCTTCTTCAAAAGTTAGCGGCGGAAGTATTGAAGGAAATCTCTTAGCAAGCATTGTCTTTCCGCTTCCGGGTGGTCCAATCATAATAATGTTATGCCCACCCGCAGCAGCAATTTCCAAAGCACGCTTAACATTCTCTTGTCCTTTCACATCTGCAAAATCCAAAGCGTAATCATTAATGTGCGCAAATAATTCTCGTTTGTCGGAAACATAAGGAATGAAATCGCCCTCACCATTTAGAAACTTAATCACTTCATTCAACGTCTCTATACCGAATACATTAACACCCTCTACAATCGAGGCTTCTTTCACAGATTCGGTTGGTAGAATAATTCTTTTAATTCCCTTCCGCTTTGCTTCAACAGCAATGGGTAACCCGCCTTTAACTTTACGCAAAGTTCCGTCAAGAGAAAGTTCTCCAAGAAAAATTGTGTCAGCTAAAAGACCGGAGCTTAAAATTCCGGTTGCCTCAAGGATGCCAATCGCAATCGGAAGATCGAATGAACTTCCCTCCTTCTTTATATCTGCCGGAGCGAGATTAACTGTTATTTTTTTATGAGGTAAGGTGATACCGGAATTTTTTATTGCAGCTGAGACACGTTCACGGCTTTCTTTTACAGCGTTATCGGGCAATCCAACAATAGTCACAGATGGGAGATTATTTTCGCTGTGAGTTTCAACTTCAACAAGGTATGCATCAATTCCAAGAGTGGCACCGGAAAGTACTTTTGAGAACATAAGCTTTCCCCAAATGGTTGTTTGCAAGCTAAGAAAAATCCATTCAACAATAAACATGAGCAATATATTTTGTTTTAAAACATCCTTACTTTGTTGTGTTCAATAACAGTTTTATATTTCATTAACATTCTACACTATTTCGGAGATGCTTTTAAATGAAAAAGTCTATCGTGATCATCTTACTACTCCTTGTTGCTCTAGCTACTGCACAAACAAAACTAGTAAACAATAAAATGATTAAGCTGAACACCCAAACGCTTTTAGATAAAATTAAGGGTGGCTGGGCTGGACAAGTTATAGGCTGCACTTACGGCGGACCAACTGAATTCAGATTTCAGGGAACAATGATACAAGATTATCATACTATTCCTTGGCCGGATAGTTACATAAAACAGTGGTACACAAAAGAGCCGGGTCTCTATGATGATATTTATATGGATTTAACTTTTGTTGATGTGATTGAAAAATATGGACTTGATGCGCCGGTTGATTCTTTTGCAAAAGCTTTTGCCTACGCTGAATATCCTTTATGGCATGCAAACCAAGCTGCACGCTATAATATTTTGAATGGCATTATGGCTCCGCAATCCGGCAACTGGCTCAATAACCCGCATGCGGATTGTATAGATTTTCAAATTGAAGCTGACTTTGCCGGATTAATGTCTCCCGGAATGCCGAATTCAGCTTCGGAAGTTTGCGACAAGGTTGGACACATAATGAATTACGGCGACGGCTGGTATGGCGGTGTTTACGTCGCTTCGATGTACAGCCTAGCATTCGTTTCAAGCAGTATTCCATTCATTGTTGCAGAAGCTCTAAAATCAATTCCAAAGCAAAGCCAATTCTATCAATGTATTAATGATGTAATCCGCTGGCACAAGAAATATCCAACTGACTGGAAAGCCACTTGGTTTGAAGTTCAGAAAAAATGGACTGAAGACACCGGCTGTCCCGATGGAGTTTTTACTGCTTTTGATATTGATTCAAGAGTGAATTCCGCTTACATAGTTATTGGCTTACTCTACGGCAAAGGTGATTTGGGATTAACTATGGATATTTCCGCGCGATGTGGACAAGATTCAGATTGCAACCCGGCATCCGCAGCTGGGATATTGGGAACTGTACTAGGTTACGGTAAAATTTCTGATGAATGGAAAAAGAATTTACAAGAAGTTGAAGACATGGATTTCAAGTTTACAACATATTCGTTGAATGATGTTTATTCCATTGGATACAAACACGCGGTAGGAATGATTGAGAAAAACGGCGGTTCAAACAATAATCAAGATGTAACTATTAAGTATCAAGCACCAAAGCCGGTAAGATTCGAAAAATCTTTCGAAGGAATGATTCCGATAAAAAGAGATCGTGCAAATTGGGGAATATCTTCTCCTAAAGATTCACTCGATTACGAGTTTGAAGGGAACGGAATCGCAGTAACCGGTTTCTGTTCATCTTCTATCGACAGTTTAGCAAATTACATTTTCAAAGTTGAAGCTGAACTTGATGGAGCGAAAGATACTCTGCTACTTCCAATTGATTTCAAAAGTCGTAAACATGAAATATTCTGGAAGTATCAGCTTCCGGTTGCGAAGCATCAACTCAAACTCAGAGTTATTAATAGAATTCCCAAAGCAGAAGTGATCATTAATGATGTGATTGTTTATTCGGATAAAGCAGAAGCAAGAGTTGTTAACATGATTCGGAATAAGAAATAGAAACTCTAAGCGCCCGTTAAGACTATTTGATTAGAATGAGTTTTTTAGTATCGGTAAATGATCCGGCTCGTAACTGATAGAAATAAACACCGGTCGTTAATTTTGAATTTTGAGTGCTGAATTTTGAGTTATAACTTCCCGCTTGCTGATATTCGTTTACAAGAGTTACAACTTCTCTTCCTAAAACATCGTATACTTTTAGACTTACTTGGCTTGCTGCTTGAAGCTTGTAGCTAATAGTAGTTTCCGGATTAAACGGATTTGGATAGTTTTGAGAGAGAGAAACATCTGAAGGAATTGTTTGCTCAACCTTGACATCAACAGAAGTGATGCCTCCGTTGGTAGTTTTAAGAATTGTTGAATTACTACCAACTATCCAGCCAGTCTTTTCACTAATGAAGAAGAAATCCCGCAGTTCATTTGCAGTAATTATTGTTTGTTTATCCCAATTATGTCCTCCATCAGTTGTTTTTGAAATATATCCATTACTACCGAGAGCCCACCCAAGATTCTCGTTAAAGAAAAATAAAGAATAAATATTACTTGTCGAGGCAGTAAATTTCATAGCCCATGTTTTTCCTCCATCATAAGTTCGTATTATTGTGCTACCATTGGATGTAGTACTTATCCAGCCATTATTTTCATCAAGGAAGTAAATTGCTGACACAAAAATTTGCCACCCAGTTCTAGAAATACTTGGAAGTATCTCCCACGTGTTTCCACCATCTATGGTTTTTGCCATTCTACCCATATTGTTAACTATCCAACCTATTTTGCCATTGAGAAAAAATATTTTGCTTATATCCCCAAATGGACTAAAAAGAGTATCTTCAATCGTTTTACCTCTATCAGAAGAAAAAAATATCCTTTTATGGTCAAAATCATAGAGCCAAATATTATTTTCGCAAGCAAACTGATTATAAATGAGTGATTTTACATCAATATTGGTATTTAACATCCAAGTAGCACCGCTATCAGAAGTATTTAGTAGTCTATAAGCTTTAATTATAAACGCATTCTTATCGTCAAAAAAATGGATCTTGGTTATGTACTCATTATCAAACCTTTTCTCCCAAGTAATGCCACCGTTTGTGGTTTTCATCAAACCTGGATTAGAACAAACCCATCCAGTATTCTCATTTATAAAAAAAACACCACTTAGAAAAGAAGATTTAAAAGGATCGAAAATATTGGTCCAACTATTACCACTGTCTATAGTCTTCGCTAACCTACCATTACTTCCAACTGCCCACCCATTAAGTGCATCACAGAACGAAACAGAAGTAAATCTGTTATTTGTTGCGTCTATATTTCTCCATGTTTTTCCACCATCGCTAGTAATGTTATCGCTTATACCAAATACTCTTCCGTTATTTTTATCAAAAAACCAAAAACTCGTTGCTGATGAAACACAGTAAGAACATTTCAAATTCCAAGTACTCCCGCCATCAGTAGTTGAATAAACAATTCCAGATTCACCAATTATCCAACCATTTAAATCATCAATAAAGAAAATCGATTTTAGTTCTACTGATAAATTTATCGTGCTTCCTTTCCAACTTTCACCACCGTCTGTTGTTTTACAAATCGTCCCTTCTTTTCCAATTGCAAATCCACTTTTCTCATTCAAGAAGTATAATTTATTCAGTGTATTAATCGTTTTACTATTTTTCTTTTCCCAAGAAATTCCCCCGTCTGTTGTTTTAAGTATATACCCATAATAACCGGAAACAAATCCAATAGTTTCATTCACAAACCAAATTGAATAATAGTTATTAGCAATTCTAGTTGATAAAGTCTGCCAACTATTGCCTTCATCAATCGTTTTGTAAATATTTCCTGACGTCGCTAGAACGTACCCAGTATTGTTGTTAACAAAGTGCATTGCTCTATAATTATCATAATTTACTACTAATTGTTTCCAAGTTTGACCGGAATCGGTTGATTTAATTGCTGAGCCGTATTCACCAAACGCATAAACTGTGGAAGAATTCAACATCTGGATTGCATTTAAGGTATTCCCTTGGGGAACCGGATTCTGCCAAATCCATTGGGCTTTAGTGATTTGTATTGATATTAAGATTATTATTAATGCGAGTTTTCTTTTCATTCGAGCCCCTTAGACCGCCCAGAAGTTTTGTTTTAGCTATACCTAACTAAAATATTATTTGAGAGAAGTGCAAGCCCAAAAATTTCCATACCAAAAACCCCGCTCAAGTTTGGCGGGGTTTCACTTTTACTTCTTAAACTTTCTCAGAAATTCTATTCTATCTTTCAATTCATCTACCGGAACTAACAACTTATCTTTGCCGTAAATTGCACTTTCTCGGTTATGAAAAACAAGTTCGTAATCTTTGCTCATAACAATTGCTTCTTCGGGACAAACTTCTTCGCAGAAGCCGCAGAAGATGCAGCGCAGCATATTTATTTCGAACTTCTCCGGATATCTTTCTTTCTCCAATTCAGTTTCGGCAGCTTGCACTTCAATTGCTAGAGCCGGACAAACACGCGAACACAACCCGCAGGCAACACATCTTTCTGTTCCATTTTTTTCTTGCACCAAAACCGGACGACCGCGGTAAGATGCCGGCGGTTCAAACTTCACTTCCGGATATTGCATTGTTACGCTTGGCGAAAACATTTGCTTGAGTGTAAGCGCTAACCCTTTAACAATTTCCGGTATGTACATCTTTTCTAGAAACGTAAGGTTTTTTAATCTTTTCTTTTCTGTCATTTCATTCCTTCCGGTTTTAGAATCCAAAAATCATTATTAAAAGTGCAACCCAAACAAGATTTAATAATGAAAGGGGGAACATCACTTTCCAGCCTAAATTCATTAGCTGATCGTAACGAAATCTCGGCAGACTCCATCTTACCCATATAAAGAAAAACATGAAGAATGCTACTTTTAATAGGAAAGCTCCTATCTGCAAGAACACAAGCAAAGTAGAATTGAGTCCAAGTTTATCAATGTAAGGAATGTGATAACCACCTAGATACAAGGTTACAATCATCATACTAGCTACGATCATGTTTGCATATTCTGCAAGAAAGAATCCGGCAAATTTGAATGAGCTGTATTCCGTATGGTAGCCGCCAACTAGTTCAGGCTCAGCTTCCGGTAAATCGAACGGTAATCTGTTTGTCTCTGCAAATGCGGAAACCAAAAAAGTGATAAATCCAATTGGTTGAACAACCGCATTCCACATCCAGCCATACTGAGATTCAACAATCTTCATCGGACTAAGAGATTGCGAAAGCATTATCACACCGGCGATAGAGAAGCCCATAGATACTTCGTAAGAAATCATCTGTGCGGAAGAACGAATTCCGCCAAGTAACGAATACTTGCTTCCGCTTGACCAGCCGGCAAATGTAATTCCATAAACACCCAGCGATGTTAAACCAAGTACATAGAGAATTCCAATGTTAACATCAGCAACAACTAAATTTATTTTATAACCAAAAATTTCTACTGCCGGACCGATTGGAATAACAGCATAAGTTGCAAATGAAACAAACAAAGCTATAAAAGGTGCGAGTGTATGTAAAACTTTGTTTGCTTTTTCCGGAACGATATCTTCCTTCAAAAGAAGTTTGAATACATCTGCAAACGGCTGAAGCAAACCGAGCCAGCCAACTCTGTTTGGACCTTTACGGTTTTGCACCCACGCGGCAATTTTTCTCTCGAAGTAAACTGTATAAGCAACAGAAAGCAGCATTAAAACTACTATCAAAACTATTTTGATAAGCGCGATTACTATTGTTTCCAGAATCGTCATTTATTTTAACTCCGTTTTATAGAACACAGATTGGTTAAGATGAATATGATGTATTATGATCTTATTGTATCATAACAATCATAAAAGATCAGCGTTCTATTTTTCTACTTTTTCTTTAATTTTGAGTTGAACACCAAGTTCGCCAATAACATCGTAATCTAAACCTTTGAATGCATCTATTGAATTGGACATTTCTTCGAATACTTCTTCTGCCATTTCATATTTAATTTTACCACCAAGATGAGATGAAAGCTGAGCTAAAATTTTCCAGCTTGGCTTTGCATCATGTTTTAAGCCTTGATTCCAGCGGTCGAACTTAGTTCCAAATTTATCCCAGCGGCTCATATTCATTCCATCTAGTGCGCGGTCCATTTCATCCAGAGAAACTGCGGGGCGAATGCGCTGCACTCTTCCTTGGAAGTTTACAAATGTTCCATGTTTTTCAGCATAAGCAGCTGCCGGGAAAACTATATCTGCAAGAGCAGTTGTCTTGCTGGAATTAGTTGCAGTAACAATTAACAGATCCAGCATGCCTAAAGCTTGTTCCCAATCTTCACTAATTGAACCGAGATCATCTTCCATTACGAAAAGCGCTTTAACTTTTCCCTCTTTTATCAAACGGTAAATACCTTCAAGCTTTGTTCCGTTTGTTTTTGCAATAACTAATTCGGCCCCGGTTGTGTTTGGTGTTTTATCTTCACGAATCAAAATTTCATCTTGATCGCCGGCAACAGAATGTCTTGCAAAATCAATATTGCTTACGTTTAATTGCTTAGCTAGTCTTGAAAGAACAAAATTATCTTCGCATGTTGCAAAGGCAGAACCTACAAAAGCAATTTCTCCGCTCTTGTATTCTTTCAAACTTTTTGCTGCAACTTCAAGCGCTTCTTCCCAGCTAACTTTTTGAAGCTGACCTTCTTTGCGTACAAATGTACCATCAATTCTATCTTCTGCATTTACATTTTTGAAAGTGTTTAATCTTCCGTTGTCACACATCCAAAAACTGTTTACTTCTTTGTTCTGTCTTGGTGTTAATCTTAAAATTTCGTTGTTGCGAACGCCAATTTTAATATTACATCCACGCGAGCAGCCAACACAAATAGAGTTGGTAAAAGACATTTCCCATACACGGGATTTGAAACGGAAATCATCATTTGTTAATGCACCAACCGGACAGATATCTACTGTATTCATCGAGTAAGGATTGTCGAACGGTTCACCCGGAAATGTTGAGATTGTAACTTTATCGCCGCGATTTGTAAAAGTAAGCTGATTTGATTTTGCAATTTCATCAGAGAAACGGATGCAGCGCGAGCATGAAATACAGCGGTCACCGTCAAATTTTATTCTTGGGCCAAGCTGAACGCGTTTTTCTTTTCTGTTTTTAATTTCTTCGAAGCGGCTTTCTCCGCGGCTGTGTGCGTAAGCATAATCTTGAAGTTTACATTCACCGGCTTCATCACAAATTGGGCAATCCAGCGGATGGTTTATAAGAATGAATTCCATCACGGCATTTCTAGCTTCTAAGGTCTTAGCAGAATTTGTGTGAACAACCATTCCGTCAGTGGCTAATGTGGCGCAAGAAATTGCAAGCTTTGGCATCTTTTCAATTTCAACAAGACAAACACGGCAGTTTCCGCTAACAGAAAGTTTTGGATGATAGCAGAAATGGGGAATTTCTGTTCCAGCCTCGTATGCAACTTCGATAACCGTTTGTCCTTGCTTAAACTCTATTTGTTTTCCGTCAATTGTAATTGTCGGCATATCTTTTCCTTTTACTTTGCTTTTCTAGGCAATAAATTTTTGGGAGATAGAATTACTCTTGTAAGCGAGCAGCTTTCAAACTCGCCAAATTTATTTGTTAAGCTCGAGTCTCCGAACAATTCATTAGAAAGATCGCGAATGTCTTCCTTAGTTACCTTGTAAATTTTCTTAACAGTTTCTTCAACCGGAATAATCTTACCAAAGTAAATCATTTGATGAGCCATGCGGATCATCCGGTTAGTTGTTCCTTCCAAACTCATCAGCATATTGCCAACCAGATACTCTTTTGCTCTATCGAGTTCTGCGGCATTAACTTTCTTATTCTTAATCATTTCCAATTCTTCAAATATCAATTTCTGAGCTTTGGACACCGATTTTTCGTTAGTCGAAAGATAAACTCCGAAGGTGGATATATCAAAAAAGGAATTAAGAAAAGTGTTGATTTGATAGGCGATTCCATTCTCTTCCCTAATTTTCTGGAAAAGGCGGCTGCTGCTTCCCTCACCTAAAATATGAGATAGCACGGCAACAGAAATTCTGCGTAAATCCTTATAACCGTAAGTCGGCTTACCAAGAATGTAATGAACTTGCTGGGTTTCCTTTTCAACATGCATATCTTTAGAAGGCTGCATCACGATTGTTCTTACTTTATCATTGCTTGGTTTGTAATCTCTAGTAATATACTTCTTAGCAAACTTAACTAATTCGTTATGATCAACATTACCGGAAGCAACTATCATGAACCGATCTAATGTATAATTTTCATTTATGTAATTAATCAAATCCTTCTGTCTGAAGGAGCGAAGATTTTTTTCTGTTCCAATAATCGGCATACCAATTGGGTTTCCGGCAAAGGTGTTGCTCTCAAATTTGTCAAAAATCAATTCGTCGGGAGAATCTTCAATATCATAAAGCTCATCAATAACAACTTTGGCTTCTTTCTCAATTTCCTTTGGATTAAAAACCGAGTTCTGAACCATATCAGCAAGTACTTCAAAAGTCTTCTCGATGTGAGCGTTTAATCCTCTGCCATAAAAGCAAGTATGTTCTTTGGAAGTAAACGCATTTAAGTAGCCGCCGAGCGATTCAATTTCTTCCGAGATTCTTTTTGCCGAGCGCTTTTTCGTTCCCTTAAAAAACATATGCTCTAAAAAGTGGCTAATGCCGGAGTTTTTCTCTGTTTCATCACGCGAACCTACGTTAAACCAGAATCCAAGTGAAAATGATTTAACATGCGTAATCTTTTCGGAAACAATCCTCATTCCGTTAGGAAGCTGAGTTACATTAATATTTTTCAATTATGGTTTCTTCTATTGTTAGTTCAAAAAATGTGGGGCAAATATAAAGAAGGAAGAACGAAGAATGAAGAACTCATTTTTAGTGTAGAGTGAAGAGTGTAGAACGCAGAGTTTGTCAAAAACTAATTTGTTTTATTAGTAGTTTCCGATATTTCCTTCATTTTTCTTAGCAATATAGGAAAAGCCGGCGTAGCCATACCGCTATGATCAAAACCTTCTAACTGGTAAAGTTCGGTTGCTGTATGCCCGGCCACTTTCATCATTCTTGCCATGTACGCGTTTTCTTCGTAACGGCCGAGTAATTCATTTTCTTTATCTCCGGTAATTAGAATTAACGGCGGAGCGTCTTTTGAGACAAAATAAAGTGGCGCAAACTCATCAATTATTGGCTGCTTTTCCGGTATTCCCCTTTCTTGCCGAATAGCAAAGTGAGTAATCATTTGTCCGCTAAATGGAATAAGGGCGGCAATGCTTTTTGTTTCGATACCAAACTGATTAAGCCAGCGTTTATCTAAGCCAATCATGGTGGCCAAGTAGCCACCGGCAGAATGGCCGGAAATAAAAATCAGTTTGTTGTCACCGCCAAATTCCTCGATATGTTTGAAAACCCACGCAACTGCCGCGGCTGCATCAATTATATAACTTGGAGATTTTGCTTTTGGACTTAAACGATAGTTTACTGCAACAACGGCAATTGCTTTTTCTTTTAATTCTTCCGGAATTGATTTTTCACCACCGGTTAATCCACCACCATGAAACCAAACAACCGTAGCAAAGTCCTTCAGATTCGTAGGATAATAAACATCAAGCACGCAACGTTCGTTAATGTAAGAATCAAGTTTGCTCTCGGAATTTTCATAATAACTTATGTTAGACTTTACAGCGTAATCATTATTCTGTGCAAATAAAGTAAGTAAGATTGAAAAGTACGCAAGCAAAAAGAATAATTTATTTTTCATCGGTTTATTCTGTTATCGAGTAGATTAATCATTGTAGAGAACTATTCTTCTTTTGATTTTTCTTCAGCAAGTTTTAGTTTGTGTTTTTCAATTACATTCTTGTACTTCTTGTTTGTAATTTTCATCATCGGGGCAATTAAGATCGGCGCATATTTACCAGCCCAAGGATTTATTAACGTAAGAGGTATTGCAATTAAAAAGGCTGCCGGAATCAACAATGCACGAGTTGAAAAATATTTGAATAACTCGTGGTCAATTCCTTCTTCGGCAAATTTGTTTTTAGGATTTCCAATATAGCGCCAAACCAAAGAATTAATTATTCCGGTTGCAGCAACATTGATGCAGTAAACAATAAAACTCAAGTCAATAAAAATGTTTTCCGAATAGAGAGCTGTACTAAAAGGCATTGTAACGATGCTCATCAAAAAGAAAAGATTTAACCAGAGTACTTTACCATCATAACTGCGCACAAAGCCAAATAGCTTGTGGTGATTAATCCAAAACTGTCCGATAAGTAAAAAACTGATTATAAAGCCAACGAATTTTGGTATAATCTGAAAAAGCTCATTCAGCAAAGCAATGTTTGATCTTTCTTTAACGTGAGGGACTTTTATTTCAATAATTAGAAGTGTAATTGCAATTGCAAAAACAGCGTCACTAAATAAAATTAAGCGTTCAAGCTGAAACTCTTTTTTATGTTTTGGTTCTAATCCAACCATAATACCTCATTAACGAAGATTGAAGAGTATAGAACGTAGAATTATATCTACACTCTACGTTCTTCGTTCTACACTTTTTGTATTAGTTTATCTAGTATTTCGGTTACATCGTTAATTACACGATGGCAAACTTTGCTTGTAAGATTGTTTGCTTTTACAACTGCTCTTCCTTCCGGTGTGCTTACAGAAACACCTAGAAGTTCTTCACAATTAAGAGATTTGTTTCTTTCTTCAAACTCACTCATTAATTGATTTGAAAGCTTATAAACATGTTGTTTAGCTTCCTCTTTCTCTTTTCCGGAATTCCACTCCTTCATTCCAAGAACCATTAATGCGCCGGTTAAAGCTCCACATGTTTTTCCAGAGCGTGCAATTCCGCCGCCAAAAGATGAAGCTACACGAATTGCAGTCTGTTCATCAATACCAAGTTCTTCTGCATAAGCCGAAAGTATTGCTTGAGAACAATTGTATTCTTCTTTGTAAAGCTTAATTGCTTTTTCTGATGGTCTCATTTTCAACATCCCTTGATAATATTACTTTTCAAATTTCTCGACATATTTTCCGTAGAACTCACCAATGGCTTTATAAGCTTTTTCTAAAATATTTTCCGGCGGAAGAAAAACGATTCTAAAATGCTGAGTGCCCGGTTTCTGTCCAAATCCGCTTCCGTGAACAACTACAACTCCGGTTTCTTTAAGCAGTTCAACTGCAAAGTGGAAATCGTTGGAAACATTGTGCAAACGGGGGAAAGCATAGAAAGAACCTTCCGGCGCAACGCATGAAATTCCTTCTATAGAATTCATTGCTTCAACTGTCATATCGCGGCGCTTTGTTAGCTTTTTCATAGCTTCTGTAAGATGAGATTGATCTCCTAGCAATGAAGGAGCAATTCCATATTGTGCCGGATGGTTGGCGCATAAACGAGCGCGCAGAATTTTATTTATCGCTTCAATGTAATCTTTTAGTACAGCTCTGTTGCCGCTTACAATTCCCCACCCGATTCTAAATCCCGGAACCATATAATTTTTAGAAAGTCCGCCAAAAGTAATCATTGGCACTTCGGAGTTTAGAGAAGCGATTGAAGTGTGAACTTTTCCATCCATCAAGAGTTTGTCGTAAATCTCATCTGCAAAAATTACCAAGTTGTGTTCTTTTGCTAGTTCAACAATTTGCTTTAGCAATTCCGAAGAATTATTTGAACCGGTTGGATTATTTGGATTAATTAAAATAATTGCCCGTGTTTTAGAATTTATTTTTTTCTTAATGTCTTCAATATCGGGCTGCCAGCCGTTTTCTTCATCCAGGTAATAAGGGTTTTCCATAGTCTGCAATTTACTTTGGATAGCTGTGTAAAGCGGATAGCCTGGCGTTGGAGTAAGAACATTCTCTCCGTCGTTTACCAAAGCGGTTAGGCAAATTTCAATTGCTTCACTTGCGCCGGTTGTAACAAAAATGTCTTGTATGTTCTTGATTCCCTTTTTGTCAGCTTCTTGACCAATTGCATCAACTGCTTGCTTGATGCCGGAAGAGGGTGAATATCCGTTAAGATTTTTTTTCATCGCGTCATAAGTTGCTTCAATCAAATGTTTCGGTGGTTCCCAATCAAATTGATTTGGATCGCCGATGTTTAAGTACAACATTTCTTTACCGGACTTAGCCACTTCATTAGCAAGCACAACAATATCACGCACCGCATAGGTTATGTTTTCGGTTCTAACTGCTGGTTTAATCACAAAATTTGACATGCATTCTCCATTAGATTGTATCTTACGGCTGAAAAATTAGTTCTTTCGAAAAACATTCTCCATTCTTATTTAAAGAATTTCAATAAAGATTTCTTAGTTCAATCTGTAGTTCATTGAAAATGAGGCATGAAAGAATAGCTTAGATTACCCTTTCGCTGATTTTTTGGGAGAAGATTTCTCAAATGGGAAAATTTTTGCATTTGGTTTTGTAGAATTATTGTAAGTATCGCTTGAATACCACCAACGAGAAGGTAACTTCACCGAATAATTCTCATATTGCTTTTTTGCTGTCTTAAGTTTTTTTCTAATTTGAAATTCTTGAAGCGTATATGAGAAAAACTTACTCACAAATTCAATACGGGGAATGATAGCATCGGAGTTTTTTGCAAATATTACCAAAGGTATAGTCATTAAAAATATTTTTAGATCAAAAAGGAGTGATCTGTTTTCTTCATAAAAAAGATCCAGTGCAATCAAATTTTCAACACCCAGAGTTCTATCGCCAATCAATTGCCAAGTACCGGTAATGCCCGGTTTCGCAATTAATTCATTACGTATTTTGTATTGAACCGGAAACCGAACCTTCATGATTTCCAAATCCCGTATCATTAATGGTCGAGGTCCAATAAAGCTCATCTTTCCTAAAAACACATTATAAATTTGCGGAAGTTCATCAATTCCGGTCAAACGTAGCCAGCGAGCAAACTTCCCAATATCTACGGCTTGTTTCTGAATTAGGAAGATATCTTTCCAATGATTGTGTTCAATTCTTGCGGCAAAACTCTTTTTTATGGTTTTGAATTTAAATATGTTGAAACATTTTCTTTCAAGTGTTATTCCGCGCAACTGGATGAAGAATGGGTTTTCTTTCAATAGTATTATGATTACCGCTGCTATAAGAATTTGTATAGGCAAAGTTATAGCGATAATCAAAATTGAGAATGAAATATCGAACAATCTTTTAGTGATTATATAGAGCATTTGTCCCTAAAAAAGTAATGTCCACAAAATGTAATCGAGGATTAGAATCAAAGCAGAACTGACAACAAAAGAGCGGATAGTTGATAATCCAACACCCTCCGCGCCACCTTCAGTTCTAAATCCAATATGGCAGCCTAGCAAAGCTGTTACGCTGCCGAATAAAAGTCCTTTTATTAAGCCAAATGTAAAATCGCTGAAAGCAAAGTATCTTCTTACAGATTCAAAAAAAACATTGAATGAAACACCGAGAAATAAGTTGGAAATAAAATAAGCTCCAATAATAGCTATCACGTTTGCAAAAACAACTAAAACCGGCATCATTATCATTGCGGCAAAGAAGCGTGGCGTTGCAAGAAATCCCACCGGACTAATACCCATAGTCTCAAGCGCGTCAATCTGCTCTGTAACTTTCATCGAACCAAGTTCGGCAGCAATTGAAGCACCAACTCTTCCGGCTATTACAATTGCCGTCAGCACTGGACCAAGTTCCGTGATAATTGCGCGTGAAGTTGCTGAACCAAGAAATGATAAAGGTGCAATACCCTTCAATTGATACGCTGCTTGCCATGCTGCAACAGCTCCGGTAAAGCTTGCAATGATTAACACAAGCGGTATGGAATTTACACCAATGTGTTCCATCTGATAAAAGAAATTTTTTCTGCTTCTGTACAAACTTGGCACGTGCTTAAATATATCTATGAGAAGTAGGAAAACTTGACCGCACTCTTCAAAAAAATTAAGTGTCTTTTCCCCGATCTTCTGAAAAAATAAAATCATCATAATCCTAAATATCTATTCGTAAACTAAGAAAGTTGCTTGAATTTAGAAAAGACTTCTTCTGTGGTCTGAAATTTACAGATTTCTTCCGCCGTGTCTATTGAATGAAAATTTTTCGAAATATCTGCAAGCAGTTTTAACTGAAGTTCCGGTTCGGCCTCCGGTGTTAGAAGTAAGATAATAATTTTTGCTTCTTTTGCATCAAGCGATTCAAATTCAATTCCTCTGCGGCAAACAGCTATTGCAATTATGGGTGATTGAATCTTCAATCGTGCATGAGGAATTGCAAGATGATTCGCTAAACCGGTTGAAAACTGCAATTCACGCTTCCAGACTTCTTCGAAAACTTTTTCTTTATTTAATTTACTTTTAGCAGCAGCAAACTCGCACAGTTCTCTAATTATCGATTCCTTATTTGAAGCTTCTGGAAAAATTATCATATCCTTCCTAAGCAAATCATTGAAGGTGAGTTTTTTCTTACTTCGTTTCAAAAAGTAACTCATGGCCGGAGCGCTGCTAAGTGATGTTACCAAAGCCATTATTATCAAAGCAACAAATACTTTTTCTTGTATTAGTCCGGCTTGAAAAGCGAGGGTACCGAGAACAATTTCCATAGCACCGCGCGAATTCATTCCGAATCCAATTGCAAGAGAATCCTCTTTATTCAATCCTCCCCAGTAAGCACCTAATCCGCACCCGACTACTTTACCTACAAATGCAAGCACAAGAAATATAAGTACAATTCCAAGATCAAAATTTTGAATGAAGTTTACTCGAAGCCCGATTGATACGAAAAACAGCGGAGCAAAAATATTTGTTACAAATTGCTGAATTATTTCACGGGTTTCTTCTTTTAGGTGAACAGAATCGCCGATCGCTATACCTACAATGAATGCGCCGAAAATTGCATGCACACCTATCCATTCACTGAATGCCGCACCTAAAAATCCTAGTGTTAAGATTAGATTTAATACCCCACCCGGATAAGTAGTAACTTTTTCAAACTTTGGTAAAATGTAGTTGAAGATTTTCCGTCCTACTAATAATGTGGAAACTATAAACCCACCCAACAATAGCATTGTAGAACCGAATTCAATGCCGCTGGCATTTCCCCTCATCATCGCAAGAATCACGGAAAAAATAATCCACCCAACTAAATCGTTCAACATCGCAGAAGCTATTATCAGAAATCCAATTTCAGTTTTGAAAATGTTGAGATCCATTAAAGTTCTTGCAACTACCGGCAGAGCTGTAATTGAAAGCGCTGTACCAACAAACAACGCAAAGATAAGATGATTTTCGTTTGATGTTATTCCCAATACATTAGGGAAAAACCACGCTGCTCCAAAGCCGAGAGCAAAAGGAAAGACAACTCCAATGAAACTTATTAATGAGGCGGCTTTACCTTGTCTTGCAACTAGAGAAAGATCAACTTCTAAACCGGATACAAGCAACAACATAACTACTGCAAGAAGTGTTATTCCTTGAAACGCAATGTTGACAGAACCGGAATTTGAAATGAAGTTATTCGTTATAGAAGGAAACAAAGCCCCAAGTATAGTTGGACCAAGAATTATTCCGGCAAGAATTTCTCCAAGCACAATTGGCTGCTTAAACTTTTTGAGAAACTCACCTATAGCGCGCGAGAAAAAAAGCATTACTGCAACACTGGAAAGAAACAATACGATATCGGTTTCGGTCAAATTCATTCAGCTGAGTTTTCCGGTTTTACAATCAACAACGAACATGGTAATTGTCTAAAAACAAATTCCCAGTCATGTTGAAAAATTCTATCTAGCAATTTTGGCTTTCTAGCCGGTGAAGGAATAACAAATAGATCCCCTTTGTTTTCGTTAACCCAATTGCTTGCTTCCCATCCTTGCTTACCGTAAAGGCAAATTGTTTTAACATCGGCATCTACTAGATTTAATTCCCTAACAAATAATTCCATTTTATTTTTCTCTTCATCCAGCCAAGTATGCCGCATTGCTTGCGCTTCTTCTTTCGATCCCGAATCGTAAACGGTTGTAGCTAATGCTGGCAGTTGGAATTCTCTTATAAAGAAAAGTTCGTGTGCATTTATCAATTGAGAAATTTCATAAGCTTTTTTAGCGGCTAGTTCGCTAAGAGAAGTAAAATCCACCGAGACACAAATCTTTTTAAAAGGGGCTCTTTCTACGGATGGTTGAGTAAGCAGTAAAACGGAACAAGGTGCCTCACGCATTAATGTTCTTGCTATTGAACCAATATAATATTTCAAAAAATTTTCTTTGATGAGAGCACCGGCAACAAGTAAATCAATCTTTTCGGTCGAGCAAAACTCTAAAATGGAATCCTCAACATCTCCTTCTCTCCATAATAGTTTGTAAGTAGTCTCTTCAATTCCAGCTTCTTTAATCATTGCAGTCAATTCGGTTTTTAACTCTTCGCTAAAATCGCCAATGTGAATAAGAACCAATTCAGCATTGAACATTTCACTTAAACGTTTTGCTTCAAAAAGAAGCGCGCGTGAGTTTGGAGAAAAAGAAACTGCGAGACCAATTTTTTTGAAGGCCATTGCTCTGCTCAAGTTTTTTTTGAAATTCTATATTAAGATAACAAACTTTTCGGGTTGGCAATTACTCTTATTTTATATATTTTTTTGAGTGGAATGTAACACAAACAATTGAGCGATAGGTGAAAGTATGAGTACAGAGTTAGCTGAAAAAAGAAAGAAAATTGAACTGCCGGAAAATCTTGTTTTTGGCAAATTATTTTCTGATCACATTTTTGAAATGGATTACGATGGAGCTAAAGGCGGCTGGCAAACTCCGGTTATTAAAAAATTAGAAAACCTAAGCATTCATCCGGCGGCAATGGTTTTCCATTATGGACAGGCATTATTTGAAGGATTAAAAGCTTACAATTTGGTTGATGGACGCGTGGCTATGTTTAGACCGGAGAAAAACATTGAACGCCTTAATAATTCGGCACGAAGACTTTGTATGCCGGAAGCTGATCCGGAACTAGTTTTAAAGTGGTTGATTGATTTAGTTAGAATGGAAAAAGATTGGATTCCGGATCGTCCCGGTCATTCACTTTACATTCGCCCATTTATGATTTCTACCGAGCCATGTTTTGGTGTGCGTCCGGCTGAACAATACAAATTGATGATTATGCTTAGTCCGGTTGGTCCATATTATCCGGAAGGATTTAAGCCGGTACCAATTATGGTTGTGGATCAATATGTACGCGCTGTGCGCAGAGGAACCGGCGAAGCTAAAGTTGCCGGTAATTACGCAGCAAGTTTGATTGGACAAGATAAAGCTAAGCATGAAGGCTATACGCAAGTGCTGTGGCTGGACGCTATAGAACATAAATACATTGAAGAAGTTGGCGCTATGAATATTTTCGTCCGCTTCAAAGATGAAATAGCAACTCCAAGTTTGGAAGGTTCAATTCTTCCCGGCATAACAAGAATGTCTGTAATCCAAATATTGAAAGATTGGGGATACAATGTAACTGAAAGACAAATCTCAATTAACGAAATGATTGCCGCTTATGATAAAGGAGAGCTGCTCGAAGTCTTTGGAAGCGGTACCGCTGCGGTTATATCTTCTGTCAGCAAATTAAAATACAATGATAAGTTGATGACCTTTAGCGAAACGGAAGTTGGCGAGTTAGCATTAAAACTTTACGATGAACTTACCGGTATTCAATACGGAAAGGTTGCAGATAGACATAATTGGCTTACTTATATTGATTCATTGGATTATTAATGTTCAAAAAATACTTCACTTTTTTAACGGTCGCGCTAATAAGCTCGACCGTTTTTTGTGGTACAACGCAAAAACCGAAAAACATTATTCTTTTGATAGGTGATGGAATGGGGCTTTCGCAAGTTACCGCGTCGGTTCTTTCAACGGGCAATGATCAATTCAAAAAATTCCAAACGATTGGATTAATTAATACTTGTGCGGCTGATAAATTAGTAACTGATTCCGCTGCCGGTGCTACAGCATATTCTACCGGATACAAAACAAACAACGGCAAAATTGGCATCGATCCTAATGGAAAAATTTTAACTAATATAGTTGAGATTGCCCGGCAGAAGAAAAAATCAACCGGAATTATTGCAACGAGTTCCGTAACCAACGCTACACCGGCAGCATTTCTCTCTCACGTAGAATCACGCAAAAGCGAGTTTGATATTGCCGCTCAAATATTAAACAGCAAGGTTGATTTTCTTGCCGGTGCCGGAACCGATTTCTTTCTTCCAAAAGAACTTGGTGGTAAAAGAGAAGATGGCAAAAACTATGTTGACTCTATGAAAACGCAAGGTTATTTCTATTCCAGCGACAGCACCCAAATACCTTCACTTTCTTCGCAGAAAAAGTTTTTTGGATTATATGGCACCTATGCTCTTCCACATGGAAACAAAAGGGATTATACACTTGGCCATTTAACTAAAGCTGCTATTCAATCATTAAGCAAGAATAATAGAGGTTTTTTCTTAATGGTTGAAGGCTCTCAAATTGATTGGGCGGCTGAGAAGAACGATAAAGAATACCTATTTGCCGAGCAGAAAGATTTTAATTCAGCTATTGAAGAAGCAATGAAATTTGCAGAGAAAGATAAGAACACACTCGTTATTGTTTTAGCAGATCACGATACGGGAAGTCTGTGTGTTTCCGGTCGTAATAATGAAACCGGTGTTCTGGATGTTGTTTGGGCTACAAGGTATCACACAGCCAATTTTGTTGGAATGTTTTCTTACGGACCCGGTTCATCACAATTCAACGGTATCCAAGAAAACAATGAAGTTGGGAAAAAGATGATAAATCTCATCCAAGCAAAATAGTTTTGTCTCAAAAAGGCGAATAAAGTTCGCTTTTGTAATTTTCCTCTTACCAACTATAGCGTAACACTGGTTTAGGCAAAACAACGCTTCAACTTTTGGTCAAATCAAATTACGCCTATTATCATCCTGTTTGATATAAAAGCTACGAGTTTAAATTTAATAAAAGCATTGACAATTTGAATTGCTCACGATATATTTAATATCGTTACTAGGGAAAATTGTGGGAATCAAATCAACTATCATGTTAGACTTTTCTAATGCAAATTTAGAGCATCATTTACTACTAAACAATGACGAAATAACCGCACTGTAATTTGATTTTATGGAGGTTTATAGTATGGAAATTGTAGAAATTCTATCACTCCTAATCAGTATTCTTGGTGCAACTCTTGGACTGATCTCAGCATATTTTAGAAAGAAAAAGGGCACTCATAAGCAAACTATAGGAGAGGAGGTGTCAATTTTCTATGTTGATAATGAGAACAAGGGAAGCAGTTCATCATCTCAAGCACATGCCCCTTTGAAACCGACTCAATTAAATTCAGATGGGAAGAATGTTTTAAAAATATTTACACTAATTGTTTTTTTGTTTGCGATTGTCACCATTATCATGGAATGGCACTTTATAATTGCAAATCTAAATGCTTTAGTTTTCTATAGTTGGCTTTTTTTGACAATGATAGGAGGAATGTTCGTCCAAGTGCTCAGTAGCAATCTTAATAATGAAAAAGAATTGTTATCTGTATCGGTTAAACAATTAATCTACCCTCTCTTTTTCTCGATCGTAGTATTTTATCCTATATGGTCTTTGGCTGCATCTTCATCACGCAGTCTATTTTCCTTTTATGCAGCATTTCTAAATGGATATTTTTGGCAGACAGTAGTCGCTTCTGTTAAGGGACCTCCATCAGCGAAGTAGTATCTTTTGCGTAAGATAATTATTAACTTATTTCAAGTATGCTTTTGTAATATTGACTGATTTTTATTCTATAAACTCCGGAACTTTAGTGGAATTCAACTTTTTAATACTGGTTTCGATAATTTGATAGAACATCAGAGGTACTAAAAACGTCAAAACAAGCAATGGGAAAAAGAAAGTTATTGACATTCATTTTGGTAACAAATATATTGCACACAGTGGTTAATAGTGTAACGATAGTGGGTAATGGTGTTAAGAATTACTGATTTTTCCCGGAGGAGATTATAAGTTGGATCGGTCAGGGAAAATATATGGGGTCATATCAATGTTTAATTCAACCAATAAACTTGCTTAAATTGGAGTGTTTCAACTATGAAAAATAAACTCGAAAAAGAGTTTGATTTTTATATTAAAAATCAGAAACGCCTTCTTGAGCAACATAATGGCAAGTATCTTGTAATAATTGGAGAATCAGTTTTTGGTGCATATGATTCTTTCGACGATGCTTTAAAAGCGGGAAGCGAAAAGCATAATCTCGGCACTTTTCTTATTCAGCGATGTTCTCCAGATGAAACTGATTACACGTTTTCATACTTTTCTAACGTAGCATTCGGTTCACACTGATGATAATTTCTCAAAGCGATGCTAACTCTCATATTGTTACTCTTCGGCATGATATTCTAGTGAAGAAAATAGACACTCCTGTTGAATTATCAAGATATGAACCTCAGAAAAATGATTTACATGTCCAACAAAGATTTAGAACTAATGCAATATGGGATACCGGGGCTAGTGGCACTGTAATAACGGAAAATGTGGTAAGGGAACTTAAACTATTCCCAACTGGAGTTGCCACGGTAAGTACAGCAAGCGAAACAAATGTTAGAAGACCTACGTATAGTATTAAGTTGCATCTTACTGCAGAATTTACCGTTACTTTACCGAAGGTTGTGCTTGGTATAATTACTGACGATATTGATTGTTTAATTGGAATGGATGTTATTGGAGATGGAGATTTCTGCATCTCCAATTTTCAAAATAAAACTTGTATGTCATTTAGGTATCCTTCTCAACACGTGATCGACTATATGGAAAATCCGCATTTGATCGTGTCCACGAAATGAGTATCGTTTAGCTCCCCCAAATAATCGTTCAACGCTTATTATGAGAATTTTTCTCGTTTAATTTTTGAATTCTCTTTTTTGGTGCAGAATCGAGCTCATCTTACTTTTTCATCACATCACAATTAATAATTTCCCTTGACAAGTGTACTGATGTTCACTATAATTGTGGTGAACAAAAGAGCACTATAATGAAAAGTCAATTAACCGACCGCCAACAAGCAATTCTTGACTTCATCCAGCAATTTGCTGATGCCAATGGTTATCCCCCAACCTACCGTGAAATTGGCAAGCACTTTAACATTTCCAGCACGTTCGGCGTCAAAAGGCATATTGATGCTCTTGTTAAGAAAGGTCATCTCTCAAACGAAAGCAATACTAGCAGAACACTATCTATTATAGACGAAGGACTAAACAAATCGGGACATGCTCTCGATAATATGTTAGAGATACCAATTGTTGGACGAGTAGCAGCCGGGTATCCGGTACTGGCAGAAGAAAACGTTGAAGGAAAAATGATGATTGATCCTAGCTTGGCAAGTAAAAAGACGGGGTGTTTCGGTTTAAAGGTGCGCGGCGATAGTATGATGAATGCGGGCATTCTTGAAGGCGACTTAGTAATTGTATCGCCTCAAAAAGAAGCTGTTAACGGAGATATAATTGTTGCTCTCTTACATGATGAGGCAACAATGAAAAGGTTTGAAAGAAAAGAAAACAAAATTTACTTGGTTCCGGAAAATGAAAAATACAAACCTATTGAAGTGGATAATGTTGAAGAGTTTTCG
>JAZDFQ010000065.1:0-18461 GCA_043807765.1 Ignavibacteriota bacterium
ATCCTTGCTCATATTCCCGAACTACTTGCAGTTTGAATGCTCGGCTATAAATTGATTGTGGGGGATACTTGTTCGTTACTTTCATCGCTTGACTCCTGCTTTTTCTTTATCAGTAGTCAACTTTTTTCAGGATGAGACAGAATAATGATATCCCCTACTGGCCAGCGGGCCCTAAGATTTAATGTATCGGTGTAGTAACGAAACTCTTCTGCATATTTGAATGGCTGAATTGAACCGGCATCATATTTACCATTCTTGTTTTTATCTTTAAATGTCCAAATCAAATATTTCCCCGGTATAACTTTCTTAAAATCAAATTTCTGTTTCAAATCATTTTTTTGATTATATAGTTTTTTGGGTAACGAAACCGATTCCAAGACAGTGATATTTGTAGAATCTGCACCTTCAACAATTCCCGAAGCACCGCTAAAATCAAGTTCTGTAGATGTTGTAAACTTTCTCTGATAAACTGTATCTACATTTTTGCCGGAAATATCCGCTAAGTTCTTCGCATTGAACTTAACAACATATTCGCTACCCGGCTTCAGTTTGTTCTTTGCGCTTAATCGGAAAAGTACATCATCATATTTTGTTAAACCAAACTCAATTGCTTTCTTTTGCGGATCTTCAATTGTAACTCTACTCTTCACTTCTTCAATATTAATTCCATCAGCAAATTGAATACTAACTGACGGGTTCTCAAAATCAACTTTGTTATCCGGCAAGTCTCCAAACGCTTTTAATAAACTATTGGGGAATGTGTCTCTTTCTGTTTTATAAACAAAACTAATCTTGTCATCTGCAGTTTTGTTGGAATGAATATCTTCAAATTCTCCGACAGTCAGTATATAATCTTTGAACGATGAGGTGTCATCAAACGCTAAATAGAACTGATTCGAGCGCGCGTCCAGTTTGTAAAAATATTTTGGAACAACACTTTTCTTTGTTGTTGTATCAACAAGTGTGAAGTTAGCGGCCGACAATTTTGTGCTATCAATAGCTTCGCTAAACTCAACAACTAGATGGCTGCGGTCTTTCATATATGCAGCATTTAACTTTGGAGCAATTGTATCCTCTTTAGTCAAAAAGAAATCAACATGTTCCGGACTTGTGTTCTCCGGTGAGATCTCAATTTTAGTTGACTGAATTCCATATTCATCATCATTCCTTTGATAAAGCATATCAAGCATATTATCACGCATTGCAAATATTTTATAATCACCATCTCTTAACCCAACAATCGAGTAACTTCCAGTCTTTCCAACTTGAGATACGTAATTTGGGTTTTGCTTTGAAGGATCAACATCTTTCGAAGACTGATAAGCATATATCATTACTCCATCTGTTTTGCCGGTATAGACTTTTCCGGAAATCTTTGCAGTATCAATTTTACTTCCGGTAGAAAAGGCAAATGTAAATGGCTGAACCATTTTATTTCGATTATTCAGATCCATCACTTCAGTACCTACTGTAACTGTATAGGTTGTATTTTCTTGAAGAGTGTCTTTAATTTCCAACGAAACAGATTTCCCGGACCAGTCGTAATTTATTCCATGCTGTAATGCCGGCGAAATAAATATTGAATTCTGAACGGAAAGTTTATCTACGTATTCGCTGAACTTAATTTCTAGGTAGGACTCACTAAAATTAGTACTTCTATTCTTAGGATAACTTTCAATTACTTCCGGGGGAATTTTATCAACTTCCCCGCCAACCGGCGCCATTTGATTGGCACAACCGGATAGAAAAATAATTGAGATCAATACTAATACTAGTTCTGACTTCTTAACCATCTTCTGTACTTGCTCACATTAGTTGCATGTTGGTCATAATTTACAGCGAATGAATGTGTTCCATTTCCATTAGCTACAAAATAGAGAAAATTATTATTCTCCGGATACAAAGCTGCTTCAATTGCTTGCTTTCCCGGATTGTTGATTGGTCCCGGCGGAAGTCCCGGATATTTGTAGGTGTTATATCTCGAATCAATCTCAAGATCTTTGCGGGTGATTTTTTTGCTTTTTCTACTTCGCAATAGATATTCAATCGTCGGATCCGCTTGAAGCGCCATTTCTTTCCTTAATCTATTGTGATAAACACCGGAAATAGTTTTGAATTCCGAAAATTCATTCGATTCACCATCGATGATTGACGCTAAGGTTAAAATCTCATGCTTGGTCATTTTTAATTTCTTTAGTTGATCCAGCGCCTTTTTATTCCAAACACTATTCATCTGACTTGCTAATTTCCGTATTACTCCTCTCGCACCACTCGCAGTTAAGAAGTAATAGGTCTCGGGCAACAAGTAACCTACCAAACTCGCTGCATCAATTTTAAGTGAACGAATAAATGGTTTACTTTCGGATAAACCAACAAATTCCGACGAATCAATACCTAATTCTCTCTTCAATAAAGAGGCAAGATCCGACTGCGAAATTCCTTCCGGGATAGTAACCAGCTTTTGCATAGTCAGCTTATCGCCGCTAAGAATATCAATTAATTCCAAGTAACTCATCGGTTTATCGATATAGTAAGTGCCTGCTTTTATCTTTTTTTCTGCACCTTTCAGCATAATAGCAATTTTCATGTTGAATTTACTTGGAATAATCTTCTTCGAATAAAGACTGTCAATAATTTGTGGAACCGAATCGCCGCTTCTCAGTTCCACCTCGATTGGTTTGTCTTGAGGCAGAGAGTTAGGAGAATAAAATGTGATGATCAGAATGATCAAAACAAAAGCAAAGAATGCAGCAACAGCATAGAACTCTTTGCGCGAAAGCATAGTTCTTATATTTATTTTTTTAATTTCCGGCATTCTTCAATTGGTTTAATTCTGCAGAAATATATAAAAATTATTTTATGAATGAGTAGTCGCCTAAGCTTGGGTAGGCATTAAAGCTAAAATCATATTTGAATCCGGCTTCATGAATCTTTTGAGCACGGTAAGCTATCATCGCGGCATTATCTCCGCAGTACTCTAGTGATGGAATTACAACCTTTTTATGATAGCGATTAGCCAAGGCAATAATTTCTTCTCGTAGAAGTTTATTAGCAGCGACTCCTCCAACCAAAGAGATGGAATTAATATGATGTTTTTTTATCACCCGTTCAGCTTTTTCAATTAGAGCTTTCACAACTGATTTTTGAAAAGATGCAGCAATTAAAGGAAGATGATCAGCCGGTATTTTACTTGGTTCTCCATATTCCTTCTGGACGAATCTAAGAACAGATGTTTTTATTCCGCTAAACGAAAAATCAAATTCATTTTTGCATTGTGAAACTGGGAATGCAGCAAAATCTGTCTTCTGATTTTCTGCTGCTGCTTGAATCATCGGTCCACCTGGATAACCAAGCCCTATCAACTTTGAAACCTTATCAAAGGCTTCTCCGGCAGCATCATCTATTGTGCTTCCGAGTTTTTCAATTTCAGTATCACTCTTGACTAATAGTAACAAAGTATGTCCGCCGGAAACAACTAAACATAAATATGGAAATACCGGTTTTTCTTCCATTAAGAATCCGGAAAACACATGTCCTTCAATATGATTAACCGGAACAAATGGTTTGTTAAGTGAGTACGCAAATCCTTTGGCAAAGGTTAAACCAACCAGAAGGGCCCCAATCAAACCGGGGCCGGCAGTTGCAGAAATTAAATCCAACTCATTTTTCCCAATATTGGAATCCAACAAGGCTTGCTTAACTAGAGGCATTACCATTTGCAAGTGTGCCCGACTTGAAAGTTCGGGCACCACTCCACCATAAATCTTATGTATATCTTGCGAAGAGATCAGATTTGAGAGAATTTTCCCATCACTTATTACAGAAACGGAAGTTTCGTCGCAAGAACTTTCTATTCCAAGAATATTCATCAGTTAAATGAGAATAGGCTTTTAAAAATATACCAAGCCATATTCGGATTTTCTTGTAATCTACGAATAGAGTACTTGTACCAATGTTCGCCGAAAGGGACATAAATTCTAAGCTTATGACCATTTGCATTTATTCTATCGCGCAGACTTTCTTTCACACCATAGAGCATCTGAAATTCGTACTTGTCTTTTGCAATGTTTTTCTCCTTAAGAATCTTGTAAGAGTTTTCAACCAAATAATCATCATGAGTAGCAATACCAACATAATTCCCGTCATCCAGCATTTGTCTAAGTATATCAAGATAATTTTGGCGCACTCTCTGATATTCCTTGTAGGCGATTTCAGCAGGCTCAACGTAAATACCTTTGCACAATCGATAATTAGTGGCGGATTTATCCAGCAGTTTAACATCATCAAGTGTACGCTTTAAATATGCTTGAACAACAATTCCAACATTATCATATTTCTCTCTCACTCGATTAAAAAGCTTAATCGTCACATCTGTAAAAGGTGAATCTTCCATATCGATTCTAACAAAGTTATTATAACACTTTGCACGTTCTAAAATCTCAACAACTTGTTCGTAACAAAACTGCTCATCAATGGCTAGTCCCAACTGGGTCGGTTTTAGAGATAGGTTTGCATTCAACTTATTCTTTTCAATCGTATCCAGCACATCAAGACATTCTTTCTTCGCATCTTCACTTTCTTTTTTTGTAGAAACAGCTTCCCCTAGTACATCCATAGTTGCAAGAATACCCTTTGCATTTAATTCTTTAACTGCTTTTACAGCATCTTCCATCTTAACGCCGGCTATATAGCGTTTTGCGAAAACAAAAACGACCGGTTTAGGCAGAATTTTTACAAATTTCACAATTAACTGATTAACGAAATTCACAATAGCACCTATAATAGAATTTTTAGTGATTGAAAATTAGGAGAGGCAAGTCTTTAAAGCAAATTGTTGTACCAATTAAGCAGTTAATTGCTTCACAAGAATTAAAATAAATTCAATTCTATTGTGCAATTCTTCTATTGTAGTTGAGTTGTCAATAACAAAATCGGCGTCTTCTTTTTTTTCTTCATCCGGAATTTGGAATTGCATCCGGGCACGAATCTTTTCTTCAGTAACATTCTCTCTTCGGATTACTCTTTCTATTCTTGCTTTCTCATCAGCATAAACAAGCATTATATAGTCAAAATAATCTTCTAGGTTCGCTTCAAATACTAAAGCCGATTCTATAAAAACAACATTTTGAGATTTGAATATATCATTTGCTAACTGATCGATTTTCTCCATAGTAGGCGGATGGACAATCGCATTGATTTTTGAAACGTCTTCTTCGTTGGAAAAGACTTTTTCGGCTAGAAATTTTGTATTGAGTTTATCATCTATAAATGAGTCTGCTCCGAACTCTGAGACTAATAATCGCTTTACTTCAGAATCATGAGCCATTAATTCTTTGGCTATTAAATCCGCACGTAAAACCGGAAAGCCTTTACTTTCAAGATAATCCGAAACTAAAGATTTACCCGAACCAATTCCACCAGTTATTGCAATTTTAATTTTCTTCATAGAGATAAAAGAAACCCCGAAGCTAATCGGGGTTTCATCATTTATTTTGCGTAAGCTATTTTTCTTAACTCTCTAATTACAGTCACTTTAATCTGTCCCGGATATTCCATTTCTTCTTGAATCTTAGCCGCAATATCATTAGCCAGACGATCTGCAAAGACATCATCAACTCTGTCTGGTTCAACTACTACACGAACTTCTCTTCCCGCTTGAATAGCATAGGTTTTGGCAACACCTTCAAATGATTTAGCAAGTGTTTCTAAGTTCTCGAGTCTCTTAACATAGCTTTCTAGTGGCTCACGGCGGGCACCAGGTCTGGCACCACTGATAGCATCCGCTGCTTGGACTAAAGCCGAGATTGGATGCTCCATTTCGATATCTTCATGATGCGATCCGACTGCATTAACAACTATCGGATGTTCGTTGTAGCGTTTCGTTAAATCATAACCGAGTAAAGCGTGCGGACCTTCAACGTTTTTATCTATTGTTTTGCCAATATCATGCATCAACCCGGCACGGCGGGCTATGTTTGTATCAAAGCCTAATTCAGCAGCCATAATACCGGTTAAATAGGCAACTTCTATACTATGTTGAAGTAAATTCTGACCATAGCTGGATCTATATTTCATTCTGCCGATATGTTTAACAAGTTCAATATGAACATTATGCAAACCTAGCTGAATAATAGTATTCTCGCCCTCTTTCTGAACTTCTTCATCAAGTTCAGACTGAACTTTTGCAACAACCTCTTCAATACGAGCCGGGTGAATTCTTCCGTCTGCAATCAATCTCTCTAAAGAAATTCTTGCAACTTCGCGACGGAACTGATCGAAAGCCGAGAGAATAACCGCTTCCGGAGTGTCATCAACAATTACATCAACACCGGTTGCAGCTTCAAATGCGCGAATGTTTCGACCCTCGCGACCAATGATTCTTCCTTTCATTTCATCATTTTGGATCTGAACGACCGAAACAGTTGATTCTACTGAATGATCAACTGCAGTTCTTTGAATGGCTTGTACAATAATCTTCTGAGATTCTTTTTTCGCATCAATTTTTGCTTGATCTCTAATTTCTTTAATTGAATGCGCTGCATCTGTTTTAGCTTTGTTGATCATATTCTCCATTAACATCTTCTTAGCTTCTTCAGATGTTAATCCGGCAGTCTTTTCCAATCGAACATTTTGTTCAGCAATTAGCGAGTCAAGTTCAGCATGCTTTCTATCCAAATCTTGTTTTTGAGTAGCAAGATTCTTTTCAGCAACTTTTATATCTTTTTCTTTTTGGGTAACAACCTCGAATTTCTTATCAAGGTTTTCTTCACGTGTCTCAAGCTGCTTTTCGTGATTTTGTAGCTTCTGGCGTTTAGAGTTTACATCAACATCGAATTCTTGCTTCTTTTTTAACCATTCATCTTTTACTTCTAAAAGTTTTTCACGTTTAATATGTTTTGCTTCTTTTTCAGCTTCATCAATAATCGATTTTGATTTCTCTTTAGCAGTTTCAATGCTGTTTTTAGCAGTTTCGATGCTATTTTTACCAACTTTGGAATTTAAAAACCATCCAAGATAAAATGCTACAACTGCAACTACTACAGCTATACCAACAAACAACAAGTACTCCATCAATCCTCCATATAAGAAAATTTATAATCCGCACTTGCCGGTGCTTATCTTGAAAAAAACTATATCTACCCGTAATGTGGGAAATTGCCCGACGCTTTTTACTTCCACTAGTCCCGGTAAACCGAGAATCCGATAAATCGGATTGAGGCCTGTAATACACGCCGTGAGTCAATAACCCTTAGGTTATATAATTTGTTAGTTCTTTCGTATAATACCGGCAGTGCGGTAAAACTAAGATTGGTTGGCCAAAGACTTGGATTCGTTTAATAGAAGCTTGATCTTTTTCACTTTATCGGTTGCTTGAATACTGAATTCGCGGAATCTATTCTTTTCAACAAATAAATCGTAAGCAATATTTAATGCAGCAATAATTGCTATTGTATCTTTTGGTTGATCAGGTAATTCGTCGCGTGTTTCTTCCATAATTGAATTTACATATTCAGCTAATTCTGCAGCTATCTCTTGGTTTTCAACAAGCAGTGAATATTCTCTATCAAAGATTTTTACTTTAAGCTTCTTTTTTTCAGTCATTTTGGTTCAACCTACATCCTACAAAATAATTATGAACGCAAATGATAGTCTATTCTGGCTATCAATTCAGATATCTTACTTTTTAGTGCCTCTTTTTCTTCAACGTTAAATGCTTCATCACCAAATATGTTCTGATCATTTAACAAGGTTCTGCTTACTTTAGATTCAATTTCTACTATTTTCTTCTTTAATGATTCGTTTTCTCTTTCAAGTAATGTTATTCGGTTATTTAATGCTTGATTCGTCTCAGCTAGTTCAGTGCTCTTTTGGATATGGAAATATATCTGCTTTTCTAAAGCACTTAATTCTTCTAAAAACAAGTCATATTTCGAAATGTCCGACAATCAAGTTCCTCTTAATTGTGCTTTGAATTCGTTAGTTACGGCATCAATAGCAGATCTAAATTCTCTGTCAACCTCTTCTTCTGTCAAAGTTCTTGTCAAATCGTAGTACTCTAACTGAAAAGCAAGGCTTTTGTTGTGCCTACCTAAACTTTCACTTTGGAAAATATCAAATAAGATTACATTATGCAATAGGTTAGTGCTCGATTGTTTAATAACTTCCGCAACTTGCCCGGCCTCGATATCGGCATCCAAAACAAAGGCACAGTCTCTGTAAACCTTCGGAAACTTCAATAACTCGCCGAAACCTTTTCTAGGAGCAGTAATCTTCTTTAGTGAATCAACGAAGAATTCACAAGCAAAGACAATCTGATTAACATCAAACATTGACGCTACAGTCTCTTTAATTTTTCCAATTGTGCCCACAATATTTTTGTTAACCAAAACATTCAGACAATTTTGAAAGTCCATGTTTTCACTTACTGATTTTTCAAATGAAATTTCAGCGCCAAGAAATTGCTTGGACAAAATTGATTCAACAGCGCCTTTCATTTCGTAAATGTCTAACTGTCTATCTTTCGCATACCATTTAGTTCTAATTGAATTACCGGTAATAATCGCAACTAAGTTTTCTGTTTCTTCAAAATCATCAAAGCTTTTGATTGTATTGTTTTTCTTATTAAAAATCTTTCCTATCTCGAAAAGCATTAAATCTTTTTCACCTACTTTCAGATTATTCCCTACAGTAGTAAGTATGCCGGGAAGTAGCGAAGGCCTAATATGCGACATTTCACTGCTCTGCGGATTTAATACAGCAACCGGATTCCCGAACTTAGAGGCAATGTTTTCATTAAGCATAGAGTTGGTTACAATTTCATTGAATCCAACTGCATTGAAAATATTTCTTAATCGGTCAGCAAATTCCGATTGATCAATTTTTTCTTCCAATGTTATAGTGATCTTATTAATCTCGGGTATGTTATTGTAACCATAAATTCTCGCGACTTCTTCAATCAAGTCAATTTCCCGTTCAACGTCGCCACGGTAAGAAGGAATTTCAACAAGTAATTTTTCATCTGATTTTTCAATCACTCCAAAACCAAGGTTTGTTAAAATTCTTTCTGCGTCTTCTTTCGGAATTTCGTATCCAAGAACTTTATTTATGCGAGCAAAACGAACTCCTACTTCTGGTGATTGAATTTGATTTGGATATGCATCAATCTCTCCTACCGCAATTTCGCCACCAGCTGTTTCTTGAATTAGTTGCGCCGCACGTTTAGCAGCCCAGAGTGTAATATTATAATCTGTTCCGCGTTCAAAGCGGTAAGAAGCATCAGTAGAAAGAGCCAAATGCTTAGCTGTTTTTCTAACTGATGATGGATAGAAATAGGCGCTCTCAATCAAAATATTTTTTGTGTTAGCAGTGACTTCAGAATTTTCGCCGCCCATTACGCCGGCAACAGCAACAGATCTATCAGCATCACAAATCATTAAATCTGATGACTTCATTTTTCTTTCTTTGGAATCCAGCGTAACAAACTTCTCACCATCTTCTGCTCTCCTAACAACAATCTTTTTGCCAGCAAGGTTATCCAAATCAAAAGCGTGGAGCGGTTGCCCGACTTCGTGCAGAACATAGTTAGTAACATCAACAACGTTGTTGATTGGGCGTAACCCGATGCTCTTTAATCTTTTCTTCATCCATTCTGGAGATTCTTTTATCTCAACATTCAATACCACTTTACCAATATAACGTGGGCATTTTTCTGCATCACGAATTTCAACCTCAGCTAACTCTTCCGACTTCTTTCCCGTTTCTTCTAATTTAACTTCCGGATATTTCAAAGGACGATTGAAAATCGCGCTTAAATCACGAGCAACACCAATATGGCTTAACGCGTCAGCACGGTTAGGTGTAATGTTTATTTCCATAGTAACATCATCAAAGCCAAGTGCAGTGGAAAGTTCAGTTCCTTCAATTAATGAAGAATCCAGAACCATAATTCCTTCATGATTATCACTGATTCCAAGTTCTCTTTCAGAACAAATCATTCCTTCGGAAACTTCGCCCCGAATTTTTGCCTTCTCAATTTTAAATCCGCCGTTTGGAATTACTGTGCCAATTTTTGCGAAAGCAATTTTTTGTCCAGCAACAACATTTGGCGCTCCGCATACAACATTATAATCACGAGTGCCGTCACTTACTATGCAAAGAGAAAGTTTATCGGCGTTCGGATGCTTTTTTCTATCCTTAACATAACCAACAATCATATTCTTAAAATTCTTTGCCTGATCAACAACCTCTTCAACTTCTAATCCGGCATAAGTAATTTTTTCAACAATTTCATCGGCGGAGATACCGCTCAAATCGATGTAGTCTTTTAACCAATTTAGAGAAATCTTCACTGTTTCACCTTTTTAGTTCTTCTTGGTGTCTTAGTGTCTTTGTGGCGAAGAAATTAGCCACTAAGGCACAAAGACACAATTAAAATTGAGTCAAAAATCTCTTGTCGTTATCAAATAAAATTCTGATGTCATCAATGCCATACTTGCGCATTGCGGTTCTTTCGATTCCCATTCCAAATGCATAACCAACATATTTTTCCGGATCGATTCCAACATTTTTCAGAACGTTAGGATCAACCATACCGCAGCCTAAAATTTCCATCCATCTTCCCTCTTTGCCTTTCGGTTCCCACCAAATATCCATCTCTGCGCTTGGTTCTGTAAATGGGAAGAAACTCGGACGGAAACGGTACTTAACGTCCTGACCAAAAAATTGTTTTACGAACGCAACAAGCGTTCCTTTTAATTCCGCAAAAGTAACATCAGTATCAACATATAAACCTTCCACTTGGTGGAATAAACAATAACTCTTAGCGCTCACTGCTTCATTTCTATAAACTTTACCGGGCATGATCGCACGAAGCGGCGGTTGCTTGGAAGTCATCAATCTAATTTGAACCGGTGATGTATGTGTTCTCAACAAAAAATTATCAGTAACGAAAAATGTGTCTTGCATGTCGCGGGCCGGATGATCTTCGGCAAAATTCAAAGCAGTAAAATTGTTGTAATCGCTTTCCAGTTCCGGACCTTCGTAAACAGAAAATCCCAATCCTTTGAAAATATTTTTTATTTCATCGAGAGTTTGTGTTATTATATGCTTGCTTCCAATGGTTTTATCAACACCCGGCAAAGACAAATCGATGAACTCTTCCTTGTTAACAGTTTCACTTTCCAATTTTAGCTTCAATGCTTCGAAAGAATTATTGGTGTGATTTTTCAACTCGTTAACAGCTTTTCCGGCTTTTGGCTTTTCCTCTTTGGGAACATCCTTTAGAGAATCAACAATCTGAGACACAAAACCTTTTCTGCTGAGATATTTGATTCGTAGTTCTTCGAGAGAAGCAAGATCGGTTACTTTGGAGAGGTCTTCATCAAAATTTTTGTGGGTTGATTCTATTCTATCTAACATTACTATAGTCCCGACAATTTAAAAAAATTCCCTCCCGAAACTTCATAATAGATTTCGAGAGGGATATAAATTAGTTAATTGCAAATTTTACAACATCAGCAAAAGCTTGAGGATTTTCGACTGCTAAGCTGGCAAGTAACTTACGGTTAATTGTAATACCTTTTTTGTTTAAGGCATTTATCAATCTGGAGTATGTTGTACCGTTGATTCTTGCAGCTGCATTAATACGAACAATCCACAAACTTCTATATTCACGTTTTTTAAGTTTGCGATCTCTGTATGCGTGGACAAGACCTTTTTCAACGTGGGTTTTAGCAACAGTCCATACGTTGCCACGGGCACCCCAGTAGCCCTTCGCCATTTTTAGTACTTTCTTACGTCTAGCTTTAGAAGCGACGTGATTTACTGAACGAGGCATTAGTTGTTTCTCCTATTATTGAAGCATTATTGCTACGCGTTTTTCATCAGCTTTATGAACCAACAATCCTTTTCTCAAGTTTCTTTTTCTAGTACGAGACTTGGAAGTAAGAATGTGTGATTTGTAAGCCTTGTTTCTTTTGATTTTTCCGGAGCCCGTTTTGCGGAATGTTTTTGCAGCTCCTCTGTTGCTTTTCATTTTTGGCATCGATTCACCTATCTATTTTTTCTTTTTGCCTTTTGACGGCGCTAATATAGCGTGCATTGCACGGCCTTCAAACTTTGGTTCTTGTTCAACTTTTGCTACTTCGCTCAATCTCTCAATAAATTTTTTAAGAAGATTTTCTCCAATTTCTGTGTAAGCTAACTCTCTTCCTTTGAAAATGACGGAGACTTTAACTTTATCGCCTTCTTCAACAAAATTTGCCGCATGTCTGGCTTTAAAATCAAAATCGTGAGTATCGGTATTTGGATGTAATCTGATTTCTTTGAGAACACTTACTTGCTGATTTTTTTTCTGAAGTTTTTCCTTCTTCTGAAGCTCGTAAGCAAATTTACCATAATCAATAACTTTGCAAACGGGCGGTACAGCTTGTGGTGCTATTTCAACTAAATCTAAATTCGCTTCTTCTGCTTTTTTCAGAGCCTCTTTAATAGAAACAATTCCTATTTGTTCTCCGTCAGCGCCAATCAAACGAACTTCTGCAACTCGTATTTCTTGATTGACTCTATTCTTTACTTGAGTGATGAGATACCTCTTTTAATTGTGATTACTTCTGTTATCTATTTCTTCTTTAATCTGTTTAATGAATTCTGAAACTTTAGTGATTCCTTTGTCGCCAACTTTATGCTGTCTTACGGAAACTGATTCTGCTTCTTTCTCTTTTTCGCCAACTACTAACATATAAGGGACCTTCTTGGTTTCCCAATCGCGAATCTTATAACCGATCTTTTCATTTCTTTCATCAAGTTCAACATTAATATCGGCAGCCTTTAGCTGATCCGCAACACTCTTAGCATAATCCATAAATACTTGAGAAACCGGAACAATTGCAACTTGCAATGGTGCCAACCAAGTTGGGAATGCGCCGCCGTAATGCTCAATTAAAACTCCAAAGAATCTTTCGATCGACCCAAGAAGTGCTCTGTGAACCATGTACGGTCTATGCTCTTTTCCGTCTTCACCAATATAAGTCATTCCGAAACGTTCCGGCAAGTTGAAATCGAACTGAATTGTGCTCATCTGCCATTCGCGGTTTAACGCATCTTTAATCTTAATATCAATCTTAGGTCCGTAGAAAGCACCACCACCCTCATCCATCTCATAAGGAATGCCTTCTTTCTCGCAAGCTAGTTTAAGCACGTTAGTAGCTTTCACCCAAATTTCATCATCACCAACAGCTTTTTCCGGTTTTGTAGCGATATAGAACTTCAGAGTTTCAAAACCGAAAGATTTCCACATATAATTAGAAAAACGAATTACTTCGATGATTTCATCTTCAATCTGCTCTTGAGTACAGAAAATGTGAGCATCATCTTGTGTAAATCCGCGTACACGTAACAAACCATGAAGAACACCGCTCTTTTCATAGCGGTAAACAGTTCCAAGTTCGGCCCAGCGCAATGGTAAATCTCTGTAAGAACGAAGCTGAGATTGATAAATCAAAATATGGAACGGGCAGTTCATCGGTTTGATGAAATACTCTTGCTCATCAACAGTCATCGGCGCATACATATTATCTTTATAGTTTGATAAGTGTCCGCTTGTCTGCCATAGCCAGCTTTTTCCCATATGAGGAGAATATAAAATATCGTAACCATTTTTAAGATGAGCGGCGCGCCAGAAAGTCTCGATTGTATTTCTAATGCGAGCACCTTTAGGATGCCAGTAAATCAAACCGGCACCAGCTTCTTCGTGAATGCTAAAAAGGTCTAATTGCTTTCCAAGTTTTCTATGATCGCGTTTCTTAGCCTCTTCCAAAAATGCTAAATGATCTTCCAGCATTTTCTTCTTTGGGAAGGTAATACCGTAGATTCTCTGCATTCTTTTATTCTTCTCATCACCTCTCCAGTAAGAACCGGAAACAGTGAGAAGCTTTACAAACTTAATTCTGCCGGCATCGGGAATATGGGGACCTAAGCATAAATCAGTAAACTCGCCTTCATCATAAATACTTATTGCTGTGGCGTTTTCATCTAATTCGCTTATAATTTCTAACTTATACTGATCGCCCTTTTGCTCAAAGAATTTAAGTGCAGCTTCTTTGCTGAGTTCTGTTCTTTTGAAAGGATTTTTCTTTCCAGCAATCTCAATCATCTTATTTTCAATCTTAACAAGATCTTCTTCTGCTAATTGAGCATTGATATCAATATCATAGTAGAATCCACCTTCAATAGCAGGACCAACACCAAACTTAGCTTCCGGGAAAATAGATTGAACAGCGTGAGCCATTAAGTGAGAAGATGAATGCCAGTAAGTTTCTTTACCTTCATTGGAATCAAAAGTAAATAACTGCAAATCAGAATCTTTCTCTAATTTACAAGAAAGATCTCGCATTGAACCATTCACTTTAGCTACAAGTGCGTCATCAGCCAATCTGTTAGAAATTGATTTAGCAACTTCGTAAGGTGTTACACCTTTATCGAATTCTCTAACAGAACCATCGGGAAATTTTATATTTATCTTTTCCATAACCCTTTATAAAAAAAAACGGAGTGACCTCCGATTGTTGTGGGTCCTATAGGATTCGAACCTATGACCTTCTGCACGTCAAGCAGACACTCTAGCCAACTGAGCTAAGAACCCCAATAAAACTTGATGTACAATAATTTTAGTACCGAGAGCCGGAGTCGAACCGGCACGGGCATAAATGCCCACAGGATTTTAAGTCCTGTGCGTCTACCAATTCCGCCATCCCGGCATCAAAGAACAATTTGCTCAAAAGCGAGGACAAATATATAGTTTTTTTAGGCTTTTGTGCAATATCTTGATGATACCGGAATCAATTAAATTTTTGGTTTAAATAAATACTTATTAAGAGTTGGCTGCATAAGCGAAGCAAAACAATAATATTATTCGGACACACCGTCCATTCCAAATTATATTTATTGAAGTTTTAGAAAAGTTTGGTTACGTTGAACATCGATAGGATTCAAATTATTATTTGTAATTCATCCGGAGGAAACATGAAGTTATCTGCTACAGTAAAACTGCTTTTCTCACTACTTGTTTTAATCTCGACTTCCAAAATCATATCACAAACTTCCATCGAAACACTACAAAGAGAAGCTAAAAGTCTTTCAATTAAATCGCTCACAGCTGGCGGAAGTCTATTTGCAGAGTCCGATTACAAGAAAGCCGAAGAACTTTTGGAAGATGCTAATGATTTGATAAAAGATAATAAGAAGCCAGAAAGCGCAATTGAAAATTTGAACCAAGCGATAGAATTGTATAAAAGGACAATTGAGACAGCAAAAGCTGGCAGTTCAAACTTCTCTTCCTTAATGAAAACGCGTGAGTCTGTTTTAATTCATGGATTGAGTGAAAGCACACTAAAGATATGGAGGGATGCCGAAGATAATTTTGTTTCTGCTTTTGAAGACTTTGAAGATAAAGACACCGAAGGCGTAACAAAGTACAGTAATCTAGCAGAGAAACTCTATAAGGATGCAGAGCTCGTAGCTATCAAAGACCAATATTTACTTAGTGTTAAAGCAGAATTGGCTAAGGCTGAAGACAATAAATTAGAAAAATATGCACCAAAAACTTTAACAAAGATAAAACAGCATATTGCTGATGCTGAAAATGCCCTTAATACAAATCGATACGATACTCTTGCGGCAAAGAATGTATTGAACTTAGCACTCTACGAAATTAATCACGGTAATTATATGCAGAGTACATTTACTAAAATGCAAGATGAAGACAAAACTTGGGAAGATTTGCAGCTTCTTTGGGAGGAGCCAATTTCTAAAATCGCTACAGATCTAAAATTAAATCCTACATTTGATTCCGATAACAAAAACATCACCGAAAAGATTTTGCAAAGTATTAATTCAGAAAAAAGTAAGCTGGCCAACTCTCAAAAAGAAGTACTAAATCTGAAAACAGATATTTCGCAACTGACTAAATCATTTAATGAAACTAAAGCATCTTTGTCTGATATGAAAAGTGAGAATCAGAAACTAGTGCAAGAATTAGATGGGGCTAAAAAAGCAAATGAAAGCATTACCAAAACTTACGAGGAACTACAAAGTAAACTTGCTTTAATGGAACAAGAGAATGTGAAATTCAAATCCGATTCTGAGACAACAGAGAAAAACCAAAAGTTAATTGATAATATTTCTTCCATGTTCCTCCCTTCGGAGGCAGAAGTAATTAAGAATGGAGATTTATTAACAATTAGACTAGTAAACATTAACTTTCCCCTAAATAAAGCCACGCTTGAACCGCAATATTTCAGTTTGCTAAATAAAGTTCAAAAAGCGATTCAAACCTTTCCGAATGGAACTGTTGTTATTGAAGGGCACACTGACGGGGTTGGAAACTATCAGAAGAATATCGAGTTATCTCAAGATCGGGCAAACTCTGTTTACCAATACTTATTGTCAACCATGGGAGCGGAAGCTTCACGAATAACCGTTGTAGGTTTAGGCGGAACAAAACCGATTGCAAATAATACGAGCGATGAAGGAAAAGCGAAAAACAGAAGAATTGAAGTTGTGATTAATCCGCATCTTGAGCTGAACAAATAAAAATCTTTCTTTATCTCTTACATAGACATAAGCCGCTTTGTTATTAGCGGCTTATGTTTTCTTTTAAGTATTACGGCTTCTGAAAAACGTATAGTTTGCCATTATCGTCATTAACAATGTAGATTTTATCTTTCACGATGGCAATGCCCTCACCTTTTCTAAATGGTAACGAATACTCAGTAAGTGTTTCGCCGGATTTAGAAAGCCTTACAATTTTCTTTGATTCATCGCTTATCAGCCATAAACAATCCAATTCCTTATCATACGTTATATCAGCACCGTCTTTTACACTTTCAATTTCTGTTCTCGAAATTTCTTGTGCCCCATTAAGTTTGACCAATAGACAAGGCAGTTTCTCGTTAACTACAATCAAATTATTCTCGTCATCTAGCGTAATGCCTTCCAGAGAGTGATCTTTGTTGGTAGCAACATGGAGAGGAAAAGAATTTAGTTTTTTACCATTTGATAAATATTTTGCAACCAGTTGATAAGCTTCGTCCACTACATACATTGTATCGTAATTACTGGAAAATGCAATGCCTTCCAAATCTACATTATCTATTACAATTGAGCGTAATATTCTACCCGTGAAATCAATTTCATAAACAGTAGAGTTGCCGTCGGAAACTGTAAAGAGTGAATTTGTCTTTGAATTATAAGCCAGACCGGAAGGCTCAGGTACTTCTAACTGAAATTCAGTTAGTAATTTGAGTGAAGTGCTGTCAACAGATGTAACTTTCTCATTGGAAGTATTTTTATGACAACCAAGAAATAGAAACAAGAACAAGTAAGCAGTAACCAACAACCTCATTCACTTCCTAGTAAAAATTATTTGCGATTATTATAAAAATAGCTTGTTGTTATTAAGTGTGCAAATACTCTCTGCAATTTTGTCTCAAGAGTGTTTCAGAAAATAATGGGCGTTTCTCCTTTTATTATAACGAAACGGATAAACACTATACAGCCATACGGTTTTAATCATGTTCCTTTCCCGGATTCTCACTTTTAGTTGTCATACATATTATCATTCATTAAATATTCCATTATTCCTTCAACATGAATTTTGGTCGTATCTAAGAAAGGAATATCTCCATCTTTCGGTTTTAATATAAGAGGTAACTCTGTTCCACCCAGAACTAATCCGTCAATGTTATCAACCGCTTTCAGTTTACCAACTATTTTTAACAGACTGCTTTTCGTATCATCTTTAAAAACGCCTTTAACCAATTCATCAAAATAAATACGGTGAATGAATTCTTGCGATTCTTCATCCGGAGTTATAATAAGAATATCTTTGAGAGAGAATGCATCTTTATAAAAAGTGTTCTTCATTGTGAATTTAGTACCAAATAAACCCGCCCTTTTCAGTTTCATAGTTTCGGCTTTTCTACAAGCTAGTTCGACAATACTTAGTAAAGGTATCGGGGAATCTCTCATAACTCGATCAAAAACAATATGAGGAGTGTTGGAAGCCAGCAATCCAAAATCAGCACCGGCTTTTTCCAGTTTATTTATTTCGCCTAGAAGGTAGTGTGTTAATCCATCCAGATCGTTCGATGCAAGATAGTCCAGCATCTCTTTCATGTTGATACTGTTGATAATAATTTGCGGATAATTATTCTCTTTGTTTAGATCAAGAAAAGATTTCACAATTTCCTTGTAATAAACCACAGTTGATTCCGGAGCTATGCCCCCAATTATGCCTATTGTTTTCATGTTGTCGTCTTTTTAGTTTTAGAGACATCTGAAAAATTCTTTTAGTTAAATACAATTTTACGTATCAATGTTTTTTTTTGATGAATAATTCTTTTTATGGATACAAATAGTTCTTTGAAATAGTGTTGTCTGCTTCAGTGAGTCTTTAGTAGACT
>JAZDFQ010000066.1:0-220875 GCA_043807765.1 Ignavibacteriota bacterium
TAGTGCGTGACTTCCGGTTCTTTCTCATATTTTGCTATTTCACTATATTGGAAATGAAAAAAGTTCGAAGCCGAAAAGAATAATCGTACTTGGAAACTCTTAAGAGTTTTATTGGGTCGGTAGCCATGGACTTTCTCGTAATCGTTTCGTAAAATATTGGTCATGTTGGATGTGGAGTCCATACATACTCCATACATTCAGCGGTAAAATCAGAGTGACATTTCAAACTTACAGAAACAAAAAAGCCCCAAAACAAAGTGTTTTGAGGCTTTTGTGGAGCTGGCGATGGGACTCGAACCCGCAACCTGCTGATTACAAGTCAGCTGCTCTACCAGTTGAGCTACGCCAGCATTTAAGTACTTTCAAAATTGCGTGGCAAATCTAACATAAAATCCCAATACTGCGCAATAATTCAAGGTGTATTCAACAAGAAAAATTAATCATTTCTAATTTCTATCTTTGTCCAAAACTTTTAGGAAAAATGACCAGAGCGGAACTAAAATATTACGCTTCCTTAACCACGAAGAAGAACCGAATCGAAGAATCTAAATTCTTGGTTGAAGGAATAAAACTAATTGATGAAGCATTGTCCTCAGGATTCTATTGTGAAGCGCTTCTTTATTCAAATGCTGTCAATATAAACGAGGAAGATTTTATCGATTCAATCCGGAAAAAAGTTTTGCGGATTGAAGAAGTTAAACATGATGATCTTGAGCGGCTGGCCGATACAAAAACCCCTCAACAAGTGATAGCAGTTTTCTATAATGATGATAACAATAAGGAACTTAGTGGGGATTTAATAGTTGCACTGGAAAATATTAACGATCCGGGAAATCTGGGAACTATAATAAGAAATAGCGATTGGTTTGGTGTTGAGACAATTCTTCTTAGCGAAAACTGTTCGGAAATTTTTAGTCCAAAAGTAATAAGAGCTTCGGCAGGCTCAGTTTTTCATGTTAATCTTATAGAAAGCAAAAATTTTTATGATGAATTAACCGAACTTAAGGTGAAGAATTATCAAATATATTGCGCCGATCTTTCCGGCGAAGATATTTATTCCTTTCAGAAGGAAACGAAATCAGTACTGGTAATGGCTAACGAATCTCACGGTCCGACGAAAGAATTACTGAACCTTTGCAATACTAAAATTACGATTCCAAGAAAAGGCAAAGCTGAATCGCTAAATGTTGCAAACGCTTCTGCAATAATTTTATCTGAATTAACGAAAAAAAAACCTCTTTCGTAAAGAAAGAGGTTTTAAAAAACAACATCTATGAAGATGACTAATTGTAAATGTTATTTCTTTTTTGCCGGAGCAATTGCATCCTTAGCTTGTTTTGCAACTCTAAATTTTACAACTTTTTTAGCTGCAATCTTAATTGTTTCACCGGTTTTTGGATTTCTGCCCATTCTTGCTTTTCTGTCAACTAGAACAAGTTTGCCTAATCCAGGAATAACAAAACCTTTTTTAGCTTCTTTGTAAGCAAGTGTTACAAATTCATCTAAGAATTCGCCGGTAGCCTTTTTGGTAAGACCAGATTTTGTAGCCATGTGTGTTAAGATTTGTCCTTTTGTCATTGCCATAGTTTTAGCCCTTTATTTTTTGGTGAATAAGTTCGCATGAAAATTAGTATTTTTTTAATATAAAACAAACATTTATTGTCTTGTTAATACAACAATTGATTAAGAGCAAAGAGCTAGATAAATCAATAGATACACAGCTGAAATTGCTTTATGAAATACAAACAGAATGAGTTCTCTATGTCGCGAAATCGAATTACACTTTCAGAAAAACTAAAGTACTGCTCTCTAATTTTTTCTCTTATAATATTTTTCAACCAGCAAAGCTTTGGGCAAATAAGCAAAAAATCTTTAGCAAAAACCGATTCAACTAAATCCGGGAATTCAATTCTTGCTGATACAACAAAACCATCTCTTCCGAAAATTTCTCTTAAAGCAGTTAGACCTAGTTCGCTATTGCCAAATTCTTTTAGTGGAAATACTATTCATAAAAATAAATTGGAATCTGTTGATTACAGATTCGCGGAAGATTTTTTGAATGAGTTTCCCGGAGTATTCTTAAAAAAACTTGACAACGGCGGCGCACCGACTGAAGTTAGCTTTTACGGATTGGATTGTAGATCAACAGTTGTTCTTAATGATGGAATTAATGTAACTAACAGACTAACAAATTTTGCAGATCTCCATCTATTCCAATCGGAAAGCATTGATTCTATTGAGGTTTTACCGCTTTCGCGCGGATTTCTGTATAACCATTCCGGCGTTACAGCAATTAATTTTATTTCAAGAGTACCGGCAAGCAATCACCCATACTCAAGATTAAAATACTACCAAGCACCGGCTGGTGAAGGATTAATCGATGGAATTTTCAATATAGCCCCATTCAAAAAGTTGAATACTTACATTGAACTTACCAACCATGGTGCGGATGCTTATTTTAAAAACAGCAATTTCTCTACTTGGATGGGAAACATACGGATGGATTATTTTCTTTCGCAGATTGCAACGATACGGTTGAACTATAAGCATACTAAATCAACCACTGCATTGAATGGTGGAGTTGACGTTGAGGCAACACATAATAATTATCCTACTGTTTCAATTGATGAGCTGATTTATGACAATCAATATGCATCAGTCCGGTTTTTGAACAGATACGTGACTGCAACATATAATTTTTTCTCTGCCTCTTTGTTCTCTAAATTGATTACGAATTCTCCAACCGAGATTTCATTTTACTATAAAGATGATCTTTCCGAGTTCCGGCAAAATATCAGCGGATCAATACAAGAGAGTGTTTTGCCGGTTTCGCACAATAATCAATCGGCCACGCTTGGCGGACGATTGAGGCAAGATTTCTCTACTGACTTTTTTGATTTCACTTCGATTTCCGGTTTTGAGAGAAGCCGTTTTAATTCTCCATTGTTCGAAAAAGAAATTACCCAAACGATCTTTTCAACTTCTGCAGTAGCTGCTTTAATATTAGCAGACGATTTTATTTTGCCATCCGGATTTATCAAATATCAAAATATTTCACAGAAAAGTTTTTTAGGCTTTGGTGCTGATGCGATTATAAGAATTAACGATGCTGTTTCAATTTATGCCGGATTATCCCACTTCGAGCAGCCAATTACGCCACTAGAAAAACGTTTTTTGCTAAACAGCAACATTAACGATAAGCAGCAAATCCAAGCTGCTGAGGTAAAAGCAACTTTCTCGTTTAATCCGGTTATTATTTCTTTAGATTATTTTATGGTGAAGAATGATAATGAGCTTGTAAGCGCTTTTGTTGAATCTACAGATAGAAACGATGCCGCATTTTTTGTTGATGCCGTGAACTCGGCGTCGCACGGTTTGTCACTTTGTGCAGATGTAAAACTTTGGAAATTATCTTTTAGTACAAGCAGCACTTTCTATTTGTCGGAGGATGAAAGTACCCGTCGCGGGTTACCGAAATTTTATTCAACCGGCGGCGCTTATTATATAGATACTCTTTTCAACAATAATCTAAAACTCAAAACCGGATTTAACTATTACAGCTATGGCTCACGATACGAGCAGCATTTCGATTTTGAAAAAGGAGTCTCCTCTTCATTTATTTACAACTCCATAAATGGTAGTTACTCGCAAATTAATGCATTAGAATTTACCCCATCCTTTCAAATTGACTTTTTCCTTGCCGGAAGAATCCAAGACAGTGCAATAATTTACTTTACATGGGAAAACCTTTTGAATTCGCAGTATATGGTTGTTCCATTTTACCCGGTTCGCCCAAGAGGACTGCGTTTTGGGGTGGCGTGGGAATTCCTTGATTAGCATAGGGTAACTTACCTAAGTTAGTCCCCGAAGATATTTCAAATACGAGGCACTATGAAAAGCAAAATGTTTGTTTTCGCATTACTATTTCCTTTTTTGATTATTGCGCAAACAGTTGTTACAACCACTCCACAATTTCCTAAGCAGACTGATATCATTACTCTTACGTTTGATGTTAAGAACGCAACTCATGCAAATAAAATTGCCGGCTATACCGGTGTCGTTTATGCGCATACAGGAGTAAATCTTAAATCGCAATCTGGAGCAATTACTAAATGGCAAAAAGTAATTGGTAATTGGGGCGATAACGCTGCTCAACCTCAACTGAGCAGATTAAGCGCGGATGTTTATCAAATCACAATCAGCAATCCGCGCAATTACTATAAAGTAACAGATGCAACTCAAAATATAGCAGAATTTTGTTTCGTACTTCGAAGTGCTGATGGTAAACAACAATCTGAAGATATGTTTATTCCATTGTATGAATCCGGAATCTCGATTGTCTTTAACAAACCAACAGTAAATGTTTCATTTGGCGATCCGCTGCGCTCGCCGGTTTTTGTTAAGCCGGGTGGAACTGTTGATGTAGATGTTTCCGTTGCTGAAGTTGGAGCCAAAACAAAATCTGTAAAACTTTATGTTAACGGAACTGAAAAAGCTCAGAGCGCAACATCGGTTTTAAAGTATCAATTTGTTGCGAATAGTTTTCCGAGTGGGAATAACGAAGTGAAAGTTGTAGCGGTAGATTCAACCAATCAAAAAGATTCTTCTTCTTTTGTGATAATGAGAAATCCCGCAATAAAAAATTTACCGCTTCCAGCCGGAAATCAAATTGGAATAAATAAAAGCTCCAATATTGTCGCTCTCTATGCACCTCAGAAAGAATTTGTGTATTTACTTTCTCAAGCTAATGATTGGAAAGTTGATACAACTTACTTTATGAATCGGTATGAACCAAAACCGGATAGCGTTATTTGGTGGGTAAATATGCCAATTTCGCTTTCAGGCAATGGTCATGCATTTCAATACTTGATTGATGGAACAATACGCGTTGCGGACCCGTATTCGGAAATTATTCTAGATCCATCAAACGACTCTTCAATCCCATCAACAGTTTATCCTAATTTACCGGCGTATCCTTCCGGTAAAACTGAAAATGCGGTATCATTCTATTCGTACGATAAATCTGCATATCCATGGAAGGTGAGCAAATTCACCCGACCGGAGAAAGAGAAACTTGTGATATATGAATTGTTAGTTCGCGATTTCACAAGCGCTCACACTTATAAAGCTCTTAAAGACAGTATAAGCTACTTGAAGAAAGTTGGAGTAAACGCAATTGAACTGATGCCGATAAACGAGTTTGAAGGAAACAACAGCTGGGGTTATAATCCATCATTTTATTTTGCAACCGATAAATATTATGGACCGGCAAATGAACTGAATGCGTTCATAGATGAATGCCATGCCAATGGAATTGCAGTATTGATGGACATTGTTCTTAATCATGCGTACGGTACAAACCCGATGGTTAGAATGTACTGGGATAGTTCTGTTGGTAAACCGGCGGCAAATAATCCTTGGTTTAATCAGCAGTCTAACTTTGCCAACCCGGATGCACAATGGGGCTACGATTTCAATCATGAAAGTAAAGCAACGCAATATTTTGTTGATCGACTGCTTCAATACTGGTTAACCGAATTTAAGTTCGACGGTTTCAGGTTCGATTTTACAAAAGGAATTGGCAATAACTACAAATCAATGTCCGATTCATGGGGCAGCAACTACGATGCAGATAGAATTCGTTTGCTGAAGAGAATGGTTAACAAAGCTTGGTCTTACGATCCAACTGCAATCATGATCTTCGAGCATCTTGCAGTTAACTTAGAAGAAAAAGAATTGGCAGACGCCGGCATTCTTCTTTGGGGAAACATGAACTCTACTTACAACGAAGCAACAATGGGCTACAACGATTCGGGCAAATCGAACTTCGAAGGTATTTCCTATAAATCACGCGGATGGACAAAACCGAATTTAGTCGGCTACATGGAAAGCCACGACGAAGAAAGATTGATGTATAAAAATCTTACTTACGGAAATGGAAGCGGCTCTTACAGTGTAAAAAATATTCCTACAGCTTTGCAGAGAATGAAAACGGCGGGCGCGTTTTTCTTTACTGTTCCCGGACCAAAAATGATCTGGCAGTTTGGTGAACTCGGTTACGATTATTCTATTGATTACAATGGAAGACTTGGAGTTAAACCGGTTAAGTGGGATTATCTTACAAACATTGATAGAAGCCGCTTGATGAAAACTTGGAATGCTCTAATCAAATTGAAAAAAGATTATCCGGCATTTTCCAGCAGCGATTTTAGAATGAGTGTAAGCGGTTATTTAAAGAGAATGTGGATAAATCATTCCAGCATGAATGTAGTAGTAATTGCAAATTTTGCTGTAGCTACCGATACAATGCTTCCGGAATTTCAGAACACGGGCAAATGGTATAACTATTTTACCGGCGAAGAATTAAATGTTGATAATGTTGATATGCCTATTACGCTTGAGCCGGGTGAATTTAGAATTTATACAACAGTTAAATTGCCAACACCGGAACAAGGAATTCTTCTAGGAGTTGATCAATCGGATATATTGCCGACACAGTTAAAACTGGAGCAGAATTTCCCAAATCCATTTAATCCGGAAACGATTATCAGTTATCAAATTGCAAAGGCAAGTCAAGTTTCGTTAAAAGTCTTTGATCTGCTAGGAAGAGAAGTTGAAACATTGGTCAATGAATTCAAACCAGCGGGTAATTACAATTCTCAATTCTCAATTCGGAATTCTCAATACTCTTCCGGAATTTATTTTTACCGCTTGAAAGCGGGCGAGTTTAACGAAACTAAAAAGATGATTCTGTTGAAGTAATTGGGATTTGGAGTTAACCTTTATAAGGCGGAAATTTTTGAAAGCCCCGGCGTAGCTAGTCGGGGCTTTTTATTGCCCGAACTATACTTTTTTAAAACACAACTCTTATTTTCTTTTCAGATTAATTATATTGAACCGGTAAACAGAGCGCTCCGTTACAATGAGAATTTTTTTAACCGGATTTATGACTAGCGGCAAAAGTACAATTGGACCGATACTTGCCAATGTACTCGGTCTTGAGTTCTTTGATTTGGACAGAGTAATCGAAGATGAGGAACAGCTTTCGGTTGTAGAGATATTTGAAAAGCATGGCGAGCATTATTTTCGTGAGGCGGAATCTAAAATTCTTAATAGATTAGCAGAGAAAGATAGAATTGTTATTTCTCTTGGCGGCGGAACTATTGCCAATCAGAATAATTTTGATATGATGAGGCAGAGCGGTAAAATTATTTACCTTAAAGTTTCGCCAAATACTTTGTATAAAAGATTAAAGCATAAAACTGATAGACCAATTTTTCGTGATTTGGTGCTAGGCAATAACTCAGAAGAAGAATTTTTAAAACGAATAAAAGAGCTGCTAGAAAAAAGACGCGCTTTGTATGAGCGTGCCGATATTGTAATTGATACAGAGCTTACACCGCTCGGCCAGACAGTTGACAGAATTGCAAAAAAAATTAAGTACATATTCCATGAAAAAAATTGAAGTAAAAGCCTCGTCTAAAAGTTACCCGGTTTATGTTGGTAACAACATCATTTCTCAATTGCCGGAATTGATTGAAAAGCATGGTTTGCACAAAAATGTTTTCATTGTTGTAGATGAAAATGTTCTTGGCTACCACCTTAAGAAAATAAAATCCTTAATTACCGAAAGAATGAGGAAGGTGGTGGTAGTTGAGTATGTTGCTAATGAGAAAAGCAAAAACAATAAATCGGTGGAAGAGTTTTACGATTGCTTAATTAAAAATGAGTTTGGAAGAGACACGCTGATTATCGCAATTGGCGGAGGAATAACCGGAGATATAGCCGGCTATGTTGCCTCAACTTTCAGCCGCGGTGTTCAATTCATTCAAGTACCTACAACTTTACTTGCGGCTGTTGACAGCTCAGTAGGAGGCAAGACCGGAATCAATTATGGAAAAACCAAAAACCTTATCGGAACATTCTATCAGCCGGAGTTTGTACTTGTTGATACATCTTTCTTGAAGACTTTGAAAGAGGAAGATGTTGTTTGCGGGTTAGGGGAAATTATTAAGTATGCTTATCTGGGTGATGATAAATTGTACTCAAGCTTTAGAAGTGAATTAAAGCAGATATTGAAGTTAAGTCCAAAGCCGACTACTAAGACAATAGAAACTTGCATAAACATGAAGGCGTCTGTTGTTCAAGCAGATGAAATGGAAGGGGGACTGCGCAAAATCTTAAACCTCGGTCATACTTTTGCTCATGCAATTGAAGTTGAGCAAGATCATAAAATTAAACATGGACAGGCTGTAATCATTGGATTAACATGTGCGCTTTATCTTTCCCACTTCAAAGGAATAATGAAAGCAGAAAAACTGGTGAAGTATATTTCTCTTCCATTGTTTTTGCAAGACAAAATCACATTGGATAAATGTAACGTAGAGAATATTTACAAAGTAATGCTTCGCGATAAAAAGGGAAGGAATGGTAAAACGAAATTTGTTCTTCTTTCCGAGCCCGGTATTCTTTATTTGGATATTGAAGCTGACAAAGATTTGGTAATTCAATCTCTTGAAGAAGGAATCTGTCACTTTATTTAATATGATAACAAAAAAAACATTTTTCTTCTTCCTCATTCTCACTTCAATTGTGTTCTCGCAAGTAGAAAGAGAAACGCGCGCTGTATGGCTGGCTACAAACCATAGGTTAGATTGGCCGCCTCCTAGCTACAACGCTGAGAAACAGAAGAAAGCACTCTCCGATATTTTTGATGATCTCGAATCGAAAAAATTTAATACTGTTTACTTTCAGGCAAGAAGCAACGGTACAGTTATGTTTAATTCTTCCTTCGAGCCGCTTTCTCAATATATAACCGGTCAAGTAGAGGGGGAATCTAGTTACGATCCTCTTAAATATGCAATTGAGCAAGCTCATAAAAGGGGAATTGAAATTCATGCGTGGATAAATGCTTGCATGGTTTACGGTGGAACAGAAAAAGCAATTCTTCAAAACAAAAATCATCTTTCTCAGAAAAAACCGGAATGGATTGTTGAAGATGAGCGTGACGGACAAAAAACTCTTTGGGTAGATCCCGGCTTGCCGGAAGTTAGAGATTACATTTCCGATTTAATTACCGAGATGGTTGAGAATTATGATGTTGATGGAGTTCATCTTGATTACATCCGCTATCCGGGAAAAAATTTCGAAGATGATTTTTCATATCAGATTCATGGCGCGGGACTAACAAGAGATGATTTCCGGCGTAATAATATTTCTTCGTTAGTAAAAGAGATTTACGAAAAAGTAAAATCCGTTAAACCATTAGTGAAAATTGGTGCCGCTCCAATTGGTGTGTATAAAAAACTTCCCGGTATGTCTGCTTGGGAAAGTTATTACGATATCTATCAAGATTCATACGGCTGGATGAAAAGGGGAATTGTTGATTATTTAACTCCGCAGATTTACTGGAGTCTTGATGAGAATCCGCGTTTTGATTTATTGGCTAAAGACTGGACTGCCAATTCCAGCGGACGCGGTGTAGTACTAGGCATAGCCGCTTACAAGGAAAATGTTAAGCCGGATATTGATGAGATGATTAAGCTTTCCAGAAAATTGAAAGCCGACGGAGTTTCATTTTTTAGGTATCAGCATATTAAAGATTTTGACTTCCCTTCATTTCAGTATAGAACATTTCCGGCAGCAATGCCTTGGCTAAAAGGAATTTATCCTCCAACTCCAATCAATCTTTCTTCCAATGCCACAACAGAAAAGAATTTTTATTCGCTGAAATGGGAAATGGAGAAAAGCCAGAGCCCTAATGACAGTGTAAGCTATATCGCTATTTATAATCTTCCGAAAAAGAACTCCGAACCGTTAGCCGAATATTTGTTCGATATTGTTCCGGCGCCTAAAACAAATGTAACTCTTGCAATTGATAAACCGAAAAAGGTGAATTACTATTTCAGCGTTAAATCGGTTAACAAACTTTGGAATGAAAGTGTAGAAGCCTCCGATGTTGTCTCAATCGAAATTTCGCAGATGAAAGAATTGGCAAAATTAAATGAAGAACTTGCGAAGCCTCTGTTAATTAAAGAATCTAATAATAGCGCGCTGGTTGTTATGCAGAACAGCGTGGATGAACAGATTGAAATTTTTGGAGGGAAAGGAAAAGTATTTTCTCTGTTAAAGAAAGAGAATGCTTCGATTGGTAAAAATATTTTTACACTTAAAAATGATTTTAAAAAATATGATTTTTTGAAAATCGTATTCGGAAGTTCTAAAAAAGAGGTAGAGCTTAAGCTACTTTAAATACTTCGCAAACCACTCCCGTCTTAATCCGGCAACCTCATCTCTATGTGTTTTCAAAAAATGATCTCCACCTTCGAGAAGTATTAATTCGTGAGTATGATTTAGCATTTTGAGTTTTTCAGCTACTCTATTTGAATCGTCCGGGCTGACGCGATTATCATTTGTTCCGTGAAGAAGCAGAAGAGGAGTGGTGCTGCAAAGTTTTTCCGGAAAATTTAGGATTGACCTTTTTTCAAATTCCTTTACAAAATCCACATCCGTATAATTCAGCTTCATTCGTTCAATAAGCTGCTGCATAAAATTATTTTCGCCGGTATTGTTTCTTAATTCTGAAATTGCTCCAATTACAACTGCGGCTTTAAATATATCCGTTCGTGTTAAAGTTAGATATGTCATCAATCCGCCCCGGCTCCATCCTTCAATTCCCCAGCTGGTTGTATCGGCAAACTTTAGTTCATCTGCTAAGGGAATGAGATTAAGAACATCATCAACGTCGCTGCCGCCGAATTCATCTTCTCCTTCGCTTCCGGCATTGCCCCGGTATTGAGATGCAAGAACAACATATCCCCAGTGGGCTATTTGCCCGAATATTCCTTTCGCGTTGAACTCATCAATTGCGCCGGCGGCGGCGAAACCGCCTCGGCACCAAATAATGCAAGGATATTTTTTTGATTGATCTTTAGGGTAAGCGAGATAACCATTTATTTTTAATCCGCCGGATAAATATGTAATCTTTTCGACAAGAGAATCATCAAGAGTTTCGGCACCCCAGCCGCTGGAAATCATTTTCTCTTGAATGGAACTAAGTTTTATTTCTTGCCGTAAAATAAACCGGGTATTCATAAATTCCTTTATAAAATAGTTAAATTAGAGTTGTCGGCTTTGCAGTAAAAGAAATTTAACTACTGCATTGCTCTCAATATTTCATAAACCAATTTACAGATTAACATTTATGTCTAAAAACAAACAAATCTCTAAAAAGCAGATGAACAAAAACCGATTTATGCAGATTACGGTCGTGATCGTTTTGGTTGCATTTGTTGCATATTTTGTTCTTTCAAATCTATTAATAACAAAGAATCCGATAAATCCGGAGCTGGAAAAAGCCGTGAATGGAAAAGCCGCTTACTCGTTTACCAAAGAAGGTGATCTTTCTTTCACTAACAAAAATGGGGATGCAATTGCCCAAATAGAAATTGAAATTGCTGATGACGGCCAACAGCGCCAGACCGGTTTAATGTTCCGCAACACGATGGCAGAAAACCAAGGCATGCTTTTCATTTTTGATACTGAGGAACCGCAAGCATTCTGGATGCACAATACAATTCTTCCGCTCGATATTATTTATGTGAATTCCAAAATGGAAATTGTTACAATTGTTAAAAACGCTAAACCTTTCGATGATACCTCTCTTCCTTCAGTTAAGCCGGCGCAGTATGTAGTTGAAGTGGTTGCAGGCTATACAGTTAAGCTTGGAATTAAAGAAGGTGACAAAATTGTTTGGCGGCGAAGTTGATTAACGGAAAACGTAAAACGAAAGAAGTAAGACGTGCAACTGAAAATGTACTTGAATTTGACCTCTCAAGTTTTACGTCTTACTTTTCACGGAATCTTAGATGATTGACAAAACACCATTAATAGCTACTTTACTTTTATCGTGCGCGGATAGGCGAGGATTAGTTGCGCAGATTTCCCAGTTCATTTTTCAGCGGGGAGGCAATATTCTTAATCTGGATGAGCATGTAGAAAGAGAAGAGAATATGTTTTTCACCCGTGTTGAGTGGGACACCGAAGAAGTAAAACTTAGTCGTGAAGAATTTGAAAATGAATTTTCGGAGCTCGCGAAAAGCTTTTCTGCCGATTACAAGATTTTCTACAATGATAAAAAACATAGCACAGCAATTTTTGTTTCCAAGTATGAACACTGTCTGCAAGAAATCCTTTGGCTTAACAGTATAGGCGATATATCTGCCGACATAAAATTAATTATCTCCAACCACCAGGATTTACAACCGCTAGCTGCACAGTACAAGATTCCTTTTTACTTAATTCCGGTTGAACATAATAAGCATGAAGCCGAAGCAGCGGAACTTGAGCTGCTAAAAAGGAATGATGTTGACACAGTTATCTTAGCGCGCTATATGCAAGTTTTATCAGATGATTTTGTAAAAGAGTTTCCATTTAAGATTATCAACATTCATCATTCATTTCTTCCGGCGTTTGTCGGTGCTAACCCATATAGACAAGCTTATGAAAAAGGTGTTAAGATTATTGGCGCTACAAGCCATTACGTAACTGCCGATCTGGATGAGGGACCAATAATTGAACAAGGCGTAGCAAGAATTTCCCACAAAGATTCTTTGAAAGATTTGATAAGCAAGGGAAGGGAACTTGAAAGATCTGTCCTCGCTAAGGCGGTAAAATATCATCTCGCAAACAGAGTACTTCCGTTTGGAAAAAAAACAATTGTGTTTGAGTAGGGGAAACGAGAGGCGAGAAAAGTGAAACGTCAAAGGTGAAAAGTAAAACGGGAGACAAAAAACGTGAAAAGATGAAAGGTGAAAAGTGACACGAAAGACGAAAACCGTAAAAGAGCCTGTCCCGAGCTCTTTTCGGGATGAAAAGTTAAAAGCGAAATACATTCTCTAACATATCAGTTTTCACTTCTCACGTTTCACCTTTGTCGTTTCCCGGCTTTTCTCATTTCATCAAAATAAGTTTTTTTGTTTCGCTATAACTGCCGCATTGCAAGCGGTAGAAGTAAACTCCCGAAGCCAATTTATAATTTACAATTGAGAATTTAGAATTATAAGTCCCGGGTTGTTTGTATTCATCAACAAGTGTAGCAACTTCGCGGCCGAGAAGATCGTAAATTTTTAGTGTAACAAATCTGGGAGTTGGAAGCTGATATTCGATAGTTGTTGATGGATTAAACGGATTAGGGTAGTTTTGGGAGAGAGAAAAATATGTTGGAAGTCCGGTATCTTCATAAGTAATACCAACCTCATATCCTTCAAAAGTCTCTCCATAAGCATGGCCATCAATATCACATCCAACCAGTTCATACTGTACCAAATCATTCCAATAAGACCTGCCTTGTGAACCGTAGGTTTTTATGCCGATGTTGTTGATGAAGCTTCTATAATAAAAACGAGGGGTAAACCCGCCGGACCATTCATACAAATCAAAACTTTTGTTAAAAACATTTATGTTTTTGGAGAAATCTGAAAGATCGAAAATCTTGTACGCACTAATATTAGTGTATATATGTGGAAACTCTAATATGGTATTCCCTTCTTGCAAATAGAATATGAATGCACGTTTTGTTAAAACGAATTGTTGTTTATCGCTAGTATATTCATCTAACTGATACATTAGTTTATTATTAATTAATGAATCCTTGGTAATGATGAGCATTTTGTAAACACCATTAAAACCGTAAGAAGTTATGTATTTGTAGTACCAACGGTTACCAATTTTGAGTGGAAAGTAACCAAGGTTTTTTGCGTTTGTAATACTAAAAGTAGAATCTGTAATATGGTAATACTGCGGATCTTTGTTCGCGGCTACTTTAATTTTGCATTTATCCGAAACTTTATTTGGTACTTTGACATTAATTTTGTTTGGCGAATAATAATCGGGCGTGTAAAAGGATGAACCTAAGGACTCCCAGCTATTTCCGTTATCAACAGATAAAAAAAGTGAAAAATTCTTAAGATAGAGTCCGGCAACAGTAACTTGCTTAATACTATCTACCTGCCATTTATAACCCTTGCCGGGCGATACAATTTGTATACTTGGCGGGTATGTAACAAAAATATTCGAAGCGAAGTCCGTTATTTCCGGGTTGCTTACATCTTGTATAGTAATATCAATATATTCATTAATATCGCGGGTATGCCAGATGCAGCTGCCATCACTAATATTTGCGGTCAAAGAATCAAATGTTGCATTAAAGCCGTCATTCTTAAATGTAAAAAGAAATTTAATTGGTCCGGGCGATTGATAATTTGAACTCCATTTTAGCTGAATGTAAGAATTCATTCGGATTGTGTCGCCGCTGACCGGATATTCCAATTTTAATTTTCTAGGATCTTCTATAACTGAAAAAGAGTTATCAGATAAATCAAACAAGTTATTATTCTTTTGAACGATCTTTATTAACGCGTTATTCGTAGGTGGTAGATAAACTCTCCAGTTGAAAACGCCTTGGCTTATATTGATATTCTCTGCTAGAAGACTCCATTCGCTACCGGAATTTGAAGAGGCATAGATGTCGATTTTTTCGGTAATAAGGTTCTGTGCTTTCCAAGTAATAGGTACAATATTTTTAGGATAAATTTTTTCGTTACCATTCGGAGAGACAATTGTTATAGATTTAGTTGTATCTTTTTTAAGATAAGTTCCATCCATGCCAACAACAACAATATTGTCCGCGTCAATTATTTCTACATCATTTAGCTCTGTATTAATGAACCATGGTTTATAATCGCTGGTAGGTTGGTTTATCCAGGTAGCAAAATATTCTTTGGGAAATGTTGCTTTTAGAATTTGTCCGTAGCCCGATATTGAATGTCCTACGGAATAAACACTATTTGAATCTAGCGATTCAACACGCGAGTATTTTGCAAAGGGAAATTTTTCTCCGGTGACAAAATTAGGAGCATTAAAATTACAGTTGTTCCAAGTGTTTCCCCCATTATCTGTCCAAATTATGTGTGGGCTATTAATGGAATGCCATTTGCCGGTTATCCATCCATGGTCTTTATCCATAAAAGATATTGCTGACGCATCCACCCAGCCTTTAATATCAACAAATTTCCAATTAGAGCCGCCATCCTCAGTTTTATAAACAAACTCAACGCCGCAAACCCAGCCGGTATTATTATCATAGAAGTAAATATCTGCGACCTCTTTTAAGTAAGTATCCTGATATGCTTCCTTAATTGTAATCCAGCTAGCTCCGCCATCAATTGTTCTTTTTATTGAGAATGTATTATTGAGATAACTAGTACACCAGCCTGTAGATTCGCTTATGAATGAATAATAAAATTTACCGGCAGCTACTTTGTATTTGTTCCATATATTACCGCCATCTTTAGAAACAAAGAGGTTTCCATCGGAGTCGTTAAAAAACAGTGTTGTTTTGTCAATAACCTGGAGTTTTTGTGGTGCAAAGCTTCCGGAAAAAATATTCACCCAGTTGAGTCCGCCGTTAGTTGTTTTAAAAATAATCCCTTCGTTTTCTTGGCGACCGATAATCCAGCCTGTATTGTGATCTGCGAATTCAACGTCAATTAAATTTGCCTTCGATGGAAAATCTTTCTTTGACCACTGCCCGGAGACGGTCATAAAACAAAAAAGTATAATTGCAGAAGTAAAAAGCTTTTTCATGAGGGTCACCTTACTTTATCAAAATTTATTTCTTTGTCACACTGAAACTGCCGGCTTGCAAGCGGTAAAAGTAAACACCGGAAGACAATTTATAATTTACAATTGAGAATTTAGAATTATAAGTTCCGGCTTGTTTGTATTCATTAACAAGTGTTGCAACTTCGCGCCCGAGGGGATCGTAAATTTTTAGTGTGACAAAGCCGGGAGTTGGAAGCTGATAATCGATAGTTGTTGATGGATTGAAGGGGTTAGGGTAGTTTTGGGAAAGAGAGAACTGAGTTGGCAAATCATCACCAGGATTAATTACATTAAGTATTACTCCATATTGCTTCCCATCAATAATTGCCCCAGAACATTCAAATCCTAAAAGCTCACCTACATATGCTACAAGACCCAGACCATAAACGATGTAATAATATCCGTCTGCAGTTGATTTTACATCATCTCTAAAGAATCTTATGTAATCATACTGTTGTCCTAATATTTTCATAGTACCTTTTGAGTTAACAGTAATTATATGTGTGGTACCGGGATATTCAATTCTGCTGACAGTGTCGCGAACATTTAAGGAAAAATCATAAAAAACAGTTTCCAAGTTTTTTAGTACCGATTGATAGAGATAAACTTTTGATCCTTCTGTTCTGTAATAGCCATTTAAGTACACTCCTTCAATTTTAGCGTACTTTTTATTATTCGGCATAATTGAGTCGCAGACAACACAGCTTTCATTGTAAGAATTATGACCCTCGGTAAATTGCCAACGATTACCTACCTGAAGCGGGAAATAGTCTTGCGCTACATTTTGTTGTGAAAATATAATAGTGCTAAAAAACAACATGATTAACATAAGTTGCTGCTTCATAAACACCCCTTCTTATTTCATCAAAATTAATTTCTTTGTTTGGCTGTAACTGCCGGCGGTTAAACGGTAAAAGTAAACACCGGAAGTGAGTGAAGAACGAAGAGTGTTGAACGTAGAGTTGTAAGTTCCAGGTTGTTTGTATTCATCAACAAGTGCTGCAACTTCGCGGCCGAGAAGATCGTAAACTTTGAGTGTAACAAAGCCGGGAGTTGGAAGCTGATAATCGATAGTTGTTGATGGATTAAAGGGGTTGGGATAGTTTTGGGAAAGAGAAAACTTTGTATCAATAGATTTTTTTCCTTCTACACTGCTGATTATCTGGTTATTGAATTTGCTTATATAATATTCTGACGACCTCATACCGCCAATATAACTGTGTTTGAAAATTAGCTTTAAAATTCCCACATCTTTTCTAAGCATAAACTCATAATTGTACCGTGAAAGAGTAGGGTTATCCTTATCGGGGAAAATTATTCTTAAAAATATATCTCCATCTGTAGAATACTCTTTGTAGCGGAAAAATTTTGAAGTATCCGGTGCACCCGTCTTAAAAGGAAAGATGCTTAGTGGATCTGAAGCGGTGCTTGATGTTAGTTCATGGTTTAATTCTAGTAATTCTATAATGGTGATGGCTGTAGAGTCTTTAACGCTTTGAAGCGGGATACCATAAGTATCTCTTGTAGCGTTTTTCTTCTGCTTGATTTCCCATGTTACATAGCCATTAGGTTGTTCTGATTTACTTATAACTTGAAATTCGATTAATCCCGATTCTGTTGAAGAAAAATGAGAAAAGTACCCGACTTGCTTTGTCGTATATGTGTAATTCCATTTATTGCCGACCGCTAACGGTAAACAATCGCTAAGATTATCAATTTGCGCAGAAGTAAAATTTGCCAATGCAATTGATAATGCAAACATTTTTAGAATTAATCTTCTCATGTTATCATTTCCATTATCATTTTATTAAAATTAATTTCTTTGTCTGGCTGTAGCTGCCGGAATGCAAACGGTAGAAGTATACACCGGAGGGCAGTTGAAAGTTTTGAGTGTTGAGCTTTGAGTTATAAGTTCCGGGTTGCTTGTATTCATTTACAAGTGCTGCAACTTCGCGGCCGAGAAGATCGTAAATTTTTAGTGTAACAAATCCGGGAATTGGAAGTTGATAGTCTATAGTTGTTGATGGATTAAAGGGGTTAGGATAGTTTTGGGAGAGAGAAAAATTTAGTGGTAAACTTTTTACCTCCGTATTAATGCTAGTGGGCATTTTATCACGATTTATAGCCCCAACATACCCCAAATAACCAACAAGAAAAATACTCTTGGTTGGTGAAACAAATAAATTCAAAACACTTGTTGGAAAGGAATTGTAATATTCCCATGTAAGTCCGGCGTCGGTTGAATAATATAATGTACTCTGAGTACCACAACATTTAGTGTGTGTATATTGTATGAAAAAAATATTCTCTTTATCAAGTGAAGTGATATTAGAAAACGAATTAGAAAATTGAGTGCTATTTATTACTTCATGATCTAGAATATTTGTCCATGTGATTCCACCATCACTTGTGTAATCTAATAATGCCTCTCTTGTTCTAAACCCATATTTTTCATTATAGAAACTTATACTGCTTAAGGACTCGTAATTGATTTGTTCCCATGATTCACCGCCATTATATGTATAAAAAACACCTCCAATAGATTTGAATCCACCAGTTGAAGGATCAAAGTAATTACTTTTGTTTCCTATTACCCAGCCAATTCTGTTATTAATAAAATTCAGCTTAGTTAACGAGAAATCAATTCCCAACTGTGTTTTTTTCCATGTTTTACCACCATCTACTGTGCTAACTAGACACCCAACGTTGTCAAAACCACATGCCCAGCCTATTAATTCATTATAGAAATAAACGTCGTTTAAAGCACCTTGAATGGGGACAGTTTGTACTATCCATGATATTCCACCATCTGAAGTATTAACAACTGTACCATTCTCACCAACAGCCCACCCTAGTTTTTTATTTACAAAATATATGCTATTTAATACGTTTTGAGTTCCACTATGTTGTTGTATCCAACTTTCACCGTTATCTATACTTTTCATTATAGTCCCGGACTTCCCACATACGAAGATATTATTCTGATCTAGCGCAATTACATCAAGAAGATCAACTTGTGTTTCATAAGTAATTGCTTGTATGTTATTCCAAGTTTTTCCATAGTTAGTTGATTTAGCAATAATAATTTTCCCATCGTTATTTACACCGGAAACGTATCCATTTGAAGACGACATATAGGAAAACCTTAGACTTGATAATATAATACCATCCGGTTCCACTAAAACATTTTTTGACTCCCAATTTTCACCGCTATCGGTAGATTGTATGCAGTTTATTTTACCTGTATTACAAACGATTGTATTACTATCTGTACTAAAGAGACTAATTGCATTTACTTCGTAGTAACCGATGTCGTCTAATACAACTTTCCAGTTCCACCCTCCATCTGTGGACCTATAAATTGAAGTTTTGTGTGAAATTCTATCCTTGCCTATGAAATACACTAAGTTTTCGGTTACAGCTTTGATATCCCATATTTCGGTTGACGTATTCCCAAATTGATAATTCCATGTTTTGCCTGAATCAGAGGTTTTCATTACAAAGTAATCATATTTATTAACGTATATAACCCATCCCATATCTTTTGACATGAAGCATGATTTTGTGAGGTATCTATTGTTTTCCAAATTCAATGTATCCTTAATCCATGTTGTTCCATCATCAAATGATCTCAAAATAATTGGAACGTTGTGTAGAATTGTAGGAGTGCCATTTTGAAGAGTAATTGATCTAAAACTGATAGTAGAATAATCTCCATAATCCAATACTTTTGTCCAAGTACTACCACCATCTTTAGAAAGAAATAATTTTGTTGTCCCCAAGGCAAATATTTTATTCTCGTCAATAGCAGAAATAGATTGAATCGATTGATCACTAATTTGTGGAAACCACTTTATGCCTCCATTTTCAGTTTTGTACAGTTTCTTATAAACTAAACTCCATCCAACCTTATCATTTACAAATTGAATTTGGTTAATCATTCCGACAAGTTTTGGATGTAATGTTTCAACTTGTGAATATGTTTTAATGAATACCATGAAAAATAATACTACGAAAAAGAAAGAAATTTTTTGTTTCATTACATCTCCCCAATTAAAGGATGGATACAGTTAACAATATTTATTCCACTGTTAAAATCTAAATTAGATTCGGGAAAATCAATGCAATTACTGGTTTACTATGAAAGGATTTCGTGGTGGTTGAAGATAATGCAGTAGTTGTAAAGACGCGCCATGGCGCGTCTCTACTGAAATGGGATTTATTTTTTCTTTCTGATAACCTTTTTAACCGGCTTCTTAATAGCCTTTTTAACAACTTTCTTTACTGCTTTTTTAACCAGCTTAGCAACTGTTTTTTTCTTTATAACCTTTTTCTTGGTTGTAACTTTCTTTGCAACCGGTTTTGCTTTCTTCGCTGCTTTTTTAACAACCGCTCTCTTCTCTATTTTCTTTTTAGCTGCCGGTTTTTTCATGGCAGTTTTTGCCTTTTCACGTTTCACCTTTGCCGTTTTCCGTTTAACGGTTTTCCTTGTTCCTTGAACCTTTTGTCTTGCCGCTATCAAATTAAGTGCGCCGCCGGAAATAAACCAAGCAATTTGTCCGGCGTTAAAAGAATGGTTTAATATAATTTCATCAACCGAACCATCTTTATGTGTAACAATTAACTGAACTTGCTTTTCCGGAGCGAGCGCACTCAAGTTTGGAATGCTAAATTTATCATCTTCTTGAATCTTATCGTAATCATTTGGATTAGCAAATGTAAGAGGAAGCATTCCTTGTTTCTTCAAGTTAGTTTCATGAATGCGGGCAAATGATTTTGTTATGATTGCTTTGCCGCCGAGGAAGCGTGGTTCCATTGCAGCGTGTTCACGCGAAGAACCTTCACCATAATTTTCATCGCCGACAACAACCCATCCGATATTCTGTGCTTTGTATTCTCGTGCAACTTCGTGAACTTGTTTGTATTCGCCGGTAAAAAGATTTTTTGCTTCACCCGCATTTCCGGTATAAGCATTAATTGCGCCGAGGAACATATTCTTGGAAATGTTATCTAGGTGTCCGCGGAACTTTAACCAAGCACCAGCCGGAGAAATATGATCTGTTGTGCATTTGCCTTTAGCTTTTAAGAGAAGAGGCGCGTCAACTATATCGTTGCCATCCCAAGCTTTGAACGGTTCCATAAATTGGAGACGGTCAAAATTATCCGGCATAGCAATTTTAGTTTTGAAGCCGTTCTTTGTTGGTGCGAGAAATCCTTTTTTATCTTTCAAGAAACTCTTCTTTGGAAGTTCTTCTCCGTAAGGCGCATCAAGTTTTACTTGTTCGCCATTTTTATTTTCCAAATAATCCGTTTCCGGATTGAATGAAAGCTTTCCGGCTACTGCGAGCGCAGTTGTAATTTCGGGACTTGCTACAAAGCTGTAAGTCTCCGGATTGTTATCGTTACGTTTAGCAAAATTTCTGTTGAACGAATTTACGATTGTGTTTTTCTCACCGGTTTTCATATCCATACGTTTCCACATGCCAATGCAAGGTCCGCAAGCGTTTGCTAAAACTTGTCCACCAAAATCTGTAAGAGTTTTTAACTGTCCATCACGTTCAATTGTAGCGCGTACTTGTTCGGAGCCGGGAGAAATTTTGTATTCAGACTTTGCTTTCAATCCTTTTGATAACGCATTTATAACAATGTTTGCAGCACGGTCAATATCTTCGTAACTGCTGTTTGTGCAGCTTCCAATTAACGCTACGCTTACTTTTTCCGGAAAATTATTTTCAATAATTGCTTCTTTTATTTTGGATAAAGGCCAAGCGCGGTCTGGTGTAAAAGGTCCGTTTAAGTGCGGTTCAAGCTCGTTTAAATTAATTTCAACGATTTGATCGTAATACTTTGAAGGAGCATCATATACTTCAGTATCAGCTTTAAGGGTATTAGCATTTTTGCGAGCGAGTTTTGCAACATCAGCACGGTCGGTTTTTTCTAAGTAGGCAGCCATTTTTTCATCAAAAGGAAATACGGAACAAGTTGCGCCAATCTCTGCGCCCATGTTACAGATAGTTGCTTTTCCGGTACAAGAAATTGATTCTGTACCTTCGCCAAAATATTCTACAATTGCACCGGTGCCACCTTTAACTGTTAACAAGCCGGCAAGTTTTAAGATAACATCTTTGGGTGAAGTCCATCCGCTAAGTTTTCCGGTTAATTTAACGCCAATAAGTTTCGGCCATTTTAATTCCCACGGCATTCCAGCCATAACATCAACAACATCGGCGCCGCCAACACCAATTGCAAGCATACCTAAACCGCCGGCGTTTGGAGTATGAGAATCGGAGCCTATCATCAATCCGCCCGGGAAAGCATAATTTTCTAAAATCACTTGATGAATAATACCGGCGCCCGGTTTCCAGAAACCAACGCCATATTTTTTGCATATGGTTTCAAGAAATTCATAAACTTCTTTGTTCTCTGCGATGGCATCTTTCAAATCCGATACACTTCCATTCTGAGCAACAATTAAGTGATCTGCATGAGCAGTGGCCGGAACAGCGGCTTCTTTTCTTCTGGCATGCATAAACTGAAGCATAGCCATCTGAGCAGTTGCGTCTTGCATTGCAACACGGTCCGGTGCAAAATCAGCAAAATCTTTTCCGCCCACGAAAGGTGTATTTGGAGATTCCCACAAATGTGAGTAGAGAATTTTTTCTGCATAAGTCATTGGTCTGCCAACAACTTTGCGAACACTTGCAACTTTATTCTGGAATTGAGCATAAACTTTTTTGATCATATCAAAGTTTGCTGTCATTGTAGTTCCTATATTGTTTGAAATCGGTACAAAGATAAAAAAATGGCGGGAATTATTATAAAAGATTGGAGCGCGGATTTTCTGAGCTAAAATAATATTTAGGGCGACGAAACGTCGCCCCAACGTTTATTTTATCATGGATAATGAAATTCTCTGCTTGGGAACATCAATCCCGATTACGGTTACATCAATAATATCGCCTACTTTTAATAGCTCCAACGGATTCTTTACAAACTTATTTGCTATTTGGGATATGTGAAGCAGCGCATCTTGCTTAACGCCAATATCTACGAACGCGCCGAAATCCACTACGTTGCGGACAGTTCCTTTCAGCTTCATTCCATCTTGCAAGTCTTCAATCTTCAGAACATCGCTACGCAAGATTGGCAAAGGCATTTCTTCACGCGGATCGCGTCCCGGCTTTTTCAAGTTGTCGAGAATATCAACAAGTGTCGGCTCGCCAACGCCGATATCTTTTGCAACTTTTTCAATACCTTTTGTTTTTACAAACAGCTCAACAAGATTTCCTTTTTCGTTGATGTGAGTTGTTGAAAGATCGCAGAGCTTCAAAAGTTTTGTGGTTGCATCGTAAGACTCGGGATGGATTGAAGTATTATCGAGCGGGTTTTCGCCATCGGGAATGCGTAAGAATCCGGCGCACTGCTCAAAAGCTTTTTCACCCATTCCGGTTACATCCATCAGCTCTTTTCTGTTTTTGAATTTGCCGATTCGCTCGCGGTACCTAATTACATTGTTTGCGATTCTTTTGTTCAAACCGGAAACGTAATTAAGAAGTGAAGCAGAAGCAGTGTTAACATCAACACCAACATAATTTACGCAGCTTACAACAACATCATCTAGTTTTTTGGAAAGTAATTTCTGATCGACATCGTGTTGATATAAGCCTACACCGATTGACTTCGGATCTATTTTTACAAGCTCGGCAAGTGGATCGAGCACACGGCGAGCGATAGAAATATTTCCTCGCTGGCTGGCTTCAAGATCGGGAAACTCATCTTTAGCAACTGAGCTTGCAGAATATACCGACGCGCCGGCTTCGTTAACAATTAAGTAATGGCATTTTAGTTTCTGCTCTTTTATCAAATCTGCAACAAGCTGTTCAGTTTCCCGGCTTGCAGTTCCGTTGCCGATCGCAATCAAATTAACTTTATGGCGGTCTATCATATCAAGCAAAATTCTTTTTGCTTCAGCAGTTTTATTTTGCGGCGGATGAGGATACATTGTAGCGCCTTCAACATATTTTCCGGTTGTATCAATTACTGCAATCTTGGAACCCGAATAAAAGCCGGGATCAATTCCCAAAATCATTCTATTACTGATTGGCGGCTGAAGTAAAAGTTGGCGCAAGTTTGCGGCAAAAATTTCAATTGCGTGGAGATCAGCTTCTTCCGTTAAGAGATTTCTAACTTCACGTTCGATAGATGGAAAAATTAAACGCATAAAAGAATCGTCAACTACTTCTTCCAGAATGTTTAAGAAGAAAGATTCATCGTATTCAAAAAACTTATCGAAGATTCTATTTAACACGCCGGGCTTATCGAAGCTGAGAATCGCTTTAAGATAACCGTCGCTTTCACCGCGGTTGATTGCAAGTATTTGATACTCTTTTATTTTATTTAACGGCGCAGAAAAGTTGTGGTAAACATCGTAAACATCTTTCTTTTTAAGATTCGGATCATCTTTCTTGTTTTCATTTTTAGAAGAAACAATTATTGCCTCTTCTTGCATAAACTCGCGAACCTCTTGGCGGACTTCCGCAGTTTCACTTATCATTTCTGCAATGATATCTTTGGCGCCTTGTAAAGCTTCCGCAATAGTTTCAACACCAAGCTCAGCGTTGATATACTGAGCCATTATTTCATCAAAATTTCCGCTAAAGTTTGGATTCTGCAAAATGAATAGAGCAAGCGGTTCAAGACCTTTTGCTTTAGCTATTGTACCGCGTGTTTTTCGTTTTGGTTTATAAGGAAGATAAAGGTCTTCAACTTCTTGAAGTTTAGTAGCAGCATTTATCTTATCGCGAAGCTCGTCTGTAAGTTTGCCTTGTTCCTCAATGCTTTTCAGAACAGTTGCTTTGCGTTCTTCGAGAATAGTTAAGTAACTCAATCTGTCTTCAATGTTGCGTAAGAAATCTTCATCCAATCCACCGGTGTGTTCTTTGCGGTAGCGGGCAATAAAAGGAACCGTGGCTCCTTCTGTAAATAAATTTATTACCGTAACAACTTGTTTTTCTGCAATACTGAGTTCTTTTGCAATAACTAAAGGAATATTCATAACTCTCCGGGAAAATTTTGGGAATGCAAATCAAGGGGAAAGAAACTAAACTTTCCACTTGAAAAATTTTTATCTGTTATGTATAAAAAGAAAAGTCAGCAGAACAGTTCTTTTTCGACCAAATCACAAATAATGTGACCGATTGTAATGTGAGTCTCTTGTATTCTGGCAGTAATTGCAGAAGGAATTACTATCGGGAGATCAACCAAGTCCTTAAGTTTGCCGCCATTCCCGCCCAAAAATCCAACTACAAAAATTTTCTTGGTTTTGGCTTGTTCTACTGCGCGGATAATATTAGGAGAATTTCCGCTTGTAGAAAGTGCGAAAAGTACATCGCCTTCGTTTCCTAATCCTTCTAAAATTCTTGAGTAAGTAAATTCCCAGCCAAGATCGTTACCACCGGCAGAGAGGTTTGAAGTATCTGTGGTCAATGCAATTGCCGGAAGAGACGGTCGGTTTACTTGAGCAGTTAGGCGAATAACAAATTCTGCCGCTAAATGTTGGCAATCTGCTGCGCTGCCGCCGTTGCCGCAAAGAAGAAGTTTCTTTCCATTTTTATATGCATCAACTAAGCTTTGAACAGCTACCAAAATTTCAGCTTTACAAGATTCTATGGTTTTGATCTTTACTTCGGCGCTTTCCTTAAGTGTCTCGGTAATGATTTTCTCTTTATCAAACATTTTTGCCTCATTTACTAACTGCAAAATAAAAAAGATTTAACTCTGTTGTTCAATCCGTTTTGAGGGTCGGATTTTGGATAAATTGCATGAAAAAAGGATTGTCCAGTATGGTTTCATTCACTAAGTTTGGGCAATCTTTCTCAAAAAAATGAATATGAAAAGAATAACTGTTTACGAAAAACCGACTTGCACAACTTGCCGCAATGTTTCCAAAATTCTAATTGAAAAAGGAATCGATTTCTCAAAAGTGAATTACTACATCGAACCTTTTAGTAAAACTAAGCTAAGCTCATTACTCAAAAAGCTGAATATGAAACCGAGCGAGTTGCTAAGAAAAAAGGAAGAAGTATACAAAAGCATGAAATTGCAAATAGTAACAATGAACGAGAATGAAATTCTGGATATGATGATTATGAACCCGGATTTGGTTCAAAGACCTATTGTTGAAGTTGGTGGTAAGGCTATACTTGCCCGTCCGGCAGAAGAAATAAATAAGTTGTTTTAATTTTTCGAAAAAAATTTCTTACAAAACGAGAATAAATAATGGCAAAAAAAATACTTTTCTGGGTACTGGCGTTTCTGATTACTGGCGGTTCGGCGGTATACCAAAGAATTACCGGCCCAACTTACCCAAAGAGCGGAACTGTTTCACTTGCGGGCAAAACGATTAAGTATAAACTGGAACGCAGTCATGTTACATCTTCCAATTATTCAGTTGAAATAGAAACTAATGATCCGGAGATAAAAGGTGAGCTGTACTGGCGCCCATATCTTTATAAGGGAGATTTTTCTTATGCTAAAATGACCGGCGATAAAGTTTTAATAGCTGAATTACCGGCTCGTGCCGCACTTCAGAAATGGGAGTATTTTGTAAAACTTCAAAAAGGAAATGAAGAAGTAACTTTGCCGGGAGAAAAAGTTCTTGTAATTCGTTTCAAAGGAGATGTTCCAAACTGGGTTCTTATCCCACATATAATTTTCATGTTTGGTGCTATGTTACTTTCAACAAGAACTGCTATTGAAGCATTTAGTAAAACCGCAAACTTATACAAACTTACTATTTGGACATTGTTTTTTCTTTTTGTCGGTGGTTTTGCTCTAGGTTTTGCAATGAATTGGTATGCATTTGGAGAAATGTGGGGCGGATTTCCTTACGGCAATGATATAACTGATAATAAAACTTTGATCGCGTTTGTCGGCTGGCTTGTAGCTTTCTATATGATCAAGAAAAATCTAATGCCAAAACTTTTTGCTGTACTTGCTGCAATCTTATTGATGATTGTCTATATGATTCCGCACAGTGTTTAATAAAGATTAAGAGTAAGATTACGATCAAGATCGAGCAGAGACAAATAGATGAGTGAAGTTTATTTTGATCATGAAAAATTGATTGTTTATCAACGAGCAATGGAGTTCTCCGGCTGGGTTGCTGATAATATCAGTGAAATCCAAATCAAGAATTCAATCATTGATCAATTAGATAGAGCGCCATCCTCAATTGCTCTGAATATTGCAGAAGGCAATTGGAAATTTACCGGAAGAGATAGATGTAGATATTTAGATATTGCTCGCGGCTCAGCGCTAGAGTGTTCGAGTTGTCTGGATATAATGTTAGTAAAAAGAATGATTGAAAAATCTGTTCAGGTTCAAGGGAAAAATATATTAAAAGAAATTGTATCAATGTTAGTTGGATTGATAAAAGCTAATTCTGATCGAGCTTATGAAAATCAAACTGAATATAACTCAACCTCTTAATCTTAATCATTATCTTAATCGCTTTTGAGATTTCTTAAGAAGATCAAGAGTAAGAGTAAGATTATGATTGTTAGCACAAGGAGAAAAGAATGTCTTCACACGAAACTCCAGCTTCAAGCGGATTACCATCCAACGCGTACTCCGAATTAAAACCGGGCGAACAATATGTTCCTATTATGTCGCCGGGCAAAATTTATCCCGAAGTAACTTCCTATTCTGTAGTGACCGGAATTTTGATGGCAGTTATTTTTTCCGCCGCCGCCGCTTATTTGGGTCTAAAAGTCGGACAAGTATTTGAAGCCGCTATTCCAATCGCGATTCTTGCTGTGGGTTTAACAAATATGCTTGGCAAGAAAAACGGAATGGGGCAGAATGTAATTATTCAATCTATAGGCTCATCATCCGGCGCAGTAGTTGCCGGCGCAATTTTTACTTTGCCCGGAATTTACATTTTGAATCTGCAAGCAACTTTCTTCCAGATGTTTTTTGCTTCGCTGCTTGGCGGATTTTTAGGAATCTTATTCCTTATTCCTTTCCGCAAATATTTTGTTAGTGAAATGCATGGCAAGCTTCCATTCCCTGAAGGAACAGCCACTACCGAAATTTTAGTTGCCGGAGAAAAAGGTGGCAATCACGCACTAATTTTAGTTATAAGTGGTTTGATTGGCGGCGTTTACGATTTTCTTGTTGCAACGTTTGGTACTTGGGCAGAAATTTTCACTTCACGTGTTATTGGAGTTGGAGAAGTTCTCGCTGATAAATTCAAAATTGTTTTCCGATTGAACACAAGCGCCGCTGTTGTAGGTCTTGGATATGTAATCGGTCTAAAATATTCTGTAATAATTGTTGCCGGCTCATTTCTCTCTTACTTCGTTTTTGTTCCTCTTATTGCTTACTTCGGAGATGGACTCACAACTACTGTCGGCTCTGGTGTTACTTTGTTAGTTAAAGATATGTCTGCTGAATTGATTTTCAGTAATTATGTTAAACACATTGGCATTGGCGCAATTGCCATGGCTGGATTCATCGGCATCGTTCGTTCATCCGGCGTTATTAAATCTGCAATTTCACTGGCTTTCAAAGAGATTGCCGTAAAGAAAGAATCAACATCATCGGAAGAAGTACGAACACAAAAAGATTTATCCATGAAGATTATTGTGATTGGAATAATTGTTACAGCAATAGTTTTATTTGTGTTCTTCTTGTTTGGAGTTGTATTTAATGTTCTTCATGCTATTGTTGGTTTATTAATCGTAATGATAATGTCTTTCCTGTTTACAACAGTTGCTGCAAACGCAATTGCAATCACCGGCAACAATCCGGTTAGCGGAATGACCTTGATGACACTTGTTCTTTCTTCAATCATTTTAGTTTCAGTTGGACTTTCCGGACCTACCGGAATGGTTTCTGCATTGATAATTGGCGGTGTTGTTTGTACAGCATTATCAGTTGCTGGCTCATTTGTAACAGATTTGAAAATTGGTTATTGGCTTGGTTCAACTCCACAAAAGCAAGAGAAGTGGAAATTTGTTGGCGCACTTGTATCTGCGTTTACGGTAGTTCTGGTTATGTTGTTGATAAATAAAATTTACGGATTTGGTGAAGGTGGAATGCCTGCACCACAAGCAAACGCAATGGCAGCAATAATTCAGCCGCTAATGTCAAACCAACCCGCCCCTTGGATGCTTTATATAGCCGGCGCTTGCATTGCATTAATATTAGCCATGATTAAAGTTCCGGTTCTTGCATTTGCACTTGGAATGTATTTACCGCAAGAAATTAACACGCCACTGTTAGTTGGTGGTTTAATTTCGTACTACGTTTCAACAAGAAGCAAAGATGAATCGTTAAATAATGCTAGAAGAGAAAGAGGAACATTAATTGCTTCCGGATTTATTGCCGGTGGTGCGTTAATGGGTGTAGTAAGTATGATAATTAGAGCAACTGGTTCAAACTGGGTTATGGCAGAATGGGCAGAATCTCACTCAGCGGAAATTCTTTCATTCGTTATGTTCTGTTTGCTTTGCTTATACACAATTTGGGATTCTTTACGTGCTAAGAAAGACGCATAACTTGAGCAAATGAAAAGTTGACTTAGACGCCCCTGCTTTTGCCGGGGTTTCTATTTTTAAGAATTAATGTGGGTCAATAATTTTTCTCCTAAAGTCTTTTCTTTTAATAAGAACTTATTTCATAATTTTTCACCCGCTAATAATTAACTTTGTGGAGACCACAATGAAAGTGTTTTACAATATTTGTTCAATTTTTTTGGTGATTATAATGGCAACGCAAATTTCCTTTGCTCAGAATAAAGAACGCAAAGACGTTCAGGAAAAATATAAATGGGATAATTCCGTTATCTATAAAAGTGTAGATGAATGGAACAAAGACAAAGAAACAATCCAAGCGCAAATTGAATCTCTTAAGTCGTTTCAAGGGAAGATGAGCAAGAACGCTGAGCTCTTCTACACAACATTGCGTATCTATTTCGATATATATAAGTCATACTACAAGCTTTCGGATTATTCCTTCCGTGTAGCCGATGAAGATTTGCGCATAAGCGCTAACCAATCTCTCAATCAAATTTCTACTACAATCGGTACAAAACTTGGTGAAGCTGCTTCTTTCATCAATCCGGAAATACTTAGCATGGATGCCGAGCGTATCAAGAAATGCTTTGATGAGAAAAAAGAGTTAAGCGAATTCAAATTTTACGTTAGCGATATTTTACGTCTTCGCGCCCATACTTTATCCGCCCGCGAAGAGGAAATATTAGCAAGCGCCGGATTGATTACATCTACTCCAAGTGAGCTTCACAGCATTTTCTATAATGCAGAAAAGCCTAATCCCAAAATAAAACTATCTAAAGGCGAGCAAGTAGAACTAAATTCAGCAGCGTTTAACAAATATAGAGTAGTTCAGAACCGCAAAGACCGCGAGCTTGTTATGCGCTCTATGTTCGAGAACTATAAGAAATATCAAAATACATTTGGCGCTAATCTAGCAGGAAAAGTCCGTGGAGATTATTTCTACGCTAAAAATAGGAAGTATGAAACCGTGCTAGAAAGCTCGCTTAACTCCAATAATATTCCGGTTTCTGTTTATGAAAATCTGGTTAGCCAGATTCATAAAAATCTGCCAACGCTACATAGGTTCTTAAAGCTAAAAGCCAAGATGCTCGGTATTGATAAACTTCATTACTACGATTTGTACGTACCGCTTGTAAAATCAGTTGATTTCAAGTACAACGTAGAAGATGGACAAAAACTTTTGCTTGATGTTTTCAAACCTATGGGGCAAGAATATGTTTCCACTGTAAAGAAATCTTTCGATGAAAAATGGATTGATTACATTCCTTCAACCGGAAAAAGAAGCGGCGCTTATTCATCCGGCGCTCAATACGATTTGCATCCATACATTCTTATGAACTGGACAGATGATTATGAATCTGTTTCAACTTTAGCGCATGAACTTGGACATACGATGCACAGCTACTATTCTAATAAGAACCAATCTTTTGTTGATGCGCAGTACGCAACATTCGTAGCAGAAATTGCATCAACCATAAATGAAACTCTTTTGAATAATTATATGGTTGAAAAAGTTAAAAGCGATGATGAAAAACTTTATTTGCTAGGCACTTATTTGGATTTATTGCGCACAACAATATTCCGTCAGACTTCCTTTGCTGAATTCGAGTGGGAGATTCATAAGAAAATTGAAAAGGGTGAACCACTTACCGGCGAAGACATGAGCAAGATTTATTATGATATTGTTAAAACCTACTATGGAAATGATTCCGGCGCTTGCATTGTTGATGATTACATCGCTTACGAATGGGCTCATATCCCTCACTTCGTTAACTACACTTACTATGTTTATCAATATTCAACATCGCTTATCTATGCAACAGCTTTTGCAGAGAAGATTGTTAAAGAAGGACAGCCGGCAGTTGATAAGTTTTACAATATTCTAAAAGGCGGAAGCTCTGCGTATCCGATTGATTTAATTAAGAAAGCCGGATTAGATCCGTTATCATCGGAAGCGTTTGATCTTACTATGGCAAAAATGAATAAAGTAATGGATCAGATGGAAGAGATCTTAAAGAAGAAGAAAAAATGAATTAATGGAAAATAGATTACCAAAAGTAGATTGGGATAAATGCATGGTCGGTTTTCCTAGGCGGTCAAGGTTCACACCTTGCCTTATCACTAACGGGCGGAATTATTTTAATAAAAGAGCTTCCGCCCATTCTTGAAACTTATCAAAGCTTCTCGAAAGTTTATCAATATCACTTTTATGATAAATATCGCCATGGTATGAGACAATATTTTTCTTCTCGATTATTTTGGAAAGATTGTCGAGGGCTCTTTTTTTTGTATCTGATGGGATGATAATACTATCTAAAAGATTAACCACTTCATGGTGATTCTCACCCTTAGCTCTTTTACCTTTGGTTTTAATACACAAGGCATCGGCATAGGCAATTGCTGAATGCACAATTAGAACGCCGGCAGCATTATAGTATTGATGCTCTGCAGCTAACTTAGCTCCGTGCCAAAAGTTTAGCGCAACGGAATGAAAATTTGCAGCTTTATTTTTTTCAACGGAAACTTGAGATGTCTTTCTAGTCATTTAGTAAGCTCCTTATGGATTTACCGAAAAGTATCTTGCCTTCCTTCACAATATCATTTACCGGAGAGGCTTTCTTTTTTGCTCTCAGCTTAAAATCGGAAAGGGAGATGAAGTAAGGGGCGATGGAAATACCAAATTGGGAATAAAGTTTTTGACGGATCAGATTAATTAGCCTCTCTAATTCTTTTTTATCACTCTGTATTTGATACACTATGCAAAGATCGTAGTCACTGCTATTAGTTTCTTCAAGCCGGGCAACACTTCCAAAGAGAATAACGCTAATAGACTTTTTTGATAAGGCTTTTTTTAACAGAATAACGATTTTGGCGGGAAGTGACTGTTCAATTTCAAGAAGGGGAAGAATGCCCTCTTTAACAAGATAATTATCAAAGTTGAGAGTGTATATGTGAACGTTACCGCCGATCTGCCGGTTGACAATTTTTAGTTTTTCTAGTTTTGATAGTGCCGCTAAGCATGATGGCGGACTGATACCGGCATTCATTGCAATTTCTCTTCCAGAGAATCCGTTTTTTGAGTAACGAAGTTCACGTAAGATTGCAATATGAGAGTAAGTGGTAAATATTTCGTTTAGAATCTTATGTATAATCATTTTTTTGATGTTAGGATAAGCTAACACATGTTATGTTTTCCTAACAAAGATAAGGGATGGAAAATAGATTACCAAGAGAAGATTTTGAATAAATACCTGGGTGGTTTCCTTCGGCGGTCATTGTAACTTTACACTAGTCAAGTATAGCTAGTCCTTCGTATTTAGGTTTTTACAATCCCGAAAAGATTGTCAAAGAAACTTTTAAAAGAAACGTAGATGATCAAAAGAACTTGGATTAAAAAAATGATTTCACAAACAGTTTCAATATTTTGCACGTTTTTCTTTTTCTTTTGTCCATTGACAATCCACATTTGTTTCAATAATTCAAAAGGAAGCATTTTCTCAAAGTCGTCTAAATTATCATCTTTGTCCAAAAACCTTTTTGTTATACGATAATTGAGAATCAAAAGAAGTGATGATAAAAGCGAAACCAGTATAATGATTGAATAAAAAGAGGATAATTTACTATCAACTGTGATTAGAACGCTGAAAGTTGCTATGATTAATGTATTAAATAACAAGAGTGCATTCCAATAATTAAAACGAGTGCTTAATATCTGTTCTCTTGTATGAATGTCAAATTGAAACTGTTCTTGTGTCATATTTAAGCCATATCCTTATTAAAGCTGTACGTATTATTTTTAAAGGAACATGGATATGCGTGCAACTGCGTATCTGTATTCCAATTTCATCATAGGTTAACAATCAATAATCATTCTAATTTTTTATGCATCTAACACTCAAACCATATTCCTTAAAACTTTTAGTCAAAAGAATACTATTCTTGTCGTCATACAGAGTTGGATAATAAGCAGTTGTAGCATCGTACTCAGTTGAACTCCAAAAATAAGTGTAAGCACCTAATACTGTGGAATACGACCCACTATTAAATCGGAAGCCAGCTAATAAAGCAGAAAAACCACTAGTGTTATTTCCAACACCACTTCCTTTTCCTTGTCCAATTGCTTTTAGGGTGTTTCCATCATTGTTCACAGTATTTTGAAGTGTTTGAAATTCGGTTAATGTAGGTATATGCCAGCCGTCAGGACAAATACCTTGTGCTTTTTCAGTTGATATGTATTGCATTGCTTCATCCCATTGATATAAAGCGCCATAAGTTTTACAGTTCTCAACATTATTTCCGTAACAATATTTTTCGATAATACTATTTCTACTGGCATTATGACTGACATTAATCATTGTTCCAACATCAAGATTTTCTTTTAACCAGCACTGGTTACCAATTTGAGTAGTATTATATGTTTTTCCATTATAAAATACTGTTGGCATACCAGGGCATGGGGCCTTTATAGTTGTGAAAGACCAAGGGCTTGACCAATTCGACGAGCCGAAATTATTTTGGGCACTTACACGCCAATAATAAGTTGTAGAATTTGTAAGCCCGTTCAACAGATGGGTTGTTGTAGATATTCCGCTTTGATTATAAACTAAACTTGAAAAATCGCCCGTGAGTGAAACTTGCAAACTATAAGTTGTTGCACCGCTAACTGCATTCCAGCTTAATGTTGGCATAGTTGAAATAGATATTACACTGTTTACAGGTAGAAGCAATGTAGGAGTTGTTAAGATGGTTGTAAATGACCAAGTATCTGAGAAGGCAGAATTACCATAACTATTAGTGGCACTTACACGCCAATAGTATTTGGTATTATTATTCAGTCCACTTAATAATTTACTTGTAGTATTCAATCCACTTTGGTTATAGACATAATTTGCGAACAAACTATTCTCAGAAACTTGCAGCGTATAGCTAGACGCGTAAGTGCTTCCGTTCCAACTCAATGTTGGCGATACTGAAATATTTGTTGCATTGTTTATAGGCGCTGATAAAACTGGTACTTGTGGTGCTGTCCCTATTGTTGTAAACGACCAAGTTTGGGACCAGCTGGAAGTTCCATAAGCATTCGTTGCGTTAACTCTCCAATAATATTTTGTATAATAACCTAATGCCGGGATAATCTGGCTTGTGCCGGTTAATCCGCTTTGGTTATAAAAATATGTAGCAAAAGAATTGCTAACAGAAACTTGAAGCGAATAGCTTGTGGCATTGCTCAAAGCGTTCCAGCTTAGTGCTGCCGATAGTGGAACATCGTTAGATGGGTTTGCTGGTGTTAATAATGTTGGCGCTTGTGGTGGTGCTAAAGTCTTAAATGAAAAAACAGAAGACCAGCCGGATGTTCCATAATTATTACTGCTGTTTACACGCCAATAGTATGTAGTGTTAGGGTTCAAACCACTTATTTGCTGACTTGTGTTTGTTAAGGCGCTTTGATTAAAGACAGCACTGCTGAATGAGATACTCGTGGAAACTTGCAAAGTGTAGCTAACGGCATTATTCGGGGCGCTCCAAGTTAAAGTTGGAGTTAAATCAATTTCAGTTGCATTATTGCTTGGCGTTAATAATGCAGGGCTCGCTGAAATTGTTCCGACAATTATTTGTAGCTTCCCTTGCAGCGTTTGCTTGCCATCATTAACCGTTACGTTTATAGTGTCAGTTCCCGCAGTAGAAGACGCAATCCATTTTACGGCAACTCCAACAACTCCGTTTGAAAACGTTCCTCTTTTAGCCGCCCAAGTAATTGTTAGGTTATCACCATCTTCATCAGTTGCAATACAAGTCAGTGTCGTTTCTGTATTTATCAATACAGTATTTGGGTTTGCAGTTAAACTTTCAATCTTTGGTAAATGGTTCTGCGGTGCGGTTGGCTCATCTTTTTTACAGCCGATGAAAATAAGAAATAGAGAAATGAACATTGGAAAGAGCGATGAGTAAAAAGAACGTTTCATAAAAAGCCCCACAAATTAATAGCTGTTTTAACCTCGCTTAAAAGTTAGCAAAGTAAGCGCTCAAATGGAAGAGTTTTATTATCTTGACAAGCGAACTATGAAATTTGTTTGAGGAGAAATGGCATGAGTTCTTTAGTCGTTAAAGTTGAATCCAGAATAATTGATTTATCTTTTTCGCCCGACTCTTTGCGGGTTGTTCTAGCTGATGGACGGGAAGTCATGGCTCCATTAGAATGGTTTCCCCCGCCTACGGGATGCTTCAGATGCTCAAAGGAAAAATTGGCGATTTATCGGACGAGGCATTGGAATACATTGGGAAGAAATTGATGAAGATATTTCAGTTAACAGTTTACTATCAACTAGTTGAATAAATAGAAAATAAGTTCGTCGAGACGAAGTGCTTGATCTGCTTAGGGCAAGTCACCTCGTCCCATTTTTACCGAAGATTTAATTCTTTTATTGCAAGTCCAATCGCGGTTTCTATCGAATACCTTTCGTTCAAATGTTCCGCAACTTTATTAATAAAGTTTTTGCGGAATCTTCTTGGAACTAAAACTCCATAAAACGCGCGGGATAATTCTAATACTTTTTCCATGACCAAAATCTTATTGTTCTGTCTCTATTATCGGAAAGTTTAATTAATTTTTGAATGCAAATTATAGAAAAGGTTATTATGACGATAGAGCAAATTCGTTCTCTTTTTCCTCATCTTGATACAGGTCAAGTTTATTTTAATCACGCAGCGATTGGACCATGGTGCCAACCCGTTATAGATAGAATTACTGAATATTCCTCGCAACGTAGCGGGTTGATGGTTGAAAACTTTCCCTTCTTCTTGGTGAAGAATGCTAGCGCAAGAGCAAAATTAGCAAAACTCCTTGGTGCAGAATCCGACCGGCTTGCTTGGGTAGATAATGTTTCCAACGGACTCAACATCTTAGCCAACGGAATTAGCTGGCAATCCGGCGACAGAATAATTCTGAATGATATTGAGTTCCCCTCAAACGTTTATTCATTCTTAAATTTGCAGAAGCACGGAGTTGAGATTGATATAGTAAAATCCCGAAACGGTGTTATTGATGTTGAGGATATTGAAAACTCTATAACTCCAAGGACGAGATTAGTTTCAATTAGCTTGGTGCAGTTTCTTTCCGGCTACCGTGCCGATATTGATGCAATTGGTAGCTTGTGCAAAGAAAAAGGAATTATTTTTTGCGTTGATGCAATTCAAGCTGCCGGTGTAGTTGAGATTGATGTAGCGAGATCACAAATAGATTTTCTTTCTGGCGGCACACAAAAATGGTTGATGAGCTCGCAAGGTTTATCATACATATATATTACTGAAGAGTTGCAGAGTAAAATTACTCAAAGGAATGTCGGCTGGACATCAGTTAACGATGCTTGGAATTTGCTTGATTATAATTTGTCTCTAAAATCATCCGCCGAGCGGTTCCAGAACGGAACGATAAACGTTTTGGGAGTTTGCCTTTTTGATGCTGCGCTTGATTTATTCCATGGATTTGGAATGAGCAATGTAGAAAATAGAATTCTCGATAACACTGAATACTTTATTAATCAGCTTATAGAAATTGGTATCGAACCAATTCTCAAAAATATCGAAAAGAAAAACCGGGCGGGAATAATTAGTTTCAAACATGATAGATCAAACGAGATTTTTGAGTTTCTACAGAGCAAAAGAATTTATGGTGCGGTTAGAGAAGGAATGATTCGCTTCTCGCCACATTTTTATAACACTAAAGAAGAAATTGATTTGGTGATTAATGAATTAAAAGGATATTTAAAATGAAAAGGTGGAGAAACAAATCAAATCATACGATGGGGGGGACGTATGACCCAATCTGAAGTCTCCACCAAACTTTATTTTTCGGGAGAATAACTTAATTCAATCTTTACGTGAAAATCTGCGCCGCTGAACAATGTGTATTTTACTTCGCCAATCGTACATTTGTAATCTTCGCCAACCATTTCGCTAACAACTTTGGAAATAGCTGTCTCCAAAGAACCAACACTAACCGCTTTTAATTTATTCTTCAGCAGTTTATCTACATCTATCGTTTTTTCTTGTCCGTTTGCCATTTTTTCTCCGACTTGAATTGTTATCAAGTCTTTTGACGTCACAAATATAAATCGGTTTTAATTTCTAATCAAATTTAATAATTCTTTTGTTTTTTCTCCTAATAATTTTTCATCATTTCGGGTTTCCACATTTAGGCGTACAAGAGGCTCGGTATTGCTCATTCTGATGTTAAACCGCCATTCCGGATACTCAATGCTTAGACCGTCAAGTTCATCTAAGGTTCCGTCGCTGTATTTCTGTTTGATCAACTCAATCTTTTCCAGTGCATTGCTCACAGTCGAGTTGATTTCCCCGGAACATGGGTAAGCCTTAACCATTTCTTCCACTAATTGTGAAAGGGATTTTTTTTCTTCCGCCATCAATTGAAGTATCAAAAGGAACGGAATCAAACCGCTGTCTGAATAAAAATTATCTCGGAAGTAATGATGAGCGGACATTTCGCCGCCATAGATTGAGTTTACTTCGCGCATTTTTTGCTTAATGAAGGCATGACCACTTTTGGAAACTACTGCTTCGCCACCTGCTTTCTTCACCACATCCACAGTATTCCAGGTTAAGCGCGGATCGTGTACAATCTTTTCGCCCGGATTAGTTTTGAGAATTGATTTGGCGAGTATGCCCACAATATAATATCCTTCAATAAATGTTCCTTTTTCGTCGAAGAAAAAGCAGCGGTCGTAATCCCCATCCCAAGCCACACCAAGATCGGCCTTGTGTTTTAGTATCGCGTCAATTGTAGGCTGTCTATTTTCCGGCAGCAGCGGATTTGGAACACCATTCGGAAAATTTGAATCCGGTTCATGAAAGACTTTTATCATTTCTATCGGAAGATATTTTTCTAGTACATCAAGCGCTGGACCAACACAACCGTTTCCGGCATTTACAACTACTTTGTAAGGATTAATTTTCTTTGCATCATAAAATTTTTGAAGATTAGTAATGAACACATCCAAAATATTTTTTTGGATTACTTTTCCTCTTATTTCTGCAACTTCACCAAGTTCATTTTTTAAAACCATTTGCTCAATTACATTTAATCCCGAATCATAACCAAGCGGAACTGAAGCGCGTTTAACAAATTTCAATCCATTGTATTCCGGCGGGTTGTGGCTTGCAGTAATCATTACGCCTCCATCTGCATCAAGATAGGGAGTGCCAAAGTAAATCATCTCTGTTCCGCAAAGTCCAAGATCATATACATTGCAGCCGGCATCATTAATCCCATTAGTTAAAGCCTCGGCTAGTACCGGTGAAGACTTACGAACATCTCTTCCGATGACTATTGATTTGGCTTTAAGATAAACTGCTACAGCGCGACCAACTTTGTAAGCCAGTTCGGGATTTAATTCTCCCGGGACTTTTCCTCTAATATCATACGCTTTAAATGAAGGAATTCTATCCATTGTTTCTCCTATTTGAACGTGATAAAAATAACAATTTGAATGAATAAAATTTGGTGCGCTTAGGATTATTTTTTGCATTTATTTGGGCTGGTGCGATTTATATCTTTCGTTCGCTTTTCAAAAAAGGAGGTTGAAATCGAACCAATTGATACGGGTTTCCCCAGATTCATTCAGTGCAGCAACTCAAAATGTAATTCCGTTTTTCCGATAAATACACTAGTGGAAATGAAGCAAAATCCACTTTGTCCATCATGCGTTGGTCTCTCTCAAATAAGTCACATCATTCAATGCCGCAGTTGCCAATCTATTTTAGGCTTTTTTGAAATAGAAGACATTGAAGCGCCAAACGTATTTTACGTAGAAAGATGCCAGCAGTGCCATGGAACTTCGGAAGATGAGCAGAAAATTCAACCATTTATGTATCCTCATTTAATGCTGTAATTTTTTTTTCTCCTCTCTGGAACTTTTTTTACTCCTTTTGACGTTATAACAATATATGTCACAACACATGTTTTAATTAATAACAAAAACCTCGTTAAAGGAGTAATAAATGAAAAAAACAGTTTTCGTAGTTCTTCTTGTTCTCGGCTTCACTTTAGTAAATGCACAAACAAAATGGAACATAGATAAATCTCACAGCAATGTTAGTTTTTCTGTTACGCACTTGGTCATTTCGGAAGTAACCGGGCAGTTCAAATCTTTCAGCGCAGAAATAGAGACAACTAACGATGATTTTTCTGACGCTAAAATTAATTTTTCTATTGATGTAGCCAGCATTAGCACTGAAAACGAAGGTCGCGATAAACATTTAAAATCCGACGATTTCTTCAATGCTGAAAAATTTCCACAAATTACTTTCGTTGGCAAATCATTTAAGAAAGTTGATGGGAAGAAATACAAATTAGTTGGCGATTTCACCATGCGCGATGTAACAAAGCAAATAACTCTTGATGTAGTTTTCAATGGTACAATAAAAGATCCGCGTGGGAATACAAAAGCCGGTTTTAAGATTTCCGGTGAATTGAACAGAATGGATTACAACGTTAAGTGGAATAATTTAATTGAAGCTGGTGGCGCCGTAGTTAGTAAAGAAGTTGCAATCAATGTTAATCTGGAATTAAACAAAGCAAAATGAAATTAGAAGAAGAAATAAAACAATCCAAGTTTAGAAATGAAAAACATAAGCTGGCTGTAAATATTATTTATTCATACAGCTGGCTTATGAATAAACAAGCTGAATTATTTGCTGAGTATGATATAACTGGAAATCAATACAACATACTTAGAATTCTGCGCGGACAGCATCCTAATCCGGCAACTGTAAACCTTCTTAAAGAAAGAATGGTTGATAAAATGTCGGACGCTTCCCGTTTAGTAGAAAGGCTTCGTGTTAAGGGTTACGTTAAAAGGGATTTATGCCCGGTTGATAGAAGAAAAGTTGATGTTTTAATCGCTCAGAAAGGACTGGATTTACTGGCTGAAATTGATAAGCTCAATGATCAATATGATTTCTTCTTTAAAAACATTAACGAAGAAGAATCTAAAAATGTAAATGATCTGCTCGACAAAATGCGCGGGTAGTAGTTTAGCAAATTTTATCAAAAACAAAGTGTAAGAAAGGCGTTCATATGAAAAATAGAATTCTACCTATTACGACGGCATTTATTTCACTTATCGCATTAACTGTAAATGCAATGGATTTTCGTGTTAATCAGATACCAAACGGCGCAAAATTTGGTTGTGCAAATTGTCATGTCTCTCCCGCTGGTGGTGGTGCAAGAAATGCATTTGGACAAAAAGTTGAACAAGGTTTTCTTGATAACCAAGGGAATGTAAAATGGAGCGCTGCCCTTGCCGCACTCGATTCCGATGGTGATGGATTTACAAACGGTCAAGAGTTACAAGACCCAAATGGCGCTTGGAAAATTGGTCAAGCAAATCCCGGTACATCTTCCGCAGTTGCAAATCCGGGTGATAAAAACAGCAAGCCAGCCGGAACTGATATCGATAATTTGGAAATGCCAACGACTTACAGTTTAGCCCAAAACTATCCGAATCCTTTTAACCCTAGGACAACAATAAATTTTTCATTACCCGTATCTGGAAAGGTAATTTTAGAAGTCTTCGAGATAACCGGCAAAAGTGTTGCTACTTTGGTTGATGCTGAAATGCAATCCGGAGTTCATTCCGTTGAGTTAAATGCATCTGACTTATCTAGTGGTGTATATCTCTATAGATTACGTGCAAATCAATTTATTGCAACAAGAAAATTCATACTAGTGAAATAAAATTTGAATAGTTGATTAGATAAATTTTATTTAGGGCAACAATTAATTGGTGCCCTAATACATTAAAATTAGAATTAGAACTCAATAAAAGACACCTTGACTTATCGCGTCATTCTGGGTAGTTTATAACTAATAAACAGATTTAATCGATAAGATACTGTACAAGTTAAATTCCCTACATTCATCATCTTAACGCCAAATCAATTCTAGATGCAATAGCTGGAAAAACCAGTTGATTAAACTTTAGCCAAACAAAAGCTAGTTTTAAGCAGCAAATATGAATCACTTGAAAGAGTCTAAAATGATTTCCCATCAAATAGATATAAAGATTACAGCAATAATAGTAGATGATGAACTCTTTGGAAGAGAGAATCTAAAGAAGATCTTAGAAAATTACTGCCACGAAGTTGAAATTCTTGGAACTGCGGACTCAGCAGATAATGCAAAAAAGCTTGTTCAACTCCATAATCCGGAAGTTGTGTTCCTCGATATTAGTATGCCGGTGCTTGATGGATTTGATTTTTTGGATGAATTCAATGATAGAAAATTTATGGTTGTTTTTGTAAGTGCACATGAAGAATACGGAATAAAGGCAGTTAAAGCCGGTGCTGTTGATTATCTGCTCAAACCAATTAATATAAAGGAACTCAAACAAACTATTAAAAAACTACTAGTCCTAATAAATAAAAAAGTGGAAGTTGAGTCATCAGCCGAATCCGGTAAACTGATTCTGCCAGCTTCGCACGGTTTTGAGGTCTTACTAACTGATAACATTATCCGGCTAGAAGCTCAAGGATGCTATACCAAATTAGTTGTAGATGGCGAGAAAGATAAGACCGTTTCTCGAACATTGAAAGATTTTGAAGAGACACTTCCGAAAGATTTATTTTTCCGAATCCATAAATCGCATATTGTTAATCTAAAATTCATAAAAGGGTATTCAAAATTTGGCGGTTACTATGCAATAATGATGGATAACAGTAAGGTCGAAATTTCCCGCCGAAAAGTTTCAGAATTTCTTCAAAGATCAAAAGCAGTGATGAAAACAGTTTGACAATGGATAAGCGCAAATTCAGAGAAAATATAATGAGCGAGGATTTAGGAAAAGCCCTTCCTTCTGAGAAGGGTTGGGATGGACTTTTTTATTCAATATTGATTTATCTTTTCGCTTTTCAATGTCTCTACTCTCAGACTCCTCCATATTACCATTACACTTCATCAGATGGGTTGCCCTCCTCTACTGTTTTTGATATGCTTCAGGATAATGAGGGATTTATGTGGTTCGGCACTTTGAACGGTTTAAGCAGATTTGACGGAAAACATTTTGTGAATTTTAATGAAAAGGATGGACTTAATTCAGTTGTAATTACGGCATTGCTGCCCGGTGACAACGGAGATATTTTTATCGGTAACTATGAAAAAGGAATTAACGTTTTACGCAACGGCAAAATCGAAAACTTCCGAAACCGGGTCAAAGGAAAAAATTTTAATACAACATACTTATCAAGATATGGCGGCAAAATATACACTTACACGATGTACGGGAGGATATCTGTTTTTAACGAAAAATCAAATGCTAACGGGGATGATTTTATTACAGTTCCCAGTTCAATACACCTTTTCAGACTGGCAAAACGGGCTGACGGCAATTTAGTCGCTCTTTGCTCGAAAGGACTATTCCAAATTGTTGATGATAAATTTATTAAACTGAATATTAAAGGATTACCCGATACAGATTTTTACTCATTCGCCGAACGAACCGATGGAAGTTACTTTATTGGAGCAAAAGGAGCTGTTTATCAGGTTAAAAATAATTGCGTTATAAATAAATATGTAATGGATTCATTTGCGAATAAACTTTTTTATGCAAGTTTCTGCGATAGCAAAAACAATATCTGGTTTTCAGTTCTTGGCAAAGGTTTTTTTGTTATTCCGGATGGAAGTGATAAAATACTAGACATCGGCGGAAAGATGGGATTGGAGAACACGCAAATTGATGGTTTTTATGAAGATAAAGAAGGAAATATCTGGATTTCAACTTTTGGCAAGGGAGTCTTTTGTTTGAATAATCTTTACTTGAGAAATTTTTCTGAAAAGGATGGATTAACTAATAACAATGTGAATTGTATTGAGAAAGATAAGTCGGGCAAAATTTTATTCGGTACTATAAACGGCATCAGCATTTGGAAAAAAGGGATTATAAGTCCTCTCAAACAAAACGCGGGTAAAATTTTATCGGGATATATAAACGATATTAAATGTTTCGACGAGCATATCTACGTTTGCTGGGCTGCTGAAACTCCCGAAATAAAAAGTGTTTCTTACAAAGACTTAAATTTTCGTTTCGTTAATTACCCCTCGTTGTATAAGACAAAGTCCGGACTCTATATCTCAGGTAACGTTGGAAATGATTTGCGAATATTTTCTGAGTATCCCCCAAGTACTAAGAAGATTGTGCCGATCACAATTTTTGGTGACAGCATTTACGCAAATCGTGTAAATGCTATTACCGGGGATTCAAAAAATAATATTTGGATTGGTACAAGCCTCGGCCTGTGCAAACTTTCGGAGATAAATGTAAAAACCACTCCGGTTAAAGTGAAAAAAACTTTCTTCCCGGAAAATATTGTTCTTAGTTCAAAGATTAATTCGATTTACGCTGATAATAAAAACCGGGTCTGGTTTACGGGCGTAAAAGGTATTGCATACTACAATCTCGAAACTGATTCGGTTGTAAGTAATTCGAGCATAATAAATCTTGATAGTACGATTCCAACTTCCGTAGCGATGGATAGTAAACAGAGAATCTGGATCGGAACGATGAAAGGACTTTATCTGCTTGAGAATGGAAAAAATAAATTTCTGACTAGAAACGACGGTTTACCTTCAAACGAAATACTTTCACTTTATTTTGATAACGAAAGTAATTCTTTATATGTCGGCACCAGTGATGGAATCTCTTTGCTCGAAATAAATGCATTCGATGCTTATGCGCATTCTCAACTCACGGTAAAAATGATAAATATAAAAGCGGGTGACTCGGTTTATACGGACTACAGTAATCTGACTTTTAATCCTGACCAACATGACGTCTTTATTAATTTCAAAGCGATAAGCTACTCCTCCCCCGGTTCCATTAAATATAAATATCAACTTGATGATGATCCGTGGATTGAAACAGAAAATGACTTTTTAAATTTCATATCGCTTAAACACGGAGAGTATAAACTCCGGATAATCGCAAAAACGCAGAATGCTGATTGGAGTAAACCCTATTTTCTTTCCTTCCGAATTCTGCCGAGATTCATCGAAACAATTTGGTTTGACTTCTTACTCATAAGCGTTCTAGTATGTACACTTGTGCTCATCATAATCTGGCGGCTTAAACTGAACAATAAAAAGATTAGAGCGGAATTAGAACTAACGGAGAGAATAAATGAACTTAAACATCAGGCTTTATCTGCTATGATGAATCCTCATTTCATTTTTAACGCACTTAATTCAGTGCAGTATCTCATCAACTCACAGAAAAATGAAGAAGCGAACGATTATATAGCGATGATGGCTAAACTGATCAGAAAAAATCTTGATACGGCAGGAAGCGGATTCATTCTTCTGTCGGAAGAAATCAACCGGCTTAAACTCTATCTCGAACTTGAAAAACTGCGATTCCAGGAAAATTTTTCTTATGAAATTATCACCGGCGCGGATGTTGACATAAGTTCAATAATGATTCCGAATATGATCATCCAGCCGTTTGCCGAAAACACTCTCTGGCATGGCATTATCAATTCCGGAATCAAAGGGATGATCACTATTTCATTTTCTTTTGAAGACGTCGAAATTGATTCCATAATTTCCAGATCGTTAATAATAAAAATTACGGATAACGGCATCGGCATTAATGCCGCAAGGAAGAACAAAAAAGAAGATCATATTTCTAAAGGGATACAAATAATTGAAGAACGTCTCAAATTACTGAGCGCAAAAATGGAACTACCAAAACCGATAATGCTCGATGATTTGAGCAGCCGTGATGATAATTCACACGGAACAGAAGTAATTATTTCTCTTCCGCCGCCACTCTATAAAGTCAATTAACAAAAATAAGATTCCGCAACACACTTACCGATTACTCAATAAAACATGCCGTTAGTTTATTAATATCAACCGTTTGCTTGTTGGCTATTGTAACGATTAACTCCTCCGGGTAGATTCGTACAAAATTCTGGTGAAACAAATTGAAAACTATTAAAAAACTGATGGGATTATTCCAAAAAAGCCATCCTAAGTCTTTACCGCTTGTTATCATAAAGAAAGATGCAGATGACGTTAACGTAAAAGAATACAGATCAATTGAGGCAGCTATCGCCGATCTGGAAAACGATCCGAATGTTTCAGCTATTAAAATTGAAAAGCTAAAGTCATCTCTGAAAAACCTAAAGAACAAAACGTCTATTAAGATTATGAACGGTGAAATAGTAAAATGAAATTGATTTTTATTGAATTAAAAACGTAGAGCATAGTGCCTTAGTTATTCTGATTAAAACAAAAATTCAAATGAATTAAAGGGATGTAGCATGCAAAAAATATATTGTTTAATAATAATCTTGTTCATTTCCGTATTGTCTTTTGCCCAAGTTTCGGTTACTCTACAGCAGCCCCCGCCAAATCAACTACGTGCAACAGATCTTTGGAAAGCAATTCTTGTTAATGCATCACCAGCCACAATACGGATTAAACTGTCCGGCTCTCTTGCAGTTAAAGGAGAAGGAATAGTTGTTAACGGGCAATCCGGACTAATGAGTTTACCTCCTGGAACAAAAAGAATTTCCTATGACGATGTTAAAACCGGAGATGTAAATTTCAAATCCGGTAAGTGGAGTGAAGCATTTTTTCGTACCGGCAAAGCTCCTACAGGAGATTATACAATATGTATTGAAGTAAAAGCTGAAGATGGAAGAGAGCTTGGAACCAGCTGCATTGATCAAAATATTTTAATAGAAAATGTTGAGAATATTACTCCACAACTTATTTCCCCAATTGATGGATCAACACAGAAATTGAATATTCCAATTCTATTTACATGGATGCTTCCATCGGTTAAACCCGGTGATGATTATACATATAAAATAAAAGTTGTTGAAATAATAAATAAGCAATCTCCTTCGGAAGCAGTGAAACAAAATAATGCCTGGTTTGAAAAGAGTGATATCAAAACCAAAATGTTGCAGTACCCGGTAACAGCAAAAAAAATGCATGCTAATAAAAAATATGCATGGGCAGTACAGCTTGTAAATAAAGCCGGGCAAGGTGTTGGAGAGAATGGAGGAATGTCTGAAGCGTTTACTTTTGATGTTGAAGGTCAAAACGGTATCACAAAGAGCTTACCAATCCCACCTCCAAATGATACTACAGCAACAGTAGGTGGAACTGGAACAGCCGCTGTGGGAGATACGATTAAAGCGGGGATGAATGGTGAATTCAAAGTAATCGTTTTTGAGAGTACTACTGAAACAGATGGTTCATTGACAGGCAAAGGAAAAGTATATATAAATTGGTTGTTAACAAATGTTGCGGTCGAATTCAAAAAAATAAAAATAGACTCTACAAAAAGATTAATCTCTGGTGGAATTGTAAGCAGTCAAGGGGGTAGCACAAGTTCTTCTTGGCAAAATTATCCAAAGGCATGGGCGCTAAGTCTAACATCAGGTCCCGGAGGGGCCGCAGTTGCGGATCATTTGATGGAGTGGACTAACAACCAGATTGAAAACATTGTTGATTGGACAATCAATCAGGCGGTTGGTTTTCCAATTATGAATTACCAAAGTAATATTCCGCCGCCACCAATTCCGGATAATTCTCTAAAGATGCCTTTTGGATTACAATTCAACAATGGCAATCAAAAATTGGTAATTACCGAGATGGTCTTCAAAAAAGATTCATCCAAAATAAATTTTTTAGCACAAGAGAAATTTTCTAAATCCGGAACACAATACACTTTAGGATTTGTAGGAAAATATTTTCCCTTACATCCTACTAGAATAAAATTTGGCAGCGGACGTGTAGAACTTGCTGAAGACATTAAAATTCCCAATACATCAGCAAATCCAAAGATGATTTTTAAATTCATAAAAGGAACACCAAATTCCGGATGCTATGTTGAATGGGATAGTACCGGAGTTAAAGATATAAGCCTTGCAATGGAAGTGAAATTTACAAGAGATTGGCTGCTTCCAACAACTACTCCTTTAACAGATACGGTTAAAGCAACATTTGCTGGCAACGGAACAAGTATGCACGATATTTTGCTTGCCGGTACGTTAGACAGTTGTGAAATTGTTGGTACGAACGGAATAAAGATTCAGGCAAGCCCAATGATGCTCGATCTTTCCGATAGTAGAAATCCATTGAATATGAATTTTCCTAAAAACTATCCAAACGATTCTACAGTAACATGGAAAGGGTTTTACGTAAAATCTTTTGTTCTCACTTTACCGGATACGTGGAAAACCGGAGCCAATCTTACCGCACCAGTTGTAACTGCATCCAATTTTGTTATTGATGATATGGGACTTACGACAAAAATAAAAGCAGTTAATGTTTTCAATTTGCAATCGGGTAGAATAGCAGATTTAAGTGCAAGCCTAGATACAGTTGAGATATCTATTATCAGCAGTTCTTTAGTTAGTGGAAAAGCCAAAGGCATACTTGTATTACCAATTAGTGAAGTAACTACTCAAAATAGTTTAAAATACACAGCCACATTCAATCAGGTTTCCAGCGGGAATAATTTTCAGATAGCTGTTCTTCCTATCGGTCCGATTGACGCAGATATACTTAAAGGTAAGATGACGTTGCTGCCAACTTCAAATATTTCAGCAAACCTTTCTCCAAACTCAAACACCCTCTCAATCAATCTGAACGGTACTTTTAACTGGGACAATCCAGTTCCGAGTATTAAAGGAATAAAGATGGAGATGGGTTTTGAGAATGTTGGATTAAACTACGCATTCAATTCAACAACAAATACGCTCAGTTTTAATCCCGGTACATGGAGTTTTGCTAGTCCTCCAAAATGGTTAGCCAATTTCCCTGTCTCAATTAAAAACATACATTATAAATCATTGCCAACCGTAGCTCCAACAGATCCGAATAGCAAAGAACTTCTGAGAGGAGCTTTAATGATGGACATCGTTGTCAACCTCACCGAGGATATTGGTGGAACAACGACACTTGGTGCTACATTTGCCATCGAACGAAATATAATTTCCAAGAAATTTGCTCCTAAATTCAAGAATGTTTTTGTTGATAGTATTGCTGTTCATGCAGATATGCCGGCTGTAAAAATTGACGGTAATATTAGTTTTAGAAATGAAGACCCTGTATTTGGCAATGGTTTCTTAGGAGAATTAAGTGTTGCTTTTACAGCTGTTGGAATTAAAGCAAAGGCATTAGTAGAGTTTGGAAATACTAATTATCAGTATAGCAGTTTATACAGATATTGGCGCGTAGAAGCCGATGTACTTTTACCACCTCCAGGCGTTCCTTTTTTACCGGGAATTGCATTTAGAGGATTTGGCGGCGGTGCTTACTATAATATGTTAGCTACATCGGCATCATCTGCTATTACACCATCAGGTAAGAAATTTACTTTTACCCCTTTGAAATCAACAATGGGTTTGCGTGTAGCTGCAACAATTGCAACTACTCCTAAAGAAGAAACTTTTAACGCAGATGTAGGACTACTAGCACAGTTCTCAAAGAGTCAAGGTTTAACATACATAGCATTTACAGGTGACTTTTGGGTTGGTGCCGGATTTGCAAAGCGACCTAAGGCAAACATTAGTGGAACTGTTAATGTGAGCTATGATTTCCCTGATAAGCATTTTAATCTTTCAGCAAGTGTAATGGTAAATGCTCCGCCTATTACAACTCCAAGTCCATCTAATCTTGTGTTGGACATCAGAGGAAAAACAAATAAATGGTTTTTCAAATTTGGAGAACCTGTACCAAATGGATTAAATAAAGTAGATGTGTTTGGTGTTCACCTATACGAATATTTAATGTTTGGCAATGATATCGTAGCTCCTTCCGGATTTACACAAACGTTTAAGGATGGTTATCATGGTGTATTTGGCACAGACCCGGGAATTCCTGTAATACCGGCAAATACATTAACATCAACCGGTAAGGGCTTTGCGTTAGGAATAGGATTTCAGTTTAACAAAGACGTTAATTTTAATTTAGTTGGAAGCTATAATGCATCATTAAAATTAGCAGCCGGTGCGGAATTAAATTTAGCATTTGCAGAATACCTTGGTGATAACTGTGAAAATCCTTCTGAGCGAATTGGAATAAATGGATGGCAAGCTTCCGGAAGCATAGGCTTCTATGCAACAGTATTAGCATCTGTAACTAAAGGAAGTTCAACATGGAACATAGCAGATATCAAAGCCGGAGGGTGGCTGCAAGGAAAATTTCCTAATCCAGTTTACGTGGCAGGCCAAGTGCAAGGTTCGGTTAAAATTGGAGGTGTAACAACAGGTGTCCATTTATTGGGATGTTGTAGTGTTTGCGGTAGAGCCCTTGGAGATAATTGTGGTAAAGTATTACACATAAATGGTTGTGGACACAAATTTAATCATCAATGGTGTCCTCATTTACAAACTACTTATTTAGTAAATACTTCTTTTAATAAGGACTTTGAATACGGTACCAATTGCACAGGTATAACAAGTGCCGGAAGTGGTGCAACGGTTGCACAGGGTGATGCTGCAGAAGATCAGAAACAGTTGCTGATTCAATATGTTCATCCAACTCAGCAATATAGCTTCCCGTTATTATCTCCGTTAGCTGTAAAATTTGGATTGATTCCAAACAATGTGTTTGATGTTTCAGAACAACAATCGGATGGTTCAATTAAAAACAGAACATTTAAAATGATTGTAAACACGAATCTGAAAATTCATAATGCAGATGGTTCTTTATCAAATGTTGCACTAAAGAAAAATGAAAATAATCTTGGCGAATATTTATATACTGTCTCGACTCCAATCACAATTAATACAGCATCAGCAAAAACTAATAATCAAACGTTGGCAAAAACAAACACAGCCAATACAAGCATATTTTCTAACAACACCTTGATAAAAAAAACAGCTACTATTGGGCAAAATTTAACAACTACTTATCCGTTGCCGCCTGCTACCAATACTTATAACAATCTACCTCCCGAACCTCCGGAGATTATAAATAATTTGATAGTCGACAAAAATTATACGTTTACAGTAACTGCTACATTGAAAGAATTTGTTGGAAACAACTGGGTTATTGCAAAGAACAAGAATAACAATCCGGTTGCACAAACGGTTGTTAAAAAATTCAGAACTGGTGCAATGGTAGTTGCTGCAGCGAATAATTCAATTAAACAATTACTTAAAAAAAATTAGAAGACAACTATGAAAAACTTACTAATATCAATTATGATGAAGCAAAAAAGGCAAATAATATATATAGCCGCCATGTTTTTATTTGCTAACATCGGCTTTGCGCAAGAGGTAGATACAACAGCAATTCCAATTAGCTATGTAAATATGGTTGGCAGATTTACAGATGGTAAGGGTGTTGAAATAAGATTTTTCCCAAATAAAAAATCGGTTCTTGAAGAAGGGTTCAAGAATGGATTCAGTATTGAACGAGTTCTTTTTGATCCAAAAGATGAACGAAACCAATCCGATACTTTGAACTATAAAGTGATAGCAAAAGTATTTCCTTATACTGCAACTCAATGGGAAACTTCTATAGGCAGCCAGAAAAATTCAGAATCGCGAATTGAACTTGAAGTTGCATGGGATTTTCTAAAGAGTTCTTCAAAACGAGAAGGGGGAGTCTTTAATTTTGACAAAGGTATTGCAGAATTAAATAATCTAAAAAATAAGGAAGATTTTGAGTATATGATTTTTGTAATGGCAGCATTACAAAATGCGGATGTTGCGAAAGCATTGGGTTTAGGTTATACAGATGCTACAGCTGAAAAAGGTAAGTCATACTTATACAGAGTAAAACCAATTAGCGCTTCAGTTATATACAAAGTTATTTCAGTAGATTATTTTATTGTAGCGGAGAACCTTAAGAAAGGTTACGATAATCCGGTGTATGTTAAGCAGGGAGATACAGAATTATTTTTTGCATGGCTGGATGTACCGGAACTTTCGGGATACTTTGTTGAACGCGCTAATCCAGGTGAAACAACATTTACTAAATTAAATATAGCACCTATTCATAAGCTCGAAGGTGGCGGTTACGATGGTGAATCAAGAAGCGGATACAATGACAAGAATTTGATTAACTACAAGACATATACATACAGATTTTTTGGCAATACTTTGTTTGGGGAAAAGGTACTGTTTGCAGAAGTTAAAGGAATGCCTAAAGATTTAACTCCACCGGAACAGCCATTTCTACCACAGCCCCAGCATATAAAAGCAAAAGAAGTTTTAGTTAGCTGGAAAATGAATCCGACCCCAGCCCCGGATTTGCAAGGCTTTTTTGTTGCCCGATCAGATAAAAATGAAGGAGAATTTAAAGTACTGCACGGTTCAATGCTTTCAAAAGATGCTAGAACATTTACAGATACTACCTTTATTGCCGGACAACCAAATTATTATGTGGTTCAGGCAATTGATACTGCAAAAAATGTAAGCTCGTCATATCCAGTCTCTGTCACTTTAATTGATTCAATACCGCCAACTAAGCCAGTATTCATTTCCGGGAAAATAGATTCGCTGGGTGTTGTAACAATATCGGTTCAGAAAAACAAAGAGAAGGATTTAATGGGTTATAGACTTTTTAAATCAAACAGTCCCGAACATGAATTCTCGGTTATTCACGAGAGTTTTATGGACAACGATTCTTTGGTTCAAGAAATCCAAACTGCATTTACAGACTCTGTTACATTGAATTCATTAACACCTTTCATTTATTACAAGATTAAGGCGCTCGATTTCAATTACAATCAGTCAGAGTTTTCTGATGTGTTAAAAGTAGCCCGACCAGATACGATTCCACCAGTTAGTCCCATTTTTAGTGATGTGATTGTGGGAGAAAAAAAGATTGAATTGCATTTTGTACCAAGCAGTAGCGAAGATGTAAAGGAACATATCATCTATAGAAAAACTGAGTTGAATGCTAAATGGGAAAGTCTTAAAACTGTTGAATCAATGGCGGCCAAATTTATTGATACGACTGTGACAACAGGCGTCACTTACTATTACTCAATCAGAGCTAAAGATTTAGGCGGACTCTATTCTAAATATGCTTCTGCGGTATATGGCAAACCTTATGATACTGGCGTTAGACTCCCAATTAAAAACTTAACTGCAGTAGTGGAAAAAGAGAATATAATTCTTAAATGGGAATACCCTGTAGTAAAAACAGAACCTCTTTTTATTGTGTATAAGATGGATGACAAAGGACAATTAATACAATATGACACAACAAAAGAAAAATCTTACACTGATAAGAATCCGGACAAAGATAATTCCTATGCAGTAAAAGTTGTGACGAATGATGGTGGTCAATCAAAAATAAGTGCCGTGCTTAACAAGAATCTTAAATAAAGAAGTGTGGTTTAATCTGTATGCCGGATAAACATATGAGTGTGATTGAATAATACACTTCTTGGAACCACTATTCTAAAAGGAAAAAAATGAAAACATATAGAATATTATTACTGCTGATTACACTAACAGTAAGTTTGAGTGCTCAAGTTAGTGTCAAACTTCAGCAGCCACCTCCATACCAATTCAAGGTTGAGCAGTTCTGGAAGATCGTCTTGATCAACAATAGTAAGGCTCCGGTTAGTATTTATCTAACGGGAACAGCGACTGAACCTTTGGAGGGAAAAATTATTGAAGCAACTTCCTCAGTTATTACTCTTCAACCTGGTGTGAGGACAATCAGTGGACGTGATCTTGGTCCCTTTACGGTTAGTCAATCTGACAATCGTTATAAAAATATTTTAATGAATACAGGAAGTATTCCATCGGGTAGTTATGATATCTGCGTGGGAGTTTACGATGCAACTGAAGGAAGACAAATTGCGAGTGATTGTATTCAAGTTACTGTAGAAAACTTAAACCGGATGGAATTAATTTATCCATTTGAAGGTGAGATTGTGGGAAGCGTTCCAGAGGCGGAAATTGAAAACTCAAAGATGAAAAGCAATAATAAACCACCAATTCTTATCTTTTCATGGCTGCCGCCGGTTCCAGTTCCACCCGGTGCAAGAATTAGTTACAGATTGAATCTTGTAGAAATAATGGGATATCAGTCGGTTCATTCTGCAATGTCATCCAACCCAATGTATTATCAATCACCAAAAACATCCTCTACGGTACTGCGTTATCCGATAGCAGCCAAACAAATGGTTCCGGGAAAAAAATATGCTTGGAAGATTGAATGCTTTATTGATGATTTCAAAACTCAGGAAAGTGAAATAAGATCTTTTGCAATTCTTGGTGGTGAAGAAAAAAAAGAAAAATATTCTGATAACAATAATACTAGCGTTTCGAACCAGTATAGTGAAATTTTCAGCTATGATAATTCAAGTATTCCTTCGGGTTTATCTGTATTCTCAAATAAACTGTATGGACCATCTGCATTAGAATTTTCGGGGGCGATGGCATCAATCGATCTGTTTAGTAGTCCGAGTAATTTTAAGTTTTTCGGTGATGCAAAATTAACACATATATCAAGCAGTAAGCCGGCACAGTTTTCACAGCTTCCTTCAAGTTATCAGACTTTAGAATTTAATCCGAGACTTTCAGTTTACGATATTCCATTTGGAATGAATATCTTCCTCTCTTCGTTGAATAATGTGAACAGACAAAGTGTTAACAGTATTTCTTTCATTCTAGATCTTGATCGGTTAAAATCAAAAATAAAAGAACGCCTTTCCGAAAAGGCAAAAGAACTTGCCACATCTGTAGACTCAACATTAGGAAAGCTTACTGATCTGGAATCATTAACTGATCCCAATAAACTCACTGAGAATGCTGAAAAATTTGGTCTTATCTCTCCAGCCGAAAAACTTTTTCTAAATATAAAAACTCTAGGAATCGGAAGAACATATCCGGACTATTCGGAGTTAACTGTAAGCGGTGTGCCTGTTAACGGAATAAATGTTGAATTCAATCCGGGCATCTTATACTTAGCCGTTGCGGCTGGTAATAATACAGAAGGGATCAACGATATTTCTTTTAAGAGATCTTTTTTGTCGGCTAGGATAGGGTTGGGGCAAAAAGAAAATACTCACTTCTTTTTAACCGCATTGAAGATGAAGGATGATCCAAACTCAATACAAGTAAGCTCTTCTAACGCATCATTGTCACCTCATGAAAATGTAGTGCTGGGGACCGAAGGAAAAGTGAGCTTGTTTAATAACACTGCAGAGTTAAATGGAGAGGCGGCTGTATCCGGTTTTACGAGAAACTCCAACGATGCTGAGATAATTAGTGAATCTATCCCGGACTTTGTTAAAAAAATATTAACACCAAAGTTGAGTACTATACTTGATTATGCGTGGAAGGGAAAATTTGCTATTGATCTAGCTAAGACTGCTACATTTTTTTCTATAGGTGTAAAAAGAATTGGTGCGGGATTCATGTCTCTAGCCTCACCAAATCTGAGACAAGATCAATTCCAATTCGACTTTAATTTTGATCAGAAGTTTGTTAATAAAAAAATAACTTTGAAAACCTTCTTCAAAGTTTACAAAGACAATTTGATTAAGTGGAAACAGTCAACCACCACAACTACTTCTTATGGAATTAATCTCGGGTTCAATTTTCCCAAGCTGCCATTTGTTCAAATTAACTACTCACCATATTCACAAAGAAACGACAATTTGCTTCCCGCTAACATAATGGACAATACTTTCGATATGTTTTCTTTAATGACCGGATATTCATATCAACTTGCGAGTGTTTACGCAACAACAATGTTTTCATTTATGGGGCAATCGCAAAATGCTAAGATTGGAATTGTGTCCAGTAAGTCTTCGAATGAATCTTATATGGTAAACCAGAGTTTCAATTTTGAATTTCCGCTAACAGTGAGCTCTACTTTTAGTCTTACTAATTCTCAAATACTTGCACTCACAAGTAAAATAACGGAATTTGATTTGAACGGGAGTTATCAAATAAACGAAATGATTTCGGCTAATCTCGGTTCAACTATTTCCAACGAGGAAAACTACACCAAGAAGACAATGGTTTATGTTGGCTCCAATCTAAAACTTTATGAATGGCTGAAATTTGAATTGCAAGGCAACATATCTAACTATAAAGATTTATCCGGCTTAAGCAGCAATTATAACGACAGCATGCTGCAAGCAACGATGGTGATCAATTGGTAATATTATTTGAAAACATGTAACAATATGAGGAACGATTAATGCGAGCAAATACACTTTCTAAAAGAAAACGGTTTCTACAAATAATTATAGCGCTGAGTGTTTTAATTGTTTTATATGGTGGAAATAATTTTTCTCAATCAAATACCACTGGAAAAACCATGAAGGCAGCAACTAGTAAAATTAAAACGAAAAATGTAGCGTCTGGTTACATTGATAAAACTGATCCCAAATTCATATCAATAAAAAGCCGGGCGTTCTCAGATCTTGACGAAATAGTAAAATCATTCGATCCTGAATCGGAGAAGAATAAATTAATTGCTATCCAAACACAAAAGTGGACTGAAGAAAAGAGAAATGAATGTCAGACTTTAGGTGCAGAGTCAATTAATGATTATGCATCTCAAACACATTCAGATGTTGGAACATTTATGATGGTTATTACTACTATCGGAGAGTATGATCAGAAAAAGTTGGAAAAGGAATGGGATGTTCGGGTTCAATTTCAAGGTGTAGATAATAAATATGTAGCTGAGTTCTGGGAAGATGGTCTTGCTATAAATTCAGAAGAAAATGCAGTGACTTATGCACATCAATTGGCAACGAGTGAATACGCCAGAAAACACCCGGATAGTGATGTGGGAAATGTCAAAGTAATAAAAGAAAATTACGCTGCTACACGGAAAAATATAAAAGCCGGTAAGCTGGAACGTTACCAAAAAATGATTGCTTTGCTCTACACTATTGATAAGAGTGGATCGGTTAGTTTTAACAATCCATTTCAGGCTTCGATCGATTTCCTTAAAAAAAACAGCAAGTGAAGATGAGTGATATTCATATTAGCAGTTAAAAGAAATATTATTATGAGCAGCAGATATTTTTTAAGAAAATTTGGGGACTACTATTCTGAAATATTTAGAATTCCGGGTAATGGAAAAAACATAATCAACAATATTCCATTCCTAGAGAAGTACATTCCAAAGGATAAGTGGTCAAACGATTCTAAAGATATTAAAGGATTAATTGAAGATCTTTCAACGGGATATTTTTCTGAAATTACAGATGAAATTATTGAAGCAGAAGCATTAGCGATAATTAGAGCGATTGATGCAAAAGCCACTCATTAGATTCAGTTATACGGAATGAATAGAATGAAAAATTTATTTAACATACTGGTATTAATGACTCTTCTCAGTTGTAAAGTAACTGAACAGAGAGTGGATAAAGCTCAAGTATATTTTGATATCGATTCGCTTTACTCGGATTACTTGGTTTCTTTCTCAGAAGATCGTGAATTTGCGCCGGGTAATTCATGCGGCTATAAAAATTCGAAAGGAGAGATTGTTATTCCTAAAGGAAAATACAGTCATTGTTTTACAGATACATTCAAGAACTTTGCATTTGTTTCTGATGATAGATTAACCAATTCTAAAGTTGTAGCAATTGACAGAAATGAAAAAATTTTATTTGATGCATACATGTTTGATAATGGTCCGGACTGGATGACTGAAGGGTTGTTTCGAATAAAGCGAAATGGAAAAATCGGTTACGCCGATAAAAATGGAGTTGTAATTATAGAACCCAAATTTGAATGTGCTAATCAATTTAAAAACGGAATTGCAAGAGTGGCGTTGAACTGTAGAATTGTAGAATCTGAATCTGATTCAGAACATTCTAGAGGGGAAAGTGATTCGTGGTTTTACATTGATAAAAAAGGAAATAGAGTAAAATAAATCTGTCACCGGTCAATTTGACAACTATTCTTCATCCCTCCTAGTATTTATTAAGAGGCTTTTCTTCTCCGAAAATCTTCGTACTTCAAACCGAAACTACCCGCATTGCTTAAATTCTCATCTTGGTTATCAGAACCAACTATTATATTTTTTCACACAGAATATTAATCACAAAAACTTAGGTGTTAGATGAAAAAACTAAACTTTGCACTACTATTCATTATGCTTTTTGTGTTTGTGCTTCCTTTACAAGCACAGTTAAAGTTGGATACAGTTAAAGCTCAGAAGTACGATAACGGCAAGATGTGGCCGTTCGATTATCCGCCGGTTGAATACTTAAAAGAAACTTATGATTTAAAAACAGATGAAGCTTGGTATGAAGATGTTCGCCTTTCCGCACTTCGTTTACCGGGCTGTACTTCTTCTTTCGTTTCCGAAGATGGATTGATGATGACGAACCATCACTGCGCAAGAGGATTGCTGGAAAGAATGAGTAAAGAAGGAGAGGATTTAATAAAAGATGGCTTTTATGCTAAGACTTTAACCGATGAAAGAAAAATTCCTAACTACTATGCAGATCAGCTGGTAATGATTAAAGACATCACTGCGGAAATTCAAACTGCTGAAAATACCGGCAATACAATTGCTGAAAAAGCTGCTAACAAAAAAGCAAAGATTAAAGAGATAACTGAAAAGATGAATAAAGAAACCGGATTGAACTGCCAGGTAGTTCCGTTATATAATGGCGGAAAGTTCTCTCTCTACGGTTACAAACGTTACACAGATATACGTTTAGTATTTGCACCAGAGATGCAGATTACATACTTCGGTGGCGATTTTGATAACTTCACTTATCCTCGTTACAATTTAGATTGTACATTTTACCGCGCGTATGAAAACGACAAACCGGTTAAATCTACAAACTATTTCAAATTTTCGTTCGATGGAATTAAACCGGGAGAGCCAATCTTTACGGTTGGCAATCCGGGAACAACAAACAGACTTAAAACTGTTGCTCAGCTCGAATATGCCCGCGATATATCATACAGAAACAATGCTTTCTTGTTTGATTCTTACTACTACGCGCTTGAAGATTTAATAAAAGAAGATGATTCACGCAAAAAGGAACTTGAAGATTTACGTGTTGACCTTGGAAACAGCCAGAAAGTTATTGCAACTACATTAAAGGGTTTGAAAGACCCTTATGTTTATGCAAAGAAAATGGATTTTCAAAAAAAATTGCAAGAATCTGTTTGGAATAATTCCGAATTGAAAGAACCTTACGGAAAAGTTTGGGAGAACATTGAGAAGACTAGAGCGGAAATGAGAAAAGTTGGTCCGCAAGTAACAGCGTTATCTTTCCACCAGGCGCCGTACCCACTTTCAATATTTGCGTCTAAATATTTTGCTCTGGCAAAATCTCTTAATGATTTAGTAAAAGAATTACAAAAACCGGAAGATCAACGCGAAGCAAAATTCAAAGCCGCAAAACTTGATTCTACTTTGGAAGCAATGTTCCCGGATAAAGTTGATAAGCTTCTCGAAAACACAAAGCTTTGGATTGATGTAGAATATATGGCGCTTAATCTTGGTAAAGATGATCCACTTGTTAAAAAACTTTCCGGCGGAAAGAGCGGCAAAGCTATTGCAGAATACTTGCTTGATGAATCCATCTTTGGTGATATGGATGATGTGATTGATTTAGCTAAGCAAGGTGCAGACGCAATTATAAAATCGGAAGACCCGATTCTTATGTATGTAAGAGAAGCTGCAAAGAGAGTTCCGGAATTGCAAAAACAAGTTCAAGAAATAAACGATACCGAAAACATTTACGATGATATGCTTGGTCAAGTTATAGTAAAGTTGCATAATACAGAGTTGCCTCCGGATGCAAACTTTACTTTGAGATTGAGCGACGGAACATTAAAACCGTTTGAATACAATGGAACAGTAGCTCCGGATTTCACAACTTTCTACGGAATGTATGACCGTTACTTCTCTTTCAGAAAAACATATCCTTGGGATTTACATGAGCGCTGGGCAAAAGTACCAAGCGGCCTGGATTTATCAACTCCGTTCAATTTTGTTTCTAGTAATGATATTGTTGGCGGAAACTCCGGAAGCCCTGTAATCAACCAAAATGCTGAAGTAGTTGGTTTGGCATTCGACGGTAATATAGACAGCATTATTGGTAACTATATCTACATTCCATACAACAACAGAATGGTTGCTGTTGATTCACGTGCAATGGTTCATGCAATGGAAGAAGTATATGATGCAGAAAGAATTGCTAAAGAATTAAGAGACGGAAAGCTAGATCAGTAATTAGTATAAAGCTTAGTTGTAATAAAGAGACCGAAGTTTTTCGGTCTCTTTTGTTTTAAACCAGTTGCTAACTATCGATGTTTAATATCAGTCAAGGTGGCGTGTAAGTAATTTGCCAATTCAACAAAACCCAAAAAACCAAGGTGTTCTATGAATTACCAGTTCTACATGAGGAAGATGATCTCATTATCACTTCTACTCGCATTAGTTTTTGTATTCCAATCCAACGCACAACCAATTAATCAAGACACTGTAAAATCTCAGAAACTTGATACAGGCAAGATGTGGACGTTCGAATTTCCACCAATTGAGTACATGAAAAAAACTTACGGTTTTGAAGTAACAAAAGAATGGTTCGATGATGTTCGTCTTTCTGCACTTCGCATTCCGGGCTGTACTGCTTCTTTCGTTTCAGAAGATGGATTGATTATGACTAACAATCACTGCGCACGCGTCTACAGAAGAATGATTCAAAAAGAGGGTGAAGATATAGCTAAGAACGGATTTTACGCTACCACTTTAGCTGACGAGCGCAAAGTCCCAAATTTTACGGCAGAACAGTTAGTATTTCTAAAAGATGTTACGAGCGATGTAACAACCGCGTTGCAAACCGGCGAAGATGAGAATGAAAAAATCACTTTACGTGATGCCAAAATGAAAGAACTGAAAGCTTCTTATGAAAAAGAAACCGGTTTAAAGTGTGATGTTATTTCATACTATAACGGAAGTTTATTCTTTGTTCAAGGATTTAAAACATTTACAGATGTACGTTTGGTATTCGAACCGGAAGAAGAAATTGCATACTTCGGCGGCGATCCCGATAATTTTACTTTCCCACGTTATAATTTAGACTGTACATTCTTCCGTATTTATGATAAAGATGGTAAGCCGCTTAAATCTCCAAACTATTTTAAGTGGAGCGCAAATGGTGCTGCTGCCGGCGAGTTAGTTTTTACTGTTGGTAATCCGGGTTCAACAAACAGATTAAGAACGGTTGCTCAGTTAGAATACTTACGCGATGTAACTTACCGCAACAATGCTTTTTTGGCGGACAACTATTATAGCCGATTAGAACAATTGAAATCAGTTAATCCATCACAAGAAGCTGCTTATGAAGCTTTACGCTTGGCTTTTAGCAATGGACAGAAGAATACGTCTAATACTTTCAAAGCTTTGAATGATCCGTATTTATTAGCTCGCAAAAAAGATTTTGAAAAGAAAGCTCAGCACTACGTTGCTTCCGATCCGCAGTTAACAAAAGAATATGGACACGTTTGGAAAACAATTGAAGGAACTCGCACAGAACTAAAACCAATTGAAACCAGACTTGCAGCTTTTACAGTTAATCCTACAAACTCATCACGTTACATGCAGATAGGCAGTGCTTTAGTTGCTTATGCAAAATTCCAGCAATTGCCGGAAGACCAAAAGAAAGCAATTCTGGATAGACAAGCTCAAATGCCTCAGATGCGTGGTGGAATGCGTGGCGGCGGAGTTCAGCAAGGATTTAGAGATAATCTCTATCCTGATAATTGGGATTCAATTCTTGAAGAAGCAAAGCTCGAAATCAATATTGATTTTATTACAATGAATCTGGGTAAGAATGATGCTTTAGTTGGAAAGTTCTTTGAAAGAAAAACGGGCAAGGAAGCTGCTAAAACATTAATTGCAAAATCATTGTTCACAAGCAAAGCGGCTGTTCAAGAATTATTCAAGAAAACTCCGGAAGAAATTCTTGCGCTAGAAGATCCTTTCGTTCAATACTTTGCAAAAGTAACTGATCAAATTGAGCCGCTAAGAAAGCAGCAAAGAGAAATTATGGATACCGAAAATGTTGCTTTCGGTTTGCTTGGACAAATTCTCTACAAAATGTATGGAACTTCAGTTACACCGGATGCTAACAGAACTCTCCGTTTAAGCGACGGTGTTATGAAAGGTTATGAATACAATGGAACAGTAGCACCAATTAAATCCACTTTCTACGGATTGTATGAAAGATATTTCGGCTTCGAAGGCAAGTATCCGTTCGGTCTTTCAGAAAGATGGAAAAACGCTCAGAAAGATATTGATTTGAATACGCCGTTTAACTTTGTTGCTACAAACGATATTGTTGGCGGAAACAGCGGAAGCGCTGTTATCAACAAGAACGCAGAAGTAATTGGTTTAGCCTTCGATGGTAACATAGAGAGTTTGCAAGGAAACTTTATTTATCTGCCTACATTCAACCGTACTGTTGCGGTTGATTCAAAAGGTATGTGGGAAGCAATAAAGAAAGTTTACAAAGCTGACCGCTTAGCCGATGAGTTGAAAGAAGGCAAAGGCAAATAAGCTATCTCAATTTGTAAAATGAAAGGGTCGATACGTTCGACCCTTTTTTATATGCATCAATCATGCCGCTTCAACCCAATTTTGTCATCCTGCCCGCCAAATCTATAGCTAAGAGGCAGGCGGGTAGAAAAGCGCTAATGACAAAACGACTAACATTTTCTAAGGTTTTGAAAGAAGTGCACCAATGAGAAAAACTTCAAAACCAAGAAAATGTAAGTCGGGGTTAGCTTCTTAAATAATCCACACTTATTTTATCATCAACAAACTTTCTTTTTTCTAATAAACAATCCGGGTTCAATATATTTTAGCCGCCGAAAATGAGGAACAAATGAAAATTAAATTAACTGCTGTTTTACTTCTCGCTATATCAGCAATTGCAATCGCTCAATCAATTTATGAACCGCGCGATTTATCCAAAGTAGAATCTTCTCTAATGGATATGGGAAAGATGTGGACGTTTGATAATGTTCCGCTGGATGTGTTTGAAAAAGAATTAGGATTTCGTCCAACAGAAGAATGGCTGAAAGATGTACAAATGTCGGCGCTTTCTTTCGGCGGCGGTTGCTCTGCTGCTTTTGTTTCCGGAGATGGATTGATAATGACAAACCATCATTGCGGAAGGAATGTATTACCGGGTTTATCTCCTAAAGGTGAAGATTATTTACGCGATGGATATTATGCTAAGACTATGGCTGAAGAATTAAAAGTAAGCGGACTATTTGTAGATCAGCTCATTATGATTGAAGATGTAACGAAAGGTGTAATCAATGCATTGAACATGGGTAAGGATGATAATGAAAAAGTAAAGTTGAGAAATGAAAAAATAAAATCGCTCGAAGATAAATATTCTAAAGAAAGCGGATTACTTTGCCGCATTGTTCAGCTTTACAACGGAGGGAAATATTCTTTGTACGGTTATAAACATTACACGGATATTCGCCTTGTAATGGCGCCCGATTTTCAAATTGCTTCTACCGGCTGGGATTGGGATAATTTCACTTATCCGCGCTATGAATTGGATTTTATGTTTTTCCGCGCTTACGAAAATGATAAACCGGTTAAAACCGAAAAACATTTTACATGGAGTAAAAAAGGCGCTAAAGAAGGTGAGCCTATATTTGTTGTAGGAAATCCGGGAAGAACCCAGAGGCTTTACTCAGTTGCTCAGCTTGAATTCTTCCGGGACAAAACCTACAAGTACAATCTGCTTCAGATGAACGAAATGTATAAAGTCTATTACGAGATGTTTCAGAATCATCCGGAGCGATATACGGAGCTGTTAAATATGGTTATGGGAATTGGCAACGGAAGAAAATCTTACGCGGGAAGATATATGGGTTTGCGCGATGAATATATTATGACGAAGAAACGTGATTTCGAAAAGAAGCTAAGAGAAAAAGTAAATTCATCGCCGGAATTGAAAACTAAATATGGACATGTTTGGGATTCCATTAAAACAAATCTTGATGAAATGAGAAAGTATATAGATGAAAGTTTGGCGTTCAATTATAGTCCACGTAGCAGCTCTATTTATATGCCAATTGCGGAAAAAGTAATTAAGTATGCTGAGCAGATGAAACTTAGAGAAGAAACCCGGGAAGCCGATTATAAGAGCGATAAGCTAACAGCTACGCTACAATCAATTTTCCCGGAAAAAGTTGATTTTGAATTCCAGAAAAAAATACTGTGTGCAAACGCAAATTACATTCGTGGAATTCTAGGCGATGAACATCCACTCATAAAAAGAATGTTTGGAGCTGCTAAAGATGAAGAAGCAGCTTCATATATTCTGAATAATTCTTTGTTAAGTACAAAAGAAAAATTAGATGAGTTTCTTAAAAAATCACCGGATGAAATTTTGAATTCCACTGATCCGTTTATTTATTATTTGCAAAACACTCAAAGTAAGATGAAAGAAGTGCGCGTCAAGATGACGGAAATAAATAATACCATCACTGTGCTTAATCAGCTTCTTGGTGAAGTTGCGTACAAAGTTTATGGAGATCAAATTCCGCCGGATGCAACCGGTACTCTCCGCATACAAGATGGAAAGATTGAAGGTTACGAATACAATGGAACACTTGCGCCCGGCAAGACAACTTACTTCGGCTTGTGGGATAGATGGAATTCGTTTGGGCAGAAACCTTATCCGTGGGGCTTGCATCCGCGCTGGCAAAAAATTCCGCAAGGATTGGATTTGGCAACGCCAATTGCTTTTGCATCTACAAATGATATTGTAGGCGGAAATTCCGGCAGCTCAGTTATCAATGTAAATAAAGAAGTAATTGGTTTGGTACACGACGGTAACTTAGAAAGTTTAGCCGGAGACTTTATTTTCTTACCGGAAAACAACCGAGCTGTTGCTACAGATTCCTACGGTTTAATGGAAGCTCTTAAATATGTTTACAAAACAGAGCGGTTGATAAAAGAATTAAGCGAAGGGAAGATTAACTAGTTTCAAAAAAAACTCGCCAGAGATCAGAGGAGTCCCTGGCGAGCCGGAGTTGTGTATGAGAAATGGCTTGCCCGCAGTTTTGCTGGGCGGGTTAACTATGCATAAGAGGATATTTATTTAACCTTTTTGAATTGTTGATAATTCTAACGCCAACTTGGAGCTTGATATTGTTTTATTAACAAATTGCAAAGCTGAGCATTGCATCATCAGTTAGATACCAAATTCATTCTGGTAAACAGAATTAACATATTCATCAAGCCATTTATAAAATTCCTCTGCTTCTTTCCGTTGAAAAGAATTTGTTCTCCAATTTTTAATAAGTGCTGCTTCTTTATCCATTATCTCTTTTTCATATGGAAATAATCTCTGAATTATTCCGGTTTCTTTTTTATTTAGTAATGCGGAAACATTTAAGTAATCCGTTCCGTGTCCATAGGTCATTGGAAAACATTTTGCTTTTAGCTGCAGTGATTTTTTATTAATTGGTGCTGTTACACCTTTTTCTCCAATAGTAACTAACGGCATTTTTTCTCCGGCAGCAACCCATACTGGTGTAACCATAGTAGTTACGGGAAATCCCAGAACCGTCCACAAAGTTGTTAACGCCGGATCTTCTCCCGGTTTTACTCCCTGAACAATCATAGTGGAGATTGAAGAATATCTAACGATAAAATCACGAAACGCGATAAATTTTTTATCGGTGGTATCTTTAGGTAAATCCATTTTATAAACATCATCTCTGGTTAAAGAGTGAAGCATGTTTCTATCTGCCGTTTTCAATAAAAATGAAACACAGATGTTTTTATTCTTATCGAAATGTTCACTAAAAATTTCCTTAGCTGCTTCATAACGGATATAGCCTTGACCTTTCAAATCTCTACCGCTTACAGAATAATTAGTTCGCAAGAGATAACCATCAGGCGCAATTGCCGGATCGTTAACATCAAATTTTTTATAAGTTCTATAATCTACTTCATAATATGCAGCGCCGCCCTGAGCATCAATAACACCAAAATTTGATGCTACTCCCCATTTACCTACAAGCTCATTTAACAACGCTTCAAAGTCGGCAATGGTTGCACACTCAGCCAATGCTCTCTTCATTACATAGCCATCACGTTCGCGGGGAAGATTATTAGTATTAATTGTATCAACATTATATGATGCTGTGTTCATAATACTAAAACCGGTTGTGTTACTTCCCATCCAAACTGAATTGGCGAGTGTATCTTTCACATTAACATTGCCGATGAAATCATATTTAGCTCCTTTGAAGTACATAAGTTTGTTCTCATTAGCATTTGAATCACGGTGTTTCCACATCAAAGGTCTTCCATTTATTGCGGCTTTTCCGGAAATAATTGCGGATGTACATGGTAAAATGATTGATTGTGAAAAGAATAGCACAAACAAGAATTTTGTAGAACCTCTTTTAACGTTAGTATAAATTTTGTTTCTCATAAATATACCTTTCAAGGTTTTGGAAAGTATCTTCAAAAATTTTTTATAAAATCTGGCTCAATTAACATTTAACACCGAGCCGGTTTGTAGTTGTTTAGTAAAGCAAAATTTCAGTGTAGAAGCAATTAATAACTCACCTTACGTATGGATCAGAACTTTTTTGGACTAAAGTCCATATTTGTTTCGCGTTTTTCTAACCCCAGACTTAAGTCTGGGGTTAATACATCAACAATAAACTTAGCCTTTAGCCACATTTTGCGTAACGTAACTTAATAAGCGTTGCCTGGATCATTAGCATTTCTTACTGGCTGCTGCGAAGGTGCCGGAATATTTGGATTGGTAGTTCTTTCACCCTGGCTATACAATAATCGTCTTGGTATTTGACCGCCGGCATAAGGAGTTACTACCGGACGATTAGTTCTCTTCCAATCGTTATATGCTTCTATATTCATGAATAAGGCAATATACTTTTCTTCCATTATTGAATTAATTAAAGCAGTGCCGGTTAATCCAGTAGCTACACCAAGTGAATTTGCCGTAAGCGCCCATCTGCCTTCTTCAGCGCGTCTTGCAGCATTTAACTTTGTTAATGCCGTAGCCTCATCTCCGGTTTTAAATGCACATTCAGCCCAAATTAAATTCGCTTCACTAAAGGTCATTACATCAAAGGCATAATCGGCGGCTTTTAAAGCAGCGCTAAGATTTGAAGCATCGGTTAGAGAAGCTCCGGGTTCAACTCCAACAAACTTGCCGGCAACCGAACCAACACCTGCCTGAAAATACTTTTGCAAGCGTGGATCATTTTTTGTTGTTAATAAATCAACCAAATATTTACCGGCGCGGATATCGGAATTTCTTGTTCGCCAGTATTGATAAATGGTACTTGATTCATTTTCGATTGTGGTATGTTTTGTTTTAAAGTTATTTGTATTTGCTGAAATTCCTTTTTGAATTGCGGCAAGTGCAAGAGCATAATTTCCCGGATTGACTTCTGCCCAGTGGAGATAGAAGCGGGCTTTTAAAGTATAAGCAGCTTGAATCCACTTTGCCGTATTAGCACTATAGACAAAATCGTTTGGTGGTTTATACCCACCGCCTGTAGTTAAATCGGCAATCGCTTGATCAAGCAATGTTTGAACAGCCGTATAAATATCTTGCTGCTTATCCAACTTAGGTTTCGAAATTTCGCCGATTGCTTCGGAGTAAGGTAAATCGCCCCATAAACTTGCCGACATCCCAACAGTAAGCGCTTCCCATATTTTGGCTATACCGGAATAAGTTTTCCAACCTTTGGTTTCAGTCTCTTTTAAAATATTGCGAATGTCAACCAATCCGCCACCGCTATAAAGACTGTTCATATCAGTGTTCCATTCACTTTCGGTGAAATCATATTTACCTAGGCTAATAGCCTGGCGGTCAACACCTGCTAACTGCTGAGTCCATATTGCAGATGTTCTGGATGTATGTCCTTCGTATCTCGAGAATTGACGGACTTGCATAGCGTTAAAAAGCAAATCAGCAGAGACTACTGTAGCTCTGTTTGGATCGTCCTGAATTTCCGGATCATCTATAAACTCGCTGCAACTTATCAATAAAGAACTAACAAGAAGTGCAACTGCCAAAATTAAATTATGTGTTTTAATATATTTTTTCATTTTGAGCTCCTAGTAATTAAATCGTAGAGATAAGATGATAGACCTGGTTTGAGGATTATTGAAGTAATCAAAACCCCGTCCATTAGCGGTACCGGCTAAATTTGTTTCAGGATCTATACCTTTATATTTTGTCCAGGTATAAAGATTTCTAGCGCTCAAACGTATATCTATCGAGCTGACACTAGTCCACGATTTTATTAATTCGCTGCGTAAAGTATAAGCAACAGCAATTTCTCTAAGCTTAACATAACTGCCATCCTCTATAGCAAGACTTGCAGGTCCATTAAAACTGCTTCCAATACCCTGATAATATGATTGATTAAGCACAACTTCTTTACCGGCTCCGGGTCCATATCCTGCAAACACAGTTGTTTGTCCTCTATTTTCAGTTTCTTTAGCTGTACCAAAATACATTAATGCGCCTAAGGTTCCGTTGGATACATCTCCACCTTCAAATAAGTCGAACAAAGCAGAGATTTGAAGATTGTCAAAGAGCGTAAACGAAGTTCTAATGCTTCCAGTCCAATCCGGATTTGGATCGCCAATAATTCTTAATTGAGGGTCTTTAACCGCATATCCTGTTGCATCAATGTAAAGATCGCCGGGTTGCCAGCCACTATATTTTGTGTCGATGTCTACGCCGTTGTAAACAACACCTCTTCCAAATCTTAGATAATCAGAGCCATAGAAAACGCCGAATGGTTGTCCTTCAATAAGAGCTGATGTACCAATTGCAGATCCTGCAAGCGCTATATATTGTGCCCCCGGTAGTTCAAGAACTTTATTCTTATTACTTGCGTAAAGCAAATTAATATCCCATTTAAAGTTTGGCATATTAAAAGGTTGTAAGTTAATGCCCACTTCAATACCCTTGTTTTGAATAACACCTGCATTTTGAACCTGAGAAGTGCTTCCGGTAGAAGGAGGTAAAGGTAAAGAATAAATTACATCGGTTGATTTTGAATTATAATAAGTAAAATCCAAGCCGACACGATCGTTTAAAAATGCAAGGTCAAATCCCATTTCAAATTCTTTAGATCTCTGGGGAAGAATATTATTCTGTCCTTTCGTTGGACTTGTATAGAAACCCACGTAGCCATAAGCGTTCGAAGTTAGAGTAGCTGCCCAACCATCACTGAATGCGGTAGAACTGGAAGTAAATGCAGTTATTGTTGAATAAACTTCAGGTTCCTGTCCGGCTTCACCGTATGCAAAGTGAAGTTTACCAAAATTGAACCAATCCGAATAGCCGGCAAAAATATCTAGTTTTGAAAATTCCCATGCAGTGCTGAATTTTGGATACCAATGGCGTTTCTTGCTTTTTCCGAATGTAGATGAACCATCGTTTCTTAAACCGGCAGTAAAATATAATTGATTTAACATATCAAACGTTAACTGTCCGAAATACGATTCCCTTCTTATAGTTGATTCAAATTCATCTGCCAAATTTGAGGAAGTATTATCCAATTGTTGAAAATCATAAACCGCCATATCTTCCCCTGTAGTGCCAAAGTAGCTGTATTTACTTTCATTCAGATTTTGACCAAGCATCAGGGTAGCTTTTGTATCAGCAAAGTCAAAACTCCTTTTTGCAGTAATTAAGAAATTACCATCTGTTTCCCGGTTTATTAATCTTTCTGTAATTATTTCTCCGTTTGGGCGGTACGAACTGCTTGGTGGAATAACATTTTTTCGTTCATCGGCGGAATAATCATTACCGAGTGTGTAACTTATATTCAACCAGTCTAATGGGTCATAATCAATTTTTATATTGCCAAAAGTTCTGGAGACTTTTGCATCAAAAATTTGTTCATATGCAATAAAGAACGGATTGTCATACCCACGCGTTACTTTTAAGGCGGTTGGATTTTGATATCTGTATGATCTGTGAAACCCGGTAACCGGATCGAGATAAACAGTGTTATCAAAATCGGGAGGAGTTCTCCATGATCCAGTTAAAAGCCCGCTAACAGAAGATCCCTTCCTAAGCTTGCCTGCATCAGTATCAACATAATGTATACTCCCAGTTACTTTGATATCTTCATTAATACGCTGGGATGCTTTTAAGTTGACAGAATTTCTTAAATAGCTTGAATTACCAATGAGTGTACTTTTGGTATCGGTTCTGCCTAAAGACAAATAATAAGTCGTCCATTCGTTTCCACCTGAGATAGAGAGATTATTATCAAGAGTATGTCCCATCTGAAACATTTCTCTTTCATGATTATAGGTTGGAGTGCCTGCCGGGAGTAGTGGACCCCAAGCACCAATAGCACTATTACTATATATGCCTTTGTCACCCTGCCCATATATTTGTTGCAACGGTTGAACCTTTGTTATTTCATCGAAAGTATAAGAAACATCATAAGTTACTTTTGCTTTTCCCGGTTTGCCGCTTTTAGTTTTAATGAGGATTACACCGTGTTGAGCACGTGAGCCATACAGCGCAGCCGCCGCGGGTCCTTTAAGAACATCTACCGATTCGATATCCTTAGGATTAATATCCATTGCACGGTTCATTTGGGTATATCCACCGGTGCTGGAACCAATTTCAGAATTATTAATTGGCGATCCATCAACTACAATTAGCGGTTGGGTTCCACCGGTAATAGAATTTGAACCGCGAATTCTAATATAAGTTGAAGCCCCGGGTTCGCCGCTGGATGAGGTGATCTCAACGTTTGCAACTTTACCCTGAATTGCTGAAATAACATCAAGCGCTTTACTATTTACTACTGCCTCGGATGAAACATTTCCAATTGTAACACCGAGCTTTTGTTTCTCAATTTCAACACCCATTCCGGTAACCACAACAGTCTGCATCTGGAGTATATCTTCCTTAAGGGCAATGTCTTGAGTAATATCTCCGGACAAAATAAGGTCAACGGTTACTTTTAGATAACCAACATAACTAGTCTCGAGTGTTGCTTTCTTGCCAATAAGATTTGATGGTATCGAGAAAGAATATATTCCATTTTCATCTGTCATAGCACCTATAGAAAATTGTTTTAATATCACGGTGGCGCCTATTAACGGCTGCTTTGTATTAGCATCGGTAACTTTGCCTTTTACACTTCCTATTTCTACAACTGTAACCTTTTCTTTTTCCCAGCCTTCAGCTTTCTTGATTGCTATCTGGTTGTTAATTCTATTAAACACCAATCCATAGTCGTGGGCAAATACCTCGAGAATGTTATAAAGAGATTCATCTTCAACTAAAACAGTGGCTTTCTCATTCAGAGGGATTTCATCTTTAACATAGAAGAACTTAAAATCTGTTTTCTGTTCCAATAGCTGAAGAGCCTGCTCTAAAGTTACATCAACCACTTTTAGGCTTACTTTAACCTCTCGAAGGTTTTGTCCTTCAGAGGGGCTAGCCAGAAGCAGAGATACCAAAATGGCCTGTACTATCAACCCCATGAATGAATAAAAAGCCATCATTTTTACTATCCGTAGAATATTAATTTTCATATTTTTATCCCGGTCTAGTTAAGCATATTGTTAGTTACTGTGTTTAACTTTTTGCAGCCATAGCAATCTCGCACATTGCTGTGGCTTTTTATTCTACCATCATAAGTTTTTCTCCTTCTTTTAATTCTATCCTTTCTCCGTCAACTTCAGTAGCAATTATGATAAAAGGAAAGACTGGGTTATTTTTTATAGAACACGATTTTAGTTGTTTGATTATTTTCTTTAACTGATTTATATCTTAATCCGGTTGCCCTTGAAATAACTGTAACAACTGTCCAGAGGGACTCGTTATTGAAATTCGCTTTTATCTTTTTACTGCCCGATGATTTATCGGCTAATTCAAACTTCACCCCATAGACTCTTTCAAGCTGGGCAAATACTTTGGAAAGAGGTTCTTCCTCATATTTAAGATTATTATCTATCCATCCGGTTTCTTTCTGTACATCAAAGTTGTTAATACTGCATACATCTTCAATCAAATTGTAAACAAGCTGCTGGTTTGGAGTAAGCACTACAAGCTTTTCTACTGCGTCTGTTTTTTCTTTAGATATTTGCACTTTACCTTCAACCAGCGATACTTCAATGTTCTCATCGCCTGCAAAAGATTTCACGTTGAATTTTGTTCCCAGTACAGTAGTAGCAAGATTATTGGAATGAACGATGAATGGTTTGGATGGATTATGGGTTACTTCAAAATATGCCTCTCCTTCCAGATAAACATCGCGGGAACTGGAGGAGAATTGTGTAGGAAATCTAAGTTTACTTGCTGCGTTAAGAACAATTTTTGTGCTATCGGTTAAAGTAAGATAAAATTTTTCTCCGGGCTTTGTAATTTTATCGTTCCAAACCAACTGAATTTCTTTACTGCTGAAAAAACCGGTTGACTTAATGATAAAATAGCTTCCAACCATAACAAGCAGCAATGCCGCAATGGACGCAGCACGGCGGGCATAAAGTATAAACATCTTTCCTTTTGGTACATCATCCGGATATTTAGAAGCAGTTTCATTAGAAACAATCCGTTGAGATACTATTTTCCATGCCGCATAAGTATCTATTTTGTTTTCTTCAGCAATGTTGGACCTCCACAATTTCTCCAGGCGAGCCATTTCTTCTTCATTCTTAATATCGCTTTTTATCCAGACTTGAATAAGCTCTAATTCTTCGGGACTGCATTCTTCAGCAAAATATTTTGAGAGTAATTCCCAATTAATGCTTTCACCGGGGTCGTTTAGGTTTATCATTTTAAGCTCCGCGTTCTTATAAATTTACTATACCACTGATTTACAATTATTAAGACAACCGTGAGGGGATTTCCTATTACAAAGGACATATGTTGATTATTGGGAATTTGAAATTTAGAGGAGGTCTATTCGACGAATTTCCTTAAAAGGAATCTAAGTTTTTTAAACGCACGCCCCATTTGAACCGTAACAGTATTTTCCGAAATACCGAGTATTTCAGCAATTTCCGAATATTTTAATTCTTCCATCCGGCTCATTGTAAAAACAAGCTTACACCGGCCCGGCAGCATTTCAATTGCTTTATACACTGCTATGCTAAGTTCGTGCCGGGTTAATTCGCTTTCCGGATTGTTGTTTTCATCGGCAATTAACAAAGTCAAATCTTCTTCGGCGGAAATAACTTTCTTGTTCACTTGCTTTAAATAATTAATGGAACGGTTTCTAACTGAAGCATAGAGATATGCGGAAAGGGAAGACTTGATAACTATTTTCTCACGGTCCCGCCATACACTTACAAACAAATCTTGGACAATATCCTCAGCAGTCATTGAGTCTTGAACATAACGCATGGCAAACCGGTGAAGTTTTGGATAGAAAAAGAAAAACATCTCCTCAAAGGGTTTTTTAATTCCACCTCGGAGACCGTCTATCCATTCTTTTGTCTGTGTATTCTGTTCCGGAATATCCGCCATTGAGTACCAGCTAAATGGAAGTACAAAATTCTTTTATTAGTTTTTTTAATATACATTTTTTATGACAGATTAATTAGTGAGGCGGGTGAGATGAAAAACCCGCCGGGAATCAGAGGGGCTTCCCGGCGGTTGGAGTTGTGTATGAGAAAAGGTTAACTATGCAGCGAAAGATTATTATCACTAACCTATTCTGTTAACCTTAATAGCTGTAGAATTATTTAATAAGATTAATTACCGTATCGATTTCTTCAAGCATTGTTTCTGCTTCAAAACCAACTGCTGTGTAACGTATCTTTCCTTCTTTATCAATAAATACCTTTGATGGAACTCCGCTAATACCAAAAGCAGATGCAACTTTACCATCTAGATCAAGCACGCAATGGAATGGATAATTATTTTCTTTGAGATACTTTTTTGCATTTTCATTTGGATCGCCGGTTCGTTCCCATGTATTAACAAATAAGAATTCAACATCTGTGTTAGAATATTTTCCCAGAGCTTTCTTCATCAACGGGAAAGATGCTTTGCAAGGGTTACACCAGGTAGCCCAAAAATCAAGTATGACTATTTTGCCTTTGTAATCAGTTACTGATATTCTCTTACCATCAAGATCAGTTAATGTAAATGCCGGTGCTTCTTTATTTACAAGAAAAGATTTGATTCCTTCTTTGAACTTATTTAAAAACTTTTCTTTAATATCCGAAAGATATTTTTCATAACCTTCTTCCGATCCTTTAACTTTGGTATAAGCTTTCTTGTGTACTTCCAATAACTCTTCAGACACATTTCCGGTAGAGATCATATCGTCAATCATTTTCATTCCTTCTTCTGCTCTATCATTCTCTACAAGAAGGCGTGCATATGTTTTCTGTAAATCTTTGCTGAAATGACTTAGCTGATTTCCTTCCTCGGCAATTTTAAGAGCTTCTTTTGGTCCTTTTGTTTTCTCATAAACTTTTGCGGCAACGAAATAACAATAAGAAGCAAATTCTTTTGTCATATATTTATATTGATTTGCAGTTAACCAATTGGGATTTGGTTTAGAAGAGGCAATTAATTTTTTTGCAAGCTTAAGTGATATCTCGTTGAGTTGTTCTGTTAAAGCCATATCCTTACCATTTGATAGACATACGCCCGTAGCATTAGTAAACGTACCATATTGCCATGTCCATGTTTCATCATCGAACTCAACATTCATATTTTTGAGATATTCCTTAGCTTCGTCAAGTTCTCCTTGTTTGCATAATTCTTGGAGTATAGCACCTTTCAAACCGATGTTGCTTTCGCTTTTGGGAAATTTGTTTGCGAATTCGTTCAAGTAAGTCTTGGCTTTTTCAATATCCAATATATTCTTATATACATAGTTGGTCCCCTCACTTTCCATTAAGATACCGCCCGGAAATTTTTTTACAATTAGATCACGTAATTGTTTTACTTTTTGTTCGTCTTTCAAAGTGCTTGTGTAAACATTTTGCATGCTTATAAGCTGTTTTTCATCTAGCGATTCTTTTCCATTCTCAATCTTCGCTAAAACTTTCTTTATCAAGCTGTTTGCGTTTTTATTTTCTTGAGAATTTATAAGATCGCAATATTGCCAGATATAGTACTTAACAAGAGGAGGATTCTCAGTAAACTCTTCTTTATATAACTTGTATGCACTTTTAAGATCCGCTTTGTCATTTACCACACCTTGATAACCAACAATGTAAGCGCTTGCAGCTTTTGTTCCTTTTAAAAGTTTTCCACTTTTATCGAACAATTGAATCGGGAAAGTTTTTTGCTTTACTTGATTACCAAACTCACTGTCAGTAACAATAAGTTTAATTCCGAGCGCTTGAGATGTATCGGGAATTTGATATTTATATTGCCAATGATTCATTTCTTTCTTCACCGTGAATTCTTCTGCATTAAGAACACCATTTCTAACAGAGTAAATAATCACGGAATTATCTTTATTCTCTAATGCTGAATTAAATTGGAGAGTAATCATATCGCCCGGTTTTGGTTTTTCCGGTGAATAGGTGAAATTTTTGTTCATGTCTTGAGCCAGACTTAATGTTGCAGTAAATAAAACACAAATTAAAATCCAGCTAATAATCCTTTTCATAATATTTCCTTTGTAAGTGTTAAGGAATTATCCCGCCATATCAGCGGGATAATTTTTAGTGTATGAATTAATACTGGAAGTTGAATCCAAAACTGATTTGGCGTCCTATCATTGGGGCAGAACCGCTGATCCAATCCTGGTTATCCAACAAATTTTGTACATCTACAAACAGTAAGAGATTATTAAGAATTGAATAGTCCGTACGAAGATTAAATTTAGAGTAACCAGGAAATTCATTATAGTAGTTATAACTATTCGGATATGGCGCTGGCGAAACCCATCCATTAACAGCTTTATAATAACCATAATAATCCTGTGCAAATACGTTACCATTTCGTCTATACTCTAAAGTTATAGTTCCTCCTTTATCTGTCCATGATAAGAAAGATGGAATTCGGGAACTTAAACGAGCGAAGAATGAACCTGATGGAATATCTGGAATTCTTTTCCCAGGTCTAATATTTGGGTTTGAGGTTGAAGTAAATCCCTCACCATATGTACTTGTAACTGATGTAAATGATAAATCCAATGTAAACGGATTATAAAGAAATCTAGCAGAAAATTCCCACCCGCTATTATCTGCCTTAGTAACATTTTGATATTGATAATCATTCTGTGTCGTTGTTGGATCATTCATTAATACTCTAACAATTAGATCCTCCATTTTTTGTTTGTAATATGTAACATTAAATACAACTGATGATCCGTAATAAATATCCGCACCAAATTCATAACCAGATTGGTTTTGCGGTTTCAAATTTGGATTTGGTAGAACGATTACATATGAATTAACCTCACCCGTTTTATAATATGGACTGGCCGGTTCCGAAGATTTGCCCCATGAACCTCTTGGTTTGAAAGTAAAATCACCTAATGCTTGAACATAAGTCAGTCCAACTCTCGGCATAGTGTACCATCCGAGGTCGTCCCCGTAACCACTATTCTTTTCAGCACGAAGACCTGTTGTTAAAAACAGATCATTGTTATAGCTCCATACTGCTTCACCAAATAGACCGGTAGTAGTAGTTGGATATATAGATTTATAGCCAAATGCTTCTTCCGATTGAGATATATAATCTACTTGCTTATTTGAATAAGTACTCATCATATCCATAAATCTATAATCTACATAGTCGAAGCCTCCGGTTATATCAACATTAAAATCTGTACTTAAAGATTGATTCAGATTCATGAAATACTTTATGTTGAACTTTCTAAAATCACGTGACATGGTCGGATAAATAAAAGTAGTCGGTCCATATTGTGATGCTGTATAAGTAGTATTTTCAAATCCATTCCGTGCATATCCAACAGTTAAATTATGATATAGCTTTTCACCAAGTATCTGTTTTAAGTTCAGACTAGCAAGAACATTTTCTGATAAGTTTTTATTATCAGACAATGCAAAGAGTAACTTACTAGGAGCGCTCCAACCATCCGCCAAGGCAGTTTTATATAAATAATCGTTCTGAGAACTACCACCGGTATTGTAGGAATATTGAAATTTCAAATCCGCGATAAGGTTAGAAAGTCTCGCTCTAACCCCAGCATTAAAATTCCAATTTTTAAAATCAACTCCGTTGTTTCTCTTATACCTTGAGATTGGACTTATTGAACGATCAACACCAAAAGTATAACCAAATTCACCCTGACCTCCGGTAACATTTAAAGAATAATTTTGATTTAGCGGATCACTATCGTACAATTTACTTTTTTGTGAAGTCAACATAGTACGAAAACCAACTTTAAGATTATTCATACCGCCGCGTTTTGTAAATATCTGAATAACACCGCTGGAAGATCCAGCTCCATAGAGCGTAGAGGACATGGGACCGCGGCTTACTTCAATTTTGTCAATATCATTTGAGTTAAGTCCATCAAGAAAGGAGGGGTCTGATAATTCGACTCCGTCTATTATATATTTAATTCCTGCACCCGGAACAACATTACTTAATGGTGCCCCGCCTCTCATATAAATGTAACTATATGCTGTACCACGCGTACTAAAAATTTCATTATTTCCACCCATCATAATTCCAGGTATGGACTCCAATACCGACCCTAAAGAAGTTAGATTTCTATTTTCTAATTCTTTTGTTGTAACTACAGTAATTGGGTTTGCAACAGCACGCATTGCGCGTTCGCTTAAAGAGCCGGTAACAACAACTTCATCAAGGTTAACTGTACTCTGCCTAAGAGAAATATATACATCTATGGGTTTATCTGCAGAGACCTCTATTGTTTTTGTTGTTGTTGAATAACCGATGTAAGAAACTGCTATTGTGTATTTACCCGGTTTTACATTATCAATCGTGTAGTATCCTTTACCATCGGTATAAGAACCAATTGTAGTTCCTTTCAATATAACTGTCGCCCCGATCAACGGTTCATTAGTTGAAGCATCCGTTATTTTTCCTTTTATTGTTCCGGTTTCATCCGCAGTAACTAAATTTTCCGTTTGTCCTTGGTTTTTCTTAACTGTTATTTGGTTATTAACTCTGTTAAATGTTAGGCCGTAATCTTTTGCAAAAACTTCAAGAATATTATAAAGAGATTCATCTTCTACAATAACCGTAGCTGACCGATTAAGGGGAAGTTCTTCTTTAATGTAGTTGAACTTAAAATCTGTTTTCTGTTCAAGAATTTGAAGCGCTTGTTCCAAGGTTACATTAACAGCGCTTACTTTGAGTCTGATGTCTCTAAGGTTTTGGGCTTCGGACGGGGAAGATGCTAAGAGCAAGTTAACAAAGAAACCTTGAAGCAAGAATCCTAATACTGTGTATAGAGCCGCCAATTTTAATACCCTCAGTAAGTAATTTTTTCCCGCCGAACGGGATTCTGTTTTAAATAAATTTAACATAACTTTGTCCTGTGATGGTTGAACAAATATTTAGTTTGTTTGACTTCTGAGCCGTACCGATCTAGCCATCGGTTCGGCTTTTTTAATCGCCTTTGGCGAGTAAGACCCTCATACTTTTCCTCTCCTCTGTTATTTCTTATAAAAAGTGATTTTGGTAATGCGGTTGTTTTCCTTGGTTGTTTTATAATTTAATCCGGTTAATCTTTTTATTACTTCGGCTACAGTTCTAAAGGAATCGTTCTTGAAATTAGCCGTAATCTTTTTCTTGCCGGCGGATTTATCTGCAAGCTCAAACTTTACTCCGTAGGCTCTTTCCAGCTCAACAAATACTTTGGAAAGAGGTTCGTTATCATATTTGAGGTGGTTATCTATCCAGCCGGTTTCTTTCTGTGTATCAAATTCTTCTATGGAACTAACAGAGGCGGCTTTATCATAAACAAGCTGCTGGCTGGGCTTTAGTATTATTATATCTTTGTTTCCAACCGCTTTATCGTTAGACACTTTCACTTTTCCCTCAACTAAAGAAACTTCAATATCCTCATCAGAGGCAAAAGATCTTACGTTGAATTTTGTTCCCAGAACGGTAGTAGCAAGGTTATTGGAATGAACTATAAATGGCTTGAAAGAATCTTTATTAACTTCAAAGAAAGCCTCACCTTCTAAAAAAATTTCTCTTTGCTTATCTTCAAAGTGTTGCGGGTATTTGATTTTTGAATCTGCATTTAATGTAACTGTGCTTCCATCCAGCAAGTTAATTATTGCTCTCTCTCCCATAGCAGTCATTTTTTCAAGCCAGATAGTTTCATCAACTTTCACTTTGCTAACATTAGTCAAGTATAAATAACCGCCGGCTACCGAAACCATTATTAATATTGTAGCGGCTATCTTCATAATTGTAGGACTAATCTGGAATATTTTAGCGGTTCTTTGCGGTTTAGCAAATGTGAAGCCGGGCTCAACTATTTGAATTTTTGTTTCCAGCGTTTTTAAGTTTTTTTCCAAATTGAAATTCTGTTCTTCACCAATATTCTTTTCAATCCACTTTTCTTTAATCACTTTGAAAAGATTATAGTATTCATCTTTTTCCAGATAACTGTAGAAACTGGTAATCTCTTCTTTAGAGGCTTCTTTGGATAAATACTTAGTTGCCAGTTCAATAAATCTTTCTTCAGACATGTTTTTCACTTATGAGTTTTGGGAGTATTCTTTCTCTATTAGACAAAGAATCCTTTCTGAAGCTACTACTATTGAGACAAAGTTTGAGAATGTTTTAGAAAAGAAGTGAGAATAGCTTTTTGATTCGTGGGAACTGCTCTGCCATGAACTTTACCGCTTTTACCATCTGGTTTTGGACTGTATGAATTGAGATCGAAAGGATATCGGCTATTTCCTGGTAACTTAATCCGTCAATTCTATTCATCCGAAAAATTATGCCTCTTTTTTCCGGCAGCTTGTTTAACAATTCTTCAATTTGCTTTTCTAAATCTTGCTGGTTAACCGGCTGATCAGTTTGTGTTTCAGAAGTAACAAGATGAATTTGAATAGGCGCTATCTGTTCAGAAAGCCGCTTCTCTTGTTTGTAATAATTAATGGAACGGTTTCTTACGGCTGTATATAAGTATGACTTGAAACTTGTCTCGATATTGATTCTGCTGCGCTTAATCCAAAGCTCGGCAAATACATCGGAAACGGTTTCTTCTGCGAGCTCTGTGGATTTAACAATCTGAAATGAAAAATAACATAGCTGATTAAAGTAACGCTCAAATAGAATCTTCAGAGCAGCGGGATCGCTCTCTTTAATTCTTTGAAATAATTCCAGGTCCGAAATTTTATTATTGTGATCCATTCGCAGAAAAATTTTAGTAAAACAAGAATTCCATACATATAATAAGTCATCAGTTATTCAGTTCAAATAATAAAACTTCGTTCTTAGTCGGCTAAATTGAAAAACAACCGTAAGAGAAAGGTATATAATTTCTTCTTGCTCTTTCATAAAACAACAATGTGTTAATTTCTCTACTTTCTTAACCCTTTTCTAAAGCACTTAGTTCTCCACCCAGTTACTGAGGCTATTTCATTAGGATAAATTTCTTTGTTTCGCTAAAAGTACCGGATTGTAGTCGATAAAAATATATTCCGCTCGGTAGAGACACGCCATGGCGTGTCTTTACGTCAAAAGCTACATCATAATTTCCCGGTTGTTTGTATTCATTAACAAGTGTTGCAACTACTCTACCAAGTACATCGAAAACTTTTAAGGTAACATGTTGTAAAGACGAGGCATGCCTCGTCTCTACATTTGGGATCGAATATTTTATCGTCGTTTCGGGATTAAATGGATTGGGATAATTCTGAAATAACTGAAACGAAGTCGGTACTTTATCCTCATTAACAGAAGTTCTTCCCATTAAAGTACGATTGAAAAAATCTGTAACTCTTTGCTTTGTTGAGTCAGCATTAAAAGAACCGCCGCCATGCCCGGCACCAGGCTGGGGAATAAAAGTTACATCATGCTCAAGTGTTTTATAGGCGGAATCAAGTTCTACACTTTGGCGAAAGGGAACTGTGTTATCTGCCGTGCCGTGCATAATTAGAAATGGCGGATCATCCTTTGATACATAAGCAATTGGGCTAACTGATTTACATTTATCCGGATTAGTTCTTAAATCTCCACCAATTAATTTGCCTTCCGGTGAAGCAGCATCACAGTGATTGCTTGTAGGAGGAACAGTTCCGCAAATAGTAAAAAAATTTGCCGGCCCATACCAATCACACACTGCGTGCACACGGCTTGATTGATCTAAATTTCCTCCAACGTCACCTTCAAGTTCTTTAACGTCTCCGGAAGAACCAACCAGTGCGGCAAGATGACCACCGGCAGAACTTCCAAACACACCTATTTTGTTTTTATCGAAATTATATTTTTGCGCATTTGCTTTTATCCATCTTATAGCAGCTTTACAGTCATTAATCTGTGCCGGATGAATCGCTTTATCCGTCAGCCGGTAGTTTATGCTAACAATCGAAAAACCTTTTTGAATAAGCCATGTTCCGTTAACATTTTCTTTAAAGCCGCTTTGCCAGCCTCCGCCGTGAATCCAAACTACTGTTGGAGTGGGATAGGAAATATGAGGAGGGATGTAAATATCCAGCGTTAAACTGATTCCATTTATTTTGGCATATTCAACGTTGGCAAAATTTGGCTTTAAGCTTTGCGCCGTAATAATTGGTAAGAATGGAATAGCTAAACATAGAAATAGGAACCTTTTCATAATATATTTCCAAAGTTGATTTTTGGACAAGATATCATCAGCTCAAGTTTAAAAAGTTTTTGTTAAGAGACCTCCGCTACATTTTGGAACTCTCAGATTAAGTTTTATATTTATTTAGGAAATACACAGTGTAGAAAGGGAACGAATGTACAAAGAGGAACATGTACCTTCGCCATGTAACAATAATTGCATAATGGATTTTCAAACGAAACTTTGTAAAGGGTGCTTTCGGACAATTGATGAAATAGTAAGCTGGGCAAATATTTCATCGGAAGAGAAACGCGGGATACTCGAGAAAGTCCATACCAGAAAAGAACTAATACCTAAACACTCTTAATGAATAAATTAAAACTCGGATTCACACAAATATACACTGGAAACGGTAAAGGCAAAACAACAGCTGCAATTGGACAAGTTGTCCGTGCAGCCGGCAATGGGTTTCGTTCTTACTTTTTAATGCTGATGAAGGAATTTCCCTACAATGAGGTTGCAGCTCTCTCAGCATTAAAAGATTTTATTACGATTGAACAAATCGGCAAGGATGATTACGTTTACCGCAAGGAATTACCGCCTCAAGAAGAAATTGATAAAGCTAAGTGCGCGCTAGATACAGCAAAGCAAAAAATGTTAAGCGGCGATTTTGATCTGATAATACTTGATGAAGTTTTGGTTGCAACTTATTTTGGTTTAATTACAGTTGATGATATTCTTCCGCTTATAAACGAAAAACCTTTTAATGTAGAATTGATATTAACGGGAAGATATTGCCCGAAAGAATTAATAGAGAAAGCTGATCTTGTTACCGAAATGAAGGAAGTGAAGCATTATTACGAGAAAGGAATTTTAGCAAGAAGAGGAATAGAGAGTTGAAACTGCCATTATTAATTGATCTTGACGGTGTTCTTCGTTTAGACAAAGAGCCCGCACCGCACATCGAAGAATTTTTTGAGTACTTAAAGAAATCGAAACGGAAAGCTTGCATTCTCAGTAATTCTACTTTATCAACTGCAAACGATGTTAGAACTTTTTTCGAGTTCAACGGAATCCATACAAATATACCAATCTTAACTGCTTCTGAAGCGGCTGCTATGTATGCGAGAAGCAGATACCGCCGTGTTGCCGTTTACTGTACAGATCATATCAAAACATTGTTTAATGGAATTTTGGATTACGAACATCCGCAAGCAATTATTATTGGCGATTACGGTAAGAAGTGGGATTTTGCTACTATGAATGAAATATTCATTAAAGTGCATGAAGGCGCTGAAATTATTGCAATGCACAAAAACCGTTACTGGAAAACAGCAGAAGACGGCAAGCTGATGGATGTGGGTCCTTTTGTGGTTGCTATCGAGTATGCCGCAAACAAACCTTCTACGTTAATTGGAAAGCCATCGCCGTTGTATTTTTCTTCTGCGCTAAATCTTTTGGGTTACGATTTATCGCAAAAATTTTTAATGCTGGGTGATGATATGGAAACTGATATTCAAGCAGCAAAAAATCTTGGTGCGGATTCTATTTTAATTTATACCGGAAAAACTCAGCACCCGCTTCCTTCAGATTCTGTTATCAAACCGGATTTTGAAGCAATGAATTTAATTGAGGTTATAGATTTGCTGGAGAAGGGCGACTAACCTTCTCCGGTATTTTTATTTTTTCTTTGCAGCCAATTTCCTTTCGTACGCTAAATCAATAATCATTTTCAACATCTTGCGGTAAGAGTGACCGGCATATTTAGCCGAGCGCATAAATCCAGCACCCTCTTGCAAATCGGGATTCGGGTTAACTTCCAGCACGTACAATTTATTATCGTCTTTAGAAAGGCGCATATCTACGCGTGCGTAATCTCTAGCTCCTACTGCACGGAAGCATTGCAGAGCCAGTTTCTCGGCTTCTTCTCTTACTTTGTTTGTTAAAGGTGCCGGACAAATAGGAACGGTTTTATGATATGCTTCATGCATCGGATCCCATTTAGCCTGATAGCTAACAATCGGATGCAAATTCTTAGGCATTGCGGAGAAATCAATTTCGCTGATAGGCAACACACGTAATTCTTTATCACCAAAGACTGCAACATTAAGCTCGCGCCCAACAATAAACTCTTCTATCAATGCCGGTTGATTGAATGAATTGATTACATATTCCACACGTTTTTTTAGAGCTTTTACATCATAAACAATAGAATCATCATCGATGCCAACACTTGCGTCTTCCCATGCCGGTTTTACTATAAGTGGATAATGAAGACCCAAACGGAATGTTTTTTTCATATCATTCAAAATCTTATAGTGCGGAGTTCTAATGCCAAGTGTGCTAAGTATTCGCTTCGTTAGGGTTTTGTTCTGGCATGTTCCGAGAGCCATAGGTGTTGCGCCGGTATAGGCTACTCCCATTAACTCCATCAAACCGGTAAAATGCATCTCCAGACGGGGTTGGTCGTTAAAAATTTCCACCAAATTGAACACAACGTCAGGCTTATTCTTGTCGTAATCCTTGATAAATGTACTTAGGCTATCCATAATGTTCAAAGTATAAGCCTCATAACCGGCTTTTTGTATCGAAGTTGCGATTAAATCAAATTCGGAGATCGGGTCGGGTGCATCAAGGCTAAAATGGGGCTTAAAGTCAACATCTTTAGATTTGCTCTTAGGTTTCTGATAGAGTTCCGGCATTGCTTCATTAAATACGACAGCTACTTTCATAATCCTCAAAATTTTTGAGACAAACTAAACAAATTCGTTTTGCTATTCAAAAGTTTTATTATTTTTGTCCCGAAGTGAATGCGGAAAAGTAAATGAGCTTTTATCCTCAACCAAACAAATATCAGTGTGGTCCTTTCGCACTTAAGTATGCGTTAGTAATGCTAGGTGTATTTAAAGATGAAGATCAGATTGGAATAATTTCCGGAAGTACATGGTGGGCCGGAACAGATGAATTCGGATTAGGTAGAGCCGCCCGCCGTTTCAACTGCAAGATGAAACATTTTCAATCGAGCAATCCGGATGATGCACGCAGAATGTTAATACTACATTTGAAGAAAGGTTATCCTTGCATTCTTAGTGTGAAAAACTGGGAACACTGGTGCACAGTAGTAAGTTATCAGAAAGGAAAGTTTGTTGTAATTGACAGCGAACTTGATAAAGTTGTTTCCGTATTTACATCAACAAAACTATTAAAGCGCTGGAAGTATGTTGAAGATGAAACAGATATAGTTAGCTTTGATGGTTATGTACTCATCCCAAAATTCAAAGCTTATACGCACGCGCAGTTCACCCCGGAAAAAGCAAAACTCTTGATGTATGATAAGAATGATGATCTAGCTAATAAATGGGATCAGTATACAAATGATTTGATCTCAATTTGTAAACCGAGAACCAAGCTAAGTCAAAATATTATTTCCTTCTCCGAGTTTATGAGACGCAACGAGCAGAACTTAGTTAAGCGTGTTGCTAATTGGCACGGCGAACCAACATTTTCTGAACTCAAAAAAATTCTTTCCAATATGAAATTTGTTGCGGAAGTATATGACTTAATTATTCCGGAAGATGAAGAAAAACGCGCAGCTATTGATATTACTTCCTTACTAATGATGTATGCTTGCGGAAAGTACGGGATGAATGCGATTTATTGAGAAGAAATAGAAAGTAAAAAATGAAAAGTTAAGCACCGATGTCAAAGAATATGGGCATTTATGGAACTGATATTTGAGTGGAATACGAATAAAAACAAACAGAATTTTCAAAAACACGGGATTACTTTTGAAGAAGCAAAGACTGTTTTCTTTGATCCACTTGCGAGAATATTTGATGATGAAATACATTCATTAGGTGAGAGTAAAGAAATAATCGTGGGACATTCAAGTAGGAGAAAGTTATTGTTAGTAGTCTTTGTTGAAAGAGAAGAAAATAAAATTAGAATAATTAGTGCGCGCTTAACCACAAGAAATGAAAAGAAAGACTATGAAGAAGCCCAAAGCAAAACCTGATTTAGTAGTTTCCGAAATGATGGTTGAATATAAGTTCGATTATAGAAAATCGAAACCAAACCGATTTGTTATTACCGAACATCAAGTAGTTGTTCAAATAGATGAAGATGTTGCAAAAGTTTTTGATTCATCCTCAAAAGTAAATTCAGCGCTTCGTGCAATAATTGCCGCTTATCCTAAAAAGCATAAGAAAACCAACTCAAAAAGTTAGATTATGAAACGTCATCCGCAAATACTAAGTAAAGATAAGTCAGCGTTACTTGTAATTGATATACAAGAAAAAATACTTCCGGTAATTAATGATTGGGAAACAGTTGTCGCAAATACTTTGAAGCTAATCAACGGATTCAAAGTGATGAATGTTCCAATCTACTATACAGAGCAATATCCAAAAGGACTTGGCGGAACGGAAACACGAATTAAAGAAGCGCTTGGTGAAGGCAAACGATTTGATAAATTGTCATTCAGCTGTTTTGGCGCCGGAGATTTATTTGAAGAGTTGAAGAGCAAAGGTATCCAGCAGATTGTTGTGTGCGGAATTGAATCTCACGTATGCGTTCAGCAGACGGTTTTGGATTTGCTGGCAAACGGCTTTCAAGTTGATTTAGCAGCAGACGCCGTTTCATCACGCAGAAAATTTGACTACGAAACCGCACTAAACAGAATGAGTACAAACGGCGCGGAAGTAACTACAACAGAATCGATTTTGTTCGAACTGCTAAATGTTTGCGGAACTGATGAATTCAAAGCAATATCAAAATTGGTAAAGTAAATGTTCGACAATCCTTATGCCTTTATTAGGTGGATTGGCATTTTTAGCGGAATAGCGCTCCTCATTTACCGCTTTGAGCTAATAAAAATTTTTATGGATCTATTTACTGGAAAAAAAAGCAGTAACGATGAGATTCAAAACAAAGTTGATGAACTATTGAAAAGAAGGCGAAAATGATAGAACGCCGATAACGCAGATTTAACAGATCTACGCGGATAAACATTTAACAAACAATTCTCAATTCGCCATTCTAAATTCTCAATTTTTTCGGGTATTCAAACAGAATTGATTTACCGCAATATCTTTCAGCTTTATTCCAAGAATCAATATCTAATTCAAATCCAGCAATTGCGCATGTCGGAAAATCGGGTACAGGCTGATTGGATAGCATATTAGCGAAGTTGGAAATTCCCGGATTATGCCCGAATAGAAAAACTGTATTGTAAATATCATCAACTTCGTGTATCACATCCGCAAGATTTTTAGTAGAAGCTTCATAAATTCTCGCATCACTTTTAATTGAATCCGCTAAATAATTCAAATGTGCGGCGAAAATTTCTGCTGTAGCAAATGCGCGTGTTGCCGGACTGCTGATTATTAAATCCGGTTGAACGTTTTTCGATTTAAGTCGTTTGGCCATTTGTGGAGCATCTTTTTCGCCACGTTCATTTAGCGTTCGCTCAGAATCAGTTTGATTAGGATTATCCCAGCTTGATTTTGCGTGGCGGATTAGGTAGAGGTATTTCATTTCTTTCCGGAAAAAGGATTAGTATATAAGTGAGTCGAGTTGCTTCTGAAGCAGCATTAAGTTTTCATTCTGAATTTCACTAAAAGCTTTTTGTGCATAATCTGTAAAATAGTTGTGCTGAGTTACGAACTCTATGGATTTTATTAGCCATTCACTTTCCGTAAGCTTTCTTCCAAAGTAATGTTCAAATTCCATTCTGAACAAGTTATTGCGCTCAATAAAACTTTTTCTTCCAAGATGGTTTAAGTCGGCGTCGCACATAATTTTTTCTAGAGCATTCTTTGGATGTTGAGGAACTTTAGTAGCGAGAATGCAGCCAATGATCATATCAATCTTACTCTGCTCGTAGTTCCGGTTGATCAAAAAATTTGATGCAAACATTGCGCTTATTTCTTCATGGCCGGTAGTTTTCTCAACATAGCCGAGATCATGAAACCATGCGGCAATTGTGAGCATTTCAATTTCTTGATCAGTTCTATTTTCGCCTAGGCATATTTCTATGGCGGAACTTACTACTTCCTTGGTGTGATCAAGACTGTGGTAAAGGTTGTGTTTGGGTGATCTTTCCAGCAACATATTGCTGGCGTATTCTTCTGAAAGTTTTGTTATCACTTGTTTCTTTCAATGGTTCATGATGCTACGGAGAAAGATCAAGAATTATTTGTTAAGATTCTACTATTAAATTAATATTGTGATAATTGACTAATGGCAGCAATCTACTTCTTGATTTTGTGTATTCGTTGTTGGGTATTCAAATTTTGGACTTAGATAAGGGATGCCAAGATTGAGCCCGCGCAAAATAAATAGAATTGCAAAAACTGCTGCAAATACGGGAATTAGTTTATTGATTTTAGATCGTAAATTAAATGTGATCACTTTGCCAAGCATAGCAGTAGCAAACATGATTGGTGTAGTTCCTAATCCGAAAAGAGCCATGTAAAGTGCACCTTCAATCCAGCCGTTTGTGGAAGTTGCACCGGCTATTCCAACATAAACAAATCCGCAAGGAAGCAATCCGTTCAATAATCCGATTGTAAGCATAGATCGGTTTGTCTTTTTATTCAGAAGTTTGGAAAAATTCGATTTTAGGAATTTCGTGATTGAAGAGTAAAATTTTAATTGAGAAACCCGGGTTTTAATTTTTCTGGGGATGAGCACATATAATAGAATTAAAACGCCGATTGCAATTGAAAGATCTTGCTGTAATCCAAAAAGAATAATGCGGCTGCCGAATAATCCAAATAAAGCTCCGAATATTGAATAAGCAATTATTCTTCCAAAATTGTACAGCAGTCTGCCTATTACAACTTGAAACTTGCTTTCACCAAAAACCGGAAGTGCTAAAGCAATTGGACCGCACATTCCCACACAATGCAAGCTTCCAACCAAACCAACTATAAAGCCGGTCCAGACCTCCATTAGTTCACCATAATTAATTTTTCATTGTAATATGTGTTTCCCTTTGCGCTCCAATCAACTTTAATTTTCCATAAGCCCCGGTCCAAATCGGCTGTAGAAATTGATTGCGAATGGGAAGTATCCGGTGAAACATCGAGAGCGAAATCTTTTAGCTTATTATCCGGGCGGTAGAGGAATATTTTACCTTTAAATTCATTCGCACTAAATATTTTGGGAAAAGAAAAAGCAATGCTGGATTTAGTTACAGAAACTTCAATCTGCTCCGGCAATTTTTTTGTTCTATTAATTTTATCAATTTGTTCTTGGTACTGAATGCCTTTAGTATAATAATCATCAGTCTCAAGACTAACATCTTGATTCATAAAAATGTAGACCATAATCAGAGTTATTATTACAAACACTATATATGTTGCAGCAATTCCGAAACCCCAATTGAACTTTAGCTTCATTATTTAACCCTTCCTAAAAACGATGTGGTAATTACATCCAAAATTTTATTCTTGGATTTAACGGCAATCTTAATGGGTGTCTTCAAATATTTAATCTCACTCTTCGGAAGAATTACTAAAAACTTTGCTTCCGTAACACCTTGCGGTTCAACATCCAAGTCTTTACCAATGATTTTTATTTCTCCCTTTACATTTTCCAATTCAAGAGTAACACCAAACTCGTTGAATGTCTTGTTAACAATTTTGAGATCGTAAAAGTTGCTCAACTTATTATCCGGCTGTTCTTGGAATAACATTCCCGGAGTTCTCAAAATGCTTAATTCAACTTGCGTTCTGTTTATTAGCAAGAAGGAAATCAAAGTAACTAATATCAGCAGAACAATTGTGTAGCCAATTGCTCTTGGAGTAAACAATGGCTGCATTTTAGTTTCGATCTGTGTTTTGGATGCATATCTAATCAAACCTTTCGGCTTACTAATCTTGGTCATTACTGAATCACAGACATCTATGCATGCAGTACAATTAACGCATTCAAGCTGGGTTCCGTTTCTAATATCAATTCCGGTAGGGCAAACATCTACGCATTGATGGCAGTCGATGCAATCGCCGATAGTTCTTACTTCATCTTTTTTAATTTTTCCTCTCGGTTCACCTCTCAGATAATCATAGTGAATTACAACAGAGTTCTGGTCCAGCATCACGCCTTGTAATCTACCATAAGGGCAAAGTAATGTGCATGCTTGTTCGCGAAAGTAGCTGAATATGAAATGAAAAATTCCGGAAAAAATTAGTATTGCTAGGAAAGTACCAAAATGTTTTCCGGGTCCATCATATATGAACTGATAAAGTTTATCGACGCCAATAATATATGAAAGAAAAGTATTTGCGATAAGAAAAGAAATTAAAACGAAAAGAAACTGTTTCGAAGTTTTTTTTAAAATCTTTTCACTATTCCAAGGAGCCGCTTTTAACGCGCGTTGCTTTTGCCAGTCGCCTTCAATCCAGTATTCTATTTTTCTAAATACCATTTCTAAAAAGATTGTCTGGGGACAAATCCAGCCGCAAAACAATCTACCGTAGACAACTGTAAAGAGAAATATCGAAACCACAATTGCTATCATTGATAATGCAAACAAGTGAAGATCGTGCGGACCGAATGGGACACCGAATATCACAAAGTGGCGGTCTATAACATTAAGCAAAAGTAACGGATGCCCTCCAATCTTTATGAAAGGTGCGCCAAAAAGAAAAGCTAAAAGGAAAATGCTCAGAATACTTCTTGCATTGTAAAACTTGCCGGAAGGCTTCTTCGGAAAAATCCATTTCCGTTTGCCTTCTTGGGTTACAGTTGCAAGCGTATCGCGAAATGCTTCTTCTTGGTGGGGTGTGTTATGATTTTCCATATCTCTAAGCAGATTTGATTTACTTGTCTTCTGTAAATGGAAGACAAATTACTAATGGAGACGTACGTTACTACGTCTCCATCTAAAATTATTAACTCTTTGGTGCCGATGCAGTTGAATCAGCTTTTGGTTCTTCCCATTTAGTACCTTGCGGCTCTTTTGGATTGGCCGGTTTTGTACCTTGCAATGAAAGAACATAACTTGCAACAGCTTGCATCTTCTTTGAATCTAATTGTGTCTGCCAGCTAATCATACCTTTAGCCGGAACACCGTCTTTTATCGTCTTGAATACATTTTTAATTCCGCCGCCGTTAATCCAGAATTCGTCGGTTAAGTTTGGACCTACTAATCCGCCGCCATCTGCAGTATGACATGTAACGCAATTCTTAGCAAAGATTTCTTTTCCCTCGGATAGTGTAGCCGCATCATTTGCAAATACTACTGTTTCTTCATTAATGAACGCGCCGGACTTAATCAGAATCTCTCTTTCCATGCTAGCTTGGTTAACTTCGGCCATGTATTCCTTTATTTGTACTTGGCCATCATCAAATATGTGGAAAACAAACATGTAAATAACAGCCCAAATGATTGTACCATAAAACAAAAAATTGAACCATGGTGGGATGCGGTTATCCAGCTCGCGGATTCCGTCAAAATCGTGATGGAACATTATATCTTTTTCCTTTTCCATCGGCTGCAAGCGTGTCATATAGTTGGTAATGAGGCGGATTGGTCTTAAGAAATCATCCCCTTCATTATCATTTTTCTCGCTGTAAACAATAGCCAGCCACAGTACTGCAATAATAACAATGATGGTTAATACCAGCATCGTTCTCATAACAGCATCTAAATCAACAGTGCCTTCAGTAGCGGCGGCAGTTTGAGAATAGCCGAGAAATGAAATGGCAGCCAGAAATACTGAGAACCAAATTTTATTATTTGACTTCATTTTTCATCTCAAAATTATTTTTGTTTTCTGAGTTAGAATCCAATGGAAGATTTTCCATGTGGTTTATATAGCCTTTCTTTAATCGAATGGCCCAAATTGTTGAAGCAATAAACAAGGCGAAAAACACCACTAAAGAAATTAGTGGAATTAAAGATCCGCCTTGGAATGATTTAAAAAATTCCGAAACCATTATTTGCCTACCGCCTTATTTCCTTTGATGTCGGTACCCAAGCGCTGCAAGTATGCAATCAAAGCAATTATTTCTTTATCCGGTTCAGCGGGTGCACCGTTATTTAATAAATCTTTGGTTATCAGATCAGCTTGTTTCAGCAGATCTTGCTCGGCAACTTCTTCATATCCTTCGGCATAAGGAACACCAAGTGATCTCATCCCATTTATTTTTGCTTTCGTTGTTGATATATCAAGAGATTGAGTATATAACCATGGATACGAAGGCATTATAGAACCCGGAGACATTGAACGTGGATCCTCCATGTGCATGTAATGCCAGAGATTTCCATACTTGCCACCTTCGCGTTGTAAATCCGGTCCGGTACGTTTTGAACCCCACAAGAATGGATGTTCATAAACACCTTCTCCGGCTTTAGTGTATTCGCCGTAACGTTCTGTTTCCGATCTAAACGGACGAACTAACTGCGAATGACAAGAAACGCATCCTTCACGAATGTAAATGTCTCTTCCTTGAAGTTCGAGTGGAGTATATGGTTTAACACTAGAAATTGTTGGTATGTTTGAATCTATTGCTAGCATAGGAATAATCTGAACTGCGCCACCAATTAGAATTACAACTAATGAAAGGAGAGCAAATTTAACCGGACGTTTTTCCAACCAGCGATGGAACAATCCGCGTTTAATTTTATCAGATGCTTTTTCAATAGGCGCTGCTTCATCAGCTTCATTCTTAATGAAAGAGCCTTGTTTTGCGGTAACCAATAAGTTGTAAATCATTAAGAAGACACCTAAGAAATAAAGTAATCCTCCGAATGAACGAATAACATGCATTGGTAAAATTTGTAAAGTTGTTTCTAAGAAGTTCGGATATTGCAGAACACCAAGTGGTGTAAATTGTTTCCACATTAATGCTTGAGCAACACCGGACCAGTACATTGGAATTGCATAAAAAACTATACCTAATGTTGATACCCAGAAATGGAGGGTTGCTAATTTTTTAGAGAAGAGTTCTGTTCCCCACATTTTAGGAATAAGCCAGTAGAGAATTCCGAAAGACATCATTCCGTTCCAACCTAACGCGCCAATGTGAACGTGAGCGATTGTCCAATCTGTAAAGTGAGAGATTGCATTCACATTTTTCAATGATAGCATCGGTCCTTCAAATGTAGACATTCCATATGCTGTTACAGCAACAACCATAAATTTTAAAACCGGATTATCGCGAACACGGTCCCAAGCACCGCGAAGCGTAAGTAATCCGTTTAGCATACCGCCCCAAGATGGAGCAATAAGCATTATGGAAAAAACTGTTCCAAGTGATTGAGCCCAGTCCGGTAATGAAGAATATAATAAGTGATGCGGACCAGCCCAGATATATAAAAATATTAATGCCCAGAAGTGCAAGATGGATAACCGGTATGAGTAAACCGGTCTGTTTGCTGCTTTAGGCAAGAAGTAGTACATCAAACCTAAATATGGTGTTGTAAGGAAAAACGCTACTGCATTGTGCCCGTACCACCATTGAACAAGCGCGTCTTGAACGCCGGCGTAAACCGAGTAGCTTTTAAAAAGTCCAACCGGAAGTTCGATTGAATTAACAACGTGAAGAACAGTAATTGTTACAAACGTTGCAATATAAAACCAAGCTGCAACATAAATGTGTTCTTCGCGGCGTTTGATAATTGTACCAAGCATGTTTGCGCCAAATGCCAACCAAACAACTGCAATTGCTAAGTCGATTGGCCATTCTAGTTCTGCGTATTCTTTGCTTGTTGTAATTCCAAGCGGTAGTGTAACAGCCGCGGCAACTATAATTAATTGCCAGCCCCAGAAATGAAATTGGCTTAAAAAGTCGCTAAACATTCTTGCTTTCATCACGCGCTGCAGCGAATAATAAACTCCGCCGAAAATGATGTTGCCGACAAATGCAAAAATTACAGCGTTTGTATGGAGTGGTCTTATTCTACCGAAGGTAATGTATTGAAGACCAAGATTTAGCTCGGGAATATAGAGCTGAATAGCTATGATCAAACCGACGAGCATTCCAACAACAGCGAAAATTACTGCCGCTACCATGAATTGCTTGACGACTTGGTTGTCGTAACTGAATTTCTCCAACTGCATTCAGAGAACTCCTTGTTTTATTTATAGGTTCTTGCCTTGAACATCAAGCAGTGATAGTATTGTCTCTACTTTTTACTTGTGTCCTTTGGTTTTTTATTTTCATCAAACAAAATTCTAACCGATGGCGTGTATTTGTCATCGTATTGTCCCGATTTAACGGCCCATAGGTATGCGACCAAAAATCCTAATGCGACTAACAAGCTAGCGCCAATTAAAACTACTACAATCTGCATTATTAAAGACCTTTCTTCTTTGCAGAAATATTCACAGCTAATGTTGTAAAGACAACTGCAGATATCGAGCTTATAGGCATTAAAATAGCCGCAACTAACGGAGAAAGAGTTCCGGTAAATGCAAAGCTCAATCCAATAACATTATATACGAATGACAAGATAAAACTTGCAATAATAATTTTCTTACTAGTTTTCGAAAAAGCAATAAAATCTTTGATTCGGTTAAAAGATTTTGAGTCCAGGATCCCATCGCAAGCCGGTGAAAAATTGTTTGTATCATCAGAAATCGAAAGTCCGATATTGCTTTGTTTCAAAGCTCCGGCATCATTTAACCCGTCGCCAAACATTAAAACTTTTTTCCCTTGTGATTGCAGCTCTTCAATAAATTTTAACTTATCGTGGGGCGATTGCCGGAATTGAAGTTCATTATCATTCCCGAAGAATTTTCTTAGATTTTCTTTTTCACCTTCATTATCGCCGGAAAGAAGAGCGAGGCTATACTCGTTTTCTAGCGCGGCCATTAAATTGCCGAGCCCTTCTCTATATTTATTCGTGATCTCAAAGTAGCCGATCATATCATCATTCATCGAAACAAATACTTTTGTAGTTAAGCTTTCGTTCAAAATTTTAGCTTCAACAAAATTCTTTGAACCGATTCTTACTATTGTTGCGTCACTAAACTCTGCTTCAATTCCTTTAGCCGGTTCCTCATTATACCGAAGCGGGAAGAGTATTTTTTTTTCTTTTATGAAATTGAAAATTGCCACGCTTAATGGATGAGTAGAGTTTCTTACTGTTGATTTAATATAGTTTAGTTCTTCTTTTGATAATTCTTTGCCAACGAATACTACATTAGCAGCGCCATTTTCTGTAATTGTTCCGGTCTTGTCAAAAACAATTGTGTCAATCGAAGCCAGCGATTCTACAACATGCGTATGTTTTAGATAGAGTTTGTTTTTACCGAAAATTCTTAGCGTGTTTCCCATAGTAAATGGAGTTGAGAGAGCCAATGCACATGGACAAGCTACAATAAGTACTGCTGTAATTGCATTGAACGCTAATGTTAAATTTGTAGACCAGATAAATCCGGCAACAACGGATAAAGCAATTACTCCGAATGTAAAATACTTGCTAACTATGTTGGAAAAAGAAGTTATACCCGATTCTTCACTAATTCCTTCTTTCTTAAATGCTTTACTATTCCAAAGCTGTGTTAAATAACTTTGTGATACTTCCTTTATAGTTTCAATCTCTATTGCGCTTCCAACTTGCTTGCCGCCGGCATAAATCATCTCTCCTTTTTTTCGTTCAACCGGCACTGCTTCTCCGGTTACAAAACTGTAATCAATGCTGCCGTTTCCCTTGATGAGAATTGAATCAGCCGGAACTAATTCATTATTTCTAACTAGAATTCTTTCGCCAACAGTAAGCTTTTCTACCGGAATTGTTGTTTCTTTTCCTTCTTTATGTATAGTAACAGCAATAGGGAAGTAAGATTTGTAATTTCTCTCAAAGTTTAGCGTTTCGTAAGTCTTGTTTTGGAAAAGTTTACCAACTAGTAAAAAGAATATTAATCCGGCTAGCGAATCTAAAAATCCGGGACCATTTAGAAATGTTATATCAATTACGCTACGTAAAAACAGAACAAAAATTCCAAGTGCTAAAGGAACATCAATGTTCACAATACGTTTGCGCAATCCTTTCCATGCGGAAATAAAATAATCGCTGGCGCTGTAGAAGAAAACCGGAAGAGAGAGAATTATATTCAAAACTGCGAAAATCTTTTTTAGCTCATCATGCTGCGCCACATCAATGGAAAGATATTCCGGGAAGCTGAGCAGCATGATATTGCCGAAGCAAAATCCGGCAATGCCAATCTTATAATAAAGACTTTTATACTCGCTTCTAACCTTTTCTTCTTTTTTGTCTTCAAGATTTAACAACGGTTCATAACCAATGGAATCAAGCAGTTCTACAATTTTTTTAAGTGAAGTCGTTTTTTCGAGATAAGTAACAAAAAGTTTCTTCTGCAAGAAATTTACTTTGGAAGAGATAATTCCATTATCAAGATTGTACAGATTTTCAAGAATCCATATACAAGAGCTGCAATGCATCTGCGGAATATCGAAAGTAACATTTGTTTTAACATCGTTGGAAAAATCAATTAGCTTTAAGCGAAGATCGGCATCATCTAGAAAATCATAATTTCGTTTTGTGTGATATTTGCGAGTAGCGCCGGGGTTTTTATCTATCGAGTAGTAACTGCAAAGATTATTTTCGTCAAGCAGTTCGAATACTGTTTTACATCCGTTGCAGCAAAAAACTTTTTCATTTAGTTTTATAGAATTGTCCGGACATTCATCACCGCAATGGTAACAAGCCGTTTTTTTATTAACCGTTTTTTCTTGTAATTCTATCTGTTCCAATCGTATTAGTTTTTAGGGGTGATCAAATCTTTTAACCAAATTAATAATTTTAGACGTTATATCGAAATTAAACCCAAATTATTCAATAGAATAATTTGAGCTCCGCTCCGCAAACAATAACTATATGTAGACTTGTTTTGGCAATGCTTCTCAATTTGCAATGCTTGTACTAAAAAATTACATGTTTGCGGGGTTAACCCCGCAGTAAAACGTATTATCCAATATCGTTTTACATGCGGCCTTCGGCAAAAAATTCATTAGGAATGAATTTTTTGGGTTAAACTTCCGATTATAAAATTGGACTTTGAGAACCGAGATTTGGAATTTAGGCCATCAAAAAATTGAGGATTTATGGAATCGTTGAAAGGGAAAATTGTTTTTATAACCGGGGCTTCATCGGGAATTGGAAAATCTTGCGCTTATGCATTTGCAAAGCAAGGGGCCAATGTAATTATTAGCGCAAGAAGGGTTGAAATTGTTAAGGAAATTGCAAAAGACATTGTTGAGAAGTTTGGAGTGAAAGCACACGCCTTTAAGCTTGATGTAAGAAACAGAGAAGAAGTTTTGAATGCAGTAAACAGTTTGCCGGATGAGTGGAAGGGAATTGATATACTTGTAAACAATGCCGGTCTTGCCAAAGGCTTAAATAAATTTCATGAAGATGATCCCACAGTTTGGGATGAAATGATTGACACGAACGTAAAGGGTGTTTTATTTGTTGCCAGCGCAATTTTACCCGGAATGATTGAAAGAAAGTTCGGTCACATAATTAATATTGGCTCTATTGCCGGACGTGAAGCTTATCCCAAAGGCGCGGTTTACTGTGCAACAAAACATGCAGTTGATGCGATTACCCGTTCTCTAAGAATGGATGTAATTGATAAAAATATTTTAGTTAGTACAATTGATTCTGGTCTCGTTGAAACAAACTTCAGCAATATTCGTTTGGGCGATCCGGAAAAAGCAAAGGATATTTACAAAGGTTTAACACCACTAACGGGCGATGATGTTGCTGGTGCAGTGGTTTTTTGCGCAAGCCGTCCGGCACATGTTAACATTGCCGAAATTACTTTGCTTGCGGCTCGACAAGCTTCTGCTACAATTTCTTATAGAGAATAGAATAAATTGTTGTCATTCTGATCTCGCCAACGGCGGGGAAAAATCTCTAAAGTTTTGGGTGGAGATATTTCGTCCCGATGAATCGGAACTCAATATGACATTAATAAAAAAGGCTGGTGTTTGCCAGCCTTTGTCTAACCACTAAATACTATTTACTCAATACTCAATAAAATATACTAACATCTCCGGCGCCTTCGCGTATAACTTCCGGTTCTTCGCCGCTTAAATCTATAATGCTGGATGGCTGACCATCCAAAGTACCGGATGCAAGCATTAGATCAACTTGGTTTTCGAAGAGCAGTTTAATTTCTTCCGGATTATATAACAATTCACCGTTCCGTTTTGTAACGCTTGTGCTTACAATTGGATTCCCCATTTCTTTGGCTAATTCCAAAGCAATGTTATTGTCCGGCACTCTAATTCCAACCGTTTCGCGTTTTGTCCATAGTTTTTTGGGTACTTCTTTTGCTGCGGGCAAAACAAATGTATACGGACCGGGCAAAAGCTTCTTCATTGTTTTATATGCATAATCGGAAACTCGGGCATACTTTGCGATGTCTTTAAGATTGGGGCAAATAAAGCTGAACAATTTGGTTCCCGCATCTTGCTTGATATAATAGACACGCTCAAGCGCTTCTCTGTTGAAAATGTCGCAGCCGATACCGTAAACCGTATCAGTTGGATAAATAACAACACCGCCGCTTTTTAATACTTCAACCGCTTTGTTGATGAACCTTAATTGAGGTGTAACCGGATGAAGTTCGTAGTATTCCATAAAATACTCCTTCCTTAATGGATTAATAAGACTAAACAGAATAGATTGAAAATTTGCCGCGCGAAGAAACTAGGGCGGCTTTACACACACACTTTTGCTTTTGGGAATAAACGTATTTCTTGTAGAAATGGTTTTGGAAAGAATTTGAAACAGCTTTTCTCTGCATTTCGAGGTTCTTTGAAAAGTTCTGCCTTAAGAAAGGGAGATAAAAACAAATAGTCAATAGAAAACTTTTACTATTTTCACCATATCACAATTTAAATTATTGAATGAAAAAGTTTGGCGGTATATCTAAACAAGTAGTAATTCTGGGAATGGTAAGTTTATTTACTGACTTTGCCAGCGAAATGCTTTACCCAATCACACCATTGTTTCTTAGCGCAACACTAGGTGCATCGATGACGATAGTTGGTTTGATTGAAGGCGTTGCTGAAATAACTGCGGGATTTTTGAAAGGCTACTTCGGCACTCTATCCGATAAACTCGGTAAGCGTTCGATATTTATAATAATCGGTTATGGATTATCCGGAGCTGTAAAATCAATACCGGGAATAATCGCTACAGTTCCATCGATTGTTACTGCTAGAATAATAGATAGAGTTGGAAAGGGGATAAGAACTGCCCCGCGAGATGCATTGCTTGCTACAGAAGCAAATGGAAATACCGGAGCGGTGTTTGGTTTCCATCGCGGGATGGATACTCTTGGCGCAGTTGCCGGACCCCTAGCCGCACTTGGCTTGTTGTATTTTCTGCCGGGGAAATATCAAACAATATATTTGATTGCTCTCATTCCATCAATATTTGCTTTTGGATTTACACTTGCCGTAAAAGAGAAAAAAACAAATTCGATAGCACCAAAGAAAAAACTCTACTCGCAATTTTGGAAATCGGCGCCTAAAGAATACAAGAGATTATTGATTATTGTAGTTCTTTTTTCGCTGGTAAACAGCAGCGATGTTTTCTTGATTCTTAAATCCAAAGATGTTTCCGGTTCCGATACTACTTCGATACTAGGATATGTGTTTTACAATTTCATCTATGCATTTGCATCATATCCTATTGGACTACTGGCCGATAAACTCGGAAAGAAAAAAATGTTTTCCTTCGGAATAATAATTTTTTCTATTGTGTATTTGGGTTTTGCTCTTAGCAATTCAGCGTCCTTTATGTGGGGGTTATTTGCATTGTACGGAATTTATGCCGCTTCTACAGAAGGTGTATCAAAAGCTTGGGTTTCCGATTTGGTTTCGTCCGAGTATAGAGGAACAGCAATTGGACTTCTCACAATGCTTTCAAGTTTTGCAGTTATGCTCGGGTCGTTTATCACCGGGATTTTATGGGATCAGTTTGGTTCGCAAGTTCCATTCTTACTCTCGGCAGTTGTAAGTCTGGCAATTGCAATTTCGCTTCATCTTTCTAAGAAAAGCTTCTCTTAGCGGCTTTGCGTCTCTGCGAGATATTTTCCCTCGCTAAGGCGCAAAAGCAATTCTTCATTCTCAAAATCCATTTTGCTATTTTTGACTAACTTATAATAAATAATGTATGATAAAAAATAAATTAGCTGTAGTTGCTGTTAGCGGTGGAATGGATAGTTGCGTTACAGCCGCTATTGCAAATCAAGAATATAGGTTGGCGTTGATACATATTAATTATGGCCAGCGAACCCAGCAGCATGAGTTGAATTCGTTTAATGAAATTGCCGACTTCTATAATGTTGAAAAGAGATTAGTAATTGATCTAAGACACTTTGCGCAAATTGGAGGCTCCTCGCTTACGGATAATTCTATAGAAGTAACGAAAGCTGATTTGGGAAATCATGAAATTCCAAGTTCTTACGTTCCATTTAGAAATGCGAATATATTAAGTGCATGTACGAGCTGGGCAGAAGTAATTGGCGCCAGTGCTATATTTGTCGGTGCGGTTTACGAAGATGCGAGCGGCTACCCGGATTGCCGACCGGAGTTTTTTAGCGCTTACGAAAAAATGATTGATCTTGGTACTAAGCCGGAGACCAAAATTAAAATTGAGACGCCTATCATTCATTTTTCTAAAGCAGATATTGTAAAAAAGGGTATTGAACTTGGCGCGCCGCTTCACTTAACTTGGTCTTGCTATCAAAGTGAAGATGAAGCATGCGGTGTTTGCGATAGCTGCGCTTTTCGTCTGCGTGGTTTTGAGCAAGCGGGTGTTGAGGATCCGATTCCGTATAAAATTAGACCAAAGTATTGAATGAGTGAAGAACGAAGAACGTAGAGTGAAGAAGTCAAAAGGGTTGTTGTTTATGAGTTATGAAAGTGAGATGTTAAAAAAGTTTGATATGCCACCTCGAAGAAAAGTAGAGGATGCATTATTAGTTTCACTTGTCAGTAATAATGGTGTTATTAAAGAATTTGCATCAGATGAGGAAATTGTTGAAAAAATAGCTTCCGAGTTTAAGCTTAGTTCTGAGCAAAGAAGTGCTTACTTGGAAACTATCTATCGAGTAGAAAACAGAGTAAAAAGATCCTCGCTTTGGCATCGATTACTTTTCCGAGCGGCAGATGCGTTAGCAAAGGAAAAATTTATTTCAAGACCGACGGAAACAATTAAGCTGACTAACAAAAGAGAATGGATGCTAACGGAAAGAGGATTTGATAAAGCTCTACGTATAGTTAAAATTCCACATAGCCAAAAACTTGAACTACAAACCAAATCTTTTGAAGTACAAAAAGTTGTTAATAAACTGCAAAAGACCCCGAGACCAGAAAATTATAATCCGTTCAATAAAGAGAAGAAGATTTTAAAAAGTAGCAAAGAATACTCTGTCAGGACTAGAGGATTTAGACAAGCGGTAATTGAAGCCTACGATCATAAGTGTGCCGTGTGCGGCTTAAGGTTGTGTTCTCCTAATACGTTGTACTGGGAAGTCGAAGCTGCACACATTGTTCCACATAGTGCAAATGGAAAAGACGACATTTGGAACGGAGTGTCTTTATGCCGACTACATCATTGGGCTTTCGATGTAGGCTGGTTTACTTTTCTGGATGATTTCAATGTAAAACCTTCTTCAAAGTTGCCTTCTCTTCCATCAGAATTTGGAAAAATTGGAGAATACAATTTTGTTGATTCGTTATTGAATATGGATTCGAGAATTATTTTCCCAATTAATCGTGAACTAATACCGCATCCAAAATCAATCCAGTGGCACAGAGAAAATGTTTTCTATGAATAGGAAGGGAAGATAATTATGAGAAAAAACAAAATAGTATACTCCCTTTGCATTGCCGATATTCAAGAAGTTGCTGAAGGTGAACTAAATCGTAAGCTTACTGATGACGAATTAAAGAAAGTAATTGCCAAGATGGGAGATTACATTACTTGGTATGATTCGATTTCTTATACGTTTGAGGCATTGGAGCTTAAAGAAGCAGAAGAAGATGATTAATGAAATAAACAACTTCATTCGCGGATCGATCCGTTTTTATCAGTTTAATCCGTGTCATCTGCGTTCTATTATGTGTAATTTTCGAATACAAAACTTAAAGAGCCGCGGCTCGCTATGATAGAAAAAGAAATAATATATCGTGAATTTAAAATTGAGCATGGATAAGAACCCTCCACTAATCTTCTATGTATTAAGTTAGCTTCATAAGATTCTAAAATAAAATTAAGTAGGTAAATCAAATGTCGGATAAAACTAAAATCTTGGTTACATTCCCCAATCCAAATCCGGAACGCGACTATACAATTATTCATTATGCGCCGGAGTTCACTTCTGTTTGTCCGGTAACCGGACAGCCGGACTACGCAACCATAGTTCTGGAATATATTCCGGATAAAATTTGCGTTGAGCTGAAATCCTATAAGTTCTATCTGCAGTCTTACCGAAATGATGGAATCTACTTTGAAGCAGTTACAAATAAAATCGCAAACGATCTCATCAAGATTATGAAACCGCGTTATCTAAAAGTGCTTGCTAAGTTCAACACTCGCGGCGGAATTTCATCCGATGTTATAGTTGAGCATAAAAAGAAAAAATAACTGACAAGATTTCAATGATGCAATCATTGAACAAAAAGGAGAAACCATGGCAAATAAAATAATTAAACACAGTTGGGCTGAGCCTTACAAAATCAAAATGGTTGAGCCGATAAAAGTTACAGATAGACCTTACAGAGAAAAGGCAGCTAAAGAAGCCGGTTACAATACATTCTTATTAAAGAGCGAAGATGTTTACATTGATTTGCTGACAGACAGCGGCACCAACGCGATGAGTGATTATCAATGGGCGGGAATGATGATGGGTGACGAAGCTTATGCCGGAAGCAAAAATTTCTATCATCTCTGGGATAACGTAAAAAAATATTACGGATTTCCATATTTCGTTCCTACACATCAAGGCCGCGCTGCCGAGCATATGATTTCCAAAATCATGATCAAACCGGGCGATTTCATTCCGGGCAACATGTACTTTACTACAACACGCGTTCATCAAGAATTAGCCGGCGGAACATTTGTTGATGTTATTATAGATGAAGCTCACGATGCTCAAAGTATGCATCCATTCAAAGGCAACATCGATCCAAATAAATTGGAAGCGTTGATTAAGAAAGTTGGTGCGAAGAAAATACCTTACGTATGTATGGCTGGTCCGGTTAACATGGCCGGCGGTCAACCATTCTCTATGGCTAACTTAAAAGAGATTGCAGCATTAACTAAAAAATATGGAATCAAACTTTGGTTTGACGGAACCCGCGCAACTGAAAATGCTTACTTCATTCAGCAAAAAGAAAAAGGTTACGAAAAGAAAACCGTCGCTCATATTCTAAAAGAAATGTGTACATACTACGATGGAATGTGGGTTAGCGCCAAGAAAGATTTGCTTGTTAACATTGGCGGTTTTATTGCAACAAGAAATAAAAGAGTATTTGATGAAGCGCGTAACATGGTGGTGATTTATGAAGGGCTTCACAGTTACGGAGGTTTAGCCGGACGCGATATGGAGGCTATGGCTCGCGGAATTGAAGAAATGGTTAGACCGGAAAACATCAGCATGCGTGTTAAACAAGTTGAGTATTGCGGAAAGCAACTTGAGAATTATGGAATCCCGTTGGTTAAACCGTACGGTGGGCACGCGATTTTCCTTGATGCTAGACTTTTCTTACCTCATTTAAAACAAGATTTATTTCCGGCTCAATCGTTAGCAGCGGAGATTTATGAAGACAGCGGTGTGCGTGGAATGGAGCGCGGATTAGTTTCTTCGGGCCGCGATCCTAAGACCGGAGAAAATCGTTATCCAAAACTCGAACTTGTTCGCTTAACATTCCCAAGACGAGTTTATACCCAGTCTCATATCGATGTTATGGTTGAGTCGATTGCAGAAGTATTTGACAAACGCAAGAAGATCAAAGGCTTGAAAATGGTTTATGAGCCGAAGTATTTGAGATTCTTCCAAGCTCGTTTTGCTAAGCTGTAATCGATTACTCATCATAAAATTCTTATCTTCGCGGAGCCGGACTAATAGAAATTAATCCGGCTCTACTTTTATCCGAAAATCTAAGCTGGAAAGAACCCATTTTATGGAACCGCTAAAACTAAAAGAGAGCTTTATTCAAGATCGCGACAAATTATTTCACGACTCTGAATTAATCAAAGATCCGTTCAAGTTTTCTGTTAGATGGAGTTTGCTTGTAGAGGAATACATTCTTCGCGTTTTGAGCGGAATAAAAATGGAGTGTGCAGTAGCTTCCGTTGGAAGTTTCAGCAGAAGAGAACTTTCACCTTTTTCCGATATTGACTTGATGTTCATTTTTGAAAAAGTAAAGGGGAATGAGCAGTTAATCCAAACTTGTGTTACAAATTTGTGGGATGCCGGAATTGAAGTCTCTCATACAATCCGCGAATTCTCAGACATAAAAAAATTCTTGGATGAAGACCTGGAAGCGTTTACTCAATTCTTCGATTCCCGCTTCATAATCGGCAGCGATAAACTTTATAAGAAGTGGAATGAAAGTGTAACCGGTTCGCTTAACGATAAAACTAAAAAACGTTTACTCGAAGAATATTTTGCCGATATACGCGAGCGCTACAAAAAGTATGGCGACTCGGCTAAAGTGCTTGAACCAAATGTAAAATACACTGCCGGGGGACTTCGCGATCTTCAAGTAATTGAATGGATGTATTGCTTAAAGAACGATACGCTGATTAATGTTCAAGAAGAAATTACCCAATCGGAAAACTTCTTTCAGATAATGAAGCAAACCGGAATGCTTGTTCCGCGTGCGGTTGTAAGGCTTAGCGAAAGTTATAAAATGGTTTTGAATGCGCGGAACCTTTTGCATCTAATTTCCAATCATAAAAACGACCGGCTGGAATTTGATTATCAAGAAAAAGTGGCAAACATTCTCGGGTACACAGGCAACCATTGGCACGCTTACATGAAGAAGTATTTCGAAGCGACAAATGTTATAAAAAGATTTTGCCGCACTATGCGCAAGAGGTTTGAAGAAGAATTAAATCCGGTTGTTAGCGAGTACTTAACAATAGAGCTTGATGATGATTTTGTTTTAAAGAATGGAAATGTTTGCTTAGCAAGAGAAACTAAACTTGGAATGAGCGGAATTCTTCGCGCGTTTTATTATCGTGGACTTCACAACGCGCGTTTCGAAGAAAATTTACGCTCGATAATTATCGAAGGTGTTTTCGATCTCGAAGAAAATCAGATTTATGAAAACAAATCTTCTGTGTTTTTCCGGGAGATAATGAAACTGCCGAAGAATGTTGGCGCACTCTTAACTCTTATGAATGAACTTGGTGTGCTCGCTGCATTTCTTCCGGAGTTCAAAGAACTGGTTGGATTTTTTCAGCCCGGCGTTTACCACTGCTATACTGCGGATGAACACACGCTAATTGCTCTAGCAAATGTTGAAAAGCTGAATGAAGAAACCTCAGTTCTTGGTAAGCTTTTTCAGAGCATCCGAGATAGAGATATTTTATTTCTTGCAATTTTATTTCATGATATAGCTAAGCCGATCAGCGTTTCCGGGCATGAAATCATCGGCGGAGAAATCGCGAATTCCGTAATGGAACGACTTGGCTATTCCTCGGAAGAAATTGAATTGGTTCAGTTCCTTGTGCATCATCATCTTACTATGGAACAAGTTGCTTTCCGAAGAAATCTAAACGATCCTTCAACACTCGACAACTTTGCTCAAATTTTCCCTTCGCCGGAATATCTTGATTTGCTTTACCTTGTTACCTATGCAGATTTGTCGGCTGTTTCTCCGGCTGTATGGACTCAATGGAAGAGTGATCTTTTGAATGAACTTTACCGCAAAACCAAAATTATGCTGGATGAAAGAATTAGCGGACAAGAAATGCTTTCCGACAATCTGAAAGAAATAATGAGCAGCTCGGAAGTTTACTGGGAAGAAAATATCAAAGATCATATTGAATCGATTGATGATATTGGTTACTTGCATCACTTTTCGGTAGAAGAAATAAATCAGCACATAGATGAAATTGAAAAAGGTTCGCACGTTTCTGTTTTCTTTAAAGAAGATGAGACATTTACGAATGTTACAATAATTACCCGAGATAGAGACGCGCTGCTTTCACGTCTTTGCGGTGCGCTGGCTATAAACGATCTTAATATTCATGACGCAAAAATATTTACACGTAAAGATGGAATTGTAATAGACAGCTTTAACGTAACCGATTTTAGAGCCGGTCATAAAGTAGAAGAAGAGCGCTACAAAAAAATTACTAAAGATTTAGAATTGGCTGTGCAAAATGAGCTTCAGATTACAAAGGAGTTCAACAATATTAAATCCAAGTGGTGGCGGATAGAAAACAAACTTTTCAAGCGTAAAGGCAAAGTAAAAATTGCTTTCGAAAAACATGAGCGCTATACAATTGTAGATGTTTATTCGCCGGATAGACTTGGATTGCTTTATCAGATTACCAAAAAATTAAATGAGCTTGGTCTATCTATCTATTTTGCAAAAATTTCTACCAAGGCTGATGATATAATAGATGCATTTTACTTGCTCGATCGCCACCGCAAAAAAGTTTCGACTTATCAGTACGAGCTCATCACTCACGAATTAACTCAAACAATTGAAGAAATGTTATAGGTGTTAAATTGAATTTCATGAACAAAACGAATCCTATTGGATTTTTCGACTCCGGAATTGGAGGATTAACTGTAGTTAAGGCTGTAACAAGACTGCTTCCTAATGAGAACATCGTTTACTTTGGAGATACGGCACGTGTGCCGTACGGTTCCAAGTCCAACGATACTGTAGTTGAATATTCGATTCAAGCAGCTAATTTCTTATTACGAAAGAATATTAAACTGCTTGTAGTGGCTTGTAATACTGCTTCGTCGGTTGCGTTAACAGAGTTACGCAAATTTTTAACTGTGCCGGTAATCGGAATGATTGAACCCGGTGCTAGGATGGCTGTAAGTGAATCCAAGAATAAGCGTGTTGGGGTTATAGGAACTCGAGCAACTATTAACAATAAAGCTTACGCTCATGAAATCAAGAAAATAAATCCTAAGGTAAAAGTGTTTGAGCAAGCTTGTCCTCTTTTTGTTCCATTGGCCGAAGAAGGATGGCTTGATCATAAAGCTACGGAACTAATTGCAAAAACTTACTTGTCGGAAATGAAAGAGAATAAAATTGATAGTTTGGTTTTGGGATGTACTCATTATCCAATCCTTGCAGACATAATTCAAAAGGTAATTGGTAAGAGTGTGAAACTTGTAGATAGCGGAACTCCAGCCGCAAGATTGGTGGAAGATTATTTGAACGGACGCGGGTTGAGAAATCAATCCGTTCATCATGGTCAAAGCGAGTTTTATGTAAGCGATGTGCCGACAAAGTTTCGTGAGATTGCGGAAACATTTTTGGGTAAGAAAATTACACATCTGCATAAAGTTGAATTGGAAGAACTTACGAATGAATAATTCTTGATACTAGATGTTGGATGCTGGATAAAAGGAATTGAGCTATAAGAATTTAGAAATATGAAAATTAGCAAAGGAAGTTGCTATTCAAATTCATGAAATGAGCTTAACAAAACTTCCTAAGTTTGAAATGTATGAAGTTGGTTCTCAGATTCGGCGTTCAAGCAAGTCGGTAAATGCAAACATTGTTGAAGGTTACGGAAGAAGATATTACAAGCAAGAGTTTATTCATCACCTTGTAATTGCATTGGCGTCAAACGATGAAACACTTGCTCACCTAGAAATTCTATTTGAAACGAAATCTTTGACTGATGAGCAATTTTATAAAGAACTATATGGCAAAATTGACATGCTAGGGAAAAAGATAAACTCGTTTATTCGTGCAGTAAAAGAAGAACACCAAAGCCCTAGATAGTAATTCTTTTTCCAGTATCCAGTATCAAGAATCAAGTACGTAGTTTATACATTGTGATGCCGCAAATCGTTTTTGCGTCGCAAATTTCATTAGTACGAATTTTTTCATCAATCTCATCCATTGTCAATTCAGCCAGTTCAATTCCTTCTTCTCCTTCTTCGCGAGCGTGATCTCCGAATGTTAAATTCTCTGCCAAATAAATGTGAAGTACTTCATTACAAAATCCGGAAGTGGTGATGATTTGTCCAAGCTTAGAAATGTTGGCTGTTGTATAACCGGTTTCCTCTTTAAGTTCACGGGCGGCACATAGTTGCGGGTCTTCGCCTCTATCTAATTTGCCGGCTGGCAATTCATACAATACTGTTTTATGAGGCCAGCGGAATTGTCTAATTAAGACAAGTTTACCGTCATCTTTAACCGGTACAGTTACAGCTCCGCCGGGATGTATAACCGTTTCGCGGCGGACAATCCTTTCTGAACCTTCAAATTTTACTTCTTCTACTCTTATATCAACTACTTTCCCTTTAAACGGAGTTTCGCTTTTCAATATTTCGTAATTCATTACCAACCTTTCAAAAATTTAGTTGCAAAGTTAGTTAAAATGAATAAAGTGAATGCCAAAAAAGTGTTCAGAATTCTAATTTCAACTACCTATTTTAATATGTGATCTTGTAAAACATTCCAATCGGAGTTAGAATGAATGCATCTCGTATTCAAGTTTGGTTACTTCTTCTTTTTATTAACTTCTGTTTCTTTGCAAATCTTTCAGCGCAAGAATATCTGCAAAAATATTATCATGAAACAGATCCGCTTGTGCTAAATCAACTGGAAAAATGGCAAGACATTAAGTTTGGATTGCTGATGCATTGGGGGCCATACTCGCAGCGCGGGATTGTAGAATCATGGTCAATCTGTTCGGAAGATGAAGGCTGGTGCGAGCGGAAAACAGAAAACTACGTTGAGTACAAAAAGGATTACGAAAATCTGAAAAAAACTTTTAATCCGACGAAGTTTGATCCGGATAAATGGGCCGCTACTGCAAAAGATGCCGGTATGAAGTATGTCATCTTCACTACAAAACACCATGATGGCTTCTGCATGTTCGATACAAAACAAACCGATTACAAAATCACAGATAAAGAAACACCATTCAGCGCTAATCCTAAAGCAAATGTTACAAAAGAGATTTTTAATTCTTTCCGCAAAAATGGATTTATGACGGGCGCTTACTTTTCAAAACCGGATTGGCATAACGAAAACTATTGGTGGCCATATTTTGCAACACCGGATAGAAATGTAAATTACCAAATAAAAAAATATCCGGGTCGCTGGAAAAAATTTGTTGAGTTTACGCATAATCAAATTATGGAATTGATGACAGACTATGGGCGTGTTGATATTCTTTGGCTAGATGGCGGCTGGGTACGTATTAAAACAGATGAAGAAGTAAAAGAGCAAATGCTTAGTGCTAGTTTTGCAATGAGACCACAAAGCCAGGATATAAACATGCCGGAACTTGTACGCAAAGCTCGCGAAAAGCAGCCGGGTTTAATTGTTGTTGATAGAGCAGTTGAAGGACCATATCAAAATTATCTTACACCGGAAAATCAAGTGCCGGGCAAACTGCTTCCTTATCCATGGGAATCTTGCATAATAATGGGTGGCGGTTGGAGTTATGCATTTAATGCGAAATATAAAACACCGCGTGAAGTAATACACATGCTTGTTGATATTGTGGCTAAAGGGGGAAATTTACTTCTAAATATCGCTCCTTCGGCCGAAGGTATTTGGGATGAAGGCGCATACGAGACTCTTAAAGGAGTCGGCGAATGGATGAAAATAAATTCGGAGGCAATTTATAACACGCGACCTATTTCCCCATATCAAGATGGAAAAGTTTCTTACACGCAGAACAGAAATGATAAAACCATTTATGCTATTTATTTAGCGGACAAAACAGAAACTGAAATTCCGGCAAAAATTTTCTTTGAGGGAATTGTGCCGGTAGAAAAAACATCAATTAGTTTGCTGGGCTATGGCGAAAATCTCAAATGGAAAAAAGTAGAAAACGGATTTGAAGTAACGATAAGTGATAAGTTGCAAAATCATCCGCCGAATAAAATTGCGCTGGTATTCAAAGTTTCTGTTGTTAACTAACTGAAGTTACGCAAGAGCTGAACTTTATGAAGTTTTCTTAGTGAAACTTGGTGACTATGTGCCCTAGTGGCTCGATTTCTTTAATTTTCTTTTGCCACCAAGTCACAAAAGCACCAAGAAATCACAAAGTGCGTAACTTCAGTTAACTAATTACAATTTTTTTACGGAGACATGATGAAAAAGCTAGCTTTTTTCTTGTTGGTGTTTGTTATAGTAATTCAAGCTCAAGATTTTACACGCGAAACCAAAAAACAACATGGCTCCCGCATGGAATGGTGGCGCGAAGCAAGATTCGGAATGTTTATTCATTGGGGCTTGTATGCAATACCGGCCGGCGAGTGGGGTGGAGAAACAAATTACGGCGAATGGATTCGCACATCGGCTCAAATTCCACTTGAGACATACGATAAGTTTGTGCAGCAGTTTAATCCGGTAAAGTTTGATGCTGAAGCATGGGTTAAGATGGCTAAGTATGCGGGAATGAAATACATTGTTATTACCTCCAAGCATCATGATGGATTTGCTTTGTTCGATTCAAAAGTTTCCGACTTTGATGTTATGTCAACTCCTTTCAAAAGAGATATTTTGAAAGAACTTGCCGATGCTTGCAGAAAGCATGGAATTAAAATGTGCTGGTATCATTCAATTATGGATTGGCACCATCCCGATTATTTACCGCGCCGTGAGTGGGAAAAAAATCGTTCAACTGAAGGAGCCGATTACGAACGTTTTGTAACTTATCTGAAAGCGCAGCTTAAAGAACTTCTTACAAACTATGGAGATATTTCTGTTCTTTGGTTCGACGGAGAGTGGGAAAATACTTGGAATGATAAGCGCGGTTTTGATTTATACAATTATGTAAGAAGCTTGCAGCCCAATATTATTATAAATAACCGCGTTGGTGCATCAAGAAATGATATGCAAGGCTTTAGCAAAGAAGGCGGTTTTGCCGGAGATTTTGGAACACCGGAGCAGCAGATTCCCGCAACCGGTTTGCCCGGCGTTGATTGGGAAACTTGCATGACTATGAATGACCATTGGGGTTACAATAAAAATAATCACAACTGGAAATCGGCGAAAGAAATAATTCAGATGCTGGCAGACATTGCTTCTAAGGGTGGAAATTATTTACTCAATGTAGGACCAACAGCCGAAGGATTATTTCCGCAGCCGAGTATAGACAGACTGAAAGAAATTGGCGATTGGATGCAAGTTAATGGTGAAGCAATTTATGGAACGCATTCAAGTCCGTTTAAAAATCTTGCTTGGGGAAGATGTACACAAAAAGAAATTAAAAGCGGCACTAGACTTTATCTTCACGTTTTCGATTGGCCGACAGATGGGAAATTAATTGTACCCGGAATTTTCAACAAAGTTAAGAAAGCAATTCTGCTTAGCGATGCTAAGAGTAAATCGCTAACAACTAAAAGAAACGAAGATGCAATTGAAATAACTGTTCCAATTGAAGCGCCGGATAAAAACAACACTGTTCTAATTCTTGATGTAGTTGGAAAGCCGGAAGTTAACAACCCGCCGGTAATTGAAAGTGAAGCTTCAATCTTTATAGATGAGATGAACGTTACAGTGCTAGCCGAAAGCAAGAAAGTACTATTGCGTTATACTTTAGATGGAAGTCAGCCTACTGCTCAATCTCCTCTAGCTGCCGGTGCAATTAATATTAAAGAGACTTGCACTCTATCCGTTCGCGGATTTAAGGATGGAAAACCGGTTAGCGAAACTACTCAAGCTTTGTTTACAAAAGTTGAACCGGCTAATTCAGTTAAAGTTGAAAACGCGGTAAATGGAGTTAATTACAAATACTACGAAGGTGATTGGGATGTGCTTCCAAAATTTGAGGAACTAAAACCGGTGAGCGCCGGTGAGATTGCAAACTTTTCTTATTCAGTAAGAAAGCAAGTTGATCTTTTCGGATTTGAATATGATGCGTACATTAAAATTCCGAAGGGTGGTGTATATTTCTTTTATACAACATCTGATGATGGAAGCCAACTTTTTATAGACGGTAAAATGATAGTTGATAATGACAAACTTCATGGTTCAATTGAGAAGGAAGGAGTTGCTGCACTTGCAGAGGGTTTTCATTCGATAAAAGTAAAGTTCTTTGATAAAACCGGCGGCGATGATTTAAAAGTTTCGATAAAAGGAAGCGGTATTGAAAAACATCCAATTCCAGACAACATGTTGTTCGTTCAAAAATAATTAGTAGAAATGTTTTGTCATATTGAGTCCCGATTTTTCGGGACGAAATATCTCGATCCTACTATCAACTGAGATTCTTCTCTCGCCTATGCGGGATCAGAATGACAAACAAATATGCTTAATGAATTTTCCAAAATGATTGGTGAAAGATGAAAAAAAGTTTATTCCTTGCGTTACTTGTTATTCCCTTTTTGTTATTCGCTCAAAAAGCAAAACACACTTTTACTTTAGGAACGGATGATTTTTTGCTTGACGGAAAGCCATTTCAAATGATTAGCGGGGAAATTCATCCGGCACGTGTTCCTAAAGAATATTGGCGTCATAGAATTCAAATGGCTAAAGCGATGGGCTGCAACACCATTGCGGCGTATATTTTCTGGAATTATCACGAATCAACTCCCGGCAAATTCGATTTCGAAACAGAGAATAGAGACATCGCTCAATTTGTAAAGATTGCGCAAGAAGAAGGAATGTGGGTACTATTCCGCCCCGGTCCTTATGTTTGCGCTGAATGGGATTTTGGCGGACTTCCATCCTATTTACTAAAAATTCCCGATATAAAAGTTCGCTGCATGGATGAACGCTACATGCAAGCAGTTGAGCGCTACTTAAATGCAATGTCTAAGCAAATTAAACCGCTGCTTGTTACTAATGGCGGACCAATATTGATGGTGCAAATAGAAAATGAATATGGCAGTTACGGCAACGATAAAAACTATTTGGAAGAACTTAGAAAGATTTGGCATAAGAATGGAATTGATGTTCCATTTTATACTGCCGATGGACCTACACCTTATATGCTTGAAGCCGGTAATATTGATGGTGCCGCAATTGGTTTAGATAGCGGAAGCAACGAAAATGATTTTGTACAAGCGAAGAAAAGAAATCATAATGTTCCGTCATTCAGCAGTGAGACTTATCCGGGCTGGCTGACACACTGGGGAGAAAAGTGGGCGCATCCCGATACAACTGAACTTTTGAAAGAAGTAAAGTATCTGCTTGATAACAAAAAGTCTTTCAACTTCTATGTGATTCATGGAGGAACAAATTTTGGATTTTATGCCGGTGCAAATTCCGGCGGCAAGGGTTACGAGCCGGATTTAACCAGCTACGATTACGATGCGCCGATTAATGAACAAGGAAACGCAACGCCCAAATATTTTGCTCTGCGTAATTTGATTGGTAAGTATGTTAAAAACATTCCCGATTTACCGAAGCCAATCGCTTCAATTGAAATTCCGGAAATCAAAATGGAATTGTTTTCAAGTGTTTGGGAGAATCTACCGAAGCCAAAAAATTCTGTTCAGCCAAAACCAATGGAAGCATTCGATCAGAAAGAAGGATTCATACTTTACAAAACTAAATTGATTGGACACAAAAGCGGCAAGCTTACAATTACCGATTTACATGATTACGCTACAATCTTCTTAAATGGAAAGTATATCGGCAAACTTGATAGACGTGAAGCGGAAAAAACGATTGATCTACCTAAGAGTGATGTTAAAGATCCGGTGCTCGAAATTTTTGTTGAAGGTATGGGAAGAATAAACTTTGCACAATCTTTAATAGATAGAAAAGGAATTACGGAACGGGTAACACTTAATGGAATGACTTTGATGAACTGGGAAGTTTACAATCTTCCGTTTGATGCGAAGTATATTCAAACTATAAAGAAATCCGCTCCATCAAATGAGAGAAGAGGAAATTTCTTTAAAGGAACCTTTGAGCTTACCGAAGCTGCAGATACATACATTGATATGAGCAATTACAAAAAAGGTGTTGTCTTTGTAAACGGAAACAACCTTGGCCGCTATTGGGAAATTGGTCCGCAGAAAAGATTATACTGCCCGGCACCATTTCTTAAAAAAGGGATTAACCAAATCATAGTTTTTGATTTGTTTGAAAAGGAAGCGAAAACAATTAATGGTGCAAAAAATTTAGAGTAGTTAAAGAAGCTATGTCATTTCGAGCGTAGTCGAGAAATGGGGGTACTTATTTATTCTAATACCTCGACTCCGCTCGGTATGACAAATCTTTTTTTATCTCAAATCAAATCTTTCTTATAGCATCTTCTGCGTTTATGCTGGCGTGCATCGTAATGGCGCCACTGAGCTTGCACTTTTGTATTCTCTTCAAGCTCGCGGTTTGTTTCAACATACTTTATGCTATTACGAATGAAAACTTTGTTGATCTCGTTAATAATCATTGCGTTAACACCCTTGTTTTGCAATTCGGGTCTAACAGCAGTTAAATATAGATCAACACTTGGATTATTCTTCATTGCTTTTAAAACATGAATAAATCCAAAGGGTAAAAGTCTGCCGTTTGCTTTTTTCATCGCATCTGAAAGTGAAGGCATTGTAATTCCAAAAGCGGCAACTTTATTATTCTCATCGAGGACAACCGGAACGTAATCCGGTTTGATAAAACCAAAGTAAGCTTTTACATACATATCAATTTGCTTATCTGTTAGCTCAACAAATCCGTACAAATCTTTGTAAGCATCGTTTATCAGATAGAAAATATCTCTTGCGTAAGGAAGCATTTCTTTTGCTTTCTTAACATTTAATACATGCAGCTTTTCCCGTGCGGCAACCGCGTCCGCAATGCGGGAAACTTTTTCCGGAATTGCTTTATTAAGTGTAACGCGGAATTCTACCCAGTCGGCATCTTTTTCGTAACCGAAATTTTCGATGTGCTTTTGGTAGTATTCGTTGTTATATATTGAGCCGAAAGTACTAACTTCATTAAAACCCTCAATCAGCATTCCTTCGCCGTCCATGTCGGTAAAGCCGAGCGGACCGTGAATGTGATTCATTCCTTTCTCTTTAGCCCACGTTTCAAATGTGTTGATAAGAGCGGTGGAAACTTCGACGTCATCAATAAAATCGAGCCATCCGAAGCGTGCGTACTTTACGTTAAACTTTTCATTGTACTTATGGTGAATAATTCCGGCAATTCTGCCGACCGGCTTGTTGTCTTTGTATGCGAGCCAGTATTCGGCTTCGCAGAAATCAAATGCCGGATTTTTGTCTTTGCGAAGTGTTTTAAATTCATCCATGATGAGAGGTGGAATCCAGCAAGGATTATTTTGATAAAGGCTAAAAGGAAAAACAATAAATTTTCGAAGATCACTTTTGCTGGAAACTTTCTTGATTATAACGCTCATACATCCCATTGCCAATGTTTATTCGAAATATAGTCATTCCTTCAACCAAAAAATATTTGACGGGAATGTAATTTGGAGTTGCATATTTAGTGCAAACCGCACAAATTAAAACACGCTTTGATGCAAATAAATGGTGACCACACGCCTTCTTTGGCGGTTGCTTAAGTGTTGATACCGGTTAGCAAAAGACAAACTAGAAAGATGCTTGATGCTGGCAAGAACTGAAAAAGACTTATTATTTTGGTTTTGTAAATCGTAATTTGTAACTAAATATAACATACTTCTGTGCTTTGCTACTCACTATAGGTAAAGAACAAAATGCTTCCAGAATAGACTGGATTGAAAACAAAGAAAGAGAAGAGTTAATGTTAATATGCATAGTTGTTAAGAAATTTTTAGGGAAGTATGTTTCTCGAAACTAAGTGCAATTTATAACTTGCATTATGATGTTGTATATTAACACTGAAAATAATTTCTTAGATAATAAAATGAGTAAAGAAGGCTATTAATAAAGAGGGCTGATGCAAAAAAAGGATGCAAATATTGAAATAATAACCATTCCTGAAGGAAAAATTTGTGATTATGTTGATAGCAAATTTCGAAGAGACACACCTGAAGAATATGTGCGACAAACTATTGAAAAAAGATTGGTTAACGAGCACAAATACTCAAAAGATCAAATTGAAGTTGAATTGACAATAAAGCAAGGAAGTAACAAACCAAGAGTTGATTTAGCTGTATTTTCAGACGGTAAAGAGCACATACAAGATAATATTCAGATAATCATTGAGTGTAAAGAAGAAAAGGTTCAACCTTCCAACAAAAAAGATGGCGTAGAGCAGTTGAAATCTTACATGGCAGCTTGCGTTAATTGCGAATGGGGAATGTGGACTAACGGAAAATATAAACAAGTATTTCAAAAAATTAGAAGTAAGAATGAATGGCAATTTATAGAAAGAATAGATATTCCGTCCACCGATACCACAATAGAAGAAGTTGAAAGACCAAAAAGAAATAAACTTAGAAAAGCATCAGATGACAATCTACTCTTTGTGTTCAAGACTTGTCATAATCATATATATACTGTAGATGGATATCAAAAACAACAAGCATTCTTTGAATTTCTCAAAGTAATATTCTGTAAAATATTAGATGAACAGAACGTTCCTAAACCTTTGGATTTTTATATAACCTCCAGCGAGTTGAACAATCCAGATGGTCAGTTAACGGCAAAGAATAGAATTAATCAAATATTTGATAAAGTTAAAAAACGATTTCCGAAAATCTTTGATGCTGCAGATCAGATAAATCTTAAACCAAGAAGCATTGCTTATATAATTCTCGAGCTACAGAAATATAGTTTACTTGAAACGAATATCGATATAAAAGGGAAAGCATATGAAGAATTGGTAGGTGCGAACCTAAGAGGCGATAGAGGAGAATTTTTTACTCCTAGAAATATCATGCGCATGGCTGTTGAAATGATTAATCCAAAACCGCATGAAAAAATTTGCGATAGCTCATGTGGCACTGGCGGCTTTTTAGTTTTGGCAATGAATCATGTTGCCGAGCATTTATATATAGAGATGCAGAAGAGGAGTTTGGAAGAAAAAGGCATGAATGGTCTGATCACGAAAAAGAATTAATGCGTAAAAAAATATCGGAAGTTGCCCAAAGTAATTTTTACGGATTTGATATTAATCCCGACCTTGTTAAAGCAACTAAGATGAATATGGTAATGAATAATGATGGAAGCGGTAATATTTTGCAAAACGATTCGCTACTACCACCTCACGAATGGGAAGCCGAATTTAAGGACAAACTCGGTAAAGCTTTGGGCATTAACCCTCGTGAAATTACTAGTTCGGACGGTATTGAGTATTTTGATGTAATAATTACAAATCCACCGTTTGGCAGTAAACTTCCAATAAGAGATAGTCACATACTTTCGCAGTTTAATATCGGTTACATTTGGCGTAATGAACAATATCAAATAAAAGAGAAGAAAGTTAGAAGTGATGTATGGACCATCACTCCTAATCTTCAATCATCAGCTCCGCCAGAACAACTTTTTATTGAAAGATGTCTCCAGTTTCTTAAACCTGGTGGAAGATTAGCAATTGTCTTACCTGATTCTATTCTTGGCTCACCCGGTTTAGGTTATATTAGAAAATGGTTAATTAAGAAAACAAAAATTATTGCAAGTATAGATTTGCATCCCGATACTTTTCAACCAAGAAATGGAACCCAGACCTCAATTTTAATACTTGAAAAAAAGAGCAAGAAACAGATTCAAAGGGAAGAGTCTGAAAATGTTATGCTCGATTATGAAATATTCATGACAATCATTGATAAGGTAGGCCATGATAAAAGAGGTAATCCTCTTTTCAAACGCGATAAATATGGAAATGAAATTCTTGTCCCCGATGATGATGTTAATTTTATAGAACTTGGTCATACTTCTGATGGAACGGCAACAGTAAAAAAAGCTTCTAAGAAAAAAGTGATTGATGATCAAACGCCTTTGATACCCGAGATTTTTGCTCAATGGAAAAAGCGAGAGGGTGTTCAATGGTAACTCCTTTACGGAAAAATACCCAAGAAAATATTCACAAAACCGTACTATATCCAACCGAAGATGTAAAATGGACCTCAATTAAATTATCAGAGGTTGCCGAGCAAAAATATCGTTTCGAAGCTAATGTCTTTAATATTGAAGGTAAACACGCTAGAGAAATAATTAAACATTGTAATTTGCCGCTCAAATCACTTGGCGGTGTAAATGGTTTTACAGCATCTTATCATAGACCAAGATTTAAAAGAATATTCTTGAGTAAATCTCAAAACCCAATTTATCAGCCCTCCCAAATAATGGACCTAAATCCTAAACCGGAATTGTTTATCTCTGATTTGACTAACACGAACATAGAGCAATTGAAAGTTAGGGAGGGACAGATATTAATGACTTGTTCGGGGACTATTGGTAAATGCACGATTGTTTCGAAAACATTAGCTGATAAAATATTCAGTCATGACTTATTACGTATTAGTGTAATTGACCATATAGATCTTGGTTTTATATACTCCTTTTTTAGAACTAAAATAGGACAGATTCTTATTAAGACAAATAATTATGGTGCAGTAATAAGTCATATTGAACCAGAACATCTTTCAAATATTCAAGTCCCTAATCCAAGTGATAAAATAAAAAGTAAAATAAATGATCTCATCAAAGAATCATTTGGATTACGAGATGAATCGAATGAATTAATTGAAAATGCGCAGAACATTTTAATTGCAGAATTAGACTTGCCGCCAATTGAAGAAATTGAAAAAGAATCTTTTCTTAAAAAAGATGATATAGAAAATTTCACTGTTCGGGCAAAAAACCTATCAAATCGTTTTGATGGCTCTTATCATCATCCTATTGTAAAAGAAATTATAAAACTGTTGCAGAAAAATTCAAAAGAAATAAAGCTGTTGGGTGATTCAGAATTAAGTAGTAATATAGTTCTACCTGGTCGTTTCAAAAGAATTTATGTCGAGGAAGAACAAGGCGCGGTGTTCTTTGGAGGTAAACAAATATTTGAATTGGACCCGAGCGATAAAAAATATTTATCATTAACTCACCATGCAGCACGTATTAATAATCAGCTTACACTTAAGCAAAATATGATTTTAATTACATGCAGTGGAACTATAGGTAAAGTTGCGCTTGTCCTAAAGCATTGGGAAGGATGGACAGCCAATCAACATATATTAAGAATTGTTCCAAATGATTCTAACATTGCCGGCTATTTATATACATGGTTAAATACCGATTATGGTTATGAACTTATTAAACGCTTTACTTATGGTTCGGTCGTTGATGAAATAGATAATTATCAAGTAGCTCAAGTTCAAATACCCATACTCAAAAATTCTGAAACAATAAAAGAAATAAACGATTTGGTTCTTAAAGCCAATGACATGCGCAGCCAAGCATACAATCTCGAACAAGAAGCAATAAAAATTGTAAATGAGGAAATGATTTATCGTAATGACTAGTTACAGTGCTTCATTACTAAAAGTATTGAATACATTAAACTAATTCAAAACCGCAAAATATTTAATTGAAAAGCGGGTTATAAAAAAGAAACCCCGAATTGCTTCGGGGTCAAACTAAAGATGCTATCTTTAGCGCTGTAAAATCTAGGACAAAAATATAGTTTGGATGTAATACAATGCAAGTAAATAATGCTGTACCAGTAAAACAAAGAGTAATAGTTTATGTAGATGGGTTTAACCTCTATTTTGGAATAAAAACCAAGAAATGGAAAAATTTTTATTGGTTGAACATACAAAAACTCGCTCAAAACTTGTTAAAACCAAACCAAGAACTTGTTTATACAAAGTATTTTACTTCAAGGATTTCTTTCCCGCCGGAGAAAGCGAAGCGGCAAGGTACATATATAGAATCTCTTGAGACTTTAGCTGATTTCAACCTTTTTTATGGTAATTATCAATCCAATTCTAAAACTTGTCTAAAGTGCGGTAATATTAGTTCAACACCTAATGAAAAAATGACGGATGTAAATATTGCCGTAGAAATGCTTTCAGATGCTTTCCAAAATTCTTTCGACCTAGCTATTCTGGTTTCCGGTGATAGTGACTTGACGGCTCCAATTCTAAAGATTAAAGAACTATTTAATACAAAGAAAATAGTTATGGCTTTCCCGCCGGAAAGGTTTTCTTTTTCTTTATCTCAAATATCGGATGGACATTTTATGATAGGAAATAAAACTTTAGCAAAAAGTGTTTTCCCTGATGAAGTAGCTAAGAAAGATGGGTATGTTTTAAAAAGACCCGATAGGTGGAAAATTTGATTTAATGCTATTAAGAGAATTACATCTAAAATGTTCCTTAAACTTTACCCACACTCTTGCTTTGTCATTACCACTTTGCTTACATCAAATAGAAACAACAATGAGTGAGAACGAAGTTGCTTATTCTTCGCTCTACACTCTTCGTTCTACGTTCTTCACTCAATCATAGTACGGAATAATCTCGCTTCCCATAAATTTTAACACTGCCGCAATAACGCCAAGATCATCAAGGTAACCGATAAGCGGAGCTAAATCCGGAATAGCATCAATAGGACTGATGAAATAAATCAGTGCGCCGACTACAATTGATTTTCTGTACCAAGGAACATGGCGGTCGCGCATATAACGGTAAAGCGCTTTTACATCTTTAGCAAAACGGATTTTGCTTCCGGCTTTTTCAACCTTTTCCCAAAGATTATCTTGAACGTATGCGCTGCCCCGCTCAACTTTCTCTTCGTTGTTGTACTGATCGTCCAGCTCATTAATATCATAATTCATTTTAAGCCCCTTTTATTTTTTGAATTGTTCTATCCAATCGAAAACAGTATTGTACCACAAACGTGAGTTTTGCGGTTTGAGTACAAAGTGAGTTTCATCCGGGAAGTAAAGGAACTTGCTGGGTACACCTCTTCTTTGCAAGTATGTGAAATGCTGAAATCCTTGTTCTTCCGGAACGCGGAAATCCATTCCTCCTTGAACTACAAGTACCGGAGTTTTAACATTCTTTGCATAGCGATGAGGAGAAAACTTATCGTACAGTGCCTTGTTGGACCAAGGCGTTCCTTTGTTATCCCATTCCGGAAACCAAAGCTGTTCGGTTGTTCCATACATACTTTCCAGATTGAAAACACCGGCGTGGCAAATTAGCGCGTTGAAGCGGTTTGTTTGAGTTGAAATCCAAGCAGTCATGTATCCGCCGTAAGAACCGCCGGCAGCAAATAGATTTTTTGAATCAATAAACTTGTATTGCTTGATTGCGTTATCAACACAGCTCATAATGTCTGTGTAAGGTTTGCCGCCCCAATCGCCGCTGATTGCATCTGTAAACTTCTGCCCAAATCCGGTAGAGCCTCGGAAGTTTGGTGCAATTACTACATAACCTTTTGATGCGAAGAGCTGCAAGTTCCATCTAAAATGAAATTGATCTGAAGTTGTTCCTTGCGGTCCGCCATGAATTACAACAAGCATCGGATATTTTTTGCTTGCATCAAAAAATGGCGGCTTGATTAATAACGATTGAATTTGCACACCATCTTTAGCTTTCGTCCAAAATGATTCTGTTGCATTCATATCAAGCTTAGCAAGCAACTCTTTATTGAGGTTGGTAAGCTGCTTGATTTCTCCGCCAACTAAATCCATAGCGCAAAGTTCTATCGGCATACTACTCTTCTGATGCTTGAAGTATAGTGTATTTCCATCTGGCGAAATTTCTATGTCGTTGCTGTATGCGTGTTTAACCAACAAGGTGAGCTCACTTGTTGTAATATCCAATTTATAAATAGAATGAAACGATTCACGGTCAGCATCAAAGTAAATGAATTTTGAATCTGGTGAGAAAACAACTTTACCGACAGAGATATCAATTTTCGCAGTTATGTCTTTTGTTTGTTTTGTAGTTCTATCATAAAGCATCAATCTAAGTTTGTCCGCTTCAAAGCCGGCACGTTCCATAGAAAGAAACGCTAAATATTTTCCGTCAGGTGAATAAACCGGTTGGTTATCATTGCCTTTGCTTGTAGAAATTTTATTGTCTCGTACACCGGATTCCGGACTAATAAGAGCTATGTCGTTATTTGTGCTGTTTGCAAGCTTAGTACCAGAATTCTTATCGTAACTATCATAATTGATTGTTACCGCAACTTCTTTTTTATCCGGTGCAAAAGTATAATCGCCATGTCCTCCCAAAGCTATTGGAGGTACATCGGCAAAACTTCCTTTTGTTAAATCAGTTATTTCTTTTGTCTCTAAATTCATCAAGAAAAGATGACTCACTTTCTCGCCTCGCCAATCATTAAAATTGCGGAAGTAGAGACTAGTGAAAATTTTTGCTTTCACTTTACTTTGTTCTGTTTCTTTATCTCTCTTTTCGTTGCATTCTTGCCCGTCACAATCCGGATATACGGATGAAACAAACAAAATAACTTTTCCGCTTTTATGCCAAACTAAACCGGAAGCGCCGGTGTAGAGAGTTGTAAGCTGTTCATCATTTTTACCATCCAGATCGCAGAGCCAAATTTGTCCTTTCATTTCGTAAGCAATCTTTTTCCCATCCGGAGAAAAGTTAGGCGCACTTTCACCGACCTCACTATTCTTTAATGGCTTCAATCCGGTTCCGTCTGTATTCATAATCCAGATGTCGGAATTGCCTTTGTTCACTTCCATGTTATATGTTGTTACCGCAAACGCAATTAGCTTGCCGTCCGGCGATAAAGTATAGTCACCAATGCGTTTCATCTTCCATAAATCTTCTATTGTAATTGCTCTTTTCTGTGCGGATATAAATGTGAAAGCCACAAGTATTAACATAAAGCGAAGAAAGTATTTCATTGCTGCCTCGAATGTTTTTTTAGTAAGTGTAAATTAGGAAAAGCAAAGTGGAAATTAAATACCAATCTTATTACTTGTGTAGAGGTAAAGTTCTAATACGGATTTTTTCCGGTTCAATAAGAATGGGAGAACCGTTTATTAATTCGGCGCTATGATTTTCCGTAATTACTTTAATAGCTGATAACTGAGTTTGGGGATTGTAAGTAAAAAATCTGAAAAGGATAACAGAAGGAAGATTCTTATTCCATCTGGAAAGCAAATAACCAAAATCAGTATCTGCCGTAATGATTATAAAATTATTTTCAAAAGCGAATTCGAATATCTCCTGGTCGGTCGAATTTTGCTTACTAACTGAAGTTACGCAAGAGCTGAACTTTATGAAGTTTTCTTAGTGAAACTTGGTGACTTTGTGCCCTAGTGGCTCGATTTCTTATATTTTCCTTTGCCACCAAGTCACAAAAGCACCAAGAAATCACTAAGTGCGTAACTTCAGTTACTAATATCTTTTACATGAATACTTTCAAAACCTATGGTTGAGATTAAAGCGGAAAGCTTAGGAGAAAGGTTGTTGTCAATTAGAAATTTCATCTATATTGCTAAAGGTAGTTCTCGGTAACGTAGTTGCTCGGATGCAAATTTTAGCGCTTCCTTTATGTCTTCTTTTTCTAACTCGGGATGTTCCGTTAGAATGTAATTCTCTTCATAACCTTCAGCTAACATTGCAATAATTGATGAAACCGGCATTCTAAGATCTCGTATGCAAGGAACGCCACCCATTTTATTAGGATCAATCATTATTCGTTTATAGTTGTACATTTTGTTTCCTTTATTTCCGTAATCAATTTACTGAATGATTTTTCCAAATTAAAGTGAAATGGAACTGTTAAGATTACATCTGCGTTGTAATTAAAAACGATATAGAAAAGACAATAGATGCCTAAACATGCTAAAACCAAGAACAATGTACACGAACTAATAAGAAAGCGGTGGAGCGCGCGTTCATTTTCGGAAAAAGAAATTACACAGGAGGAACTGGAAACAATACTTGAAGCGGCAGGCTGGGCTTTCAGTTCTATGAATTATCAACCATGGCGTTATGTTTATTCTCACAAAAAAGAGGAAGCTGCTTTTGAAAAACTTGCCGAGTGTCTTTCCGGCGGGAACAAACCATGGGCAAAAGATGCATCTATATTGCTTGTTTCTCTAGCAAAAAAGAACTTTGACAACGGCTTGTCAAATCCTTCCGCTTTACATGATGTGGGAGCGGCAAACACAACATTAATGCTTCAAGCCGCATCTATGAATATTTATGGGCGCTTGATGGGATCTTTTGATAGGAAGAAAACTATTGAGCTTTTGAATATTGATACGACTGAATATGAGCCTATAGTTATTATTGCCTTGGGTTATCTTGATACACCGGGAAAATTGAATGAGCCTTACCGAACACGTGAAGCTTCGCCACGTACTCGCAAAGAAGTTACCGAGTTTACTACTGAGTTTAAGAGTGAAACTGAAGAAGTGTTAACCATTTAATTTGCTTTGTAAACTTTGCGGCTCAATTTCTTATATTTTCTTTTGCCACCAAATTGCAAGCCTGCCCGCCACATAGAATATACTTTAGAAGGCGGGAACACCAAGGAATCACAAAGGGCGTAACTTCAGTTAGTAATGAGAATGCATTCAATTAGGATTAATGAAATGTAGGGAAAAAGAAATAGTCTTTTTCCCTTTTATGAAGTTATACTTAAACTTTTATTTCGGTCGCATCCACCCAGCTTGCAAGGACAATATCGCCGCCAACATTAACAACGGTGCGGCTCATATCTAAAATTCTATCCACTCCAAGTATAATTCCAATTCCTTCTGCCGGGATGCCCACAGTTTGCAATACCATAACAACGAGAGGAAGGGAGCCACCGGGAACTCCGGCAGTTCCAACACCAGCCAGAATAGAAAGGAAGACAACAAGTAATTGTTGAACTAAAGTAAGATCAATGCCGTAAAACTGAGCGAGGAATAACACAGTAATTCCCTCATACAAAGCAGTTCCGTTTTGGTTTGCTGTTGAACCTATTGTTAACACAAAATTTGTTATGTCTTTATCCAACTTAAGTTTTTCAATTGAAACACGAATTGAAGTTGGAAGTGTTGCGTTGGATGAGCTTGTTGAAAATGCTGTTAAAATTACTTCGCTCAAATTCTTAAAAAACTCTTTAGGATTTTTCTTAACAGCGTATTTTATAATAACTCCATATGTAATAAAAAAGTGAATTGTTAACGCAGCCATTACTACCAGAACATACTTCAGCAGCATACCAATAATTTGAAACCCGAGTTGAGAAGCAGTGGAAAATATAAGCGCCGCAACGCCATACGGAGCTAATTTCATTGCGAAATCAATAATTTTCATCACTACATCGTAAATGCTTTGCAGTACTTTTGTTAACGGATCAATCTTTTCTTTGTCGGAAACCGACATCGCTATTCCAAAAATCAGCGCAAAGAACATAATAGAAAGCAATCCGCCGCCACGGTAATTCGGATCGAGAAAGCTTACAATATCAACAAATGGATTTCGAGGAATTATATCAACTAAAATTTGCGTAAACGATTTTGCCTCTTTTGCGGAAGTTAAAATGCCGCTGACATTTTGTTTGTTGGTAATTGTTTGGATTAGCGTGGTTCTATCTTGTTCGCTAATTCCGGTTCCGGGTTGAAAAACATTTACAAGCGTCATTCCAATTACAACCGAAACAGCAGTGATGATGATGGTAAATATTAAAACTTTACCGCCAATTCTTCCAATCTTTTTCAAATCTCTAAAATCTGCTACACCTAAAACGATGGCAGTAAAAATTAGAGGAACGATGATCATGAAGATCATTCTTAGGAATATTTGTCCTATTGGATAAGCAACACTTGTAACAAGCCACAAAACATTCTGGTTACCCGGTAAAAATACGTTGCATAACAGACCAATAATTAAACCACTTAAAAGCCCAATAAAAATTTTAATGTGGAGCGGAAGTTTCTTTTTCATAAAAATCCGTTTGGATAGTTTGGAATCACACTTTTGAAATTAACGAATTAAACTCATCTCTAAAAGAAAAGGTGTTAATTTTACGGTGATAAATATTTCACTTTTTACTAAACAACTACTTTGATATTTTGACTCAAAATTAAACGGCGCATAAATGAAAAAAGTTTTTACCATAATAATATTTCTACTTTTCGTAATTAACACTTTCTCGCAAGACGATGGCTCTCAATACTGTTCCGAAGGAAAGATTAGAGCGTTCACCAGTTCAAACCGGCTTAGTAAAGTTGCTTATCCGGGTGATAACAGCATTGATGCAACTTACTACAAACTAAATCTAACAGTAAACTACAACAGCAAGCTGCTTACCGGCGAGGTTACTGTTAAAGCATGGTCATCAATTGATAAGCTAACTAACTTTTTTCTTGATCTGGTAAACACAATGGCAGTTACTTCTGTTACATCCGGCAATGTTACTGTGGCTTACTCTCAAAGTAATAATCAGCTGAAGATTAATCTTGAAAAAGAATACGCAAAAGGTGAATTAATTACAGTAACAATTAAGTATAGCGGCTATCCGCAAAGTGCCGGATTTGGAGATTTTGTTTTCACCGCACATTCCGGACAGCCAATAATTTGGACTTTGAGCGAGCCGTACGGTGCAAAATCATGGTGGCCAAGCAAAGATACTCCTGCTGATAAAGCCGATTCTTCCGATGTATGGATTACCGCCGATAAATCATTCATCTCAATTTCCAACGGAATATTAACCGGAACGCTGAACAATCCGGATGGGACAACAACTTATAAATGGAAAAACCGTTACCCGATTGCGAACTACCTAATTTCCCTCGCGATGACAAACTATCAAAAATACGATACACCGTTTGAATACGAAGCCGGAAAAACCATGCCCGTAACTCACTATGTTTTTCCAGAACAGTTTAACTCAAATAAAGCCAATCTGGATTTAGTGCCCGGCATGTTAAAAATCTTTTCAGAAAAGTTTGGCCTCTATCCTTTTATTAACGAGAAGTATGGACAAGCTCAAGTTATGAACAGTGTGAGCATGGAACACCAAACAGTTTCTTCAATGTCAACTTTTAGAGAAGATGTTGTTGCGCACGAACTAGCTCACCAGTGGTTTGGAGATAAAGTTACTTGCAAAGATTGGCAGAACATCTGGCTTAACGAAGGCTTTGCTACTTACAGCGAAAGTATTTATTACGAATCTAAATATGGGAAATCTAAGTTCGCGAATGATGTAACCGATATAATGAATTCTGCTAAAAATGCAAAAGGCTCAATTTATGTGAAGGACATTTCCACCATCTCCGAAATATTTAACGGAGCCAGATCATACAGCAAAGGCGGCGTAGTGCTTCATATGCTACGCGGAGTCGTTGGCGATGAGAATTTCTTTAGAATACTGAAAGAATATCTTATTGAGCCCGGTCTTTCTTATAATGTAGCAACAACAGAAGACTTCCAACGGGTTGCAGAAAGGGTTTACGGCAAAAGTTTAGATTACTTTTTTAAGCAATGGATTTACGGCGAAAACTATCCCAAATACACAGTTGGCTGGAGCACAAAACAAGCGAGTGGAGATATTTTCGACCTAACTTTCCGACTTAAACAAAACATAAATTCCGAACCTCATTTTTTTACAATGCCGGTTCAAATTAAAATCACTACAAACAAATCAACAATTTTTACCACCGTATTCAATGATCAGCAAGATCAAGGCTGGGTAATTCCAATAAGCGGACAGCCGTTAACGGTTACAATGGATCCGGAGAACTGGATTTTGAAAGACATTGTAGCAAACACGGAAATAGCTGAAGAAGAAACAATGCCTACTAAGTTTTCTCTTTCTCAAAACTATCCCAATCCGTTTAATCCGGAAACAACAATTAGGTACACGATAGCCCCACCAAACCTCCCCAAAGGGGAGGCTTTACAGCATGTTACGCTAAAAGTTTTCGATGTACTTGGAAGAGAAGTAGCAACATTGGTGAATGAATACAAACAACCGGGAAATTATAAGGTTATCTTTAACGTAAAGACACGCCATGGCGTGTCTCTACCTAGTGCCGTTTATTTCTATCGCTTGCAAAGCGGTAGTTACAGCGATACAAAGAAATTAATTTTGATGAAATGATAAATCATAGAAAAATATTTATTCTAATCACAATTCTTACCTTAAGAATCTGTTTTGCTCAGAACGTACAAATAACTAATGGCTGGTATTACGTAGATGGTCAAAAATTTTTCCTTAAAGGCATTGGTTATGAAACCCACACCAGACCGGGACAAGTACCGTGGATTTACAAGTTTGATTCTGACCTGATCAGATTTGATTTAGACAGAATTAAAAACGCCGGCTTCAATACTATCCGCACATGGAGCGCAATTACGGAAGAAGAACTAAAATTAGTTGAAGAATCGGGCCTAAAAATGCTGTTCGGTATTTGGATTGACCCGGCAGGAGACTTTGGCTCGCAGACATTTAGAACTTCCGCGCTGAATCAAGTAAACGCAGTTCTCAATTATTCTAATAAGTATAAATGTATCATAGGCTATCTAATAATGAACGAGCCGCAAGTTGCTCATATCTATAATGCTGGCGCTGAGAATCTTCTTAGTCTTTGGCAAACTGTAAGAGATTTAATTCATCAAAGACACGTTGGCGTACCTATTTCGTTTTCTAATACAATTGTCGGCGATTACATAAGCACAGATATTTTTGATTTTGCTGCTTACAATGCATACATCTACAATCCGGTAACAATAAGCGCTTCGCACGGATATGCCGGATATTTAAGTTTTTTGAAAAACAATCGCGCTTCTCAAAAACCATTTGTTGTTACCGAGTATGGATTATCAGTATCGCCCGGCTCTCCAAGTACAAAATATACTTACGGCGGAAATACATTAGCGCAGCAAACCAACGGCAATTTGCTGATGTACAGAAGTTTAATAGATGCCGGGGCTCAAGGTGGAGTAGTTTTTCAATATCACGACGGCTGGTGGAAAGGCGGAAATGAATTTGCTCATGATTCAACACCTGAAGAATGGTTTGGATTAATTGAGTTCGCAAATCAAAATGATAAGTACGGCTTTACCCGTCCGGTATGGTCTGCTTATACAACCTACAACAAAGCAATTATTACTGAGCCCAAGAATGAAAAAGTTTACGGTGAACAAATTCCACTGGAAATTTTCACCACTGGCGATGTACGCTCATTTTCAATTGTAATGAACGATAGCACTATTCTGAATGAAAATATTGGTTCAAATTATTTTAACGGAAGTTTGTCCCTAAAATTCATTGAGCATGTAAAAGATTTTCAGCTAACTTTTCTTTTCTTCGATGCAAACGGCATTACGCTAAAATCGGAAACAATTTCTGTTCTATGTTCAAAGAAACAACTGCAGCTTCCCGAAATAAAAATGCAGCTTGTTCCGGCTGACTTGCATCCCGGTAGCAAAAATTATGTGTTAGCAGAAGTAATTAACGATTCATCGTTTACAATTGAAGGTGATAGAGTTGATTATGTAGTTCATCCGCATATTGGCTTTGATGAAGGAACCGCAAAGTACAGAGTAATTAGTTTACTTGATAACAAATATCTAATTACAGATTATTTTGATATTCCCAAAGAAACTAAAGCGGCAACATTCGGTACCGGGTTTACAATCCGGCATGGAAAATTTACAAAGAGAATTTTCACTCAATTGGTTTTAACACACGGCACTTGGGCTAACTCAATTAAAGCAACGGATGTTATTACAGACATTCAAAATTTTGAAACCGGCACAAACAAATCAATACCGGAAATAAAATTATTCCAGAACAGTCCGAACCCGTTCAATCCGGAAACAACAATAAACTACTCGCTTCCAAAGAGTGCGCACGTAACACTAAAAGTTTATGATATGCTCGGGCGGGAAATTGTAACGCTTGTTGATGAATACAAAACTGCCGGAAATTATAGTTCTACGTTCAACACTCTTCGTTCTTCACTCACTTCTGGTGTTTACTTTTACAGATTACAAAGCGGCTCATTTAGTGTTACAAAAAAACTTGTTCTAATGAGATAAAATTTCAGTGGATTAAGGCAGCTACTAAATCTATTACGGTTCGAAAGTAATCATTAAAAGAAATTACTGTTTCTTTCCCACTCTTTCGTTTTAGTTGAATTGAATAAGATTTATTGTCCATCTGGAATTTTATTAGTAGTTTCGTCCCAGTTCAAACAAGGACTTATCTTCTGTGGCTTTCTCTAGCAACAAAATAAAGCTAATCTCCGGATATTCATTCATTCACTTCGCAATAACAACTATTCTTTTTATTGATTATAAATAAGCTATAATCCATATCCTGAACAAGTACTCTAGAAGAGTATCTCCTACTGAAATAGGAAGCCGATTTACCATTGATAGCATAATGGTGTCCCCCAATCAAGCGAAGAATTTATTCCTTAATAAAAAATCAAGTGATAAGAGGTGTTATATGAAGAAGTTCTTTTTAATTGCTTTTTTTATTCTGATAATGAATCAAAATAACATGTCACAAACTTCCACACCGAACAATGATATGTGGATAACTAACGGAACTGTATTGGCTTTTTGTGTAGATGGAAATTATACTTATTTAGGTGGAAGCTTTACTTTAATTGGACCAAATACTGGTCATGGTGCAAAATATACTACATCGTCATCAATTCATAATACAAATTTTCCTAAGGTGAATGGCTCTATTAGCGTATGCGTTCCTGATGGTAGCGGCGGATGGTATATTGGAGGCAGTTTTACAAAAATTGGTTCATCAACAAGAAACTATTTAGCAAAAATTAACTCAGATGGAACTGTTAACGATTGGAATCCAAATGCAAGTGGTTCTGTTTATTGCATCGCTATAAGCGAGATTGATGTTTATGTTGGGGGGCGATTTGCAACCATCGGCGGTCTATCAAGAAACAATATTGCCAAACTGAATAACACAACCGGCGCTGCAGATGCAACTTGGAATCCTAATGCAGATAATCAAATCAATTGTATGGCGACAGACGGCAGTTATATTTATACGGGAGGTTGGTTTTCAACCATCGGCGGTCTATCAAGAAACTATATCGCCAAACTGAATAACACAACCGGTGCTGCAGATGCAACATGGAATCCGAATGCAAGCGCTGGAGTAATAAGTATCGCCATAAGTGGCAGTGTCGTTTTCGCAGGTGGAGACTTTACAACTATTGGCGGCCAATCAAGAAACCATATTGCCAAGCTTAATAATACAACCGGTGCTGCAGATGCAACATGGAATCCTAATTCAGGATCTTCTATCAAATGTATAGCAACAGACGGCAGCTATATTTATACCGGAGGATATTTTACAACGATTGGAGGTCAAACGAGAAACTATATCGCCAAACTTAATAATACTAACGGTAACGCGGATGGAACTTGGAATCCTAATGCAAACGGTACTGTGCAGTCCATAACCATAGATGGTAGTAATATATACGCTGGAGGAAGTTTTACAACTATTGGGGCACAGACCAGAAACTACATTGCCAAAGTGGACAACACAAATGGTGATGCCGATGCAACATGGGATCCTAATGCAAACGGCACAGTAAATACAATAGCAATAGATGGTGTTAATATATATACTGGAGGAAGTTTTACTTCGACAGGATGTCAGGCAAGAAACAACATAGCTAAAATTAACAATACAACCGGTGTGCTTGATGAAACTTGGAACCCGGATGCAAATAATACTATTCGTACTATTGCCATCAGTAATAGTGACATTTTTGTAGGGGGAAATTTTACAACCATCGGGGGTCAAGCAAGAAACTATATTGCAAAACTTAATAACTCAACGGGTACAGCGGACGCAACTTGGAATCCGAATGCAAGCAGTACAGTCTATACAATAGCAACAGATGGAACCAACGTTTACGTTGGCGGATTATTTACAACAATTGGCGGCGGATTCACTCGGAATCGAATAGCTAATTTAGACTACACTAGCGGTTACGCACAAACTTGGAATCCAAATGCTAACAGCACTGTATACACAATAGCTATAGATGGTACTAATATATATGCCGGAGGAGATTTTACAACAATTGGGTCATCAACGACCAGAAACTACATTGTCAAACTAAGTAGTTCATCTAATACTCCCGATGCATCATGGATCCCTAATGCGAACAGTACTGTCTATAGTATTGCCCTAGATGGTAGCAATGTATATGCAGGTGGCGATTTTACTTACATCGGTGGATTATCAAGGAATAGGATGGCTAAATTATACAACTCGGCTGGTGCAGCCGAGGCAACCTTTAATCCGAATGCGAATGGTTCAGTTCGTTGTATTGCTATAAGTGGAGGTGATTTATACGTTGGAGGACGGTTCACTACTATTGGCAGTCAGTCAAGGAATTACATCGGCAAACTTAATAGCATAGACGGAGCAGCAGATGGCACTTGGAATCCGAATGCTAGCAGTTATGTCTACACAATTGCTGCAAGTAATAATGATATATATGCTGGCGGAGACTTTCAAACTATCAATGGTGAATCCCAGCCATACTTAGCTCTTTTTACTGATAGAGTTCTTCCAGTTGAGTTAACTTCTTTTTCTGCAAGCCTAGTTAACGGAAAAGTATTATTAATTTGGTCTACAGCTACGGAAGTAAACAATTATGGTTTTGAGATTGAAAGAAGTGAAAAGGCAATAGGCAATAGTGGAGGCTGGGAAAAAATTGGTTTTATTCAAGGGCACGGTAACAGTAATTCTTCAAAAGATTATTCATATACAGACAATACTCCTCCAAACGGAAAAATAAAATACAGATTGAAGCAGATCGATTTCAATGGCGTTTTCGAATATTCAAATGAAATTGAAACTAACATTTCTTTACCGACAAACTTTTCATTGCATCAAAACTATCCAAACCCGTTTAATCCGGAAACAACAATTAGGTACACGATAGCCCCACCAAACCTCCCCAAAGGGGAGGCTTTACAGCATGTTACGCTAAAAGTTTTCGATGTACTTGGGAGAGAAGTAGCAACATTGGTAGATGAATTCAAGCAGCCGGGTGTTTACAATTCTCCATTCTCAATTCTCAATTATAAATTGGTTTCCGGTGTTTACTTCTACACGTTGAAAGCCGGTGAATTTTCCGAAACAAAAAAGATGATTATTTTAAAATAGCTCCCAACAAAGTTTGCGGCTGAGTAAATTTCCTTAAATCAGCCGCAATTCCTATTTTTCCACCACAACATTTCTTTTTCTAAATTAGTATCAACAATTAGCGGCTCAACAGTTATGAGACAACTTACGATAATAATAGTAGGTATTCTATTACTTATTTCCACATCTAAAATCAGCGGAGCTAGTTTGAATCTTCGACATACATATTTATTTAAGTCTTACACCGACACAACGGAATTTTGGCAGCACTATAAAGAGTTGGATAAATTTTACTCAGATAAAAAACTTGGTTCATTCGTTGAGGGCGATAAAACCGTTTTCCGTTTGTTCGCACCTTCTGCAACACTAGCAAAACTTTGCGTTTTCGAAAAAGTTGTCGATAAGAATTCGAAAGAATATTATATGATTCGAGATGAGCAAGGAGTGTGGGAGCTAAAGCTTGATGGTGAGCTCTACGGCATATTTTACGGATATAAGGTTTATCACAAAGGCGAGGACTTTACCAATCCAAATATTCCCGTGTGCGTAGATCCTTATTCGAAAGCAGTTGCAACTCTTACAACTTATATGAATCCAAGAAAATCTATTGTAATAAAGGAAGACAATTACAATTGGGAAGATGATCAATGGATTCAACGCGATTGGCACGATCTTATCGTCTACGAAATGCATGTAAGAGATTTATCGGCACACAAATCGAGCGGCGCTAAAAAACCGGGTTCATATCAAGGGTTAATTGAAAAAGGAACCACCGGCGGATTAGAATATATCAAAAAGCTTGGAGTGAACACAGTTGAGCTTCTTCCTGCACAAGATTTTGGTTATTGCGAACTTCCGTATAGAGATTCCATTGCTGGTAGATACAACACTTGGAATCCTTATGAAAGAAACCATTGGGGCTACATGACCGGCGCATTCTTTGCACCGGCTTCTTATTACAGCGAAAGTTGGAGAAATTTTAAGTGGAACAAGTGGATTGGAACAACCGGAAAACAAGTAACTGATTTCAAAGATATGGTAAAAGCCTTTCACAAATCCGGGATTGGTGTGGTAATGGATGTAGTTTACAATCATCTTTCGGAATATGAAGTTGGCAATTTAAAACAGATTGACAAAGAATATTATTTCCGTCTTGATGAAAAAGGAAATTTTATTGCAGAAAGCTACTGTGGTAACGATTTAAAAACCGAACGACCAATGGTACGCCGCTTAATAATAGAAAGTTTGATTTACTGGATGAAAGATTTTCACGTGGATGGTTTCCGCTTTGATCTTGGAAAGCTTATAGATTGGAAAACAGTAGAAGAAATTGCCGTAGAACTTAGAAAAGTTAATCCAAAAGTTGTTATAGTTTGCGAACCATGGGGCGGCGGTTACGATCCTAACGGGTTCTCACGTAGAAATTGGGGCGCGTGGAATGATCAAATCAGAAATGGAATTAAAGGAGAAAATCCTAACAACGGGCTTGGCTGGATATTCGGTCATTGGTATGGAAACAATTCGCCGCAGAGAATTAAAAGCTACATTAACGGAACATTAATGCGCGATTCGCTTGGTCTTTTCGTTCAGAAGGAACATTCTGTTAATTATCTCGAATCCCACGATGGTTATACGTTGGGAGATTTCATTCGCATCGGCTTAAAAGAAGTTGATCCGCATAAAGTAATTAAGGATATTGATAATAACGTTAAACTCACTCCGCTTCAATTGAAGGTGAATAAACTTGCAGCGCTTTTCCTCTTCACTTCTCAAGGAATTACAATGATACACAGCGGACAGGAATTCGCTCGCTCAAAAGTAATTCCTTACAACACTGCCATTAAGGATACGAACAAGGGAAGAATAAATCACAATGCTTATGATAAAGACAATGAAACGAACTACATCAATTTTAAGCATGCTGAGATTAACAAAAACCTGTTAGATTATTATAAAGGATTGATTGGCTTAAGAAATAAATATTCACCATTTCGCCATGCGGAGTATGAGGATATTACTTTCTACGAGCATCCAATAAGCAAGTTTGGCTTAGGCTTCGTTATTAATTACGGCGAAGAAACTTTTGTAGTTCTCTTCAATGCAGATCAGCATCAATCGCTGGAATTTCCATTACCGGAAGGCGTGTGGGATGTTCTTGTTGATAAAGATGCAGCTGGAACAACAACCCGTTATGTAACAGGCGGTAAGTTTATTCTTGAACCTATTACCGGCGCAGTGCTGAAGTTAAAATAGAATCTATATGATTTTTAATAAAGCAAAATCGGTTTTACTAGCTACGATATTTTTGAGCGCTTTTAATAATCTTGCTATTGCGCAGACGACTAAACCAAACAGCTTATTTTCAAACACGTGGCTGATAAAACCGTACTATGAAAAATTTGTAGAAACTGATAGTCTTTATCATGCATTCGATGATTCATTTTATTTTACACGTTTGATCTATATAAGTCCCAATATCGATTCGTTAATCGTTTCTTCATTAAATGAAGGGAACTTAGAAGCTTTTGAAGTGAAAGGTGAGAATGAACTGCATGTTGTAAAAACCCAATTTGGCAACTCACCTTATACTATCTCCTTAAAAACTAAAGAGAATAAAACTTTACTTGCTCTTATTGAAGAAGCGAAAGTTGATACTGTGTTTTATGTCCCGCTGGAAGATAAATACAAAGTAGTAGATGGCTTTCATAAATTTATAAACGACAAATTCTTCACCGGCACTTATATATCCGAAGACAACAAATATAAAATTACCTTCTATGCAAACGGGAAGCTTGAGGGGTTTCATAATTACAACGAATATCGAGTTGATGTTTTTTTCTCGGGCTTTATACATCACGATCTGGTTTACTTTCACAACATTCAACAGACAGAGACAGATGGGTTGCTTCGCCGAAAAGTAATAGGTTATAAGACTTTCAATTGGAGAAAAGTTGAGAAAGATATTTGGTTGTATAATTTGAGTGACGAACATGGATTTGGAGAAATCACAACACTATTTGCCAAACTAAAAAAAGTGGACTGACCATGTATAAATTTTTATTTCTTCTGCTCATAAGCACTATTATGTTCGCACAAGAAGACACTTTGATTGTATCACTCAAATCAATTGATTCAACAATTGTGCAAGATGTCCGCTATGCAACTGCAAACAATTTTACAAAACAAGTTCTTTATCCAACAGCTAAAGTGTTTTTAAGAAGAATTGCCGCAGAGCATTTAGCGCAAGCAAATGATTTTCTTAAGATGAACTATAATCTCCGCATAAAAATTTTTGATGGTTTCCGCCCACTCTTCGTACAGAAAATAATGTGGCAGATTCTTCCGGATGACCGCTACGTTGCCGATCCGGCAAAAGGATCCCGCCATAACCGGGGCGCTGCCGTTGATATTACTTTAATTGATGCCGAAGGGAATGAGCTTGATATGGGAACTCCTTACGATGATTTTACCGAGCGGGCATCATTCGCAAGCAAGGATGTTTCAGATAACGCATATGCAAACAGAAAACTGCTTCGCGAAACAATGATTCAATTTGGATTTCTTCCAATAGAATCTGAATGGTGGCATTTCGATTTTAAGGATTGGAACAAGTTTGGAATTCTAGATACAGGGATAAACTAGCGGAAAATCGTTTATTTTGACCTATGGCTAGGTTAAAATCTTTATCACCTAACCATAGGATTGGAAATGTATTTAGTAATTCCAATTATTTGGCTTGTAGCGAATTTCTTTTAGAAAAGTAAAAAGTTATCACCCATTTTACGGCTATATATAAACAAAAAATGATTGTCGCTTGAACAATAACTGCAATAAATGAAGTGAGAAATATTTGTTGGGATGATGAATTTACATTTCTATCCGAAACAGCAACGGGCTGAAGTAAAAATACTAATACCCTTATAAAGCCAAATGTAAGAAAAATCGAAATGTAAACACTAATCTCTTTTGTATATTTTTTCATTACTGACCTCAATTATTTGATAGCGGTATTACAAAAGTATCTGATAAAGTACCTGAAATATTTGCCAGTTCAAATCCAAAATCTCCGAATCCAAGGTTTAAAATAACATTATAATACACCGAATGAGAGATTACTCTATCACCAGATGCACTTATGTGTGCGTCTGTTAGAACGGCCTGGTAAGGCCACATAAATCCTTCAGTTCCTTTATGAGGAGTTATGCCAGATTGCACTCCATTAGCATACCAATAGTTTGTTGATAAATACACGTCACCAATATGTCCAATCATATTAGAAAATCCTTGTACGGCGTTTAGATTCCCAGATCCACTTTCCCCTGGAGGGAGTGCTAAAACTGTTGAAGTTGCCGCTTTATTATTATTAATAATTATTGGGAAATATGTTCTGATATTCTGAGCAATTCCCTCAAGATTATTTATCTCTAAATAATTCAGTCCTTTTTCTTTTAATTTAACTTTATATACAACTAGAGCGCTTTTTCCACTCATCTTAGAGTTATTAAGTAACGAAGAATTGATGTCTTTTATGGTTTGCTCTACTAGGTTAATCACATCTTTTTCGTTTTGTGTAATATTTCTCTTTAGTTGTTTTGATATATCTGAATAAATTGAGTCCAATCTACTTCCGGCAGAACTAACAAAACTAATATTATTTCTATCCCCAATTATTTCTTGTTTCTGTTCAACAACATCAGTTGAATTATTACAACCAACTATGATTAAACCAAGAAAAGAGAAAAAAAGTATAGCATTGATTAATTTCTTCAAATTGCACCTCCATTGCTTTTGTGGTGCGGTAATATATATATTAAACACAAATAGTTCCAATAAGTTTTTGTTTAGCTAAAAATTGCTTTCCTCAGCGACCTTTCAATTGCATTTTTGAAATTGCTCAAGTTCACCGGTTTAGAGAAAATGAATTCCACACCTAAGGCTTTATATTCAGCTTCAATGGTTTTGTTAACATCTCCACTCAGAACTATAACCGGCGGTTTATATTTTAGTGGAGTTATGTTCAATTGCTTAACAAAATCGTAACCGCTCATCACCGGCATATTATGATCTGTTATTACAAGCGCCGGTAACGATTGCTTAATAACATCCAGCGCTACTTTACCATTCTCGGCTTCCAGCACACTGTAATGTGGGACCAAACTCTTCAGCAATTTTGTATAGAGCAGTCTATCGGTTTTCATATCGTCAACAATTAGTAAATAGGAAGAAGCGACCGGGATTGAAAAAATGAACTGAGTTCCTTTTCCAATTTCGCTATTCACCCAAATATCGCCTCCATGTTTGCGGATAATATCATGAACGAGCGACAAGCCAAGTCCGCTTCCCTTTTCTCCTGCTGTACCACTTGTTGTAAACTTAGTGTCAATCTTGAAAAGTTTATCAATATCTTCATTGCGGATTCCGATACCATCATCCTTAACACCGAATTCAACTTGTTTCTTTTCGATATTCACCTTAGCAGCCATAACAATTGTTCCATCCGGCTTTGTAAACTTGATTGCGTTGGATAGTAAATTGTTAAAAACTTGCATCAACAGGCTTTCATCAGCGTGAATGTACAAATCTTTTGTTATTTCATTAATAATCTTAATTTTCTTTTGTATTGCCGCGCCGGAAACAATTTGGATTGATCTTTCTGTTACAACTTTGGCATTAATTCTATCGGGCTCAAATTTAATTCGGCCTGTTTGAAGACGAGTCCAATCCAATAAAGAGTTTACCAATCCAAGCATACTCTTAGAGGACTCTTGAATGAAGTGAATGTACTGTGTTTTCTTTTCTTCGTCCAACTCTTTATCGTTAAGAAGCAAATCCGTAAAACCGATTATTGAGCTGAACGGTGTGCGAAGATCGTGAGACACTATTGAGATGAATCTATCTTTTGTTTCATTCAATTCTTTCAAATCATCAGTAGAACGTTGTAATTCAACTTCGGCACGTTTAGCCAAACTTACATCGCTAATTATTCCGAATACTTTTTGAATTCTACCTTTAGGATCGCGGACAACTGTTATTTTATTTTCGATCCAGATAACGCTGCCAAGCTTATCTATAATTCTGTACTCAAGCGTTTCCAAATTTCTAATCGGGTCGCCGTAAAGATTATCCATCTTGTCGCCCACAAAATCTACATCATCCGGATGAATAATTTTTCCCCATAGTTCTTCATCATCTAAAAATTCATGCGGCTCATAACTTGTAATTTTCTTTACAGAAGGAGTATAGAATATTGCTTTTAGTTCTCCTTTTATGCTCTCTGCCGCCCAAATACATTCGTTTATATTTTCGGTAATGCTTCTATAACGTTCTTCCGATGCTTGCAGCGCTTCGTTAGCAAGCATTTCCTCTGTCTCATCTCTCAGAACCCAAACAGTAAATTGATCATTCTCAACCTGGTAATAGGAAACGGAATTCTCAGCCGCAAAAGTTGAACCATCTTCTCTTTTTGCTGTAAAACTAAATTTCGGCGGATACTCATGTTTCTTGTTTGTGGTATCCAGAAATCCAGCTACAATCTCTTTATCCTTATCACTCACAAGATTAATTGGACTTTCGTTAATCATATCACTTGTAGTTGAATAGCCGAACATCTTTACAAAGGAATCATTCACCAGAACAAATCTGTTGTTGTTTATCAACGCAATTCCATCTACGGATGCTTCAAAAACAGAACGGATTAGAAGAAGATCTTTTTCCGATTCCTTCTTCTGCGTGATGTCGGTAAGATTAAGAGTAAAACTTTGCAATTCTTCTTTTGAATTTCTGCTTGCGGAAATGTTTGCGAGGACAAATATTTTATGTCCAAGCTTGTTAATCATCGGTAAGTCTAAACTTGTAAATTCATCTTTCGAAACGTCATCAAAATCAAAACCACTGGTTAGCAGATATTCCGGATCGATTAAATCTCGGAAGTTGGTTTTCTTTAATTCACTAAATGGAATCTTAAATGCTTCCAAAAAGTGTTTGTTTCCATAAGTAAGGTTTCCTCTCTTATCAAGAGTACATATAAAGTCGGGAGCGTTGGCAACAATGCTTCTAAATTTCTCTTCAGATTCCCTCAACTCCTTTTCAGCTCGGACATTTTCTGTAATGTTTGTGCAGAGAAAGATTAAGGATTCATCTGCTTCTTCTTTTAACCTTGTGATTTTTACTTTGAAATGTTCGGCTATAGATTCATCAAAACCAATTGATAGAATTCCGCTCCAACCATCGTTTGCTTCAATATCGTTTTTGAGCTTTTCAAATCCGGCTTCATCCAGAGTTGAAAATATTTTTCCAATATACTTGCCGAACACTTCGCTCTTGGTTAATCCAAAAAGCTTCGCCGATGATTCATTCCAAAAAACAATTCTACCGGCTTTATTAACACCAATTAATCCGTCAACTACCGAAGCAGTAATCTGCTGATACTTTGAGAGTTCATCAATTTCAACTTGTGTTCTCCCTAAATTTTCAGACCTTTTGCTGAGATCTTCTAATATCAAAATTACGTTATCAACTGTAAGCCCATCTTCGCTGAATGGAATGAGCGTAATCTTAGAAAGATATTCCGTTCCATCTTTGATAAATGGGATTTTAGTTATCTGGGTTTCATTGCCGCTTACTACACTTTCAAGATTTTTCTTGAACAGAATTTGAGATAATTTTTTGTTGGGAAGTTTGAGTGATTCTACTTCGAAAAGGAAATCATATATGCTGGTTTCTGTGCTGGAGCTTTCTTTTACAACTCCATCGGGATCGGTTATTACGAAGTGATCACCGAGGAAATTTAGAAAATTTTTGAACTCCGGGGATTTAGAAATACTTGCGTGACTTTTACTTGCGTCGAACTTTACATCTTCAATAATTAGAATGCCGCCGGCATTTTCATCTTCCAGCGTAATAGGTGTTCCTTTTAAAAGGAGAGAAATCTGTACTCCTCTGAATGATTTGCTTACCGATATAAGCTTTTCAAAACTTTCCCCTTTTTGAATACCCTCAAGCTCCGGCCGGATATCAACTTTTTCAAAAAGACGATTGTCGTAAACACTCCTTCCTATAGTGTTTGCCGGGTCTTCTCCTAACACACCGGGGAAGTGAAAGAAGTTAGAGTTGACAAATTTAATCTTCCAGTTGCTCTGGAAGATCAGAATGCCGATAGGCGCGAATTCCAAGATTTCCTTAAAGGATATCTCGTTTCGTGTTTGCTCGAATGTCTTAAAGGTTGACGGCATTGTTGTTCAACTCTATAAATGCAGATTCAATTTATAAAATATGAGAATATATCGAAACAAGTAAAAATCATTAATTATAAAATTTCGGTTAAGATCAGACAGATTTAATCAACTCCACTTTTACAATATTTGATAAATCTCTTGAAGAATTTTTTGAGTTGCTCCTACATTTGCCTTAACATAATCGGCACAAATTTGACCTTTTTGCGAACGCAGTTTATCATCACTAAAAAGATTTCTTAGAACCCGGTATGCTTCACGCTTGTTAGCTATAGTAATACCGCCTCCATTGTTAACCATTACTAATGCTTCTTGACTATTTTCATGTTTAGGACCGAAGACAACCGGAATACCATAAACAGCCGGCTCCAGAACATTGTGAATTCCTTGCTTGAAACTGCCGCCAACGTATGCTACATCAGCATAATAATATAGTGTTAACAGAACGCCAATGGAATCTATTATGATGATTCTTTCATCTTTGTAATTATTAAGCAGCGAGAAACGGATCGTTTCATATTTCCCAAGAAGCTGATTTTCGAGATATTCAACATGAAGAAGTGTCGGCTCGTGGGGGACAATTATTGTGATTACTCGTTCGTCGTTCTTCATCAGTTTTAGCAATGCCGGAAGCATTACTTCTTCATCACTTTCCCACGAACTTCCAAGCACAAAGACTTTCTTACCTCTGAAGAAATCTTCTCTGAATAACTTCTTCTGTTTCGCATCCAGACTTTTTTGATAAACCCGATCGAAGCGGGTATCGCCCACAGCAGTAATCTTATTTTTATCGAGATTGAATTCGAAGAAATTCTGCGAATCATTTTCCGAAACTGTAAGAATTTTTGTAAAGCATGAAAAGAGGGATTTGTGAAAACTCTTAGCTATCATCCATTTACGCGGTGTTTTCTCACGCATGGTTGCGTCAACAATTACGGATGGTATGGCTTTATGTTCTAACTGCCAAACCATATTCGGCCAAATATCGTAGCGCATGAATATCGCCATATTCGGACGAACTAAATTCAAAAATCGTTTCGTGGCAAAGGTTGTATCGAATGGAAAGTAAGCAATCACATCTGCAAAAGGATATTTAAGAGAATTTGTATAACCTGAAGGTGAAAAGAAAGTAACAATTACGTTTACATTTTTTTCTTTCTTTATGCACTCGATGATCGGTTTGGCTTGTTCAAACTCACCCATGGAAGCCGAGTGAAACCAGACCATTTTCTTTTTACGATCAACTCCGGCAAGATCAATAATCAAATTCTCGAAAAGCTTTCTTCTTCCCTTTAAGCCGGTTTTTATTTTAGGATGGAATAGCTGTGCGAAGAACAGAAATCCTTTTGCGAAGGGAATAAAAGTGAGATTATAAAACCAGTACCAGATTGTTTTCATAAGCCGGGGAGAAAGTTTTGAAGATGATTTAGCACATTGTGCGGCGTAACGTCTTTCATACATTTAAAATGCTTTTTGGGACAATTTGATTTGCCAATATGGCTACATGGACGGCAAAATAATGAATTATTTTCTAAGATTAAATTTTGCACCCCGTAGGGGGCAAATCCAAATTCTTTTACTGTTGAGCCGAATATTGCAGCAACCGGAACACTAACCGACGCTGCCGTGTGCATTAGACCGGAATCATTAGTAACAATCAGTTTACACAATTTCATGTCTGCGGCAATCTGGAAAATATTATCATCGTTTTGCAGATTAATTGAACCGGGAATTTGACTTGAGATATCAGCACATAATTCTCGGTCTGATTTCCCGCCAAACAGAACGATATTAAAACCGTAATTGTTAATTTGCTTTCCCAATTCAATAAAATATTCTTGGGGCCAATGCTTAGTAAAGTGTTTGGCTCCCGGTGCAAATCCAATATATTTTTTACCAGACTCAAGTTTAGGCTTTACTTCCGGCGGGAAGAATAATTCTAAACCAGATTGGTCTAGTTCAACGCCAGCCGCTTCGGCATATCGCTGAACTATGGATTTTTTTTCTTTCAGCAAATTTATTTTTAAGTAAACGAGAAGAAGTTTGGCAAGCGTTGGCTTAACGAACATTAAAATGTTTGAAGCAATACCTCTGGTTAGCTTTCTACTGCGCCAATTGTTCTGAATATCAATAATCAGATCATACTTTTCTTTAGCAATTTCTGATCTGAGTTTGGCTTCATTCGCTTTATCAAAGAAAATAAGCTTCGAAATTCTTGTATTAAAAGCATAAACATCAGAAAATTCTTTCTTCACTAAGAAATGAAGTTCGGCTTCTTGGTATTTGGCTTTAAGAGCACGCACAACCGGCGTTGTTAATAGAACATCACCCAGCGAGCTGAAACGTATTACTAAGATTTTGCGGATCTGATTGATAGAATTTCCACTGTTTTCCAGCGCAAATTTACCAAATTTTGCCCTCTCTTGGAGGTTGGAAGTATAAACACACTTACTTATTTTTGGCAAGAACAAAATGGAACTGATATGACAACTTTACCTCCTCCGGCAGTTAAGCTTTTTCCGGAAGATTCTATAGAAAAACTATGCTACGGAATTGCGGAATCATTTAAAGATTATCTTCCGATTCCAAATGATAGAATACGCCTAGGTTTTAATTTATACAGATTGGCAATCGGTGAAGGGGACACACCGGAAGTAATTGTAAGAAACGCTAAAATAAAAGTTGAAGGAATTTCTTTGGCAGAACTTGCAAAAAGAATTGAAGAAGAAATGGGAAAGATTAAAAAATAATTTAGAATTGAAAATGGAGAATGGAGAATTAAACTAAACTTGATTCCATTCTCAATTCTCCATTATCAATTGCCTTTCAGTAGGCTTCTCTTGCTTCACTCATAAACTTCTCTACAAGTAAAACATCCTCTTCGCTTCCAATAAAGATAGGTGAGCGTTCGTGAAGTGCTTCCGGTTTCTTATCTAGAATTTTTTCCTTACCGTCCGTAGCTCTTCCACCCGCGGCTTCTACAATGAACGACATCGGATTACATTCGTAACACAAGCGGAGTTTTCCTTTGGCATTTCTTCTATCACCGGGATAAATGAAAATCCCTCCGTAAAGCAATGTGCGGTGAACATCAGCCACCATCGAACCAACATAGCGGGCTTGATAAGGTTTTCCTTCAAAGTAATTAGCTTGCAAATATTTAATGTAATCCTTCAATCCTTTTGGCCATGAAAAATAATTGCCTTCATTCAAGCTGTAAATTCTTCCATGCTTAGGAATTTTGATATCATCATGTGAAAGCAGAAATTCGCCAAAAGCCGGATCCAAAGTAAATCCGTAAACACCGTGTCCATGTCCGGCAGTGTAAACAAAAATTGTACTTGAGCCATACAAAATGTAGCCGGCAACTTCTTGTTTGTATCCTTGCTGAAGACAATCTTCAAGTGTACCCGGACCATCTCCTTCACTTACACGTTTATAGATTGAGAAAATTGTTCCGATGCTAATGTTAGCATCAATGTTGGAAGAGCCGTCGAGAGGATCGAAAAGCAAAACGTATTTGCCGATTTTTTGATGGGGCGGTAGATGAATAATATCTTCCTCTTCTTCGCTTGCCATTACACAAAAATGCCCACCATGATCCATTGCCTTAATAAGCATTTCGTGAGCAAACATATCAAGCTTCTTAACTTTTTCACCGTGGACGTTTTCATCGCCGGTGAAACCTAGAATGTTAGCTAAGCCGGCTTTGTTCACTTCCAAAGAAATTAATTTTGCTGCGAGTCCAAGTTGAAGAAGAATTGCCGAGAGTTCTCCGGTAGCTTCCGGATGGAGTTTTTCACCTTCGATGATATGACGCGGGAGAGTCATGAATCTTTTTGAAGCCATTTCTTCTCCTTATGCAGATTTAAGTTCTTGATCCTTATACTGAAGTTGATAGAGCTTATAATAAATTCCTTTGTGAGCAAGTAATTCTTGATGCGTTCCCGCTTCTTTCAATTCACCTTTGTGCATAACTAAAATTTTATCTGCATTTTGAATTGTTGAAAGCCGATGTGCAATAACAATTGAAGTTCTTCCAACTAACAATTTTTCAATAGCGTTTTGGATTAAAATTTCGGTTTCCGTATCAACACTGGAAGTAGCTTCATCCAAAATTAAAATTTGAGGATTGTAAGCCAACGCGCGGGCAAAGGATATTAATTGTTTTTGCCCAACGCTAAGTGTAGCACCTTTTTCTTTTACAACTTCATCATAACTGTTTGGAAGCTGCGAAATAAACTTATCGGCACCAACAAATTTTGCCGCTTCAATAATCTGCTCGTCTGAAATATCTTTATTTCCGAGACTAATATTTGATCTGATTGTGCCGCTAAACAAAAACACATCCTGAAGAACCATAGCAATATATTTTCTGAGTTCGCTTTTATTCAAATCACGGATGTCCACTCCATCAAGAGTTATGCTTCCTTTCTGAATATCGTAGAAGCGGGTGAAAATATTTATGATGCTGGTTTTACCCGCGCCGGTTGCGCCAACAATTGCAATTCTTTCACCAGGATTAATTTTGAAGGAAACATTCCGCAGCACATATTCTTCCGGATTGTATGCGAACCAAACATTCTTAAACTCAACTTCGCCTTTGATTGACTGAATAGTCTTAGGCTCTGCCGGATTTTGAATAACTGTGTTGTCATCCAATAACTTGAAAATTCTCTCCGAAGAAGCCATCGCAGTTTGAAGTATGTTGTACTTATCGGAAAGATCGCGAACCGGGCGCCAGAACATTTCTGTGTATTGCAAGAATGCAAGAAGTACACCAATCGTAAGGTTTTTCTGAATAACTTCACCGCCGCCGTACCAAATTATCAATCCGACCGATATTACGCTCAGCATTTCCACAACCGGAAAAAAAACAGCGTGGTAGAACACCGACTGAATATTTACAATTTTGTTGTCATTATTAATCGAGGAGAAATTCTTCAACTCTTCTTTTTCTTTGGCAAATATTTGAACTACATTCATTCCTGTTATACGCTCTTGCATATAAGAGTTTAATCTGGCAAGGTGCTTGCGTACATCGCGGTAATTTTCTCTTACTTTTTTGCGAAACAAAAAGGTAGCGTAAAACAAAGCGGGCAGCACTGCCAGAGTTACTAATGATAAATCCCACGACATAGCAAACATGAAGATGAAAATCCAAACGATACTGAATATGTCACTGAAAATTGAAACGATGCCTGAGGAGAACATATCGTTTAACGAATCAACATCATTTGTTACGCGGGTTACAGTTCTTCCAACGGGAGTTTTATCAAAATATTTTAGCGCGAGCTTTTGAACATGTGAGAAAAGCTGAATACGTAGATCGTAAACAATTCTCTGTCCGGTTAGTTCCGTGTAGTAAGTAAGGAAGTACTGAATCAATGCTTGAAGCATTAGCGAGCCAAGCAATACCACGCATACAATAAGCAAACCATCAAAATCTTTATTTTGGATTTTATCATCGAACGCAATTTTAGAAAGATAGGGGCGGAGAGGACCAAGCGCAGAAACTACAATGTTTAAGATAATTGCAAGAATAATGTATTTTTTGTACGGCTTAATGTACGTCAGCAATCTTCTCATTAACTGCGAATCGTAAGCTTTGCCAATTATGTCATCATCTTTTTGTTCAGCCATAACTCTCTTTTCTAACTCATTTCCAAAAGTTCTTTTTCCAACAACTGCTTTGTATTTAAGTCTGCGTAAATTCCACCTTTCAAAACCAACTCGTCATGCGTTCCCTCTTCAACCACTTTGCCTTCATCAAGTACAAATATTTTATCAGAATCCTTCACTGTAGAAATTCTGTGACTGATAATTATACTTGTCCTATCTATCATAAATTCTTTTAGCTGCCTCAGTATTTCTTCTTCCGTATTTGTATCAACCGCGGAGAATGAATCATCTAGAATTAAAATCTTGGGATCGATTGCTAACGCTCTACCTAATGTTGAGCGCTGCTTTTGTCCGCCGGAAAGTGTTATTCCTCTTTCGCCAAGAATTGTTTCGTAACCAAGAGGAAATGTATCAACGTCCTTCGATAAGCGAGCTATGCCGGAAACTTTTTGAATTAACTCTTCGCTCCCGTTATCCAATCCGTACATTAGATTATTAGCAAGTGTATCGGAGAAAAGAAAATTTTCTTGAGGCACAAGTCCAATTTTTGTTCTTAAAACTCCCAACGGAATATTTCGCACATCTCTTCCATCAATTAGAACGCTGCCTTCGCTAACATCATATAAACGGGGAATTAAATTTATCAAACTTGTTTTGCCTACACCTGTATTGCCGATAAACGCAACTGTCTCACCATGCTTTACGGATAAGTTTAAGTCTTTGAGAACCCACGGGAGATGATCTGCATAGCGAAATGAAACATTTCTAAATTCAATATCACCCTTGATTGATGTAATTCTTGTATCAACATTTTCATCGGAAATTTCAATCGGTTCATTCCAGATTTTCAGCAATCGTTTCATGCTTGCATCTGCTTGTTGAATCATATTTGCTACCCAGCCGAATGAAATCATCGGCCAAATCAGATCCATTAGGAATAGCATAAATGCGAATATGACGCCAACGCTTAGAGTATTGTTGATGATCATGTTTCCGCCGGCAAGTACTACTATTATTGCGGAAAGTCCGGCAATCAGCATGAATATCGGCCCAAAGAAAGCTTGCAGTTTCACTTGATCCATCTTACGGTTTAGATATTCTCCGCTTTCCTTTTTGTATTCGGAAATCTCATAGTCTTCTCTTTCGTAAGATTTAATTACTCGTATTCCGGAAAAATTTTCTTGCGCCTTGGCTGTAAGATCCGATAACTTTTCTTGTATGCGCGTGTACTTCGTATGCATTTTCTTCATAACTATATACACAATAAATGACATAAGAGGCATAGGCAGCAGTGCATAAAAAGTTAGCATCGGACTTAACGAAATCATTACCGAAAGAGTGAGAATAAATTTTATTCCGTTATCAATTGTGTACATTACAGAAGGACCGACAAACATTCTTACCGCGCTAATATCATTTGTTGCGTGAGACATTATGTTGCCGGTAGAATTGTTTTGGAAAAATCTAAGTGGAAGTTTTTGAATGTGCGACCAAAAATCATGGCGCAGATCATATTCAATTTCACGGGAGACAACAATGATGGTTTGGCGTATGAAAAAGCGAAACAAATTGCTGAGAAAAGCCGCAGCTAAAAGTATCACAACCAATCTGAGCACAACATTAAAGTCGCCGCTCTTCGAAAGTGTATCAATTCCTTCTTTAACATTTAGCGGTATATAAACGTTTGCAACATTGGAAAGAAGTATGAATACGCAGCCAAGCAGCAATTTGGTCTTATATCTGCGGAAATACTTATTTAGATGTTTGAGGTTACCGAACAAGTCTTATAAATCCCTTTCTATACAATTCCAACAAAGCACTGTTGAAAAAAATTCAATTTGAACAAAAAAGAACGAAGATTTCTATCCTTCGTTCTTAACTCTTCGTTCATTTACCCAAGAATTTCGAATCCGGTGTACTTTTGCAAAGCTTTTGGTACGATTATTTTTCCTTCCGGCGTCTGATTGTTTTCCATTATGGAGACCATTAAACGGCTTGTTGCAAGCCCAGAACCATTAAGCGTATGAACAAACTCCGGCTTCTTAGCTTCTTCTTTTCTGTAACGAATATTAGCACGGCGCGCTTGGAATGCTTCGAAGTTACTGCAAGAAGAAGCTTCCAGCCATTTATTTTCTGCCGGAGACCAAGTTTCGATATCATAACATTTTGCTGCTGAAAAGCTTAAATCTCCAGTGCAGAGCATCAAAATTCTGTATGGAACATTCAGTGCTTTCAAAATATTTTCAGCATCGTTAGTCATGTCTTCAAGTTCATCGTAGGAATTATCCGGCTTAGCAAACTTTACCATTTCGACTTTGTTGAATTGATGAACGCGCAAAAATCCTTTTGAATCTTTTCCGTAAGAACCAGCTTCGCGGCGGAAACATGGCGAGTAACCAACATATTTAATTGTTAAGTCCTTCTCTGAAAGAATTTCATCGCGATGAATATTTGTGATTGGAACTTCCGCTGTCGGAATCGGATACAGACCATCTTTCTCGATGAAGTACATATCTTCTTCCATCTTCGGAATTTGTCCGGTGCCTTTCATAGAATCTCTGTTCACAAGAATCGGCGGCATTACTTCTGTGTAACCGTGATTATGAATGTGAGTATCGAGCATAAAATTTATTAGTGCACGTTCCATCGTTGCACCTTTGCCGGTGTAAAGCGGAAATCCGGAACCGGAAATTTTTGTAGCGCGTTCAAAATCCAGCAAGCAGAGTTTCTTGCCAAGTTCAACGTGATCGAGCACTTTAAAATCGTTTTCAAACTTAAATCCATCCGGCAGCCAGCGGCGGACTTCAACATTTTCTTCCGCGCTTTTACCAACTGGAACGCTTGCGTGAGCCAAGTTTGGAGTGCTACGCAAAATACTATCAATCTTTTCTGCTATATCTTTTAACTGAGAATCAAGTTGAGTGATTTCATCGCCGACTTTTTTCATTTCTTCGAAGATCGCACTGGTATCTTGTCCCGCTTTCTTCAGCTTAGGAATTTCAGCCGAGACTTGATTTTTCTTCGCTTTCAATTCTTCTGTTTTAGAAATGAATCCTCTGCGCTGTTCATCAAGCTGAAGAATTTCATCAACTATGTCTTTAGCATTTTTATTTAGCAATCCTTGTCTAACAGCTTCCGGATTTTCGCGAATGAATTTTACGTCTAACATTTATTCTCCTATTTGTAATTCTGAGTCCCGTAGTTTGGGACGAAGAATCTCTTACACGAAATCGTAGGAGATGCTTCTTCCGCCTTCGCCGGAATCAGCATTCACTTTACAACTATATTATAAATTTTGTTTGGTACATAGATTTCTTTAACAAGCTGCTTGCCGTCAGTGTATGTTTTCACTTTATCATCAGCATACACCGCAATTTTAACTTCAGCTTCCGGCATATCAAACGGAATTTCGATTTTAGAACGAACCTTTCCGTTTATCTGAACAACAACAAGCGCGTTATCTTTTGTAAGCGCAAGCTGATCTACTTCAAACCAAACCGGAGCTTGGAACAAAGTTTTTTCTTTGCCTATCATCTGCCAGCATTCTTCGCCAAGATGCGGCGCGAGCGGAGCTAACATGGAAGCAAATCTTTCGAGAATGTAGGATTTTAATTCTGTGCTGCAAGAATCCAAGCCCTTCATTTCATTAATCAATTCCATCAAAGCGGCAACCGCTGTGTTAAATCTGAAGTGTTCAACCTCTACAGCAACTTTTGCGAGCGTTGCGTTTATCTTTCTATAAATATTTTTTTCTGTTTCGTTTAATTCCGCAATATCATATTTAGCTTTTGCCGGATTTGTTTTAGCAACATCTTTGTTGGCTTCAAAAATTGCATAAGCTCTTTGAACAAACCGGTCAACGCCAACAATTCCTTTATCGCTCCAATCGCCGCCTAGTTCGTACGGACCCATGAACATCAAATACATTCTGAAAACATCTGCGCCAACATTTACTATAAAGTCATCCGGATTAACAATGTTTCCCTTCGACTTAGACATCTTTGCGCCATTGTTAGTAATCGTTCCTTGATGAATCAATTTCTTGAATGGTTCATCACTGTTAACCAAACCAATATCGCGAAGAACTTTGTGAATGAAGCGAGCATACAGCAAGTGCATTGTTGCGTGTTCAGCTCCGCCTACATACATATCAACCGGAGTCCAAGCATTGCCTAATTTAGTATCGAACATTCCTTCGCTGAAATTTGGATTTGGATAACGGAGGTAATACCAGGAAGAATCAACAAAAGTATCCATTGTATCGGCATCACGTTTTGCCGGAACGCCGCACTTAGGACAAGTAGTGTTAACAAAATCCATATTGCCTGCAAGCGGAGAACCGCCATCCGGTTTGAAATTTACCTCATAAGGAAGTACAACCGGAAGTTGCTCTTCGGGAACCGGAACTTCACCGCAATGTTCGCAATGAATAATTGGAATTGGTGTTCCCCAATAACGCTGACGCGAAATCAGCCAATCGCGCAAGCGGTAGTTTACTGTTTTCTTTCCTAAACCTTGTGCAGCCAAATCTTCTGTAACTTTATCTATTCCAAGATCGGAATTCATTCCATCATACTTGCCGGAATTAGCCATCGTTCCAGCTTCTGTAAATGCTTCCGTTAATTCCGCATTTACATCTGTTCCATCTTGAAGAATCACTTTGCGGATTGGCAGATCAAACTTTTTAGCGAATTCAAAATCGCGCTCATCATGTGCCGGAACAGCCATAACATAACCGGTTCCGTATGTTGAGAGAACATAATCGGCAACCCAAATAGGAACGCGCTCACCGTTCACCGGATTAATTGCATACGCGCCGGTTGGTACACCGCTTTTTTCTTTTACGGTAGAAGTTCTATCAACTTCTGTAAGCAATTTTGTTTGCTCAATATATTTATCAACACCGGCTTTGAATTCCGGCTTAGTGATTTTTTGCACTAATTCTTTTTCCGGCGCAAGCACAACATAAGTTACACCAAACAAAGTATCTGGACGTGTAGTAAACACAGTCAGTTTATCATCGTGTCCTTCAATCTTGAACTCAACTTCACTTCCGTAACTGCGCCCAATCCAGTTGGTTTGCATCAGCTTTGTTTTTCCAGGCCAATCAATTTTGCTTAAGCCGTCAAGAAGTTCATCCGCGTATTGAGTAATCTTAAAAAACCATTGAGTAAGATTTTTCTGCTCAACTGTTGTTCCGCAACGTTCGCAATTGCCGTCGCCAAGAACTTGCTCGTGGGCTAAAACTGTTTGGCAAGAAGGACACCAATTAACCGGCGCGTTTTTTCTGTAAGCCAAACCACGTTTGTAAAGCTGTAAGAACAAATATTGATTCCATTTATAATATTCGGGAACGCAAGTCATCAACTCGGCATCCCAATCATACATCGTTCCCATTCTTTTAAGCATATCGCGGATATCGGCAATGTTCTTCATTGTGCTGTCTTTTGGATGCACGCCGGTTTTGATTGCAAAATTTTCTGCCGGAAGACCGAACGCATCATATCCCATCGGCTCAAAAACATTGTAGCCTTGCAATTTCTTCATGCGCGCCCATGAATCGGTTGGTCCGTAATTATACCAATGCCCGCAATGCAGTTTTGCGCCGGATGGATAAATGAACATTACCAAACAGTAGAGTTTTTTCTCATCGTCGGTTAAATCGGTTTTATAAACTTTATTCTCTTCCCAAAACTTTTGCCATTTGGTTTCGATCTCTTGAAAGGGATATTTCATTGTCTTCTTAGATTAGTTAAAAATTGTGCGGAAAATTACGAAAAATTGGCTTGGGTTAACAAGTTTATCCCATGTTCTTTGCGAGGGTAAGGCTTATTTATTGATTAAAAGCGGAAAGAGTGGGTTTCTCAATCCGCTTTATTAATATCTACTTAATACTACTTTAAAAGAGTCATTTTCTTTGTTGATGTAAAACTTCCGGCTTGCAAGCGGTAGAAATAAACACCGGTTGGTAGTGAAGAACGAAGAGTGTAGAACGTAGAGTTGTAAACTCCGGCTTGTTTGAATTCATTAACCAGAGTTGCAACTTCATTCCCTAAAACATCATACACTTTTAGGCTTACTTGGTTTGCAGCTTGTACCTTGTAGCTAATAGTAGTTTCTGGGTTAAATGGATTAGGATAATTCTGTTGTAAACTAAATTGTATTGGTGCTTCTACATTTACTTCAACAACATCGCTGTATTCATATTTACCGTCAAAATCTATTTGCTTTAGTCTGTAATGCACTTTTCCACTTAGAGGGTTTGGATCTAGAAACGAATAACTCTTTGGTGAATTGGAATTGCCATGACCTTGAACAAATCCAACTTCTTTCCATGTCATGCCGAGCGGAGTCGAGGCGCGTTCAACACTAAAACCATAGTTGCTAACCTCTGTTGCTGTTTGCCAAGTTAGAACAACTTTTCCATCAATATAATTTGCTGAAAAAGTAGTTAATTCTACTGGCAAAGGTGTTCCACCCGTGTTTTGCCAATCTAAATATGGGTAGCCATCATTTATTCCATCTCCGATATTCCAAATCGCAACATCCCAACCTTCGGTAGTAAATGTTGAAGCTAGTTTCATTTCAATTGTAGTTTTACTAGTACCTACCGCACTTGAAGAAAGACCTGAAGTTTCAACATCCCAAAGACATTTTTCCACTGTGTTATAAGGCGAATAAGAGTATCCAACAAACCCACCGACAGGGTTCATTCCAGCTACACTACCAGTAGAATAGCACTGTGAGATATTCGCATTATACATTTCCCCAGCAAAACCACCAACATAACTGCTACTAGGTGCTGATACCGTTGATCTTGTATAGCAGAACTCAATTGTACCTGAACTTGAACCAATAAAGCCGCCATAATTTCTTAATCCACCAACCGAAGCAGAAACACTTCCAGTTGAGAAACATCTTCTGATGAAACCATTTAGAAATCCCGCAAACCCACCTACAGTGTGGTACCCAATTACGTTTCCTTGTGAATACGAATTCGTGATGCTGCCTCTATTGTCACCAATTAGGCCTCCCACATAATATTGGCCTATTACAGCGCTGGTACCATCAATCTCAACACCTAGGTTATTGATTTGTCCAGCTGTCGTATAACCAAATAAACCAATATTGTTTGTGTTTGGTCTATTAATTTTTAGGTTTGAGATAACCTTATTATTGCCATCAAAATAACCAGCAAAGCCGTTTGTGGAACTTCCAATCGGTAACCAGAAAGAACCGTCATTATTACCGTCTCCAGCCAAATATGAAGTTAAATCAATATTATTCATAAGCTTGAAATACGTGTTTGCATAAGTTGTACCAGCATAAACATTCGCAGCAAGTAAGGCCAATTGTTCTGCTGTGGTTATTTGATATGGATTACCAGAAGATCCATCGCCACCGCCAAATTGTGAATATACAATTGATAAATTTGCAATAAGCAAAATGCAGATGAGTTTCAGTTTCATGATCGGCTCATATTTATGTTTGAAATTTGGTTATTGATACTTAGGAATAAAAATCCACATCGTTTCATATGGTGGAGTTACATCACATTGGTAATTATCCTGTCTATCAATTCCGCAATCCCAAATTCCATTATTGTTTTCATCAATCCAGTCAAAAGTACAAGCATAAGGATCAAACTCTCTTTCGTCACCCATTTTCCAATAAAGGTTTGTAATCTTGCCCGATCTTATTTCAAACCCAGTCAATTTTTCTCCCTCGGCAACTACCTTAAACTTCCCGCTAACAAGCTGATGGTTGCCTCTGGAATTAAAATAATTGATTGGCGCGAAATCATTAAAGTCCGTACACGATCCATTCCAATCTCCATTTCTCTCTAGTATTTCAATAACTTTTGTTCTATCTGACTTGTAAGCTGCTATTCTATAGAACAGTGTTTTTAGTTTGATTTTAATACTCTTATAAACTCCAACCGGTAAGTTTTCTGCGGTAAAAGAATAGTCTCCAAAGAATTTCATTTGATTGTTCTCACCAATTTTGTACCACTTTAGATTATCCTCACCGCCAACATTAAACTCATCTTGAGAAACCCATATTTCTGCAATGTTAAATTTAAAATCTAGAGTATGCATTTGGTAAACATTTGCATTTTGATTAGTTACAGTTGCTCTTGCTGAACTACGAATTGATTTTACTGCGGATAAAGTTTTTACTGCTTTAAATACTAAAGTTCCGGATTGGTTTTCTGTAACACTTTCTTCTTTACTACATGAAAAAAATACAAGGCTGGCTGTAAAAATAAGAATGTAAAACAATTTCATTGTCTCCTCCTTCTTAAAATATTCTTGCATTGAAAACAGTTAGAATATTTGCACCCTATTGTGTTAATAAATCATCTATATAGTTGAACATTAACAACACGTGGAGCAGAAAAGGAGCTCTAAATCCTTTTAAATTATACAAAATCAATTTTTCGATAGCAATCGAAATCGGTAATTCGATTAACTTTGAACACAGAATCCAATTCTCAAATTTCTTTTCTAATTTTGCGCTTAGTGATACTGAACTAAGTTACAGAACAAAAACATTAGTAATAAATAGAGCTTTAAATGAATAAACCAGCAGACCACATATTTGTAATCTTTGGCGCTTCCGGCGATTTAACCAAGCGTAAGCTAATTCCGGCAATCTATTCTTTGTTTGTTCAAAATCTGCTGCCGGATAGTTTCGCCCTACTTGGCGTTTCCAGAACTCATTTAGATGATGAAGCCTTCCGCCATAACATGAAAGCCGCACTGAGCGAATTCCGCGAGATTGAAGATCATTCCAAAGAAGATGAATTTCTCAACAAAGTTTACTATCAATCTGTTAATACAGAAGATGTAAACGATTATAGAACTTTGAAGAAACGGCTTCAAGAGTTGCGCGTTAAACATCAAATTTCCGGTAACGCGATTTACTACTTATCCACTCCACCGAATCTTTATGGTATAATTCCAAAAAATCTTGCGGCGCACAAACTAAACGATGAAAGCGGTGGCTGGAAAAGGTTAATAATAGAAAAACCATTTGGCTACGATCTTGCTTCTGCTGAAAAACTCAAACAAGAAATTTTGGATTCATGGAATGAAAACCAGATTTACAGAATTGATCATTACCTCGGCAAAGAAACAGTTCAAAATCTTTTGGTAACAAGATTTTCAAACGGAATTTTTGAACCTCTCTGGAATAGGAATTTTATAGATCACGTTGAAGTTACATCTGCGGAAAGCATTGGTGTAGAAGGACGCGGCGGCTATTACGAATCTTCCGGCGCACTGCGCGATATGGTTCAAAACCATTTACTGCAAATTGTAGCGCTGGTTGCAATGGAGCCGCCGACATCGCTTGAAGCAGATTCTATTCGTAACGAAATTTTAAAAGTGATACAATCATTCCGTCCAATTAAACCGGATGATGTTAAATCAGTTGCAATACGCGGACAGTATATAGCCAGCAAAGTTAAAGGTGAGCTACTGCCCGGCTACCGTGTAGAAAAAGGTGTAGCGCAGAATTCAACTACAGAAACATTTGCGGCGTTAAAATTTTACATTGATAACTGGCGCTGGGGCGGAATTCCGTTTTACATCCGAACCGGAAAGCGTTTGCCAACACGCGTTAACGAAGTTGTTATTCACTTTAAGCAAACTCCACATTTCTTGTTCAAGAAAAAAGAGAGTGTTAATTCACATAACCAACTGGTAATCCGTATTCAACCGGATGAAGGAATTTTGCTGAAGTTTGGAATGAAAATTCCGGGACAAGGTTTTGATGTTCAAACCGTTAACATGGATTTTCATTATTCCGATTTATCCGTTGAAAGAATCCCTTCGGCTTACGAGCGATTGATTTACGATTCGATGAAAGGTGACTCAACTTTGTTTGCGCGAACCGAAGAAGTAATGGCTCTGTGGAAATTCCTAACTCCAATTTTGGATGCTTGGAAAAGCGAAAAAGATATTCCTCTGTTTGGTTACCCTTCCGGTTCTTGGGGACCGGAAAAAGCCGATGATCTTATTGAAGGAACGATGATGACCTGGCGTTATCCTTGCAAAAATTTGTCTGATGATGGAGTTTACTGTGAGCTATAAAATTGACGTGTCTAAAAATATAGATGAGCTTTCCGAAAAAGTTGCTAAGCTTTTTCAAAGCGGAGCTAACGAGGCAGAAAATTATTTTACTGTTGCTCTTTCCGGCGGTTCAACACCAAAAGCAATCTTTAAATACCTAGCTCAGAATTACAATGACAAAATTCTTTGGAATAAGATTAAATTCTTCTGGGGTGATGAGCGATGCGTTCCGGCTGATCATCTCGATAGCAATTACTTGATGACAAAAGAAAATCTCTTTGATAAAGTTGAAATACCGGCAGAAAATATTTTTGCGATTGATGGCGACAACATTCCGGCAGATGAAGCAATCCGCTATTCAAACATCATTAGAGAAAATGTTACAATAAAAGATGGCTTTCCATCGTTCGATTTAATTCTACTCGGCTTAGGAGAAGACGGCCACACTGCTTCAATTTTTCCAAATCAAATGAATTTGCTGAACTCTGAAAACATTTGTGAAGTAGCAACTCATCCCGCTACTGGACAGAAACGAATTACTTTGACCGGCGAAGTAATTAACAATGCCAAACAAATAATTTTTCTTGTAACCGGAGCCAACAAAGCAAAAATGATTGATACAATCATCAACAAGAAAAATGATTATGGAAAACTGCCAGCCTCTTTCGTTAAACCAAAACATGGAAAGCTAACTTGGATGCTGGATGAAACTGCCGGTAGTTTAATGGTATAAATCTTTGTGTTCTTTGCGAAACCTTTGCGTTTTTTTACTACAAGGCGTAAAGACACTAATTTTTACTAAGGACCATTCATCAAATTCAACCTTGCGTAACTTCAGTTACTAATTGTGAAAAAACATTCTCATTAATGAAATGAGAAGCTTACTCTTCTCAATAAAAAATTAGAATATACCCACTAAAACAGCGAAAGTGTGCTGCATTATACTTGCTTCCTCCAAAGGTTAAAAATTTTGGAGATGAAATGGACGGTTTGTTTGTAGGTTTATTTTCTATTACATGGCAGCAGATGGTTATGATTGCGATAGGCGGAACGCTGATCTATTTGGCGATTGCTAAAGAGTACGAGCCAACACTATTGCTTCCCATCGGTTTTGGAGCAATTTTAGCTAACATTCCTTTATCGGCGGCAAATAATCAAATGAGCGGTGGTCAAGAAGTTGAAGGCGCGTTAACTACATTTTTTAAGTTTGGAATTATGACCGAGGTGTTTCCACTTTTAATTTTTGTTGGAATTGGAGCGATGATCGATTTTTCCCCGTTGTTCAAAAATCCACGTTTGCTTCTCTTTGGCGCGGCTGATGGTCCAACTTCTATTTATGTTGCTACTAGATTTGCTCGGACCAATTTCAGTTGCGGCTTATTCTTACATGGCGCTTGTGCCGATTATCCAGCCGCCGGTTATTAGAGCTCTAACAACCAAGAAGGAAAGATTAATAAGAATGGACGCTCATGCAAAAAGCATTTCTAAGACAACTCTAATATTATTCCCAATTTTAGTTACTGTAGTTGCGGGATTGTTTGCACCTTCAAGTGCGGCATTAATTGGTTTTTTAATGTTCGGCAACTTGATTAGAGAATGCGGTGTGTTAAACAAGTTATCGCTCGCGGCGCAAAACGAATTAGCTTCAATTGTTACTTTGCTGTTGGGAATTTCGATTGCGGCTACAATGACTGCCGATAAGTTCTTACAGCCACCAACACTAATTATCATTGCACTCGGTTTGGTTGCTTTCATTTTTGATACGGCAGGCGGAGTTTTGTTCGCAAAATTTTTGAACCTCTTCTTGAAAAACAAAATCAATCCAATGATTGGCGCTGCGGGCATCTCGGCATTCCCAATGTCTGCGCGTGTAATTCATAACATGGGGCAGAAAGAAGATCAGTTTAATTTCTTACTTATGCACGCGGTAAGCGCAAATGTTAGCGGGCAAATCGGTTCTGTTATTGCCGGCGGCTTAATTTTAGCTTTAGTTTCTTAAGAGGAGAATAAAATGTTTAGTCAAGAAGTTATGAATGTGTTTTGGCAAACCATTTCTGTTACAGTAAAAGGAATGAGCGGAATATTCTTATTTATGTTTCTATTCTTTTTGATTGTAAAAGGATTGGATAAGTTGTTTCCGAAAGAGTTAGAGCGGGATAACGATTAGAGTGTAAAAAAAAGCGGTAAACCAAGTCGAGTTTACCGCTTTGACAAAACCTAGTTAATGTTTCTTCTTTTTATGTGCTTTCTCTTTCTTTTCTACATCATCAATTTCTTTAATAACTACCGAAGCTAAAATCGAAATTGCCAATGTTGCAATAATAACTAATAATGAAATCTGAACCGGAATATGAACAAATCCGGAAATAAGCATCTTAACGCCAACGAATAGTAGAATAAACGAAATTCCATATTTCAAATAACGGAATAAGTTTAAGATTCCGGCTAAAGCAAAGAAAAGCGAACGGAGACCAAGTATCGCAAACAAGTTGGATGTGATTGCAATGAAGGGATCATGAGTAATAGCAAGAACTGCCGGTATAGAATCAATTGCAAAGATTACGTCAGTCGATTCAACTAAGACTAAAGTAATGAATGCTACGGTAGCGTACACTTTATGATTTTTCTTAACAAAGAAATGATCGGTTCCGGTTTCCGTATCTATCGGAAACGCTTTTCTTGCGGCACGAACAAAAAGGTTTTTTTCCGGTTCAATTTTCCCTTCGCCGCTTGTCATCATTTTATAAGCAGTAAATACCAGAATAGCACCAAATACGTATATCATAAAACTGAAAGATTTAATAAGTTCTACGCCCGCAACTATGAAGAGAATTCTTAAAACAACCGCGCCGATGATTCCCCATTTCAAGATTCGTGGTTGGTATCTGTCCGGAATTCCCATTGTGGAGAAGATCATTATAAACACAAATAGGTTATCTACCGAAAGAGAATACTCGATTATATAACCGGTAATAAACTCGAAAGATTTTGTTCCACCTTCTGGAAAGAAGAAATAAATAAAGATTGAAAATAGAATTGCAGTGGAAATCCAAACTGAAGTCCAAATTAATGCTGTTTTAACCCCAACCGCGCCTTTCCGGTGATCTGTGATGAACATATCAACAACAAAAACCGTTAGAAAAAGTGCCGCAAATATTATCCAGAATAGAAAATGTATTTCCATTATTTGCCTGATTGTTAATAACTGTGGTGTAAAGATAGAAAGTTGAGAGGTGGGATGAAAACGTAAACGAACAGAGACTTAACGAGTAAGTCTCTGTCTAAAAACATTATCCCATAAAGAAGGAGAGAAGAATACCGGCGGCTACGGCTGACCCAATAACACCAGCAACGTTTGGCGCCATTGCGTGCATTAAAAGATGATTCTTTGAATCATATTCTAAGCCTACCATTTGAGAAACGCGCGCACTATCCGGCACAGCCGAAACACCCGCATTGCCAATAAGCGGATTTATCTTATTCTCTTGGCTGAGAAATAAATTCATAATCTTAACAAACATAACGCCGCCAAAAGTTGCAATCATAAAAGAAAATGCGCCAAGAGCAAAAATTCCAACCGATTTTGCAGTTAAAAATGTTGTGGCTTGAGTAGAGGCTCCAACAGTTAATCCAATTAGAATTGTTACTATATCAATAAGAGAGCCTTTTGCCGTATCTGCTAATCTTTTTGTTACACCACTTTCTTTAAGAATATTGCCAAAGAAGAGCATTCCTAAAAGTGGCAGAGCAGATGGTGTAATAAAGCAAGTTAACAGTAAACCAACTATTGGAAAGAGAATCTTTTCCAATTTTGAAACTTGGCGTGGGGGTTTCATCTTTATTCTGCGTTCTTTATCTGTTGTCAGTAGTTTCATAATCGGAGGCTGGATAACCGGAACGAGTGCCATATATGAATAAGCAGAGACAGCAATGGCTCCGACTAATTCCGGGGCTAACTTAGATGAAAGGAAAATAGCCGTTGGTCCATCAGCGCCGCCGATAATTCCAATTGCCGCGGCTTGTTCCGGATGGAATCCTAAGAAGAGCGCAATTGTGTAAGCTCCAAAAATTCCAAGCTGAGCAGAAGCGCCAATCAATATCAATTTGGGATTTGATAGCAAGTAAGAAAAATCCGTCATCGCACCAATTCCCAGAAAGATAAGTGGCGGATAAATTCCGTTTGAAACTCCAAAATATAAATAGTTTAGCACGCTTCCTTTTTCGTAAATGCCAACTTGTAAACCGGCACCTTCTAAAAACGGAATGTTGCCTATTAAAATTCCAAAACCTATCGGAACAAGAAGCAAGGGTTCGTAGTCTTTTGCGATTGCCAAGTAGAGAAATATTAATGCAATCGTAATCATAATTAAATGACCAAAAGTAAAGTTGGCAAATGCAGTATAACGCATGAACTGATCAAATCCATGCCCGGTGAATTCAAGAAATTGTCCCATTATTAGCTCCCGATTTCCACTAGCAGATCACCTTCTAGAACAGAATCACCCTGTCTAACTTTTATAGAAACAACTTTCCCTTCTTTGTCGGTATTTACATTGTTTTCCATTTTCATAGCTTCAAGTGTAATTAGTTTATCTCCAATCTTAACCACATCGCCTTCTTTAACGTGTACGTTAAGAATAACTCCAGGTAAAGGCGATTTGATAAACCCAACACCTTTAGGAGCGGTAGGCTTGCTTGTTATAGCAACTGAAGGAACAACATCCGTTGATGGTGAAACTACCGAGCGCACAAGTTTTGGTGTCTTAGTTGTTTGTATTTGTCTATCAACTTCAACTTGATATCTTGTTCCGTTCACATCAACTTCGGCTAAATTATCCTCAACGCTTACTATATCTACTTCGTATGGATTACCGTTAATTGTTAATTTAAATTTTTTCATTTACCCATGTCCTCTATCTTGGAAATTGTCTAATTCCGTAGATCTTAGAACTCCACGGAGAATAGGTTCGAGCAACTCTGTTAATTGTAAGAATAGCATTTTCGTGATCGTGTAAATCGCTCTGGTATAAATGCAGCGCCAATGCAATTGCCGCATTTACTTCTTCATTGTGAATAGAAACAGTATGTTTTTTAATATCGGCAGATTGAGCTTTTTCTACAGCCGGCTTTGATGATTGCTTCACAATGAAACGTGAGATATTCATAAAAAGTAGATACAACAGAATTAAGGAAAGGAATACAACTGCCATTCCTATGAACGTCATTCCAACTCCCCAAGGATCAATTTGAGTAAAACGAGAAGAATTTTGAGAAATTTTTGCTTTAGAAAGTGAATCTATCGCCGCTGCAGTTGCTTGTGCAATTATTGCTAAACTCATAGATGCCTCACAAAGGAATATTTGAATGTTTCTTTGGAGGATTCACATCTTTCTTTGTAGCCAAAGATTGAAGTGCGCGGATAATTCTGAAGCGTGTATTTCGCGGCTCTATTACATCATCAATGTAGCCATACTTTGCCGCAACGTATGGGTTAGCAAATTTCTTTCTGTATTCATCTTCTTTTCCGGCAATAAATTTATTTCGTTCTTCTAGGTTCTCAATTGCCGCAATTTCTTTTTGATGTAGAACTTCAACAGCTCCGCGCGGACCCATTACGGCTATTTCTGCCATTGGCCAAGCGTAGTTTATATCTCCACGCAAATGTTTTGAGCCCATTACATCGTAAGCTCCGCCATATGCTTTGCGTAAGATTACAGTTACTTTAGGAACAGTTGCTTCACCGTAAGCAAATAACAATTTTGCACCGTGAAGAATTATGCCTCCATATTCTTGTGCTGTACCGGGCAAGAAGCCGGGAACATCAACTAAAGTAATAATTGGAATATTGAAAGCATCGCAGAAGCGAACAAAGCGTGCGGCCTTACGTGAAGAGTTAATATCTAAAACTCCCGCAAGGTAATTAGGCTGATTCGCAACTATTCCAACAGACATTCCGTTAAAACGGGCAAAGCCGGTAATCATGTTTGGCGCATAATGGCGTTGCACTTCTAAAAATTCGTTGTAGTCTGTAATTGCATGAATAACATCTTTTACATCGTAAGGTTTGTTTGCACTTTCGGGAATGATTTCATTTAATGCATCGTCTAGTCTATCAATCGGGTCATCACAAAATGCGAGTGGCGGATCTTCCAAATTGTTTTGAGGTAAGTAGCTTAAAAGTTTTCTGATAAGAAGGATTCCTTCTTGCTCATCTTCGGCAACAAAGTGTGTAACACCGGATTTTGAGCCATGAACCATTGCGCCGCCGAGTTCTTCATCTGTTACAGTTTCGCCGGTAACAGTTTTAACAACTTTTGGTCCGGTAACAAACATGTAGCTAGTGTTCTTACTCATGATTGTAAAATCTGTAAGAGCCGGTGAGTAAACCGCGCCGCCGGCACATGGACCGAAGATTGCAGAAATCTGCGGCACAACTCCGCTTGCTAAAATGTTACGTTGAAAGATGTCTGCGTAACCGCCAAGGCTTTTAACACCTTCTTGAATGCGTGCGCCGCCGCTATCGTTAATTCCAATTACGGGCGCGCCTACTTTCATCGCCTTGTCCATTACCTTACATATTTTCTGTGCGAACATTTCGCTTAAGGAACCGCCGAAAACGGTAAAGTCTTGTGAGAATACGTAAACCAATCGTCCGTCTATTGTACCGTAACCGGTTACAACACCATCGGAAAGGAACGATTGTTTGTCCAAACCGAAATCGTGCGTACGGTGAGAGACGAACATATCAAATTCTTCGAAGCTCCCTTCATCGAGCAAAGCTTCAATTCTTTCTCGAGCAGTAAGTTTACCTTTTGCATGTTGCGCATCAATTCGTTTTTGTCCACCGCCTAAACGCGCCTTCTCACGCAAATCCATCAACTCTTTAATCTTTTCTTGAATTGCCATTAAACCTCCGGGTGAGTGTAGAGTGTAGAACGAAGAGTGCAGAGTGTTTTAGTTTTCTCTTGCAGCCTTAATGCTACTTGTTAACAATCTCTCTAATTCATCACAGTCTTTAATTAGTGAATTATGTTCCAGTTCATTTATTGTATTTGTTTCTTTTAAAAGTCGAATCCAGTATTCCGATTCTCTTGCTTCTTTGAGAGCAATAGAAAGCTTATGTGTAAAATCTTTTTTAGTAGGAGCGCTTTGCGCTTCAGATACATTAGCGCCTATTGATGTTCCTGAACGCAATAATTGTTTGTACAAGGGCTCAAATGATTTGTCTTTTAGTAGAAGATATTTGTAAAGCTTAACTATTCGAACCGAAAATCCAAACGTCTTTTTGTAAAGGATACTGCTATAATTTACTAGTGGTTCTAATACTTTCATTCTACACTCTATACTCTACGTTCTACACTGCTCAAGCCCTTTCGCAAAGTTCCGTTAATACTCCGCCGGTAGATTTTGGATGAAGGAATGCAATGTTTAATCCTTCTGCTCCTTTGCGGGGCTGTTTATCTATTAGCTGAATACCTTTGGATTCTACCTCGCTAAGTGTGGTTGATAAATCCTTAGTTGCAAAAGCTAAGTGATGAATACCTTCACCTTTCTTCTCAATGAATTTACCGATTGGTCCATCCGACTCTGTTGATTCAAGCAGCTCGATTTTTGTCTGACCAACCATAAAAAAAGCTGTCTTTACTTTTTGATCTTTTACTTCTTCAACAGCGTAGCATTTTAGCCCAAGCACGTTTTCATAATACTTAATAGATTCATCAATATTCTTAACAGCAATTCCGATATGCTCTATGTGTGATATTTCCATTTTACAATCCCGTTTAATTCTCAATTCTAAATTTTCCATTCTCAATTATATCACAACGTGCTCTTTATACTCGCCAAAAACTCCGCGCATTACGTTGCAAATTTCTCCAATGCTCGCGTATGATTTTACCGCATCTAAAATAAATGGCATTAAGTTAGCGTCACCTTCAGAAGCTGTTTTCAATGCGGCGAGCTTCTCTTTTACTTCTTGTTCATTTCGTTTTGCGCGAGTTTTGTTTAAGAACTCTATTTGTTCGCGCTGAACATTTTCATCTATCTTAAGAAGACCTTTCGGCTCACCTTCTTTCACTTGAAATTTATTCATGCCAACAACAATTCTTTCGTTGCGTTCAATCTCTTGCTGAAAGCGATAAGCTGATTTCTGAATTTCCAATTGTACATAACCGGCTTCAATTGCATTTGCAACACCGCCCATCGCATCAATTTTATTGATGTATTCTTCCGCTTCCTTTTCAATTTGATCTGTAAGTGATTCGATATAATACGAACCGGCAAGCGGATCAATTGTATTTGTTACACCGCTTTCGTAGGCAACAACTTGTTGTGTGCGTAGAGCAATCTTAACAGAATCTTCTGTTGGCAATGCTAGAGCTTCATCGCGACTGTTGGTATGCAGACTTTGTGTTCCGCCAAGTACAGCAGCAAGAGTTTGTATCGTAACGCGGATGATGTTGTTATCAACTTGCTGGGCCGTTAATGCCGATCCGGCAGTTTGAGTATGGAAACGCAGCATTTGAGATTTGTCTTTCTTCGCCCCGAATCTTTCCTTCATTATTCTAGCCCATAAGCGACGAGCAGCTCTATATTTGGCTACTTCTTCCAAAAGATCGTTGTGAGCATTAAAGAAAAATGATAACTGTCCGGCAAATGCATCTACATCCAATCCGGCTTTGATAGCAGCTTCAACGTAAGCAATTCCATCTGCAAGAGTAAAACCAACTTCTTGAGCGGCTGTTGAACCGGCTTCGCGAATATGATATCCGGAAATTGAAATTGTATTCCACTTTGGAACTTCTTTTGCACAGAATTCGAAAATATTTGTAATTAAACGCATGGAAGGTTTTGGGGGATAAATGTAAGTTCCGCGCGCTATGTATTCTTTCAAAATATCATTCTGAATCGTACCAATAATTTTATCTCTGCTAACTCCTTGTTTTTCGGCAACAGCGATATACATAGCCAAAAGAACAGAAGCCGGAGCGTTTATAGTCATTGAAGTGGAAACCTTGTCGAGCGGGATATGATCGAATAAAATTTCCATATCGGCAAGTGTATCTATAGCTACGCCAACTTTTCCAACCTCTCCAAGTGCCATCGAGTCATCGCTATCGTAACCAATCTGTGTCGGCAAATCGAAAGCTACAGAGAGCCCGCTTTGTCCTTGTGCTAATAAGTAACGGTATCGTTCGTTCGATTCTTTAGCTGTTCCAAATCCGGCATACTGGCGCATCGTCCAGAATCTGCCGCGGTACATAGTCGGCTGAACACCACGAGTGAATGGGTATTCACCCGGAAAGCCTAACTTTTCAACATATTCAATTTCGTTCGTATCAGTTGGAGTGTAGATCGGTTTTACAGTAGTAAATGATTGTGTAGTAAATTCTTTCTTCTGTTCGGGGAATTTAGAAATAGTCTTTTGGTAGTTTTTTTCATTCCAATTTGAAAAAGATTGCTGAACCTTTTCCTTTAAGTCATTTGTATCCATTATCAGCCTTTCGTTATATAGATGCTTTTGGGGCAAGTAACGTGCCGTAATTTAATTACTAGTTTACTCAGAATCGGCAGAAATCTGAGCTAATAAGCATTTTTTGAATAAATGAGAGAAGTGGTCAGAAATTGCATTCTCAATTATTGGAAAGGTGTTTTTGCAAATGATAAATGAATTTAAAATAATTTTTATCCCCGGACTTGACAGAAGTGCACTTAAAATCTATTTTTACGCCCACGTTTTGATTGTATTCCGCGGTAGCTCAATGGCAGAGCATGCGGCTGTTAACCGCAGGGTTGTAAGTTCGAGCCTTACCCGCGGAGCGGAAAAACCCCGACTATGAGTAGTCGGGGTTTTGTGTTTTAAATGCATGAAACAGTTGCAGATAAGTTATTTCCCAAATTACTTATCAGAAACAATCCTCCTAACTCGTTCAAAATAAAGAAGCACTAGAAAAAACATCCGAACTTGAATATGATAATTTATCAACTCACTAATGCAAAAAGGTTCTAAGAAAAGGTTGGTTAGTTAATTCTACCACTACCACTCTAATAATTTTAGTATCAACACATAAAAACTATCAGGAAGCTTTATGTGATCGATTTACCGATGCAGATATTAGAACAAATAATAAGTTATGTTTTGTTGCTTCTTAGGTCTTGGTTCGGTTTGGACTACTTTTGCTTATTTTGTTACTAAATAAAGTCGAATATCACATGAATTAGCGAAATGTACTAACAACCAAATCCGGATTATTTAGCCTAACTTTAATCCACTTTTCCAATAGACTGTATTTAGCTTTATTTATTACTCCTTTTGATCTGATTAATACAATCTGCTTTTTATTATAAGCTGAGTCCAAGCTCACGGTAGTCGGGTTGATGATGAGTGAAGATATTTCGGGAAAAAGAATTCGAAGCTCTGTTAACATTTTATTTGCTTCTTCTTTACTTGTAGACAAACTGTCAAGGATTCGATTTTGTTTTAAAATTTGCTGCTCTTTAGCCTCGATAAGTTTTGATAATGTATTTGTTCTTTCGCTTTCTTTTTTATCGGCTAGGAAAGCAAAGCCTTGCTTAATAGTTAAAGTGGTATTCTCGATCCCAAATATTTTTAATTGTCGTTGCAAGAAATCAATTTGATCTTTCTCTAAATTGGCGCCTCCGTATATAAGTTTAATGCTTCTGCTTTGAGGATTTATTTCTTTGTTCAATAAATAAGATCCTTGAAACGCAGAGTGAGATTCAACAAAAAGGTTAGCGGTTCTAGTAAATCTATTTTGCCTTATCATTTCATAACCAAAGTATATGCTGGGTATTAATGTGAGTAAAGTAATCCCATAAATAATTCTTAGCGAACGTTTGTTTGCAATTGGATTCTTCAAATGTTTGATTGGGTATTTCATAAATTTTAAGGTTATGAATGTAGCTAAAGCAATGAATACCGTATTTATTGTGAATAAATAAAATGCGCCAAAGAAAAAACTAAACTGCATTGTTGCCAAACCATAGCCCGCGGTACAAAGCGGGGGCATTAAAGCTGTTGCAATAGCAACACCGGGAATTACATTTCCTTTTTGGTTGCTCGTATTTGCAATGATACCAGCTAACCCGCCAAACAAAGCAATAAGCACATCGTATATCGTTGGGGTTGTTCTAGATAAAAGTTCGGAATAAGCATCGTTAAGCGGTGTTATAGAAAAATAGAGAGTAGAAGTAATAAGACCAACAACAATTGCAAAGGTGAAATGTTTAACTGCCTCTTTTGCAAAATGGAGATCGTTGATCGCAACCCCCATCCCAATACCAATTATTGGACCCATTAGTGGAGAGATGAGCATAGCTCCAATTATTACTGCCGTCGAGTTAACATTTAGCCCGAGAGAAGCAATGAAAATTGCAAAAACAAGTATCCAAATATTTGTGCCTTTAAAAACAGAATCTTTTTTTATTCTTTCAATTACGTCTTCCGGTTTTTCTGTTTGATGTCTTAGATCAAAAAGGGCAAATATTTTTGTCATCATAATTAATCCATCTTTTATATAGTGTTAATTTAATAATTACTTAAAGTATACTAAATTGCTTAACCAAGCTATAGAAATATTATTTGCGTGTATTTACCGTAGTGTGGCATAAGTGATTTCTGTGATTACTGAATACTGCGTAGTATATAGTCTAAAAATTTGTTGGTACCAAAATACATGATGTACCAAATGTTGCAGATAGCAATGTAAAATGTTGACTCATCCTTTAATTGATAAAGAATTTCATTACATGTTTTGTTATTTTATTCTTTAGCAGATAAACCGGAGTTTAAGTGAATCTATTAAGAACATTATGTTTAATAAAGAAATTGGCTAAATCTTACTTTCTCAAGTCCTCCCGTAATAATTGTTTTTATCAATTTGGGATTGTATTCATAATTTTATTACTTAGTCAATATGCTTCCATTGTTATTGCTCAAACCTCCGGCGGACCTTACGGACCGATTGCTCAAACTTATGAAATTCCGAAAACCACCGGAAAAATATTTTATGTATCTCCCGATGGAAAGAAAGATGTTCTGGAAATAAATTGGAGAATCCAACAAGCATAGAAGCGGCAATTGTAAAAGCTGGTACCGGCGATGTTATAGTTTTACGCGGTGGTATTTACCGAACCGGTAATTTGGTATTCAATCAGGGCATAACTATTCAGCCATATTTGAATGAGCAACCGATTCTAAAAGGAACATTTGAAGCAAAAAACTGGACTGACCAAGGGAATGGATTATGGACGACAAAATGGGAACGCTTGTTTCCTACAAAACCAGCCGATTGGTGGCGAAGAAATAGAGAGGGAAAGAAAACTCCGTTACACCGATTCAATAATGATATGGTTTTTGTTAATGGAAAATTTCTGCAATCAGCCGGATGGGAAGGGGAAGTAACGGAAGAATCTTATTACATCGATTACGAAAGCGGACTGGTATATATTGGCACAGATCCAATAAACAAATTAGTTGAAATTACCGCGTTCGATTGTGCGCTTCTTCGAACTATTAGAGATTGCAACGGGAAAACTTCGGATCGTAAAGGTCCAATAGTTCGTGGAATTACATTTACTCAATATGCTTACCGCGCAATTGAGATTGAAGGAGTTGAGCCGGAGGGACTTTCTCCGGAAGCTAAACACGGCAAAGATGTGATAGGAACTGAATTTGAAAACTGCACAATTTCATTTTGCTCAAGAGTTGCCGGTTACTTTCGTGGTGATAATTTTAAAATGCGTAATTGCAAAATAAGCGATACCGGTACAGAAGGAGTTTATGTCATTGGTTCATCGGATGTACTTCTGGAGAAAAATATTTTTACCAGAAATAACATTGAACAAATAACCGGATACTATCCAGCCGCTGTAAAAATATTCAATCAGAGTTACAGAGTTACATGCAATGATAATCTTGTAATTGAGCATCCTTACTCAAATGGTATTTGGTACGATGTAGGAAATGTTGATGGAGTCTTCACGAACAATTGGATTGAAGGCGTTGGTAGCAATAAAGGCAGTTACGATAAGAATCAGCTTTGGCCTAGTGATAATGGATTCTTTTTCGAAATATCTAAAGGTGCAATCTGTGCCGGAAATGTTTTTGTGAATTGTGATCATGGCTTAATGGTACTCAATAGTTCCGATGTGAAAATATATCAGAATACTTTTGTTAACAGTATGGCTTGCATTGGTAGAAATACTCGCAGCGCTGCGGGTGATCACTTCGGTTGGCATCCTAGAACTGGTCCGGATGTAAATGAGCGCGATGGACACGTATTTGAAAACAATTTGCTTTATGCTGATGAGATTTATAGCCGACCATTGATGTTTGTTTGGCAACCGGCTGTTTTATGTAAGCAAGTTTATAATTCACAATTAGCTCTGTTTGATTATAATGTCTTTGTTGGTAAATCCAAATCAAAGCAGCCGTTAGTTTTGTGGTCTCCGGCAAATAATGATAATTGCCAAGTTGAAATAAATTCACTTGGTGAACTGAATAAACTGTATCCTGAGTTTTGTAAAAACAGTAAATATCTAAACGATTATAATGGTCCGCTGTTCAAAAGCCAAGACCTTGGAGATTATCAATTGATGAAAAATTTTCCGGATGCTGTCGAAGCAGAAAAACTGCCTTCAGAGGTTGGAAAGCTTTTAGGAATTACGAAAAAGTATGTAGGAGCTTATCCTCCAACAAATTAATTGAACTTACTAATTCATCTTACGTATTTGTATTAGCAATTGTCATTCTGATCACGGCAACGGCGGGAGAAGAATCCATAAATCACGTTTTGAATCAAAATTGAGATTCTTCATTTCACTGCGTTCCATTCAGAATGACAACATGCGTAACATGAGTTACTAATTGTTAAGTACTTTTGTTGAATCTCTGATGACGAATTCGGTTTCGAATATTACTCGCTCATTCGGCAGAAGTACAGAAGATTCAATGTTGCGGATTAAAATCTCGGCAGCCTTCATTCCTATTTCGTGTAACGGTGCGCTGATTGTTGTAAGAGGCACCGGATAAATTTTAGCGTAAAAAATATCATCGTTGCCTACTATAGAAATATCTTCCGGAATTCTAATATTCAATTCTTTTAGTGCTAGCATTACTCCAAGCGCTTGTTGATCATTGAAACAAACAATAGCAGTGGGGTAATCATCTTTGGGCATGTCTTTGAAATACTCAATTGTTCTGGCGTAGCTTTCATCGTTCTGAGAGCCCATAGGAACTATCATATCTTTATTAAAAACAAGTGTGCTCTCGCTGAAAGCGTATCTGAACCCATCAATTCTTTCGTGTGTATGTGTAGAGTTTGGCGGACCGGCAAAGTGAACAATTTTTTTGTGCCCATTATTGATTAGATATTTAACAGCACGTTTAATTGCTTTGATATTATCAATCGCAACTACATTAGCTTGGATGCCCCTCACATCTTCAAGGAGAACAAACGGATAGTTGATCATCTTGAGTTTGAATAAGTGTTCAATCTCGGCGGTTCCTTCTACAATCGGTGCAATTATAATTCCTTTAATATCTTTGATCGAAAATAGGTTGGAAAACCTCTTCTCACTTTCATGGTCATTATCGGAACTTGTTATAATTAGAGAATAACCTTTACTGCTTGCATATTCTTTAACCCCGGTAATTATAGATGCATAAAAAGGGTAGGTTAATTCTTTAATGATAATTCCGATACTCTTGTCTTGGCTGGTATTTTTAAGATTCCTAGCTACACCTTTTGGTTTGAAGTTTAGCTCTTTCATCACGTTCAAAATATGATCTCTTGTAGAAGATTTTACAGAGCTCTTAGCATTAATTACAGCCGAAACAGTTCCTTTTGAAACACCAGCACGCTTTGCTACTTCCTCAATCGTAATTTTTTTCATTTATTCCTCACATTTATACTAATACGAAATATTAAACCGGTTCGAAAATTCAAATATTGTTCAAAAATAATTTTAAATTCTGCTTTAATCAAGTTAAATGACAATTATTTACACATTATCAACCACTAAAAGCCAATCACCTTCATTGGTCTGAATGGATTTGTTTTGAACAATAGGGATATTATTAAACTATTCCAGCACGATTTACTTATTGAGCACCATTCCCCCAGTTTATTAACTCTGGAAAAGCTTATAAATAGAGCAAAATCATAATTATAGTGCTCTACTTACTGCTTTTTGCAACTATTTAGTAGCGATAAGATATTTCTCAAATGTAAATAATTGTAAAAATATTTATTGACAAACAAAACTATTCTCTTTACTATTGAAACGGTTCAATTATCATTGAACTTATTTTATCTGTTTCAGAATTCAATTTTGTTTTTTAGATGTGTAGAATATATCTCCGATAACGAACTATCTTATTTATTATGGAATATTCAAATGAGTAATCAACACACAAACGAGATTTTAGAACTCACCGAAACTCTTCCTTACAAAAACCCAAAGACACCTACTAAAGATCGCGTTAAAGATTTATTAATGCGAATGACATTGGAAGAAAAAATAGCTCAGATGCTCTGCATTTGGGAACAGAAGAAAACAATGTTGATGGATGAAGAAGGAAGAATAAACTTAGATAATCTTTCTTTTCATTTCCCAAATGGTATTGGACAAATAGCACGCTTGAATGATACAGCTGGTGGACAAAAAGCAAAAGAGATGGCTATACTCTCAAATAGACTGCAAAAGTATTTTATTGAACAAACTCGTCTTGGAATTCCGGTGATATTTCATGAAGAATGCTTGCATGGTCTTGCTGGTAAAGAAGCAACAAGTTATCCTCAGCCAATAGGTATGGCTGCAACGTTCAATCCGGAATTAATTGAAGAAATTTATTCTTCAATTGCTGAGGATACTCGGTCAAGAGGAGCTCATCAAGCATTGACACCAGTTGTTGATGTTGCAAGAGAGCCAAGATGGGGAAGAGTTGAAGAAACGTTCGGCGAAGATCCTTTCTTAGTTACGCAAATGGGAATTTCAGCAGTAAAAGGTTTTCAAGGTGATGCAACATTTACTGATAAGAAAAAAGTTATTGCTACACTAAAACATTTTGCTGCTCACGGTCAGCCGGAATCCGGGACGAACTGCGGTCCGGTTAATATTTCCGAACGCTTGCTTAGAGATACATTCTTGGCTCCTTTTAAAAAAGTTATCGAAAAAGCAAATGCTCTTAGCGTTATGGCTTCATACAATGAAATTGATGGCGTTTCATCGCATGCAAGTAAATGGCTTCTAAGAAAAGTTTTAAGAGAAGAGTGGGGATTCAAAGGATTTGTTGTTTCTGATTATTATGCAATCACTGAACTTAACTTAAGGGAAGAAGCAATTAGTCACAGTATGGCTAAAGACAAATCTGAAGCAGCAAAACTAGCTGTAGAAGCTGGAGTAAATATTGAATTCCCGGATCCGGACTGCTATCCAAATTTAGTCCAGCTTGTTCACGATGGAAGTGTTGATGAATCGTTGATCAATGAATTAGTTTCAACGTTACTCTTCTACAAATTCCAACTCGGACTTTTTGATGATCCTTATGTAAATCCTGATGATGTTAACATAGAAGCAAAACTTGAAAAAGATAGAGAATTAGCTCTTAACGCAGCACATCAGGTGATTACACTATTAAAAAATGAAGAAAATCATTTACCGTTAAAAAGTGATTCTAAGAAAACAATTGCGGTCATTGGACCAAATGCGGATAGGTTGTTGATTGGTGGCTATAGCGGAGAACCAAAATATTTTACTACAGTATTAGAAGGTATTAAAGAAAAAAGTGACAAAGATACCAACATTCTTTACAGTGAAGGCTGCAAGCTTACAATAGGCGGCTCATGGAATGATGATGAAATTGTATTTCCGGATCCGGCGGAAAATTCTAAACTTATTTATGAAGCAGTAGAAGTAGCTAAACAAGCTGATGAAATTATTCTTGTAATTGGTGATAACGAACAAATTTCAAGAGAGGCTTGGAATAGAACTCACATGGGGGACCGTGCTGATTTAGAATTATTCGGAATGCAAAATCAATTAGCCGAAGCCATTATTGAATTAGGGAAACCGGTAACTGTAGTGCTAGTAAATGGAAGACCAATTTCAATAAATATGCTTTCGGAAAAAGCTACGGCAATTTTGGAATGTTGGTATTTAGGACAAGAATTAGGAAACGCTGTTGCAGATGTAATATTTGGAAATTATAATCCTGGTGGCAAACTGCCAATCTCTATTCCGCGCTCTGCCGGGCATTTACCGGTTTATTATAATTACAAACCATCAGCGCGTAGAGGCTATTTGTTAGATAATATTTCTCCTTTATATCCATTTGGATTTGGATTAAGCTTTACCACATTCTCCTTTTCGAATTTGAGAATAGATAAAGAAGTTATGTCGGCTAACGATACTACAATTGTATCGATTGATGTAATTAATACGGGCAATGTTAAAGGTGACGAAGTAGTTCAACTATACATAAGAGATATATTTAGTTCAGTTACACGACCAATAAAAGAACTGAAAGGATTTCAAAGAATCACTTTGGAGTCATCTGAGAAAAAGACAGTTCAGTTTACTATTTCGAAAGAGCATTTAGCATTTACTAATATAGATATGAATTATGTAGTTGAACCGGGTGAATTTGAAATAATGGTTGGCAATTCTTCGCGAGATGAAGATTTAAGGAAAGTCGTTTTACATGTAATCTAAATATCACTAAAAAATATCTGTGGAGAGCATCTTGAGCGCTATTTCGGAAAAGCTATCAGTCAAAGAAAAAGTTGGTTATGCCTTAGGCGATACCGCAGCAAACTTTATTTTTCAAACAATGGTGATGTTCCAATTAGTGTTCTATACAGATACGTTTGGAATCTCCGCAATAGCCGCCGGTACTTTATTAGTAGTTGTTAGATTTTGGGATGCAATCTTCGATCCGATTATGGGCATTGTTGCAGACCGTACAAATACACGATGGGGAAAATTTCGTCCATGGATTATCTGGACTGCCGTTCCATTTGGAATAATGGGCTTTCTAACATTTGTCACTCCCGATTTTAGCGCCGGCGGAAAGCTAATCTACGCTTACGTTACTTACATTGTATTGATGATGATTTATTCGGCAAACAATTTACCTTACTCTGCACTAAGCGGAGTAATGACGGGCGATCTTGGCGAACGAACAAGTTTGTCCTCCTACAGATTTGTGTTTGCCATGCTCGCTCAACTTATTATACAAGGGTTGGCTTTGCCAATGGTAAATTACTTTGGGCAAGGCAATAGCGCCAAAGGCTATCAATTTACAATGGGAATTTTCTCCGCACTCGCAGTCATTCTTTTCGTAATAACCTTTGCCACTACCAAAGAAAGAATTCAACCGGCACCAACACAAAAAGCAACAGTAAAAGAACACTTTGGCGATCTATTGAAGAACGGTCCTTGGCTTGTAATGTTTGTTCTCACAATTGTGTTATTCATTACCCTTGCTATGAGAGGGAGTATTGTTCTTTACTACTTCAAATACTATGTGGGACAAGAAGATTTGTTCAGCATGTTTAATGTTTTAGGAACAGTAGCTACTATCATAGGAATATTTTTCTCTAAAAAATTATCAATGCGTTACGGAAAGCGTAACGTGTTTATTGCCGGACTTCTCGGAACTACTTTCTTCACTTCGCTATTTGTCTTTCTACCGCCAACCGCTGTTCAATTTATGTTTGCCGCAGAAATTCTACGTCAATTCGTTTACGGATTTACAATTCCTCTCCTCTGGGCAATGATGGCAGATGTTGCCGATTACTCTGAATGGAAGAACAACCGCAGAGCTACAGGAATAGTTTTCGCTGCAATCGTATTTGGTTTAAAAGCTGGTCTCGGTTTTGGTGGCGCAATAGCAGGTTACATTCTTTCACTTTACGGATATGTCCCAAATGCAGCACAAACAGCTGATGCGTTAATTGGAATCCGGTTAACGATGAGTGTGTTCCCGGCAATAACTTTTGGTATTTGTGCAGTAATACTTTTCTTCTACAAAATAAATAAGCAAACAGAAATACAAATTACGGATGAGCTTGCAGAAAGAAGGAAAGCATTTCAAAATTGATAAAGATTATTAATAAATAAATGATGCAAAGCGTAATTAAAAAGAGGAGAATAAAATGCACCTTAAATACTCTTTGAAAAGACTTTTTAAGGCATGTCTGGTTGTTGCATTATTAATAGCGCAGCCAATGTTTGCCCAAGTTGCAAATTTGAAAGGCAAGGTTACTGATAAAACTTCGAAAGATGGTTTAGCGATGGCGATAATAATGGTTAAAGGAACCAATATTGGTACAGCAGCTGATCTTGATGGAAATTATTTACTGAAAAATATACCGGCAGGTAAGCAATTAATTGTTGTTTCATATTTAGGTTACAAAACAGAAACACTTGAATCAACAATTCCAAGAGATGGAACAACACTAATACAAAATTTTGCTTTAATCAGTACCGATATTGAAGGTAAGGAAGTGGTGGTCACTGCCCAAGCTCAAGGACAAGTATCTGCAATTCAGCAGCAATTGGCTTCTGATAAAATTGTAAACGTGGTTTCCGAACAACGAATTCAACAACTACCGGATTTTAACGCCGCACAAGCCATTAGCCGTTTACCCGGCGTATCAACAACACAAAGTTCCGGTGAAGCAAACAAAGTCGTGATTAGAGGTTTAGCGCCTCAATACAATTATGTCTCTGTGAGTGGTATTTCAATGGCTGCATCCGGTAGAAGCGATCGTAGTGTTGATCTTACGATGGTCACAAATTATATGATCAAATCTATTGAAGTTTATAAATCATTGACTCCGGATATGGATGCTAATGCCATCGGCGGTGCAGTTAATATGACGTTACGTGAAGCACCAAGTGGGCTTAAAGGTGATGTAATGTGGCAAGATGGTTATACTGCAAAGACTACCAATTATGGTAACTACCGTGGAGTTGCAAGTATAAGTAACAGATTTTTTAACGATGCGGTTGGTGTGTATGTGTTAGGTAATATGGAAAAATATGATAGAGATGCTGATAATATGAATGCCGGTTATTCAGTTGCCAGCAGTCAAACTGGAGTAACGTTCAATCCTGTCCGTGTTTCTCAAATTACACTAAGTCGCCATAAAGAGGAAAGAAAACGCTATGGTGGAAATTTAGTTTTGGACTATAAATTTGATACAGGAATTCTTCGTACCATAAACATGGTTAGCCAGTTAGTTTCAAATTATACCAATTACAATCAACAGTTCAATTTTTCTAATAACCAAATTATTTATAACCTAACTTTTGGAGAAAATACTACTACATCAGGCGTTCACTCTTTAGAATTTAATAATGATTTCGGTTTTATGTCAATGGAATTAAAATTTTCGGGAACTTATTCAAAGAACACTAACCCATGGTCCCCGAATCTTCAATTTCAACAGACTGGCGGAGTAGCAGTATCTCTCCCTCCACTTGATACACCTCCTCAAGATTTAGTAAACTCAGTTAAATATAACGGATCTGATCTAACTTACCTTCAAAATGTTTCTTTGAATACTTCTCTTTTTAAAGAGAATAATAATATGCTAAAAGGAGATTTTAAAATTCCTTTTAATCTTGGAGATGCTTTAAGCGGTTATTTTAAATTTGGTGGAGTTTATGTTACTCGTACACTTTCCAATGATCAATCTTCACCATATTTTGATCCAAGAGCAACGGGAGTTACAGGAAGTAATACAGATATTAATGCACTGATAATGAATGGAATTGCCAGCAGATACGGACTTAATATTGATAAAAGTACCGGAAGATTTTATGGAAGTAACTTCACTTCAACAGATAGTAAACTGTATGATCCGTTTCTGGATGATAAATTTGGAAAAATATTCTGGGCTCCCGATAAAACAATTTTAGATGGAATGGTTAATTATGTTAACGGAACTCCAGAATTTGATGCAATTAATGCTCCAGCAGTTTCTCCCGGTGGATGGTTTAATACGGAATATTACAACTATCCAAACGATTATGACTATAATGAAAAATATGGTGCCGGCTATTTAATGGGCCAATTAAACTTCGGTCAAGAATTGAACATAGTAGGTGGTGTTCGCTGGGAGAATGTTGAATCGCAATATCATGCATATAATCTTCTTGAACAAAGAGATGCAAATAAACAAAAAGAATCTGTTCATGAAGTTACAGTGCATCCATCCAATCATTTTGTATTACCAATGGTGCAAGTTAAGTTTAATCCTGTTTCCTGGGCTGACGTTAGATATTCATTCACCCAGACACTTGCCCGCCCGGATTATAGTGCCTTAACTCCTCACTATACAATGGGTTATGCTCGTAACTCGGTGAGCGCTGGTAACCCGAATTTGAAACCAGCCCAGGCATTTAACCATGATTTAATGTTTACAGTTCATAGTAATGAGTTAGGCTTGCTTTCTTTTGGTGCATTCTACAAGGAAATTAAAAACTTTGCTTATAGCACATCCTATCAATTGCGCGCAGGTAAATTTACTCTTTCTGGAAGAGATTCTATTAATACTTATAATACGCTGGGAGCTCCACCGATTGAGGGAGCTCAGTTGAATACTACTATTAATAGTCCTTTCCTGGCATATATAAGAGGATATGAATTTGATTTCCAAACACGTTTTTGGTATCTGCCATTCCCGCTTGATGGTTTGTTGCTCGGAGTTAACTATACACGTATAAATTCATCTACACGTTATTCCTTATATGTACCTGACAGGATCGGTGGTACAAGAACTAATCCTACATATATAGTAACAGATAGCTCCAGAGCTGGTCGGTTATTACTTCAGCCCAATGATATTGCTAACGTATATATAGGTTACGATTATGAAGGATTTTCAATAAAGCTGTCATTTGTTTTCCAGGGTAATTCTGTTTCCGGTATTGGCGGATATCCTGAAGCAGATGGATATACTGATGATTATTTCCGTACTGATATTTCTGTAAGACAATTATTACCATGGTATGGTATGCAGGTATTTCTTGATGTTAATAACATGAATAATAGGCAAAATGTTTCAAGGCAAACCACTATAAATGGATATACAAATCAGCAGAATTATGGACTCACTGCCAATCTAGGAATAAGATTAAATTTGAACATGTAACAATTATTGGAACATGATTGATTGAAAAATCATGTCCCATTTTTTTACTTTTTTAAATAACATATCTATAAATAGAAGGAGATTTAAAATGAGAAAGAAACTAACAATATTTTTCTTCCTTGCTTTGTTAGTACCAATGTTTTCATTTGCGCAAACGGTTGTTAAGGTTCCAAGTGATACTTTTGGATCCGCAGGTGGAAACCTGAATACTGCTATTGCGGCAGCTGTAACCGCAGGTACACTTTCAAACACTACATTCGAATTAGAACCAGCTGGCTACTATATAGTAACTGGTTCAATTGAAATTCCAGCAGGTAAGAAATTAACTTTAACTGCTCCTGATCCTGGAACAACTCAGACAACTGCATTACCACAACTTTTATGGACTTCGGCGGCAGGTGTTGATAGAAAATACATGTTCTCTATATTTGGAGATGTATCGATGAAGAATATTTGGATTTTATATGCTAATGTTCTTGGCGATCAAGCTGGATGTTCTATTGGACTTATGGATAATCCAGGAGTTAAAAAATCCGCAATATTTGAAGGCTGTATGTTCGAATATGGAAATGTTGGAGGAGACGGTGGTTGTATAGGCGTTACTTGTTCATCGGTAGATCTTGTAGTTAGAAACTGTTATTTCAAGAATTGTATTGATGCCCATTTTAGATATTATGGCAGGGCAGTAACTTTCCCATATGCTACAACTGGATGGCATATCAATTCTATTTTATTTGAAAACTGTACTTTTGCTAATATCGGTTATGTCTACATGCAAGAAGGTGCAGAATATGGTGATGACGTTCGTTTTAACCATTGCACTTTCTTAAACGTAGTTATGTATCCATTGGAATCCGGCTGGTGGAAAACAATGGCAACTACTAATTGCTTATTTGTAAATACATTTATGTTTGGAGATATTCCCGCAGTTACTCAAACAGGTGACCAGAATGGCGGTACAATAAGAATAGATAGTGTTAAGAACTTTGGATTTGTACCACCATTTACAGAGGCTGATAGAAAAATTTATTTTGGATACAATAGTTATGGTAATGAACCTTGGCTACTCGACTGGATGCAAAATTCTCCTTACTCTCTGGATAAGAAAAAGAATAGAGAAAACGACCAAGTTCCAATTCCTCAGCCAATGTTAAGTAAAGCAACGTTACGTTTCTTTGATACACTTGACGTTGCAACAGGTAAAAAAGTATTCCCATTAATGTCTAGGGAAAAAAATACAGACAATACAGACCCTCAGTTTGTATTAGCTCCAACAAATGTAGATTCATTAAAATCATTTTTGAATAAAAAATGGAGTGACAACACAGATTGTAATTGGGCTTATAAATTCAAAGAAGAAGCTTGGGTTGGTAAATGGCCTCTTGGAGAAAATCTATCGTATTCGAATGCTACATTGAAAACTGCTGCCATGGCCTCGTTACCGTTAGGAGATTTATATCATTGGTATCCAGCAGAATATGCTAAATGGAAAGCGCAAGCTGCTGCCGAAAGCAAAACAATTGAAGATAAGTTAACAAAAGGTCTAACAGATATTGAAGATATTGCCGGTGAGATTCCAACCAAATATAACTTAAGCCAAAATTATCCAAACCCATTTAATCCAACAACTCAAATTAATTACTCTATACCAAAATCCGGACAAGTTTCGCTTAAAGTATATAACGTGCTTGGACAGTTGGTTGCAACACTTTTCGAAGGTGTTCAGCAAGTTGGAAATTATAGAGCAGATTTTGATGGCGCTAACTTAGCAAGCGGCGTATATGTTTATCGTCTTCAAACAGAAAACGTATCTATCAGCAAGAAGTTCGTTCTTATAAAATAAGGATGACTTGAGTAAGAGAATTGCATAAAAGTGATTCTCTTACTTCAACATTGTAAAGATGTAAGTAAATAATTATTAGTAAAAAATTTTTGTAGAAATGTTGAACCAATTACAAATGAACCAACTAAGAAGTACAAAGTATTTTTTAATTAATAAATCATAACAAAGAGGAGGCTTATGAAAAAGTCAACTTACATTCTTGCTGTTATTGTAACATTTCTCTTAGTGTCGAGTCAGGTTACAATTAACGCACAAACGCTTGTCAGCGACTGGGGCAACACGCCTCGTGGAACTGCCTGGCCAATTCTTAATACGGCAACAACTACAGATGGCAACGCTTCTTACGGCTCTGATAAAAAGCCGGCAGCATGGGCTAGCATTAAAGGTGGTTTTAATACTCTTACAGCAACCACATCTCAGGCGGTTGTTGTTTCGGGTACGTTCGAGTTTGTTGGTGGCGGTGCAGGAAATGCTTACACATGGCTACGTTACGCTCTAACTTATCAAGATAACCCCGTGCTAAATAACAAAAACACTACAACTGCTGCATGGGCAGGAGGAAATCATTCTGGATACGAATTTACACCAAGAACAGGTGTTGGTGAGTTGTCAAATGGCGGCGGCGGCAGTGGTGTTGTTTGGACCGTTCCTAAGGTTGGTGGTTGGAATAGTACCTACTCCGGTAATGTACCTCTTGTAACAGTATTACAGGCACCTTCCCGCGCTGTAGCAACAGCGGGCGTTTACGATTGGGCTATTTCAGTACAACCATTAGCTGATGGTACAAATGAAATCAGATGGTATTTTGTAAAGCAGGCTGCCACAGGCAAACAATCTGATTATTGGTGTGCTGGTATTGCAATTGATAAAACACCAATAACAACAAAATTCAACAGCATTTGTTTTAGTAACAACAATGATCTAGATGAAACTTGCAAACAAGTTAATTTAACAAAAGTTACTGCTAGTCTTGGTAACCCAATTACAATCCCAGACGCACCATGGCAGGCATACTATGTTGATTCTTTTGGTAACACACCTCGTGGTACCGCATGGCCAATATTAAATGACTCCACCTATGTAGTCGGAAATTCGAGCATGGGAGCTGATAAAAAACCATCAGGTTGGGCAAGTGTAAAAGGTGGATTTAGAGAAGCTCATACACCAACTTTAAAAAAAGCGCTTATTGTTTCCGGTACTTTTGAATATGTAGGTGGTGGTGCCGGCAATGCTTATACATGGCTACGATATGCATTAACATATCAAGATAGTGCTGTTCTAAAAGATAAGAACAAAAAAACAGCAAATTGGACAGGTAAAAATCACGCCGGATACGAATTTACACCAAGAACTGGTGTCGGTGAAATGGCAAACGGCGGCGGCGGTAGTGGTACAGTTTGGACAGTTCCGAATGTTGCCGGTTGGAATAGTACTTACTCCGGTAATGTGCCTCTTATATCAGTAGTACAGGCACCTTCACGTGCAGTAGCTACAGCAGGTGTTTATGATTGGGCTATATCTGTTCAACCGTTAGCAGATGGCACAAATGAAATTAGATGGTATTTTGTTAAAAAAGCAGCAGCAGGTAAACAATCAGATTATTGGTTTGGCGGTACAGTCATTGACAAAAATTCGGTATCAAAAAAATTCAACGGAATCATGTTTAGTGTAAATAATGATGTAGATGAAACATGTAAACAAGTAAACATCAATGACGTAAAAGTTGATATGGGGAATCCTATTACAGTACCGGACGCACCATGGCAGGCATACTATGTAGATGCTTGGGGAAATACACCTCGTGGTACAGCTTGGCCAATATTAAATGACTCTACCTATGTAGTTGGTAATGCGAGTATGGGTGCTGATAAAAAACCTTCAGCATGGGCAAGTATTAAAGGTGGTTTTAAGGAGACTCATACACCTACCTTAAAAAAAGCACTTATTGTTTCCGGTACATTTGAATATGTAGGTGGTGGTGCTAATAATGCTTATACATGGCTACGTTATGCATTTACTTATCAAGACAGTGCTGTCTTAAAGGATAAAAATAAAAAAACTGCAAACTGGACTGGTAAAAATCATTCTGGCTACGAATTTACTCCAAGAACAGGTGTTGGTGAGTTGGCAAATGGCGGCGGCGGCAGTGGTGTTGTATGGACCGTCCCAAATGTTGCCGGTTGGAATAGTACATACTCGGGTAATGTTCCTCTAATTACCGTTGATCAATTGCCTTCCCGTGCAGTAGCAACTGCGGGCGTTTATGATTGGGCAATTTCAGTTCAGCCATTAGCTGATGGAACGAATGAAATTAGATGGTACTTTATTAAAAAAGCAGCTGCTGGCAAACCAACTGATTATTGGTTCGGCGGCACATTCATTGATAAAAATCCGGTATCAACAAAATTCAACGGCATCATGTTTAGTGTAAATAATGATGTAGATGAAACATGTAAACAAGTGAACATCAATGATGTTAAAGTTGATATGGGTAATCCAATCACAGTACCGGAAGCACCATGGCAGGCTTTCTATGTTGATACATGGGGAATTCTTGGACTTAGAGGCGGCGGCTGGTATATGACTCCGGGTGAAGTGATTGGAGACGTTACAATGTCAGGCAAAACTTCTCCGTCAGATTTTGCTGTAGTTAGAGGAGAATTTGCCAGTAGTGTAACTCCTTCAACATCCAAAGCGCTAATTGTTACTGGAAATATTGAATTAGTTGGTGGTGGATTTGAGGATTGGAGCAGCTTCCGTTACGGATTATTTAATAGTACAGCAGGTAAAGTAGATGCCAATTATAATTGGCCCGGCGATGAAAGCAAACACTCCGGATATCTTTTCTTCGCACAGTCAGGAAATCAAGATCCATTCTATTGGGCTGGCGCAAACAAAAATGGAACTTGGGGCGGCATTGTAAACGGAATACCGATTTACAATTACGGTCCTCAAGATTATCCTATTGGTGTTGAATATCCAAAACCGGCAAAGGTACATGGCAAAGCCGGTCGTTACGATTTTGCAATTTCTGTTCAACCGCTTGCCGATGGTACTGCGGAAGTTAGACATTTCTTAACAAGCCGAGACAAAAAATATTATTGGGCAGAAAAAGCAATTGATAAAAACAGTCCTCGTGCTGCTACAAGATTCAACTCAATTGTTTTTGGTATGAGCAACAAAACAACAACAGCAATGAAGATTCACGACGTAAAAGTTGATATCGGTAATCCAATTACATTACCTACACCAACAGCTGTTGAAGAAACAGCCAGCTCTATACCAACAGAATACGTATTGAATCAAAACTATCCGAATCCATTCAACCCAACAACTACAATCGAATTTGCTCTTCCAAAGAGCGGAACGGTTAAGTTAGTTGTATATGATATATTGGGCAGTGTAGTTGCAGAACTAGTAAACAAAGATCTAAATGCAGGCTATCATAAAGTAGATTTTAACGCGGTAAATATTTCTTCAGGAGTTTATTTCTACTCAATCAAATCCGGAGAATTTTCAAGCGTTAAAAAACTTATTCTTCTCAAGTAATTTTTTAGACTGCTTTGCGGAAACAAACAAAGCAGTCTAATCTTAATACTTTAGAAGTAATTTTAGTTCTTTTCAAATCATGCAGCCTGTCCAATTCTTCGGGCAGGCTGTTTTTTTAAGCAACGGTTATTCAATAATTTTAAAGCTGTGGAATATGAAAAAAGAAATTAGAATTAATGGAAAAGTATTTGGTGTGTGTTTAGTATTCACTCTTGTGCTTATCAATACTATTAATGCGCAAAACGGAACCATTCAAACTAATGTTCCGGCATTAAAAGATGTATATAAAAACGATTTCAAAATTGGCTGCTTATTGTCTTATGCTCATATAGGCTTTCCCACAGATCCCGTTGTTACAGGGCAGTCATCTGTTGTAGATGCCAATGGCGGATACTTAATTAAGTATCATATGAATTCAATGTCGCCGGGCAACAACATGAAGCCGCAATATACAGTTGATCTTAACGCGAGTGCTTCCGCTTACAACGCCGCTTCAACTCAAGCTATAAAAGATTCTGTCGATGTTAATCCAACAATAAAGTTTAACGGAAATATAATTGCTCAACTAAATTGGGCAAAGAGACAAGGATTTACATTCCGCGGACATACTTTGGTATGGCACAGTCAAACTCCGGGAACAGCTTTTTTCAGAACCGGTTACTCTTCAACGGGTACGCGTCTGACAAAAGAAAAAATGACTGAGCGTATGGGAAATTATATCAAAGAAGTTGTTCGAATAATACATGAATCTTGGCCGGGACTTCTTTCCGCATTTGATGTGGTTAACGAAGCGATTAATGGAAATGGAACGGACAGAACAACGGACAGTGAATGGTACACAACTTTTGGCGATAATACTTATTTAATGAAAGCATTTGAATTTGCTAGGATGTACACAGTTAAATATGGTGAAACTCAGATTAAACTTTATTATAACGATTACAGCACAGAGGTTTCTGCAAAAGCAGATGGAATTGTTAGAGTTTGTAAACCCATTTACGAGGCTGGTTTTTTAGATGGAATTGGAATGCAAGATCACGATCAGATGAGTAATCCGTCAGCGTCTTCATGGATTGCATCATACAATAAATTTGCGCCTATATGTAAAGAAATGGCTGTAACTGAATTAGATGTTTCAACCGGAAGTGGTACCAATTCCCCATCTGCAAGTACTTTAGCTAATCAAGCAAATCAGTATGGACAACTTTTTAAATGTTTTGTTGAGCGAAGCTACTATTCAGGACGAGGAAAAATTATCAATGTATCTAAAGATGGATTGAATGATCAGTACACGTTTGTTACTAATCAATCATCTTCACTTTGGGATACAAGAGATCAATGCAAGGCCGCCTTTTATGCCGTAGTCAATGTAGGTATATTTTTTAATAAGCTGGATTCCTTAATAAAGTATACAAGCACACTTAAACAAAGTGATTATACTTCCGCCTCTTGGTCAAATTTATCTACAGTATTAACAAGCGCACAAACAATAAAAAATTCTAATTATAGTTATGGTGTTTCTGCGGCTGATGCACTTGGAAAAGCGAAGGATGATCTTAGTGCGGCAATAAAAGGATTGGTTGTAACATCAACAGACATTGCTTCAGAAAAAAATGGTATCCCATCAGAATATAAACTTGCTCAAAATTATCCGAATCCGTTTAATCCTAGTACAATTATAAGTTACCAATTACCGGAATCTGGTTACGTTACTCTGAAAGTTTACGACATTTTAGGAAATGAAGTTGTTGTTCTAGTGAACGAATATAAAAGCGCTGGCTCTTATAATTCTCAATTCTCAATTCTCAATTATCAATTAACATCTGGAATTTACTTCTACCGTTTGCAATCCGGCAGTTTTAGCGATGTCAAGAAGTTCGTGGTGATGAAATAAATTTGGAAGTATAATTGTTAGAGAAAAAATTTCTATGTACAGGAGAATAAAATGAAAGTAAAATCTATTTCATATTTACTGATGATATTGGTAATAATATTGTTTACACGAATAGATGCGCAGAAAAATGATTCTTCCATCCCAAGTTTAATAAAGCATGGCGATAGCTTTCATCTTATTGTTAATGATAAACCATTTTTAATTCTTGGCGGCGAACTTGGTAATTCTAACGCTTCTACAACAGAATATTTTGAGTCGGTTTGGCCTAAAGTTGTTAAAATGAATTTGAATACTGTGCTTGTTCCGGTTTACTGGGAGTTGATCGAACCGGTAGAGGGCAAATATGATTTTACTTTGATTGATTATGCAATCACTTCTGCTAGAAAAAACAATATCAAAATTGTATTCCTCTGGTTCGGCAGCTGGAAGAACAGTATGTCGTGTTACGTTCCGGGATGGATTAAGGTGGATCAAGAAAAGTATCCAAGATCAAAATCGAAGCAAGGAATTTCCCAAGAAATATTAACTCCTTTTAGTGAAAATAATCTTCAAGCAGATGTAAGAGTATATAAAGCGTTGATGACGCACATTAAAGAAGTTGATCAAAAAGAACAAACTGTAATTATGATGCAAGTTGAAAATGAAATTGGAATGCTGCCGGATGCACGGGATTACTGCAACGGGGCGAATAAAGAATTTGTTAGTCCGATTCCCAAAGAACTCGTTTCATATCTAAAACAAAATCATGAATTGTTGACAGATGATCTAAAAGAGAAAATCAAAAATAAAAATCTCGATTCACCTTTAACATGGGAAGAGCTATTTGGAAAGGGAATAGAAACAGATGAAATATTTATGGCTTGGCATTTTGCAAAGTACACAAACGCTGTTGCTAAAGCTGGTAAAGCTGAATATCCAATTCCGGCATATGTTAATGCGGCATTGATCCGTCCCGGTTATAAACCAGGTCAGTATCCAAGTGCTGGACCATTGCCTCACTTGCGGAATATATGGAACGCCGGCGCGCCGCAGATAGATATGTTGGCAATGGATATTTACTTTAAGAATTATACGGAATGGCTTGCCAAGTTTGATTGGAAAGGAAATCCGGTTTTCGTTCCCGAAGCAGATAGAATGCAAGGTGCAGCAAATGCTTTGTATGCAATCGCTCAGCATAACGCATTTGGGTACAGTCCATTTTCTGTTGAGAACACAGAAAACCCAGATAACAATCAGTTCCACCAGGCTTACGATGTTTTGAATCAATTGAAGCCAATCATATTGGAATCGCTTGGCAAAAAAAGAATGGCGGGTATTCTATTAGACAGCGCAAAACAAACAACTGAAATAAAAATTGGTAATTACATTCTAACAGCAAGACATGAACACTCATGGCCTTATGCAAATATACAGCCGGGTGCTACACCAAGATTCGGCGGAATGGTTATCATGATGAGTCCAGACGATTTTTATATAGCTGGTACCGGAATAATTGTTACGGTTAAACCCATTGTTACTGATGGAACGATTGCCGGAATAAAGTCCGATGAAGAAGGAAGTTTCAAAAATGGTGAATGGAAAGCTTACAGAGTATTGAACGGAGATGAAACTCACCAGGGAAGACACATTCATTTACCTGGAGATAAATTTAGCATACAAAAAGTTTCTTTTTATAGTTATAAATGATGCGTGTAGTTTACTTGTGCAAAGAATAATAATTCGATAGTCCTTCGTATCAAGAGATTCAAGTAAATAATAAGTGTGTCATTTTTCCACAACGTTAAATTGCTGAATTCAGTAAACAAATAGAGAACATAGTGAACTGCAAAAATATCGCCACACTTTTTCTTTTGATAATCATGTTCAACGGAACTTATGACGCACAAACTATAAATCCGCTTTATGAAATTGGAACATGGCAAGGATTCAGATCAAGCGCCGTCAGTTTCACTTTTGATGACAATACTCCCAACCAGCTTTCTATAGTGTTGCCAATGTTTGATCAGTATGGATTTAAGATGACGTTTTACCCGGTTATAAATTGGTCGCCAAACTGGATTGCTCTGCAAAAAGCCGCATCAAATGGTCACGAAGTTGGAAGCCATACTGTTTCTCATGCTAGCTTTGGTACATTAACAACCGACCAGCAAACAAATGAACTTAAAAATTCTCAAGACGCAATAAACGTTAAAATAACTGCTCAGAAATGTGTTACAATAGCTTATCCAAATTGTGTTGTTGGCAATGCATCTATTTGTAAACAATATTATGTAGCAGCTAGAGGATGTTCCGGGCAAATTGTTTCTAAAACTCCAGTAGATTTTATGAATATCAGTTCATTGGCTTGCGGAAGCCAAAGTAACATTCAAAGAACTAGCGATTTTACAAGTAAAGCTGATGCAGCAGTTTCATCAAATAGCTGGGTAGTATTCTTACTTCACGCAATTGATAGTGAATCCGGTTATTCACCAACAAGCTCTGCGCAACTAAAAGGAGCTCTAGATTATCTTAGCCAGAACAGCGACAAATTCTGGGTTTCTTCTTTTAGTAATGTAGCTCGTTACATCAAAGAGAGAAATAATGTTTCTGTTAAAGAAGTTTCTGTGAACGATAGTTTAATTGTCTTTACGGTTACAGATACTTTGAATAATTCCACATACAATTTCCCGGTAACAATTCGCAGAGTTTTACCTCAAGGCTGGTCTTCTGCAAAAATTTCTCAAAAGGGTAAAACAATAAATTCTCAGATTGTAAATGCCAACGCAAAAAAGTATGTAATGTTTGATGCAGTACCCGATAGCGGTGATATTCGGATGACATTAGAAAAAACAACCAGTGTTTCGGAAGAATATGGCGCTCAAATTCCCTACGCAGTATTGCTGCAAAATTATCCCAATCCGTTTAATCCGGAAACAACTATTAGCTACAAGGTACAAGTGGCAAGCAAAGTAAGTCTTAAAATTTATGATGTACTCGGAAGAGAAATTGCAACTCTAGTTGATGAATACAAGCAGCCTGGTGCTTACAATTCTCAATTTTCCATTCGCAATTCTCAATTACAAAGCGGCGTATATTTTTATAGAATTAAAGCCGGTACCTTTATTCAAACCAAGCGCATGATACTGGTTAAATAAATTTATTGAGGACCCGGCATTAGAATAAAATGAATAGGAATAAAGTATTAAGGAGAAGGTCGTTGAAAAAAAAGTTTTTATATAGCTCACAAAACAAAATTAGTCTCGCGGCATTCTTAGCGCTCTCATTGATGATTTTAAACATTCAAACCGAAGCACAAGCAATATCGGTAAGAGGCGCTGTAACATCATCAACCGGTGGTGTGCTAAATGCATTGGTAACTTTTGTGGATAATAGTGATACAACAAAGCTAGTTTCTGCTTTAACCGATGCGACCGGATATTACTCGCTAAACTTATTAACTTCTGTTGAATCAGCTAATTCAATCCCGGCGGAATTTGAACTAGCTCAGAATTATCCAAATCCTTTTTCATCATCAACTGCTATATCATATAAACTAAACAAGCAAACCGATGTACAGTTAACCATTTATGATATTCTTGGTAGAGAAGTGAGAAAACTCACTGTTGGGAATAAAAATGTTGGTGTGCATGGAATTCAATGGGATGCTAAAAATAATTTTGGTCAAAAGTTATCAGCAGGAGTATATTTTTATCAATTACTTGCCGGGAATAAATCCATTACTAAGAAAATGGTTTTAGGAACAAATCAACAAAACAATTATTCCATACCTGTAATGTTTTCTTCTCTACAATCTCAAGAATTAAAACTGGAAAAAAGTTCTTTACAAAGTGGCTTATATCAAATTAGAATTGAAAACGGGGCCAGAACAAATCCGATTATTATGCCCAAGATGATTGATAATGTGCACGTAACAAAAGACACTACTATAAATATTACAGTCGAAAAAGTTCCAGCTGTAGCTACAATTAATTTAAGCAGCACTAAGCAAATTATCAGGGGTTTTGGCGCATCGAATGTAATCTTGTGGAGACCGGATATGACTAGTTCTGAAGTAGAAACTGCTTTCGGTACAGGTGATGGTCAGATAGGATTTTCTATTCTTAGAATAATGGCTGAAGCAGATAGTAATCGCTGGAGTTTATATTTAGCTAGTGCAAAGAAAGCGCAGAGCATGGGGGCAACAATAATTGCTTCGCCATGGTTCGCTCCATCAGATATTATAGAATCGGTAGTTGAATCTGGTAAAATACGTAGCAGAGTTCGTTTTGATATGTACGATAAATATGCTGCTCACCTTAATGCATTTACCAAATACATGAAAAAGAATGGAGTAACTATTTACGGATTATCAGTTCAGAATGAACCGGATATTACAGAAACATGGACTAGCTGGTCAACTACAGAAATGTTTTCATTTATGAAATCGTATGCACACTTACTTGAGGGAACAAAAGTGATGGCGCCGGAATCATTTCAGTTTAGGCGCAATATGTCCGATCCAATATTGAATGATTCCGCTGCTTGCGCAAATACAGACATAGTTTGTGGACATATATATGGCGCCGGGTTGGCTTCTTATCCGTTAGCTCAAACAAAAGGAAAGGAAGTATGGATGACTGAGTATTTATTTGGTGAACAAAACTCGGCAAACAACTGGTCTTGGGCTATTAAAGTAGCAGCCAATATGAATGACGTAATGAAAGCAGATATGAGTGCTTATGTTTGGTGGAATATTGTAAGGTATTATGGACCGATAGGTGATGGAGAAAGGGCAGCTCAAAATCCAAATGAGAGCTATCCTAAAAAAGGAGAGGTGACAAAGAAAGGTTATGTTATGTCTCAGTTCTCCAAATTTATCCGTCCAGGATATTATAGGGTTGAAAGTAGTGTTTATCCTTCTTCGGTTAGTACCGGGGTAGATGTTACAGCTTATAAAGATCCGGTCACTTTTAAAGTAGTTATTATAGCTATTAATACGAGTTCGAATTCCGTGAAGCATGAATTTAAAATACAAAACGGAACTTTGATTAATTCATTCACTCCTTACACCACATCAGAATCTAAGAACTGTATTAAAGGAGAAAGCTTAACAATTGCTAATGGTATGTTTACAATTACTTTGGAACCTTCAAGCATAACAACATTTGTATCAGAGTAATGTTTTAGATAGACATATTATTATGATCTACTGTAGAAAGGCTTGTTAATTATACATAAGAGAAAAATATGATTAGATTTTTTACTGTGATGAGTTTTTGTTTGCTGGTCACGATGGCGGTTAGCGGGCAATCCGCATCTTTTAAAACATATATGAATCCGGTTATTCCCGGAGATCATCCGGATTGTACGCTTACAAAAATCGGAAAAGATTTTTACACAACCGGTTCATCATTCAATCCAACGCCGGTTATATATCACTCAACTGATCTTGTTCATTGGGAAGCAGTTGCTCAACCCGTAAGTGCGTCGTGGTCCAATTACGGAGACGCACCTGCCGGCGGATGCTGGGGCGGACAAGTAGTTTATTATAACAATAAATATTGGCACTTCTTCTCACGTTCCAATACAATGTATTTTACTACAGCTAATGATATTAAAGGAACGTGGAGCTTACCCACACAAATGAAAACTCCTTCTAATGTGCCGGGCTTAGGATATGATAATTCCATTTTTATAGATGATGACGGCTACTGGTATCTATTAGTAAAGAACGGACAGGTAAACAATTGGATAGTACAATTAGGAAATGATGGGCAGCCTGCTGGAAAAATTTTAGATCTTCGTTGGCTGAATCCGGCTCCTTCATATCCTTTCAGTTGGGCAGAAGGCCCGGTTATGTGGAAACATAAAGGCATCTATTATTACACATTTGCACGCAATGTTGCCGGTGGACAAAAAGTATTTAAAAGCAGCAAGCTTACGGATGATCAAACTTCGTGGACGAATCTAGGTGATTTATTTTATGAAAGTGATTCAAGAAAATGGCAAGCGCTATTTCAAAATCCTAACCATACTTCCGCTGCAGTAATGCTAGATGACAGCACAAGCTGGGTTGTACATCCATTGTGGCGTAATGCAAATAGTAATGAATGGTATGGACAAGGCAGACAAGGATTAATGAATCAAGTTCGTTATGATGCATCCGGTAAACCGATAGCTGATTATCCGGTTAATGAACCATTGCCCGCGCCAAAATTACCAAGCAGCGGAATTCCATGGATGGTTCCTCACTCAGATTTCTTTACGTCAGATAAACTTAATCCCGAATGGTCTTTCTTAGGCTACACATCGGCAAGTTCATATTCATTAACAAAACGAAGCGGATGGTTTACTTTATCACCTAAGAGCCGTGCAGCAAATACAATAATTAAAAATGATGGTGAACATAATTATTCACTAATAACAAGAGTCTCTTTCGAGCCAAGTACTCCTAACGATCAAGCCGGTTTGTGGGTATTTAGCGGCAATCAAACATTGTTTGCAAAATTATTTTGTTCTGTTGACAGCGCTGGTAATAAGATTATCGGCTTCAGTTATAAAACAACTTTCTACAAAGCTAATAGTCCATTAAAAAACGGCGAGAGTATTTTACTTTTAAAATTGCAGCGAATTAACCATAGACTATACGGATATTATAGTAAAGACGGTTACACATGGGAAACTGTTGGAGATTTTATTAGTGTTGCCGATATGGATGGATTACAATCGAATTATAATTCATGGACGGGCAACCGCCAAGGATTGTTTGTTGTTGGAGGAGCCTCTGCAGACTTTGATTATTATGTTTACCGCGATGCGTACACACCAATATTAGCAGAATGCCCGGCTAATCAATTTGGTACTTCACTTACTACTTCAAGAACTATTGCTGGTATTTTAGATAACATTCATAATGATGATTGGGCTTTATACGCCGGTGTTGAATTTGGAAATAATGAATATGTAAAGAAACCCGATTCGCTCTACATTACTGCTACGAGCGCAAACGCGGGCGGCGTTGTTGAAGTGTGGCTGGACTCACTCGATTCAAAATCCAAAATAGCTGAATGCAAAATAAACAGTACCGGAAGCTGGGATACTTTTGAAACTTTTAAAACAAAAGTGTTAATGCCGGCTTCAGGCAAACATGATGTGTATCTCAGATTTAAAGGCGCTGGAACCGATAGGCTCTTCATGCTTCAATGGATTACATTTATAGATAACACCGATCCCGGAACATCTGTCGGGACAGAACATATTCCAGTCGAATTTATTTTGGAACAGAATTATCCTAACCCGTTTAATCCGGCAACTACTATTAGGTACAAACTTCAAACAGCAAGCAAAGTCAGTCTTAAAGTGTATGATATACTTGGACGAGAAGTAGCAACATTAGTAGATGAATATCAACAAGCCGGTAACTATAACACAAAATTCAGTGCTCAAAATTCAAAATTATCGACAGGTGTTTATTTCTATAGAATGCAAGCAAATAATTTTGTAGAAACAAAGAAACTGGCATTAATAAAATGATTTAAGCTCTATCTCAGTACTAACAACCGAAATGAACACAATGGAGTAGAATGTGAAAAGAATAATGAAGCTGATGATTATTACATATTCATTATTAATGCTTAATACCTACGCTCAGAACAATGCTATAATGATTGAAGCGGAAAATGCCGTTACTATAGGCAGCGATTTTAAAAAGGTAACCGAGGGCTTTGTTACATACTTAACTGCATCTACAGATTTTGCAAGTTCAACTAATTCAGGTAACGCAACTAAAGTTCTAACGTTTAAAGTAACATTTGCCGCGCCGGGATCTTATGATATTTATGTTAAACTAAGAGTTGGACCTAATGTTGGAAATGATGATAGCTTCTATTTTGGTAATGGCTTCGGGAACAAACCCGTTAATGAAAACTCCGCATGGATAAGAGTAAATAGTATAGGCAATGGCTCGGCAGATCCTAATGCGTATATACTTTCCCCGGATAAAAATTCAGCAGGTAACGAAATCTTCAAGTGGATTAATGCTTCTGAAACTGGTGAAGGTGCAGTAGGCGGAACACTGTTCGTTGTGAAAGAAGACAGCTTGACTAAAACTTTCCAAATTGGATCACGAGAAAATGGATTAGACATTGATAAGATAGCATTTGGAAACGCAAATCTTTTTTATACCGTCTCGAATCTCGAAAATGGAGAAGCCGGTGTATCTGAGATACCCACAATAGGAAATACTCTTAAAGTTGATCTATCGAGCATTATCAGACCGGTTGCACATTGTGCCAGCGGTTCATTATATGGACTAACTGAAACTCTTCCTACTGATATATCCGGTCTTGTAGCTCCTCTCAATCCGTATGTTTTTGTACAACCTCCCAAAGGAGGATCGGGAAATCAGCATCCATTTGGAGCAGCAATACCGGTTGCTGAAAGACTAAAGAATACAACCGGGCAAGTAATGATTTATCTAACAGATATTTTGCCGGGTTGGCCATACAAGTGGCCGGGTCAATCGAGCTGGCTTTCACAAGTAACAACAGTGATCAATGATAAAAAAAAATCAGCAATTACTAACTTCTATGGTTATTCGATTTGGAATGAAAGACATGGAACATGGGATGCATCCAATGGTGATTTTTATACTCTTTGCTGGAAGCCAACATACGATCTAATTCGCTCGCTGGATCCGGATGCTAAAATTATAGGTCCCCAGGATTCTTATTTTACTTCAACTAGAATGAACGAATTTCTTACCTGGTGTAAAAACAATAATTGCCTGCCCGATATAATTGCCTGGCATGAACTCCTCGGTTCGGCTAATATCACCAATAATGTAAAGAGTTATCGCTCTGTGGAAAGTAATGTCGGTATCCATGAATTGCCTATTGCGATAAGCGAATATTGCCATCCCCAACACGAATATGAAGGCTGCCCCGGAACTTCGGCGCCTTTCATAGCAAAGTTCGAGAGAAACAAAATACACAGTGCCACAATATCCTGGTGGTTTACAAATCTTCCGGGAAGATTAGGAAGTCTTCTAACAGCCAACAATCAAAAAGGGGGCGGCTGGTGGTTCTATAAATGGTACGGCGATATGACAGGAGATATGGTAAGCGTTACACCTCCAAATGAAAATACAGATGGAGTTGATGGTTTTGCGTGTCTTGATCTTAATAAGAAATATACAAGTATTTGTTTCGGAGGGAACAATACCGGAACTTATAATATCACTATAACTGGAATTCCATCTTCGTTTGGAGATAGTGCATACGCTAAAGTAGAATATGTTACTTGGTCGAGTAAAGATACTCATGTATCAGCCACAACGTTAGTATCAACAAAAAAATATTCTGTTTCAAATAAAACATTAACGCTTCCAGTTGATATTGCTAGTTCATTGTATGGATATCGTGTAATGGTTACACCGGACAAACAATTAGTTGGTATTGAAACCAGTGATGAAACAATGCCGGAGAACTTTATTCTTTGCCAGAATTATCCTAACCCGTTTAACCCGGAAACAACAATTAGCTACAAGGTACAAGCGGCAAGCAACATAAGCTTAAAAATATATGATGTGTTGGGAAGAGAAGTCGAAACATTAGTAGATGAATTCAAACAACCCGGAGTTTATAATTCTACGTTCTCCACTCTACGTTCTTCATTCTCTTCCGGAGTTTACTTCTACACTCTTAACGCAAACGGTATTACTAAAACAAAGAGAATGTTGCTGCTCAAGTAAACTGTTCATACTACTTGGTTTGTATGATTATTTAAAAAAGGAATTTTTAAGTAAAAGAATGGTTATGAAAAATTTAGATGGTGAGTTATTCATATGAAAAATATTTTAGTATTAGTCGTTTTATTTTGTGCAACAACATCTTTTTCTAGTGCACAACCATCTTACCAGAATACCGAATATGGAATTATAGCATCTGTTAATTCCATTACTATTGATATTCAATTCTACAATTCCTTCACTGTTAGGGTTCTAAAGTCACCCAAAGGAATATCAGACAAAAAAGAAAGTCTTTCGGTTGTTATGCCTCCTCAAAAAACAGAATTCAATATTAAAGAGAGTGGGGATTTAATTTCGCTTAGAAATGATAGGCTGGAAATAAACCTCAATTTGAAAACTGGTGAAATTAATTTCTCGAACCTTTCCGGTGAATTATTGTTAAGCGAAAAAGAGAATGGTGTTAAGTTTACTGATTTTAATGATGCCGGAGCGAAAACATTTAGCGTCTCACAAGCATTTATTTTAGAAAAGGATGAAGCAATCTATGGCTTGGGGCAGCAGCAAAAAGGCAAAATGATTCAACGCAATCTGAATTTGTATATGGTGCAGGATAATACAGAAGATTTCATACCATTCTTTCAATCAGTGAAAGGATATGGAATATTTTGGGATAATTATTCACCAACTATCTTTAACGATAACAATGAGGAAACATCTTTCAGCTCGGAAGTGGGCAATTGTATCGATTACTATTTTATGTATGGTGTTAATGCAGATGGTGTAATAGCTCAAATGCGTAATCTTACCGGACAGGTACCAATGTTTCCGCTATGGACTTATGGTTACTGGCAAAGTAAAGAACGCTATAAAAGCCAGAATGAATTAGTGGATGTAGTTAAAAGGTACCGCGAATTGAAAGTACCGTTGGATGGAATAATCCAAGACTGGCAATACTGGGGCAACAATTATCTGTGGAATGCGATGGAGTTTCTTAATTCCGAATTTTCCAATCCGCAAAAGATGATTAACAATGTGCACAAAGAAAATGCGCATATAATTATTTCAATCTGGAATTCCTTTGGTCCACAAACAAAACAGTACAAAGAATTAGATAAAATAAACGCGCTTATGGATTTTATAACATGGCCGGAATCCGGTTCAGAAAAATGGCCGCCGAATCTCGATTATCCGTCGGGTGTAAAAGTTTATGATCCTTACAATCCTAAAGCCCGCGATATTTATTGGAGGCATCTGAACAAAGGAATATTCTCTCTTGGAATGGACGGTTGGTGGATGGATTCATCTGAACCAGATCACATGCAATTCAAACCTTCCGATTTTGATAACAAAACTTATCTGGGATCATTCAGAAAAGTAAGAAATGCTTTTCCGTTGATGACCGTAGGTGGTGTGTACGATAACCAGCGTTCTACAACTTCAGATAAACGTGTGTTCATTCTAACGCGATCAGCATTTGCCGGGCAGCAGCGCTACGGTGCAAATACATGGTCTGGTGATGTTGTTTCATCATGGGATGCATTAAAAAATCAAATCTCTGCCGGATTGAATTTTTCACTTTGCGCCATACCTTATTGGAATACTGATATAGGTGGTTTCTTTCTTTGGAATTTTCCGAGAAAATTAGATGACACAAATTACCGCGAGTTATATGTCCGTTGGATTCAATTTGGCGCTTTCTGCCCAATGATGCGCTCGCACGGCACTGATGCCCCGCGTGAGATTTATCAGTTTGGTAAGAAAGGTGAAAAGATTTATGATGCTATAGAGAAATCTATAAACATGCGCTACAACTTCTTACCATATATTTATTCCACTTCTTGGGACGTTACCGCTAATCAATCAACAATGATGCGTGCATTGATGATGGACTTTGCGAAGGATAAAAGTGTGTTGGATATAACCGATCAGTATATGTTTGGTAAATCATTGTTGGTATGTCCTGTTACAAATCCGATGTATGTAAAAGATAGTATTGTTGGAAAGGATACTATTCAAGTAGAAGATTTCCGCACCGTTAAAACAAGAAAAGTTTATTTGCCAAATGGTTCCGATTGGTTTGATTTCTGGACCGGTGAAAAAATAAAAGGCGGACAAACTGTATTTAAAGAAACTCCGGTTGATATAATTCCCTTATATGTAAAAGCTGGCTCAATAATTCCTTTTACTGCCAAGGTTCAATATGCCACAGAAAAAAAATGGGATAATCTAGATATCCGTGTTTATCCCGGTGCTGAGGGAAAGTTTACATTGTACGAAGATGAAAACGATAACTACAATTATGAAAAAGGATTTTATTCTTTGATTCGATTTAACTGGGACGATAAAAAACGAGTACTATCTATTTCTGATCGAAATGGAAGTTTCGCCGGGATGTTGAAGGAGCGAAAATTTAATATCGTTTTGGTTGGCACTAATAAAGGGAAAGGCACGGCTATCGTTGAAAAATATGACAGGACGGTAATCTATACTGGAAATGAAATTATAGTGAAATTTTAATCGCCGCCCAATAGGGAAAAGATGAAAACAAATATTGTTGTATCAGTATTAATTCTATTGCTCTTATCAACGTCGAAGCTGATTTCGCAGCAAATGCAAAGTGATAATGGCGATGGAACTTATACCAATCCGGTTATATATTCTGATTTTCCCGATCCGGATGTCATCCGTGTGGATTCAACTTACTACATGGTTTCCACTACCATGTTTATTTTTCCGGGAGTGACAATTCTAAAATCAAATGATCTGGTAAATTGGGAATACTGCAGCAATGCCGTTCCAAGAATGGATTTTAGCAAATGTTATAATTTGGATGGATGCAATAGATATGGGCATGGTCAGTGGGCAACGAGTTTAAAATATCACAATGGTAAATACTATTTATTGTTCATAACACTTGATGAAGGTGGCTTTATATGTACCGCTGCCAAGCCTGAAGGACTATGGAGTATAAAGAAATTACCAAAAGGATTTTACGACCCCGGATTATTTTTTGATGATGACGGGAAAATCTATGTGGCTCATGGCTACAGTAAAATATCCATAACAGAGCTTGATACAAATTTCGTTGCGAAAGGAAGTGATGTGTTAGTTTATACCGGAGATATTCGTCCCGGACTAGAGGGCACGCATGTTTATAAACTTAACGGCTACTATTACTTGTATTGCACTTACGGCGGTGGCGATGGATTTCAAGTAGCGCTCCGTTCAAAAAATATTTATGGTCCGTATGAACAAAAGATTGTTATAAGAGACAACGGAAATTTAGGTACAGGTATTCATCAAGGCGCATTAATACAGACTCAAACCGGCGAATGGTGGTCAGTCATCTTTCAAGATGGTGGTGCGTTTGGACGTTTTCCAACTTTGCAACCAGTAACATGGCAAGATGATTGGCCAATGGTTGGTGTTAATGGAAAAGGAGTTATCACTTACAAAAAACCAAATGTTGGTAAAACATATCCAATAAAAGCTCTTCCAACCTCAGATGAGTTCGACACTAAAGTATTAAATATGCAGTGGGGCTGGAATCATAATCCCGATTCAACCGCTTGGTCGTTAACTCAAAATCCGGGTTATTTGAGATTGACCACTGCAAAAGTTGTCTCAAAATTGCCCGAAGCTGTTAACACACTAACGCAAAGAATTTTCGCATACTACTCTAAAGTTCATACAACTACCGCCACAAGTAAAATGAATGTGGATAATATGCAAGAAGGTGATATAGCCGGACTTGCAGTTTTTCAAAACCCATACGCGTTTATTGGAATTAAAAAAAATAACGACGCTAAATATGTAATAATGGTAAACAATGGAAAAGCGATTGATTCTGTTGCGGTTAATATTTCTGTTATATACTTGAGAGCGCAAGCTGTGTATGGCTCAAGTAAAGCATTCTTTGAATATAGTCTCGATAATGAATCATTCAAACGAATAGGCAATGAACTTACGATGCAGTTTAATCTTTCAATTTTTACCGGAAATAAATTTTGTCTTTTCAATTACTCAACAATTGCCGCCGGCGGATTTGTAGATATAGATTGGTTCAGAACCGGAATGTGCTCAACGCGAGTCAATTAACATCTGGAGTATACTTTTATCAATTAAATGCTGGAAGTTTTCATCAAAAAAAAAATAATCATAGAAAAATAAATTTCCCAAGTAAATATGATTCTTAAAACCAGAGAAAAAAAAATGCAAAGCAATAAACTATACCGGAATTGTTCTTCCGTTAAAAAGAAAGATTTCTCAGAATTAAGCAGTCGTTTTTTTAGTTCACTGCTATTGTTAGTCTTAAGCCTTCTGTGGAATAACAACTATGCGCAGCCGCTTGCTAGCAGCAAAAGTAAGTTTGTTGGGAATATAATAGCTAATGGATACAGCATTCGTTCGGATTTTTCTAAGTATTGGAATCAAGTTACTCCGGAAAATGCTACTAAGTGGGCAAGTGTTGAAGGAACAGCAGGCAACTATAATTGGGGTCAAGTTGATAACATTTACAATTATGCTCTAACGAACAAAATTCCATTTAAACATCATACTTTAGTTTGGGGACAGCAATACCCGGGCTTCGTTGCCACTCTTGATTCAGCAGCACTATACACGCGAATTGAAGCGTGGATAAAAATTTGCGGCGAAAGATATCCAAAAACATCAATGGTAGATGTTGTAAATGAACCTCTGCATGCATTTACCGGAACAGCTTTGAATTTAGTAAAAGCGCTTGGCGGATCCGGTACTTCCGGCTGGGATTGGGTTGTAAAAGCATTTGAATTAACGAGAAAATATTGGCCTTCTTCAACGAAACTTATTCTAAATGATTACAACATTATTAACAGTTCTACATCTACCGCTAACTTAATTACAATTGTAAATGTATTAAAGAGCAAGGGATTAATAGATGGAATTGGAATTCAGGCACATGGATTTGAGATTGATGGTCCGGCAGTTACCACACTAAAGAGTAATCTGGACAAACTCGCGGCAACCGGAATTCCTATCTACATTACCGAGTTTGACATAAGCAGCGCGAATGATGACACCCAATTGCAAAAGTATAAAACAATTTTTCCAACACTGTATGAGCATCCGGGCGTTGCTGGTATAACAATGTGGGGATATGTTTATGGACAGACGTGGAGAGCAGATGCCCATTTACTTACAGATAGAAATGCTGAACGCCCAGCGCTACAATGGTTGAGAAATTATTTGCTTTCACCGTTCAGACCGATACTAATTTCTCCAATTGGAACAAGCAATGAAGTTCGGAATCCAAAATTAAAGTGGCACTCATCTCTCACGGCAACATCATACCATTTGCAAATTTCGAATAACAGATTGCTGACAACAACGGTTGTTGATACTGTAGTGGCAGATACTGTGTTCCAATCTAAAACGCTTGAGGAAAACACAACTTATTACTGGCGTGTGAGCGCAAAGAATGATAAAGCAGAAGGAGAATACTCTGAGGTAGTTAGTTTTATTACCGGCTCTAATGTTGTGTCTGTAGAAAAAGACTTTGTTCCTACTAAGTTAGAGTTGCATCAAAATTACCCAAATCCGTTTAATCCGGAAACGACGATTAGCTACACAATCCAATCAAACGTGAAAGGTGAAACGATAAACGTAACGTTAAAAGTTTACGATGTTTTAGGAAGAGAGGTTGCAACGTTGGTAAACGAATATCAGCAAGCGGGAATGTATAATAAAAAGTTTAACGTAAAGACGCGCCATGGCGCGTCTCTAAAAAGCGGAATATATTTTTACACATTGAAAGTAGGCAATTTTATGGAGAGCAAGAAGATGCTTCTCCTCAAATAGCTGAAATCAATTCCTAAGAGGCTTTGATGAATAAACTAAATAAATATGCAGCATTTCTACTTCTCGCGGTTCCGTTTCTTGCATTTGCCGGAACGGCTGCTTTGCAGAATGATACTACACAAATGAAACCTAAAAAGGGGGCGTTCTATACAGGTAAGTATCCCAACTTGTTTAAGGAGTTGTTGGGAAAAAGTAAATCCGAAATCAACGGAAAGATTAACGCAGCGTTCCAACATTATTTTTATGGAGACAATGAAACTGAGAGAATCTACTATCCCGTTGAACCGGATATGGCTTACATAGTTGACATCAACAATAATGATGTTCGCACCGAAGGTATGTCGTACGGAATGATGATTGCTGTTCAGATGAATAAGAAAAAAGAATTTGACCGTTTATGGAAATGGGCAAAAACTAACATGCAGCATCAAACTAAAAAAAGAGAAGGTTACTTCGCGTGGCATTGTAAAACTGATGGAGAGAAGATTGATTCCAATTCTGCTTCAGACGGTGAAGAGTGGTTTGTTACCACACTATTTTTAGCTTCGGCTAGATGGGGAAACGGGAAAGGAATTTATCATTACAAGAATGAAGCGCAGATGATTCTTGACGCGATGCTGAACAAGGTTGAATCATCTGACATTCGCAATGTTGTAACAAACATATTTAATAAAAAAGCAAAGCAAGTTGTGTTTGTCCCGAGTGGAGAAGCAGATGATTTTACCGACCCCTCTTATCACGTGCCTCACTTCTATGAACTTTGGGGAAGATGGGCAAATAAAGAAAATAAGTTTTGGAAAGATGTAACCGACACAAGCAGAGCATACTTAAAACGTGCTGTTCAACCAGTAACCGGACTAGCTCCGGATTATTCCAATTTTGATGGCACTCCTTTCAAGTTTAGGAGCGGAACGCAAAATAATTTTCAGTATGATGCCTGGCGTGTAGCAATGAATGTAGCTCTCGATTACACATGGTTTGCTAAAGATGAATGGGCGGTTACTCAATCAAATCGTTTGTTGGATTTCTTTTATACAGTGGGAGTAAAAAAGTTTGGTCAAGTTTATACTTTGGATGGCGAGCAGTTGGTTCACGATCATAGTGCGGGAATTATAGCAATGAACGCAGTAGCAGCGCTGGCTTCTACAAATGAAAAAAGAAAAGAATTCGTACAAGAGTTGTGGGATGTACAACTGCCGACCGGCAAATACAGATACTATGACGGAATACTTTATCTAATGGCTATGCTTCAAACTAGCGGAAATTTCAGAGTATGGCATATCAAATAATTGCGAAACAAAAACTGTGAGAAAAAATGATTTTGTTTAGAAATATTACAAAGCTGAACTGTTTGTTGATAGCAGCCTTGTTTTTGTGCTCATCGATAAATTATTCGCAAGTGCGGCTGCCTAAGTTAATAAGCGACGGAATGGTTTTGCAGCGGAATACTGAACTGAACATATGGGGTTGGGCTGCGCCAAGTGAAAAAATCTTTCTTAAGTTCTTAGGGAAAACTTACAGCACTGTTGCAGATTCAATTGGAGAGTGGGGCGTTAGTATTCCCAAGCAAAAAGCCGGCGGACCGTATGAAATGCAAATCAACGCAAGCAATTCAATTACTATCAGAAACATATTAATTGGCGAAGTGTGGGTCTGCTCGGGTCAATCCAACATGGAATTGCCGATGAGGCGGGTTGGTCCAATCTATGAAGATGAGATTGCTAATTCTAAGAATGAATTTATAAGACAATTTGCAGTTCCTCAAAGATATTATTTCAACTCGCCGCAAAAAGATTTTGAATCCGGAAGCTGGAAATCTTCAGACCCGGTAACTGTTCTCGATTTTTCTGCGGCTGCATATTTCTTTGCAAAAGAACTATACGCTAAATACAAAATTCCAATTGGAATAATCAACGCAAGTATGGGCGGCTCTCCGGCAGAAGCATGGATGAGCGAAGAAGCGCTTCAAGCATTCCCTCGCCACTTTGAAGAAGCGCAAAAATTTAAAAATGCCAATCTCATCAAGGAGATTGAAGAGAGCGACGGCAAACGAATTAAAGCTTGGTATGATCTGCTTAATCAAAAAGATGAAGGGTATAAAGGAAGCCTCAAGTGGTCGAATCCAAACCTTAGCGTGAGTGATTGGGACACGATGAAAATTCCCGGGTATTTATCTAATACAAAACTTGGAAGCGTTAACGGTGTAATTTGGTTTAGAAAGAATTTTAGCATTTCGCCTTCAATGGCTGGCAAAGAAGCGAAACTAAATCTTGGAAGAATTGTTGATGCAGACTCTGCTTTTGTGAATGGAGTCTTTGTTGGAACAGTAAGCTATCAATATCCTCCAAGACGTTATGTGATACCGGCAAATATTTTGAAAGAAGGGGAAAACACAATTGTCGTTCGCGTGGTCAGCAATTCCGGTAATGCTGGTTTTGTATTTGATAAACCATATGAAATAGTTTTTGAAAACGAACGCGTTGATTTAAAAGGTGATTGGCAATATCGTCTCGGCGCAACAATGGAGCCGCTCGGCAGTCAAACTTTTATTAGATGGAAACCGGTTGGCTTGCATAATGGAATGCTGGCGCCTTTGTTCAATTATAAAATTAGAGGAGCTGCCTGGTATCAAGGTGAATCAAACTCTTGGAATCCGGTTGAGTATAGAACTCTTCTCCCATCGCTGATTAATGATTGGCGTGCTAAATGGAACACCGGAGATTTTCCATTTGTCATTGTACAGCTTCCGAATTTTATGGAAGCGAAACCAGAACCATCCGAAAGCAATTGGGCGTTGATGCGCGAAGCTCAGCAAAAAGCTTTATCACTTAAAAATACTGCGTTGGCAGTTGCAATAGATATTGGCGAGTGGAACGATGTTCATCCGTTGAATAAGAAAGATGTTGGCAAACGTCTTGCTCTTGCGGCGCAGAAGATTGCTTACGGAGAAAGGAAAGTGGTGTACTCCGGTCCTACTTACACTTCGATGAAAGTTGATGGGAATAAAATTATTCTCTCGTTTACCAACGTTGGTAGCGGATTAATTGCAAAAGGAAATACTGAGCTAAAACATTTTGCGATTGCCGGAGCTGATAAAAAGTTTGTTTGGGCAAAGGCAAAAATTGTTGGCAATAAAATAGTTGTTTGTAGTGATGGCGTTGCAAACCCAATTGCGGTTAGATATGCGTGGGCAGATAATCCGGAAGGAGCTAATCTTTATAACAAGGAAGGATTGCCGGCTTCACCATTCAGAACGGACGATTTCTAAAAAAAGATTAAAGGCAGATAAATGAAAACAATGACTAAACTATCTTTTGTATTCGGCATTATACTGGCTACGGCAACAAACTTTTTGTTAGGACAAAAACTAGTGTGTTCTGCCACTAAGAATGATGAAAGTTTTGCTCTTGCATCAAAAGGAAAAGTCGCTACTCTGGTTTTCAGCAAAAAGGATATCCCCGGAGTTCTGAGAGTTGGTGGGCATTTGCAAACAGACATTAAGAGTGTAACCGGAAGTGAACCCGTTATTCTTTATGATAATGTTTCTTCACAAGAAGCAGTGATAATTGGAACCATTGGAAAGAATCCTCTAATTGATAAACTCATTAGTGCTAAAAAAATTGATGTAAAGGAGATTTCTGGGAGGTGGGAAACTTTTGTGATTGAAGTGATTGATAATCCTTTGCCAAATGTTAAACGCGCGTTGGTAATTGCCGGCAGCGATAAGCGGGGAACGATTTACGGGATGTATCATCTTTCTGAAATGATAGGTGTTTCTCCTTGGTATTGGTGGGCAGATGTTCCGGTTAGAAAACAATCTGAGATTTACATTGAGAAGGGAAGATATTCTCTCGGCGAACCAAAAGTAAAATACAGAGGAATTTTTCTAAATGATGAAGCACCTAATTTATCCGGCTGGACAAGAGAAAAGTTTGGCGGTGTTAATAGTAAATTTTATGAGCATGTGTTCGAGTTAATTCTTCGTCTCAAAGGAAATTTTCTTTGGCCGGCAATGTGGGATAATTCTTTTGCAACCGATGATCCGCTAACGGCTAAACTTGCTGATGAGTATGGAGTAGTTGTAAGCACTTCGCATCACGAGCCGATGATGCGTGCGTGGAAAGAATGGGAACGCGCCGGAAATAAAAAAGGAAGCTGGGATTATTCTAAGAACGCTGAAAATCTTAGAGAGTTTTGGAAAGAGGGAATCCGAAGAACAAAGGATTATGAAAAAGTAATTACGCTTGCTATGCGCGGCGATGGCGACGAAGCAATGAATGAGGACGCGAATATTTCGCTTCTTCAAAAAGTTGTTGAAGATCAACGTAAGATAATTAGCGAGGTAACTCAGAAGGACGCAACAACTGTTCCTCAAGTGTGGGCTTTGTATAAAGAAGTGCAAGAGTATTACGATAAAGGAATGCGCGTGCCGGATGATGTAACAATACTTTTGTGCGATGACAACTGGGGAAATTTGCGTAAGCTTCCTAAGCTAACAGATGCACCGAGAAAAGGGGGTTACGGAATTTATTATCACTTTGATTATGTGGGCGGACCGAGAAATTATAAATGGAATAACACAAATCAGATTGAAAGAGTTTGGGAACAAATGCATCTGGCTTATGAATATGGCGCGAGACAAATCTGGGTTGTGAATGTTGGCGATTTAAAGCCGATGGAATTCCCAATTAGTTTCTTCTTGGAATATGCATGGAATCCGGAAAAATTTTTTGCGGATGATTTGCCGAAATACTACAAGAACTGGTCGGCTCAACAGTTCGGTACAAGATACGCTGATGAAGTCTCTGAATTGATTTCTCTTTACACAAAATATAACTCTCGTAAAAAACCGGAAATGATTTCGCCGGAGACTTACAGTCTTGTTAATTACCATGAAGCTGAAACTGTGGTGAATGAGTATAACAAATTAGCTGAAAAGGCTAACAAAGTTTACAATGAGCTTCCGCAAGATTACAAGGACGCGTTCTATCAACTTGTTTATTATCCGGTTGTAGCATGCGCAAACTTAAACGAAATGTATTATACAGCTGGCTTGAATTTCATGTACGCAAAACAAGGAAGGGTTTTAACAGACAGTCTTGCAGAGAAAGTAAAAAGTTTGTTTAAGAAAGATGCTGAACTTTCAAACTATCACAACAAAATTATGGCTGGCGGAAAGTGGAATCATATGATGGATCAAACTCATATTGGTTATACTTACTGGCAGCAGCCCGATTCCAATTACATTCCAACTACATACAAAGTGGAAGTGTCTTCCAATCAAGAAATGGGAGTTGCGGTTGAAGGCTCTGAAAATTGGTGGCCGAAAGAACTTAGTCTTGCTAAACTTCCAGAATTTGATAGATTTAACAAACAATCGTATTACATAGAAATTTTTAACAGAGGCGAAAAACCTTTTGAATATGAAATCCGCGCAAAGGATTCTTGGATTCAAATTACTGATGCAAAGGGAAGAGTTGAAAAGCAGAAGAAAATTTTTGTAAGTATTGATTGGAACAAAGCTCCTAAAGGTAATAGTAAAGCAATGATTGGAATTGCCGGTCCAAATGAAAAATTTGTTCCGATACAAATTGGAATAAATAATCCGGCAGAAGAACTGTCCGCACAGTTCAGCGGATTTGTTGAAGGCAATAATTGTGTTTCAATTAATGCCGAGCATTACAGCAAAGCTGTTGATGCTTTGGGAATTAAGTGGCAAGTTATTCCAAATCTCGGAAAGACCGGCTCATCGGTTGCAGCTTATCCGGTAACAAAATCAATAGAAAAACCGGAAGCCGATTACCCTCATTTGGAATACAATGTTTTCTTGTTCAACGAAGGTGAAGTAAAAGTAAATGCTTACTTATCGCCGACATTAAATTTTACCAACAATCCTACCGGTGTTCGTTATGCAATTTCTATTGATGATGAAACGCCGCAGATTATTAATATGACTAATCATCCAAACTATGCTGATTTACACCGGGACCCCGTTTGGAATAGCTGGGTCGCTAACAACATCAACATACATATCTCTAAACATAAAATTGATAAACCGGGTAAGCATGTTCTAAAATTTTGGTTTGTTGATCCGGGAGTTGTTCTTCAAAAAATAGTTGTTGAAACAAAAGAAACTAAACCGAGTTATCTCGGTCAGCCGCAAAGTTACTCAACAATAAATAAGAAATAGGAAATTGAAAATGTTAGTTAACGTGGAATCGCCAATTCCCCGATGCTTGCGTCGTTGGTTACAATTTTATGACGAAAGTCGAGGATTAAATACCTCGACCGAATTTAAAAAAGCCCTTCCCTTTGGGAAGGGTTGGGATGGGCTTTTGCTGGTGCCTCCTAGCACAAACGGAGAACGGTGATGAATAGGAATAATCTCTGTGCTATAATGTTTTTATTGCTGTTCTCCGTTTTGTTTTCAAACGTTCACTCCCAAACTAAGAAGGAATTTCGAAACCCAATACTAGCCGGGTTCTATCCCGATCCAAGTATCTGCAAAGTTGGAGATGATTATTACTTAATCAATTCTACATTTGGATATTTTCCCGGCATCCCAATTTTCAAAAGCAAGGATTTAGTAAACTGGAATCAAATTGGTCATGTTCTTGACCGCGCTGAACAGTTAAACTTAGATGGAATGGGAATTACCAGAGGATTGTTCGCTCCGGCAATCCGTTATAATAACGGAATGTTTTACGTAACATGCACTCTAATTGATGGCGGCGGAAATTTTGTTGTTACTTCGAAAGAGCCGGAAGGTCCTTGGTCGAATCCGGTTTGGCTGCATGAAGTAAATGGAATTGATCCTTCACCTTTTTTTGACGATAACGGAAAAGCATACATTCTATATAATAGCGACGCTCCCGAAAACAAGCCGCTATATAGCGGGCACCGTACAATTAGAATTCGTGAGTTTGATCCGGTAAATTTAAAAGTAAGCGCTGATGAAAAAATAATTGTAAATGGAGGTGTTGATCTTTCGAAAAAACCGGTGTGGATTGAAGGTCCGCATATTTATAAAATTGACGGAAAGTATTTTCTAACCGCAGCGGAAGGCGGAACTGCCGAGGCTCATTCTCAAGTAATCTTTAGAAGTGAAAATGTTTTCGGCCCATATATTCCTTACGAAAAGAATCCTATTCTAACTCAAAGACATTTGAAACCGGAGAGAAATAATCCAATTACTTGTACGGGTCACGCAGATTTTGTTCAAACAGATAAAGGCGACTGGTGGGCGGTGTTTCTTGCGTGCAGGCCGCATGAGCCGTTTATAGAAAACAATTATAACACCGGACGCGAAACTTTTCTTGCGCCAATTACTTGGAATGACGGATGGCCAATAATTAATTATGGAAATGAAGAAGTGCAGCATTCGTATCCTCTTCCTACAAACATAAAAGGAAAAACCAAAATTCCTTTCAACGGAGATTTTACGGTAAAAGAAAATTTCGATGAGCAGATTCTGCCAAACTATTTTTTGTTTATTAGAACTCCAAAGGAAAGTTGGTATAGCCTTTCCTCCAAAAAAGGTTTTCTTGAGTTGAATCTTAAACCAGAAACCGTAGCGGGAATAAGCAATCCAAGTTTTATTGCAAGAAGACAGCAGCATTCATATTGTTCTGTAAGTTCAGCTTTGGAGTTTTCTGCTAAAAGTGAAAATGAAAAAGCCGGATTAACCGCATTCCAGATGGAAGAATATTTTTACTTCTTCTGCAAATCAAAAGTCGGTAACAAAGATGTTGTTCAGCTTTTCAAATCGAACAAGAATAAAGAAGCAAATAACATGGAGTTGATTGCGCAAAGGGAGATTGATGAGAGCGGAAAATTATTTTTGAAGATAGAAGCCAGTGGAAAAGAGTACTCGTTCTATTATGCCGTAAGCAAAGACAATTGGGTTTTACTAAAAGACAAAGTGGATGCTTCATTCTTAAGTCCGCGTAACGTTTACGGATTTGTAGGAACAGTATTCGGAATGTATGCTACATCGTTAGGTAAGCCAAGCAGCAACAAAGCCTCTTATGATTGGCTTGAGTATTCCGGCAAAGATAAAATTGTAAAGTAACAGGATGATGCTGAGAAGAATAAAAAACAGTAAGATAGTATTGCTAATTACCTCAAAACCGAGATAAGAAATACTAGGACAGAAAAATATTAACGTGAGAAGGGATTTACTGAGTAATACAGCTGGTGAATTGTTTTATACCGTCCCCAAAGGGACTTAACAAATATTCTGTGTTCATTATTCTATAGATATGTCGCTCCTAACGGAGCTAAAAATCCCGTAGGGATAAAATATCTATCAGTATAGAAAGCAAAAAAAACAAAGTCCCTTTAGGGACGATACAGAGAACCGCTCATTATATTGTTTATTCTTACGAATCTTTTACATAAAATACTTTCACTAATCTTTAACAAAAAGAAAACAGCAAATGGAAAATTCTGAGCTAATCGAAAAAATAGGCTACTGTGTGGCGAGAGGAAAAGTTAATACAGTGTCACCATATCCAAAAGATTTAATTGGACAAGAAGGAACGGACGAGTTAACTAAAAAAGCGCTTGAAGAGTCTTGCGCTCCCGAATTAATTTTGCAAGCATGCAACGACGGTATGCAAGTGATTGGCGCAAAGTTTGGCAGAGGAGAAGCATTTGTTCCCGAATTGTTAATGTCTGCCAAAGCGATGAATGCAGTTATGGCTCATCTTAAACCGTTTTTCAAATCCGGCGTTGTTAAGGCAAAAGGAAAATTTGTTCTTGGAACAGTAATGGGAGATTTACATGACATCGGGAAAAATTTAGTTTCGATGGTTGTTGAAGGAAATGGCTGGGAAGTTATTGATCTTGGTGTTGACATTAAGACGCCAAAATTTATTGAGAAAATAAAAGAAAACCCCGGATGTGCAGTTGGACTTAGCGCGCTGTTAACTACAACGATGGCTAATATGTCTAAGACGGTAGAAGAAATTAAAGCTCAGTTTCCACAAACAAAAGTTATTGTTGGCGGCGCGCCGCTTTCGATGGAAGCTGCACTCAAAATGGGTGCGGATGGTTACGCGCCAAATCCGCAAGGCGCAGTAGAATTTTTGAACAGAACAATAAACGCAGCGTAAATAATTAAAAACTTCCAAAGCTTTGGAGCAATTATGAAATCGTTACTGAAAGAAATTAAAAAAGGTAAGATTCTTGTTTCTGATGGTGCTTGGGGAACATTTTTATACCAACGCGGATTGCAGCAAGGCGAATGTCCTGAGCTGTGGAATGTAACTCACCGGGATGATGTATATGCAATCGCAAAAAGTTACATCGATGCCGGCGCAGACATGATTCTTACAAACAGTTTTGGCGGAAGTCCGGTTAGACTAAAACATTATGAACTGAATGACAGAGCATTTGAATTGAATGAAGCAGCCGCGGCAATCTCGCGGGAAGCTGCCGGAGAAAATCATTTTGTACTTGGTTCCATTGGTCCTTCCGGTTCAATGTTAATGATGGGTGAAACTACGGAAGAAGAACTGTTTGAAGGATTCTATCTTCAAGCGGAAGCATTGAAGAAAGGAGGCGTTGATGCAATTTGTGTAGAAACTATGACTGATATTCAAGAGGCGGCAATTGCAGTGCGTGCGGCAAAAGCAGCTACCGGCTTAGAAGTTGTTTGCACTTTCACGTTTGATAAAACTGTTTCCGGTGAATTCAAAACCATGATGGGTGTTTCACCAGAAGAAATGGTTGTAGCAATGAAAGATGAAGAAGCAGATATTATCGGAACAAATTGCGGCAACGGTTTCGAAAATATGCTCGGCATTGTTAAAGAAATTCGCATGGTTGATAAAACTACTCCGATACTTGTTCACGCAAATGCCGGGTTACCAATTTTCAACAATGGAAAAGTCGATTATCCCGAAACACCCGATATGATGGCAAGCCGCGTGAATGAATTGATTGAATGCGGCGCAAATATAATCGGCGGCTGCTGCGGAACAACTCCGCTTCATATCTCGGCAATAGCCGGTGTAATCAATAAGAGAAAATGAAAAGACTTCTTTCCGAAAAAGATATAGGCAATAACACTTTTGAAGTTTGCATCGGTTATGATGATATTAAAATTAATGTGGACGAAATTGAATTGCTGCTCGGCTATCAGCCGGAACAAATACCGCAGCATTTCAGAAACTTACTTAAAACAGCTCTTGCAGATCTTCAAAATAGAATTGATATAAAAGCCGGTTATAGAATTCTAAAAGCGGAATACAGGAAAGAAAATAATAACGGAATGCTAATCGGCGAAAAGTTTTTTGCACTACATAAAATTGTAACCGGCGTACTTAAAAAATCCGAAAACATTTTTGGCTTTTGCGTTACAATCGGCTCAGGAATGGAAACTTGCTCAAGGGAATTAATTAAGAATGATGATTTGATTTTGGGCTATATCTATGATGTTGTTGCATCGGTTGCAGCAGAAGCTTGTGCAGACGCACTTCACGAACACATCAAAGAGAAAATGTTACTTAAGAATCAAAAAGTTACAAACAGATATAGCCCCGGTTATTGCAACTGGAAAGTTGACGAACAGCAGCTCCTTTTCTCACTACTACCGCAAAATTTTTGTGGAATATCTTTAACAGATTCGGCGCTAATGCTTCCGATTAAATCAATCAGCGGAATAATTGGCATTGGAGAAAAAGTAAAATACTCGGAATACAGTTGCAATGAGTGTAACATTAAGGATTGCACATACAGAACAATAACGGAAAGAAAGAAACATAAAATTAATTAAGGAACCCATGTTACGCACCAAATAGTTTTTGCCACCAAGTCGCTAAGGCACAAAAAAAGAAAAGAATAAAATTTACTTGCTTATTCAGAACCTCTTAGTGCTTTGGTGCCTTTGTGGCGATGTTAGCTGAATATATGTGTAACACGAATTAAGGAAAATGAAATGACAGATCAACAATGGGATGTTTTGCAAAGAGTAATAAAAGGAGAAATTGTAAATCCGCTTCCGGTAGCTTTTATTATTGATTGTCCGTGGCTGCCTAACTGGTTTGGAATAAACATTGTTGATTACTTCTCGAACGATCAACTCTGGCTTGATGCAAACTTAAAAGCCATTAATGATTTCCCCGATGTGATGTTTCTCCCCGGTTTTTGGTCTGAGTTTGGAATGTGTACTGAGCCTTCGGCATTTGGTGCGCGCTGTTCTTTTCCCCAAAATGAATTTCCGCACGCGCATAAAATAATTCACTCATCGGATGATATTGATTCGCTGCCGGAGCCGAACCCAAAAGCGGATGGACTTCTTCCATTCATGCTTAATAGATTAAAACTCGCTCAACCAAAAATTGAAGCCGCCGGACATAAGATTCGTTTTTCTGTTTCACGGGGACCGCTAAACATTGCTAGTTACTTAATGGGCACAACAGAGTTTCTAACTTTGCTGATGATGAAACCGGATAAAGCAGAACTGCTCGTTAAAAAGATTACTGCGTACTTAAAAAACTGGCACGAACTACAAATGGAAACATTTCCATCAATAGATGGAATGCTGATGCTTGATGACATAATTGGCTTTATGGGGGAAGATGAGTTCCGCCAATTTGGCTTACCATATTTTCAAGAACTTTATGGATTAAATCCCTCGGTAAAATTTTTGCATAACGATGCACCTTGCAGAGTATCAGCGCCGTTATTGCCGGAGATGGGAGTTAATTTCTTCAACATGGGTTTTGATGTTACGCTTAATGATTTAAAAGAACTCACGCAAAACAAAGTAACTATGCTTGGTAATCTACCCCCGCGGGATGTTCTTGCAGCCGGAACGCCGGAAGAAATTGGAAAAGCCACTACAGAGTTGGTCAATTCATTAAAAGATAGATCGAGAATAATAATGTCTTGCGGCGGAGGAATGCCTCCGGCAGTAAGTACAGAAAACATTTCTGCTTTTGGAAACGCAGTAAAGAATAGCAAACAATAGACTGTAGTGAAAGAAAGAAAACTAAAACAGCTTACGGATAAGTATTACGCCGAGGGGAAACGGTTAGTTGCGCCGCTAATTGGATTTCCCGGTGTGAATCTTGTCGGCACAAGTATCAAGCTTGCGCAGCAAAACTATGGCGAACACATCAAAGTAATTAAATCAATCGTCGAAAGATTTCAGCCGGATTTGGTTTTCCCGTTGATGGATCTTTCTGTCGAGGCAAACGCGATTGGCAGATATACTTTGTTTCCGCAGAATGAATCGGCAACAATAGTAACTGAAAATTTTTGTGCTGAGGAAATTAGATCGATAGAAAGCGTTGATGTTCTACTTGATTCAAGATTATTTGGTTATACGGAAACGATGAAACGAATGAATGCGTTACTTCCCCAATCTGTAATGAAAGGCGCATACGTAACCGGACCATATACTTTAGCCGGATTGTTGATGGGCGCACAAAACGCAGCAATGGCTACTATAATTAGTCCGGATGACCTCTTGCAGATTTGCGAATTTACTTCAAGTGTTATCAAAAAATATGTTAATGCTCTAGTTGAAAATGGAGCGCAGCTTATTTGTGTTCTGGAACCATCTGCAGTAATGCTTGGACCGGTTCAGTTTGAAATGTTTTCATCAAGCTACATTAAAACGATGTGCCAAATATGCGAAGGCAAGGGAGTAGCAAGTGTTTATCATATCTGTGGCAATTCTTCACACCTTGTTCAAAAAATGTGCGAAGCCGGAGTGGATGGATTGAGTTTGGATTCTCATGAAGCCGGAATTGATCTGCCCGTTATCGCCAAACAAATTCCCTCTGGTATTATACTCGTTGGAAATCTAAATCCGGTTGGCTCAATTCTAAATGGAAAGCCGGAAGATGTTATTCGAGATGTAAACAATCTTCTGGTAGATATGGACAAATATCCCAATTTCATTTTAAGTACCGGCTGCGATTTGCCGCAAGATGTTCCGCTAGAAAACATAGACGCGTTTATGAAAGCCGGAAGAGAATACAGAATTAAAAAGTGAATCTTGAAATTCTGAACAACCTAATTGTTGCTTGTATTCTTACCATGTTTGAAAATCATTATCAAAATATAGAACGCCATAAGAAAGGTTAATGAATTGGCGAGTATAATTGGAATTGCCATTACTACGAATCCATAAATCACCCACAGTACTAATCCCGAGCAGAACATCAAAAATGTGCCGGCTGATAAGTCGCTGGTCTTTTTTGTTTTAAAAACTTTGTAAGCCTGAGGTATGAATGCGCAAGTAGTTCCAATAGCGGCTGCGTACCCCAGAATGTTTGCAAAAGTCATCAACTACTCCTAAAAAATGTTTTGTTAAACGGTATTTCAAAATCATACTTTGGATTAATACGGAATGATATTTGGTAGATAAACATTATAATTCAAACGAACGAATTATTCCCAATTCAAGACCACGTAATTCAGCAAGTCCGCGCATTCTTCCAAATAAAGAATAGCCGGGATAAATAGCTTGCCGGTTCATGTCGGGAATCATCAAATGACCGTGATCTGGTCTAAACGGTAAGCGAAAATCCCTTCGCCCACTATCAAAACGTTTTTTCTGCTCAATTAATAACGTCTTCATAATCTCATACAAATCTATATCACCTTCGAGATGATTTTCTTCCGAAAAATCCTTGTTCACGTTTCTACAAACGTTTCTAAGATGAATGAAATTGATTCGATCACTAAAGCACTTTACCATATCAACGAGATCGTTGTTCTTATCTGCGCCGAATGAGCCGGTGCAAAACGTTAAGCCATTATGTGGAGAATCGTAAGCGTTGAAAATTAATTCAACATCTTTCTTATTGCTTACTACTCTTGGCAAGCCAAGCAAAGACCATGGCGGATCATCTGCGTGAATAACCAAATAAACACCGGCTTCTTCTGCAACCGGTGTAATTTCTTTTAAGAATGTGTAAAGATTTTCCCGTAGTTGCAATTCGCTAATGTCATCATATTCTTTTAGAGCTAATCTAAATTCATCCAGTGAATAAGATTGTAGAGAGCCGGGCAAACCAAGTAAAACCGTGTTCTGTAAATTCTGTTTCTGTTCATTGTTTAGCCCAAGAAAATATACTTCGGCATGTTTGATTTGCTCTTCGCTGTAATCTTTTTCCGCTGTTTCTCTTTCTAGAATGAAAAGATCAAAAGCTGCAAAAGCTTTCGCTTCAAATTTTGTTGTGATGGAACCATCTTTGTAAGCAACATCCAAATCCGTGCGCGACCAATCGAGTATCGGCATAAAGTTGTAGCAAACAGTATCAATACCACATTTACCAAGATTGATAATTGACTGCTTATAATTTTCTATAAGCTGCGCGTAATTATCTTTTTTCTTCTTTATGTTTTCGTGAACCGGAACGCTTTCTACAACAGACCATATTAAACCGGCATTCTCAATAATATTTTTGCGTTCAAGAATTTCATCAACTGTCCAAACATTTCCAACCGGAATTTGATGAAGTGCCGTTACTATTCCCGTTGCACCGGTTTGTTTTATTTCTGCAAGCGAGATTGGATCGTTTGATCCGAACCATCTCCAAGTCTGCTCAAATGCCATAATTGCCTTTCTAATATTTTATACACCGCTGAATGAACTAAATCCGCCATCAATTGGAATTACAGTTCCGGTTACAAAGCTGGATGCATCGCCGGCAAGCCATAACATTATTCCGATCAACTCTTCCGGCTTGCCGAACCGCTTGAATGGTGTCATCTCGATTATTTTATTTCCACGCTCCGTGTAAGAGCCATCCGGATTTGTGAGCAACTCTCTGTTTTGATTTGTAATTAGAAATCCGGGCGCAATTGCGTTAACGCGAATTCCGTTTCCAAATTTCAAAGCCATTTCCATTGCCATCCACTTTGTAAAAATTTCTACCGCAGCTTTTGCCGCAGAATAGCCAAGCGCTCTTGTAATTGCTCTTTGCGAAGCCATTGAAGAAATATTAATTATTGAGCCCGACTTTTGCTCGGACATTGCCTTACCAAAAACCAAAGTTGGCAAGACGGTTCCATCAAGATTCAGTTCGGTGACTTTGTTGAAGTCATCAATCTTCATATCGAACACACTTTGTCCAACCCCAATAACCGCGCCGGGTACGTGTCCTCCGGCTGCGTTAATTAGAACATCTATCTTGCCAAATCGTTCTAAAACTTTATTGTTAACTTCAGCGAGGTTGTCCTTGTTCAGCACATCGCAATTGAAGCTAACTACTTCGCCATTATTCTTAAGTTTGGAAGTAAGCTGATTTAGAACTTCCGTATTTCTTCCAAGTAGAATAACTTTTACACCGGAACTAACTAATCCGCTTGCAATTTCACTTCCAATAACACCCGTCGCACCGGTAATGATTGCGGTTTTGTTTTTTAACCCAAATAAATTTTCTAAGTAACTCATTTGTTTTCTTTCTTTTGCTATTCAAGCAAGTTAATTCTAGCTCAATCACCTATTCCCAACGCTTGGCCGAATGACTACTTCGTACCGTCGTGGGTTACAACTTTATGACAAAGGCAAGATTTAAATACCTCGCCCGAATTTAAAAAGCCCTTCCCCTTGGGAAGGGTTGGGATGGGCTTTTATTACAATTCAAAAATGAAGCCCTTCTCCTTCAGCTTGTTGTAGTTGTGCTTATCGAATTTGTACAAATAAGCAGCGCGCGTTTTACTATTTGTTTCTTTCTCCTTCTGCTTTCTAATCAAATCCACCTTATTGATTTTTTTCCTGAAGTTACGCTTATCGAGATTCTTTCCGAGAATTGCTTCATAAAGTTTTTGCAATTGCGGAAGAGTAAACTTTTCCGGGAGAAGCTCAAATCCAATCGGTCTGTAACGAACCCGAGTTCTCAATTTTGTTAGTGCCACATCTATAATTTTTTGATGATCGAACGGGAGCTTCGGAAGTTCATCTATCTTAACCCACTTAACTTCGGTTGTATCAACACCGGCAGTAAGAGAATAATTTTCCGGGCTAACAAGCGCAAAATGCCCTATTGTGAATACTCTCCAATTAGGAAAGCGATCTACACCATCGAAGACGGCGATTTCTTCCAGATAAATATTATTAATGCCGGTTGTTTCAAGTAGAATTCTATTGGCAGCTGTTTCAACAAGTTCCTCTTTCTTAATAAAACCGCCGGGCAGCGCCCACTTGCCTTGATGAGGATTGCGTGCACGTTTAACCAGTAAGATTTCGAGGGATGATTTTTCGAATCCGAAAATCACGCAATCTATAGAAACGTTCCGTATTACATCTTTCAGCTTGTGAGACATAAGGCTTCCGTTTTTAATAATGCAATAATAATCTAATGCTTTATTAAGTCAAATAAAAAAAGTGTCTAAAAGACACTATTTAATTGTGATGTTTAATTTAAAAAGTGTAGTTTGTACACCATAAACATAAAGTGTGAGGAATTTTAATGTATTCTCTGGGTTTTGATATCGGCAGTTCTTCAATAAAAGCATCCATCCTTGATGTAAATAGCGGAACTGTAGTTGCAGAAGGTTTTTATCCCAAAGAAGAAATGGCTATTGATTCTCCGCAGCCGGGATTTGCAGAGCAAAATCCGGAAACATGGTGGGAGTACTCAAAGCTTCTTCTTAAACAATTACTTCGCGAGAAAAACGTAGATGGTAAAAAAATTAAAGCGATTGGTATCTCTTATCAAATGCATGGTTTGGTTTTAGTTGATAAAGAACAGAATGTTTTACGCCCTTCAATTATATGGTGTGATAGCCGGGCTGTAAATATTGGTAATGAAGCATTCAAAACTATTGGAGAAAATTACTGCTTAAGCCATTTATTAAACTCTCCCGGAAATTTCACTGCATCTAAGCTTGCGTGGGTAAAACAAAACGAGCCGGAAGTATTTAACAAGATTTACAAATTCATGCTGCCGGGCGATTACATTGCAATGAAACTAACCGGCGAAATATCCACCACGATTTCCGGTTTGTCCGAAGGAATATTCTGGGATTTTGCCGAGAACAAAATTTCCGATAAAGTTTTAGAGCAATATGGAATTCCAAAATCATTTGTTCCGGAAATTCATCCCACATTTTCAGTACAAGGAAAAATTAAAAACTCGGTAGCAGAAGAACTTGGAATTGCAAACGATGCAGTGGTTTCATACCGCGCCGGCGATCAGCCGAATAACGCTTTCTCTCTAAATGTGTTAAATGCGGGAGAAGTTGCCGCTACTGCTGGAACTTCCGGTGTGGTTTACGGTGTGATTGATCAAGTTAATTATGATGAAGTAAGCCGTGTGAACCAGTTTGCGCACTTGAATCATACTCAAGATAAAATCAGTCTTGGTGTTTTACTGTGCATAAACGGGACCGGAATTCAAAACTCGTGGCTTCGTAAAAATTTTGCTTCTACTTTGTTGTACACCGAAATAAACCAGCTCGCTTCAAAAATTTCTATTGGCTCGGAAGGTGTTTCGATTCTTCCTTTTGGAAATGGTGCTGAAAGAGTTTTGCAAAACAAGAATATCGGAAGCCAAATAACCGGATTGGATTTTAACCGCCACACGCCGGCTCATGTTTTCCGCGCAGCACAAGAAGGGATTGTCTTTACGTTTAAATATGGTATTGATATTATGAAAGAGATGGGATTGAATATTAATGTTATTCGTGCCGGAAAAGGAAACATGTTCTTAAGTGAAATTTTCCGCGATACATTAGCAAACATAACGGGCGCGTCAATCGAGCTTTACGAAACCGACGGCGCTCAAGGTGCAGCTAGAGGTGCGGCTGTAGGCTGCGGAGCTTACTCATCATTTGAAGATGCATTTGTTTCTCTCAAAAAATTAGAACTAATAAATCCTAAAAAAGAATATGCGGAGGAGACGGAAGCAGCGTATTCGAAATGGCTAAGCAATCTCGAAAAAGCATTGAAATAAATAATTCATGTTACGCACAAAATAATTTTTGCCACAAAGTCGCTAAGGCACAAAGGAAAAACTTAAAATTTACTTGCTTATTCAAAACTTCTTAGTGCCTTGATGTCTTAGTGGCGAAGTTAGCTGAATATATGCGTAACATAAATAATTCAAAAAAATAAGAGGTGAATATGAGTTACCTAGTTGGTGAAAAAGAATATTTCAAAGGGATTGGCAAAATTCAGTATGAAGGTCCCGAATCAAAAAATCATTTAGCTTACAAATGGTATGATGAAAACAAAGTTGTTTTCGGAAAGAGCATGAAAGATTATTTCCGCTTTGCCGTTGCTTACTGGCATTCACTATGCGGAACCGGCGGCGATCCGTTTGGACCGGGCACAAAAAAATTAGAATGGAATGAAGGTAATGATGCAGTGGTTCGTGGAAAACAAAAAATGGATGCTGCGTTCGAACTCATCACAAAACTTGGAATTCCTTACTACTGCTTCCACGATAACGATGTTGTTGATGAAGGTGAATCAATTGCGGAAACAGACAAACTTATGCAAGCAATAGTTGAATATGCAAAACAAAAGCAAAATGCTTCCGGCGTTAAATTATTGTGGGGAACAGCAAACTTATTCTCACATCCACGCTATATGAACGGCGCGGCTACAAATCCCGATTTTAATGTTGTTGCGTTTGCAGCAACACAAGTTAAACGTGCTTTGGATGCAACTATTGCGCTTGGCGGAGAGAATTATGTTTTCTGGGGCGGACGCGAAGGTTATATGTCTCTACTAAACACTAGCATGAAACGTGAGAAAGATAATCTTGGTAGATTTTTAGGAATGGCTAGAGATTATGCCCGCGCGCAAGGATTTACCGGAACGTTCTTAATCGAACCAAAACCGATGGAACCTTCCAAACATCAGTATGATTTTGATACCGAAACTGTTATAGGGTTTTTGCGCCATTACGGATTGGATAAGGATTTCAAACTCAACATTGAAGTGAACCACGCAACACTTGCCGGTCATACATTCCAGCACGAAATACAATGTGCAGTTGATGCCGGAATGTTTGGCAGCATAGATGCAAACCGCGGCGATTATCAAAACGGCTGGGATACAGATCAATTCCCGCTTAATGTTTATGAACTAGTTGAGACAATGTTGCTTATTGCAGAAGCCGGCGGATTTGGAAAGGGCGGCGTTAACTTTGATGCAAAGGTTAGAAGAAACTCAACTGATCCGGAAGATTTATTCATAGCTCACATTGCCGGAATGGATGTGTTTGCGAGATCATTAATGATTGCAGAAAAAATCTTAACTCAATCCGATTACAAGAAAATGCGCACAAACAGATATGCTTCTTTCGATACTGGAGATGGCGCTGGATTTGAGAGCGATAAACTCGGCTTGGTTGATTTATGCAACATTGCTGCTAAAAACGGTGAACCAAAGCAACTCAGCGGCAAACAAGAAATGTTTGAACAACTAATTAATATGTATATATAAAAAATTAGAGCGGGACTGAAATTTTACAGTCCCGCTTTCTGCTTAACCTTCCTCTTTTATCCAAATAATTTCATGACCAATAGAAGCTAAATAATTGTGTAAGTTAAAAAAACTATCTTCAGTTGGGGGTAGTAATTCAACAGTTTTGCCTTAATTACTTACTGAAGTTACGCAAGAGCTGAACTTTATGAAGTTTTCTTAGTGAAACTTGGTGACTTTGTGCCCTAGTGGCTCGATTTCTTATATTTTCTTTTGCCACCAAGTCACAAAAGCACCAAGAAATCACAAAGTGCGTAACTTCAGT
>JAZDFQ010000067.1:0-54174 GCA_043807765.1 Ignavibacteriota bacterium
TAGTGCGTGACTTCCGGTTCTTTCTCATATTTTGCTATTTCACTATATTGGAAATGAAAAAAGTTCGAAGCCGAAAAGAATAATCGTACTTGGAAACTCTTAAGAGTTTTATTGGGTCGGTAGCCATGGACTTTCTCGTAAGCGTTTCGTAAAATATTGGTCATGTTGGATGTTTAGTCCATACATACTCCATACATTCGGCTAAAAGATCATCGGTTTTTTTCGGTTGGTATAAAACAAAAAAGCCCCAAAACGAAGTGTTTTGAGGCTTTTCGAGAGCTGGCGATGGGACTCGAACCCGCAACCTGCTGATTACAAGTAAGGGTGACTACCTCTTTTTTACACTGAAAACGAAGGATTTCCCACGAGTCCCTACTAAAGTCCCTACCAAACATAAGGAGGCTTATTCCTTATGTTCGTTTCTAAATCAAATAAAACACCATTCTATCAATTGACTTATGAAGTTGATGGAAAGAAAACAACCATATCAACAAAAGCCAAGAATCTTTATGACGCCAATCTTTTTTTAATCAACTTCCAAAAAAGGAGAGATGAGGAATCAAAAATTAAAATCAATGTTATTCACTTGAATGATTTTATGAATGAGTATTCCGATTATGTTATGCAAACAAAATCAAAAAGCTATGTTCGCTCTATTAAACTCTCTTTCAAGATGTTAATCGAATTTTCCGGTAATATTCCACCAGTCCGTTTGGATCTTCATACAATCGATAAATTTATCACTCATACTTTTGCACGAACACCTAGAGGCGCTTCTCTTTATTATCGTACTCTAAAAGCTGCATTCAGTAAAGCCGTTTTATGGAATTACATTTCAGAAAATCCATTAAAGAAAATTAAATCTCCGAAAGTTTCTAAAAACTTTCCCGTTTTCGTTTCTGAAACAGAACTACAAACCATTCTTGAAAAAACAAAAGAAGAATATTTGAGAAGTATTATTATTACAGCGTTTTACACCGGAATGCGTTTAGGTGAGTTAGTAAATATGAAATGGTCTTGGATTGATTTTAGTGATAAACAAATAACAGTTCAGTGCTCAGACACTTTCACTACAAAAAATAAAAAGGGAAGAATCATTCCTTTCAATCAGTCCATAAGGACTTTACTAGCTGATCGGATTCCAAAAATCTTTAACATCACTTCTGATGATTATGTTTTCACTGATTCAAGAGGGAAGAAGTTAAATGAGGATTATGTGAGTAAAAAATTCAAAGCCGCAGTAAATACTTCCAAATTAAATGACAAAATCCACTTCCATACTTTACGTCATTCTTTTGCTTCGATTTTGGTCCAACGCGGAGTTTCACTATATGTTGTTAAAGAATTGCTTGGACATGAAGCTTTATCAACTACACAGATATATTCTCATCTACAGCAGCAAAACCTTAAAGATGCAGTTAATCTTCTATAATTTGTTCGAAAGCATACTCACAAACTAAATGTGAGTATGCTCTATTTTCCATTTCCTTAAAATATTCTCCATCTCACCGCTCACTTTTAACTACAAACTCTTTGGAGTAATACAAAACCTCAGCTACAGGATAGCATTTCTAAAATCATTCCTTGAGTTGGACTTTTTTGAATTTTTCTCCTCCAATCCGTCGTGCAGAATTAAATGATAAAATTCACTTCCACACTTTGCGGCATTCCTTTGCTTCAGTGCTTGTTCAAAAAGGAGTTTCGCTGTATGTGGTAAAAGAATTACTTGGGCATGAGGATTTAGCGACAATACAAATTTATAGTCACCTTCAGCAGCAGAATTTAAGAGATGCGGTAAATCTTCTATAATTTGTTTGATAGCATACTCACAAACTAACTGTGAGTATGCTCTATTTTCCATTTCTTACGAAATTTTAGCCTCTCAATATTCACTTTCCGGACAAACTCACTCCGGAAATATATAACCATACCCTTTTCCAAAACCATTTACTGAAAGCCCCTTTTTGCTTTTCACCCTTCACTTATCGTGGTTCAGAGTTCTGAACTGATTGCTAATAGATGATTTAGTCCCTTTCCGTCTATACATCACTCGTTCTACCTAAACTGACTGCCGGTTGCCGTCAGCTCATCTTTTGAAGTGAGTTGCTTCTGACTTTGAAACTATTGTAAATGCTGATAGAGTTATCAATTTACTCAACTTTGTTTAATACAGAAACGCTATTACTCCTTAAAGTTATTAAATCGCCTGTAACGAATGATGAATTCAGAAGAGTTCCCGGTCCGCCGAATAATTTATCTGCTGAATCAAGAATTTTCTGCCATCGTCCAAGAGGTGCATATAGTTTGAAAGTAATATCTGTATTGTTAAAATTGAACATTACAAATACAGAATGTTCATCAGACCATCTTCTCATCACTATTATATTTGTATTATCTAGAATATCAATATCCATACGGCTTCTATCTAAGTTAGAAAGACTAGGCAATTCTGTTCTTAACTGTAAAAGATGATTGTAGAATTTTAACATGATTTTATGATCTCCGCTAGTTCTAGATTCCCACTTTAACTTCGAACTAATGAACGTTTCTATTTCGAATGGATCAGGTGGCGTTCCTATCAAACCGATTTTTTTAAATTCCGCATGTCTTCCTTTTTTAACAGCTTTGATTAAATAATGATCAGAGTAGCTTGCGAAGTATAAAAAAGGTGAGTCCGCAGCAAATTCTTCTCCCATAAAAAGTAGAGGAATAAAAGGTGATAGAATTACAATACTTGCTGTAAGTTTAAGGGCTTCAAAAGAAATTAAGGACGACAGTCTTTCCCCATATATTCTATTTCCTATTTGATCATGATTCTGACAATAAACAACAAATTGCATATCATTAAAATCTTCATCTATTAATTGCACTTTCCTATTTAAGTTTAGGTAACCGTTTTTCAAACATTGTACAAGTTTTTGCATACTATCGAAGTCGGCATAAAATCCATTGTGTTCGCCAGTAAGAATTGCATGCAGACAATGATGTAAGTCATCACACCATTGAACATAGATTCCACAATCAATAAGTTTAGTTGGTGGTGTCATTCCGGAATTTCTCAGATCAATTTCGACCATTAAATAGAAATCCCGTCCTTGCTCTTTAGAAAAATCTCTTACGCACATCGCAAGTTCTTTAAGAAACGGTTTAGCACTTTTATCATAAATAGTGTGTACGGCATCAAGGCGAAGTGAGTCAATATGATAATTTCTAAACCAATGCAGAGCATTCTCAATAAAATAATTTCGTACAATATCACTGTATGGTCCGTCATAATTAATTGCATTGCCCCAAGGTGTTTTATATTTAGTTGTAAAATATGGACCAAAATCAGCAAGGTAGTTCCCTTCCGGACCAAGATGATTATATACTACATCTAGAATAACTGCCAATCCTTTTTTATGGCATTCATTTACTAGTTTTTTCAATCCAGTTGGACCGCCATATGAATTTTGTACAGCAAATGGAAAAACACCGTCATACCCCCAATTCCTTTCTCCTGGAAATTGTGCAATAGGCATTAATTCAATAGAATTGATACCAATGGATCTCAGTTCTTCAAGACGTGGAATAATTGCTTCAAAATTTCCCTCCACTGTAAAGGTACCTACATGCAATTCATAAATAATCATACTGGATAATTCAATTCCTTTCCAATTACTATCATCCCATTTAAATAATAGATGGTTTACTGTTTGCGATGCATTATGAATACCATAAGGTTGAAAATGTGAAGCAGGATCAGGTCGTATTAAACTTGAATCTAAAATGTATCGATAGCATGTTTCATGTTGAATATTTTCAACGGTTGCTCTCCAAAAACCTTTTTCATCCTGCTCCATTTGAAAGATATGCTCTCTTGGCGAGAGTAATTGCAGCGCTAATTTTTTGAAAGGAGCCCATACAACAAACTCGCAATCTCCATTAGTTTTATATTTTGATCCTACTTCCATTGACTATTGTTTTAATAAGAAGATAAAAACAATATATAACATGATAATTACTATTGTGTATTTATAAATAAACTATGTCTTCTTTCTTATGTAAAAGTGAAAGAAATAATAATAAGTAATCTCTCAAATGTCTCGTTATTAAAAAATTCTTTCTGATAAGTTCATGCCCATTCTCTCCAAGTTTTTTTGCATACTCTGGATTTTGAAGTAATTGTTTAAGTGCAAATGCAGTCCCTTCTATTGTGTGGGTCAAAAGTCCGGAATACTTGTGAGAGATTTGAAGTGGAATTCCACCAACTGCTCCTGCAATAACCGGTTTTGATTTCCAAAGTGCTTCAGCAACAGTCAATCCAAAACCTTCGCGTAAAGATTTTTGTAGTACCACAGTTGAAGCGCGTTGAAGTGCATTTATCTCAATATCACTAGCTGGTGGAAGGAGTAAAAGAAATATATCCGGATCGTTTTCAACAATCAACTTAACCTCTTCAAGTACTTGTGCGCCTTCAGGATCATCGGTGGCCCCTCCGCCAGCAAGTACAAGTTGACAATCAATGTATTTTTTTACTTGCTTAAAAACTTTTACAACTCCAACCGGATCCTTCAAATAATCAAAACGAGATATTTGAGTAACTATGGGACGTTTCTTATCTATTTGAAATCTTTCCAAAACGGAATCAATTGTTTCCTGTGGAAGATCTTTATTTTTATCGCTTAATGGATCAATAGAAGGGGAGATTAATACTTGCGGAATTCTTAGTTCCCGTGCAAAAGAGGGTGCGGAAAATATCCCAACATCATACTGCTCTATAAATTGTTTTAGAAATTCCCAAGTAAATAAATCGGGATTCGAAAAATCTATGTGGCAGCGCCATATCCAATGATCTTTCTTTTTTTTATTTCTGATTAATGCACACGGTTGAGGATCGTGTATGAAATAAATGTCCGCATTAGTATCCAATACTTGAGCATTCATTTCGTTCGTTTCAAGATAAAGATCGGTCTCCTCCTTTGTAAATATTTCTGCTTTACCATGAAGGGCGTTATGCATTTTTTTTGTTACTTCAAAAAATCTTTCGCCACCTTTAATAACATCCCAATTTGCATTTACACCAAGCTGGTGAAGAAGTGGAATCATTCGATTAAGAATTTCAGCAACGCCGCCTCCTACAGCCGTAGAATTTATGTTTTGGATAGAGACATTTTTAAGTTTGGTAGCATATAATTCAAGCTCATAGATGACATCGGCACCGACATATTTTTCATATTCCTTAAGAGTTATCATTTTATACCTCCTTCAATCTGGTTTCAACTAATTTGATAAGCGTTTGTCTCAGATTTTCAAGTGTTTGCGTATAAGGATCTAGTTTTCTGAATTCTTCTGCAAGTGTATTCTCATTTAACGATGATGAAAACCATGTTGCAAAATTTTGAATTCTCTTTTCTAGCCCTGCTTCAAAAACATGATAGTAAATAGACTGGAGAGAAACTTTTTTGAGGTATTTTAGAAATTGTTTCAAATCAATAGCTGTGTATTTTGTTGGGAAGACAAAGGTGCGTGCATTCATAAAATGAAATCCTTGCCCAGGAGGGGCATAACGCAGAACCATTTTTTCATTTGATTGAAGATATGATTCTATCACTTCAATTAACCGCAACCGTATTTCTTCAATAGTTGCAAACTGTCTTAGATCTATACTGGCAACTTCTTCCCCTAAAATCTTTTCTAGGAGAATATTTGTAATCCAATACGCAAAATCATTTGGTGGTTCAGGAGACAAATATTCGTGCATTTCCAAATAATGATGAGTATGATGATATATAGACATAGTTGGAACTTCTTTAATTCCTTTTAGAAGTTCTTCAAGATTATTTGCTTTTCTTCCTAACAAGTAAGTAATGTTTTGTCGGGTATAAAATCTGAACGGTTTATTTTTGACTGAAACCATTTTCAACTCCTTTCTTAAGTAAGAGAACGAATTGATTCTAACAATTTTTGTATCTCGTTAGTGTTGCGAACATAATAGTTTGCGTGTGAATTTCGCTTTCTGCCAACAACAATTGTAATAGCTTTTTGTTGTAGTGCTTTGAATGCATCTTCATCGGTTTTATCATCGCCAATATAGAGAACGGTAGTTGTGTCATTTTTTAACCGGAGACTCTTCAATATTCTTAGCACTGCTTCACCTTTATTCCATTTAATATTTGGACGTACTTCGATCACCTTTTTTCCTAAAGTAGTATGTATTTCTGTTATAAATTTTGCAACAACATTATTAACTGTTTTTTTTATAAACGGAATTAAATTCTTTTCTACATTACGATAATGCACTGTTAAAGTGATTCCTTTATCCTCTATAATAGTTGATGGGAACATATTCAGTTCCTTCTTCAAAAGTAATTTTATCTTTTCTATTGAAGGAAGATAATGCTTGATATCTGGATGTAACCAGTTTTTATCCTTCCATGTAATTTGAAATCCATGATTTGAAACAATTGCAATATCTTTAACATAGAGTAACTTTTTGATGTCTGAATAAGCTCTTCCAGTAACCAGAAAAATGGAAATGCTTTTTGTCCGATTCAAATCACGTAATAGCTCTTCCATTTGATAAGACATAATTGCTAAAGAGGGGTTTTCCATTATTGGTACCAAAGTACCATCATAATCAAGAAAAAGTATAATCCGATGAGCAGATTTTAATTTAAGAAATATATTATCCCATGTTATAATTTCGTAAATATATTTTGGGACAATGGTCTTCATAGAATATTTTCTTCATTTTTGTTCTGAATACGAATGCGGGACAATGCCGTAATTAAATTCGCCGCCCAACGATAAACATTCCTTTCACGTAAAAGAGTCCGCATACGTTGCATACGTTCTTTTTTTTCTTTCATTGTCATTGTTAGTGAAAGATATATTGTATCTGTCATCTCTTCAATATCATAAGGATTGACTATAAGCGCATCCTGTAATTCGATTGCCGCTCCGGCAAATTGACTAAGAATCAATACACCGTCCTCATCATTTCTTGATGCAATAAATTCTTTAGCGACTAAATTCATTCCATCGTGTAATGAGGTTACCATACAAAGATCGGCAGCCTTGTAAAATAAATTTATCTGCTCGTGGTTGTGATGAGCTTTTAGAAATATTATTGGCTGCCAATTCTTTATTTGAAAACGCCACTTTATTTTATCAACCATTTCATCAATTTCTGCAATTAAATCATGGTAGCGTTTAATATGCGTACGACTTGGAGCTCCTAATTCCACAAATGTAAATTGTCCTATATACTCGGGATATTTTTCAAAGAACCTTTCTAGGGCTCTAAATCGTTCAACAATTCCTTTTGTGTAGTCTATACGATCTACTCCTACTCCAATATATTTCACATTAAATCCAATCTTCTTGTAAACAGATTCGCGTGAAGAATCATTTGGCTGAGACAATTCTCTTTCTGATATGCCATGATTTATAAATGCAATACTTATAGGGAATGGTTTTACCAGTGTTGTTCCACCTCTTCGTTCTACTGTAAATTGTTCCCAATTAATTTTCGATTCCAAAAAACGGTCGATTGTTTGTAAAAAATTGTTGCAATGGAATTGAATGTGAAAACCTATTACATCAGCCCCAAGAAGACCAAGTAGAATTTCTTGTTTCCACGGGCAAATTCCAAACACTTCCGGATTAGGCCAGGGTATGTGCCAAAACAATGCAACATGTGCATCGGGTCGTTTGGATTTTATCAATAATGGTAGCAAAGCAAAATGATAATCCTGTATTAACACCAATGGTTCTTTTTGATCTTTAATTTCATCGAGAACTGCATTGGCAAATTTTTGATTCACAGATTGATACTGAATCCAATCTTCCAAACGGAAATCCGGTCGTGTATGAGTGATGTGGCAAAGCGGCCAAATACCTTCATTAGAAAATCCAAAGTAAAATCCTTCTTCTTCTTCTTTCGAAATAAATACTCTCTTCAAAGAATATGCTGGCTCTTCTGGTGGAACAAACAGCTTTCCGTCAGAGTCAACAGTTTCTTGATCAGCATCGCCGCTTCCTTGAGCAATCCAAACACCACCACAAGCTTTTAGTACAGGATCCAAAGCAGTAACTAAGCCACCAGCTGGAACAATGCACTCAATATTACTCCCGTGTTTTATATGCATATACGGTTCTCGGTTGGAAACAACTATTAAATTTTTGTCGTTTATTTCTTGGCGAATATATTCTTTCAATCGTTCGGAAGTCCAAATGGACTCAGTTTGTAATCGAAGCCGCGCTTCCTCTTCAGCTTTTGATCTGGCAATAGAAAGACTTTTTGCAAGAAGAGCCGCTTCGTCTGCTAGCGGTTTTAGAATATCGCCACGCGGTAAATTTATTTGCATATTTATTTTACCTGTTCGAATATTCTTCATCCATTTAACTACTTGTGTGATTGGACCGGCAATTGTAAAGCGGAATACAATTACGGTTGTTAGAATAATAACAAGAGTTTGAGCAAGAAGACGCAAAAAGTTATTTCTCCAAATATTATGAATTCGCGCATCGATATAACTTGCATCGTGCATGATCAGTAATGCCCCCATAGCTTTCTTATTAAAGAATAATGGAGTGGAATATATATGCATAGTTTTTCCATCAAGTTTTACAATATCAAATCGACCTTCACTTTGCTTTATAGATTCTAAAATGTGGGTGATGGAATCGGGAAGTGTAGTAATATTTGTGTTAACTGATTTAAGTTGGTTTCCAAGACTATCAAAAACAACTACTCCCGAAAGCCTGTCCTTAATTCCAAATCGATTAACAAGTCGCTGAAGTTTAACTGGAGATTTTAAGTGTAATAATTCTTGCGCAGATTCTTGAAGACTTTCTGCTAGTATCGAAGCTCGAATTTCCAACTCGTTTCTTAATCTATCTTGCTCACTTTCCATTTGAAGGTATGTGAAAATTGAAACTACCAGAGTAGTAACAAAAACTAGTGCAATAATTAGTTTTAGAGTAATCTTCATGTTTCAACTCACTTTTTATTTCATGTATGATATTGTGGCTAAAATGTGAAATACAATTACAATATTTATCTCAATTGTACATTCCATCCACTTTCAACAATACTTTCTATTATGTATATTTCTTAAAAATACTTGTCTATCATCTAAGATAATCCCACAGCAACTCTAGACATATCATTATAATTACATTTATAATTTTGCTGAGATACTAAAGTGAAAGATACTCCCCTTATCTATTTCACTTTCAACCCATATCTTCCCAGCATGTTTTTCTACATATTCTTTACATAGCAATAAACCTAAGCCAGTTGTTTCTTCACCTTCGGTACCTTTTTTACTTACTTTCTCTTCAATTTTAAATAACCTTTTAACATCAGATTCAGAAATTCCGATGCCATTATCCCTCACAGATATTTCTAACATCTGATTTGTTAACTCATTTGCATTGATATCAATAATACCACCTCTATTTGTAAACTTTATAGCGTTAGATAATAAATTCCTAAATATCGAATTCATCATGTTTTTATCTGCTTTTACTTTAATAGATTCTGATATTGCATTTATTACTTTTATTCCTTTTTGGAAAGCATATTGCTTTAATGCAATAACGGCTGATTCGGCTAATTCTTTTAATAAATATTCTTTGGGTAAAAATTCTATGGTATTTTGTTGCATTTGCGCCCAATCTAAAAGATTATTTAGAAGATTATAAACATTTTTTGCTGAATCCTCAATCTCGGTTAAATACTTCAACAATTCAGTTGTAGATAATTTGATTATTTCTTCTGTCATTATTTCTGTCATCCCAAGAATTCCTTGGAAAGGACTTCTAAGGTCATGAGCTATAATTGAAAAGAATTTATCTTTCTCAGCATTAAGTCTTGTTAGTTTTTCATTGCTCATTACAATTTCATCTTCAATTTCTTTTTGTCTTGAAAAATCGCGCCCAACAGCTTGTATTTCAGTGAGTTTGTCTTGCGAATTAAAAAAACCGCGTATACTATGATGTATAAAATGCGCCTTCCCGTCAGCCGAATAAAGACAATTCTCAATCATAAAAGCTGAATTGGAAGATGATAGCAATAACAATTTATCGTCAATAAGCGAAGATACATCTCGTCCAAATAAATGTTGATACTTATCTCCTATTATATCAACCTCACTCTTAGAAAAAAATTCACAATAGGATTCATTAACAAATGTAAGAGTGCCATCCTCTTTGAACCGACTAATTATATCGGTTTGGTCATTCACTACAGCACGGTATCGTTCTTCACTTTTAAGTAATCTTTCCTCTGCATGCTTACGCTTCATACTGATAATAAAAACCGTCCAAATAATTACAATTCCAATTACTCGATTGAAAAGCCCCATAGCATTTATCTCCCCAGTTGCTGTAAGAAGAAACCCTAAGATTACAAAAACTGTACATAACGCAGTAATAAATTGTATAAATGTTTGATTAGGTAACTGAATAGATATCAGGACGAGGATTATATATGGTAACCAAACAGCCCATCCTAACGTTATTGATAGATCTAGATAAAATATTAATACCGTAAGAATAATTATAATCAGATATTTGTATAATCCATTCCATCCAATCTTACCAACGGATATATTATTCATAATATTTTCTCTATAACTAAGCATAATACCTCTATTACATAATTTACATGATGTTTAGACAAAATAACATTTTACTATCAGCTTATCTAATTACATAATCCATTTCATTTTTTCTCATGTTTACAAATCAATGATGAATTCGAATCATATTATTCATCACGGGTTCCAAAACATTAAAATCATTCCTAATAGAAATGAACACCATGATTTATTTATGTTTATAAGTACTTGTCTCTCATCCAAAGATATTCCACGCGCCACTCATCATCTATTTTCTTCAATGTCAGAAATCCTTTTTTATTCGTTTTAACATCTTGGCATGATTTCATGAAAAAGCATTTGGCAGTATTTAATTTTTGGTCAATCTTGCAGCTATCTACTAAATATTTGCACTTATTGTTTATGAGCGGTATATCTTTCTTTACAAGCTGTTTTATTAAAATAGAAATTTGATCAATGCATCCTTCTGTTCCATATAATTTACATGCCTCAAATCGTTTACCTGCTAAACACATATCTAAAAATGCCTGGGCTACCTCTTTTGGTTTGGAATAATCTGCCTGAGCAAATACGCTGTTTACTATTACCATAAGTAATAAAACTACCACTTTGATAAATTTCTTTTCCATAATTCACTCCAAATTATTTGTAGTGCTAAATATCATTAATTAACAATCTTCACTTTGCTAGTGGGGTAAGCAAATTCTACGTCCTCTTCCTCAAATTTGCGGAACAGTTCAAGATTTATTTCATGTTGAATATCCATATATAGATTATAATCCGGATTTAATACATAATAAACAACCTCGAAAATCAATGACCAATCACCATACTCTTTGAAATGTGCTCTATCAAAACGAATATCTTCTTTCGATTCGATTATCTCACGAATCATTGAATTGATACGCGAAAGTTTGTTATATGGTGTTTCATATGTCACTCCAACAAGAAAAACAACACGACGTTCAGTCATTCTTTTATAGTTTTTGATTCGGCATCGCAGAAGATCGTTATTTGAAATAATAATTTGCTCACCCGATAGGCTATGAATCCGAGTTGTTTTCAAACCTATGTATTCCACAGTCCCACGATAATCTTCAACAACAATAAAATCTCCAATCACAAATGGTTTATCAAATACGATTGAAAGAGATGCAAGCACATCTGCTAATAAGCTTTGTACTGCTAGTGCTACTGCAATTCCTCCGACACCTAATCCGGCAATTAGTGCTGTAATGTTTACTCCCAGATTATCAAGAGCAACAAGAATAACAATAGACCAGAGTATTAGCTTCCCTAAATATCCAAGAACAACAAGAGATGTCCTACTAAATTGATCATCCCCCTTCCTACGGCTCTCCATTCTCTGAATTAGATATTTAATAAAATAGGTTCCCCATACAATTATTTGCATTAGAAAAACCAGAACTATAATATTTTGAATTACTTTGAGTATAGTTGCTGAGAGTGTAAGTGTGAACGATGCGATAAACACAGATAGAACGATTAAGAAAAAAGTTTTTGTTTTATTTATAATTTCTACAACAAAATCATCTATATCAGTCGCAGTTCTAGCTGTATAAATACTGAGTCGCTTGACTAAAATAGTTTTCACAAGGAAAAGTAAAATATATGTTATTACAGCAACACCAATCCCTGTTATCCAGTCGGCAATTGTATTGCCTAAATAAATAGTTTGTATAATTTTGTAGTATTGATTCATGTTCTAATGCTTTTTATTTATTGCTTCCAATTCCGGGTTATCTTTAATAAATATTTGATATAAGTCCGTTCTTCTATCCTGCCAATTAAGCACACTTCCCGTTTGTCTGTGTCTCTTTAATAATTCCAAATCCACATCGTCAATAATAACCGTTTCTATATTTGTTGTGGCTTCAGCAAGAATTGCATCACGTGTGAATGGAATATCTGAAGGAGTAAATATCGCTGATTGTGCGTAATGAATATCTGCATTTTCAACTTGAGGAAGATTACCAACGCTGCCGGCGATTGCCACATATACATGATTTTCAATACATCTTGCCTGAGCACAGTATCTGACTCGTAGATAAGCATATCTTTCATCGGTGCAGAATGGAACAAAAATAATTTGCGCTCCCTTTTCAATCGCAATTCTACTTAACTCAGGGAACTCAACATCGTAACATATCTGGATGCATATTTTCCCTCTGTCTGTATCAAATACTTCAAGAGATTTGCCAGGTTTAACTCCCCACCATTTTTTTTCGTTGGGAGTTATATGCAATTTGTATTGTTTCTCCAGGGTTCCATTTCTACGGAATAAATATGAAATGTTGTATAGATTTTCTTCTTCGATTGTAAAATGAGAACCCCCAATTATATTGATGTTATACTTTACTGCTAATTTTGTGAATAAGTCTAGATATCTTGGGGTAAACTCAGAAAGCTTCCTCATTGCAAGCGCAGGCCGTTCATTTGGTAAAAATGAAAGCAGCTGTGTTGTAAATATTTCCGGGAATAGAATAAAGTCACAGTGATAATCTGATGCAACATCAACAAAGTATTCACTCTGTTTAGAAAATTCGTCAAAATTATTTATCATTCTCATCATGTATTGAACAGCACAAATTCTTACTGGCATTGTGGGTATATAGCTTCTATTCGTCTCCGGGACATAATCAATATTAGTCCACTCAAGAAAAGTGGCATATCCCATAGATTCTTCATCACTTTTTAAATAATCTGGAATAAGTCTCTTAAGAACAAATCCGTTTGATAATTGTGGTGTAAGAACTTGATCAACAAGAATTTTGTTCATTACCTTTTCAACATATTCTCTGGCACTCATTTTATCACTATAATTATGATAGCCAGGAATTCTTCCTCCAAGAATTATTCTCATCAAATTGAATTTTCTGGCAATATCTTTTCTTGCATCGTATAATCTTCTGGCTAATTTCATTCCTCTAAAATCGGGGTCCACCATAATTTCAATTCCATAAAGTGTATTCCCCTTCAAATCATGATTCCTAATAAAACCCTCATCTGCAATCTCTTTCCAACTGTGCCATTCTGAATAAAGATTGAAATCAAGAATTAAGCTATTGGAAGAAGCAACTAACTTCCCTTTGTATTCAAGACCTAACTGTCCTTCTGGAAATCTGTTTAACTGACTTGTGAATTGTTCTTTTGACCATGGCTTCATCCCTGAAAAACATTTCACCTGCATCTTTGTTACATCATCATAATCATTAATAGACAGTTGCCGCAGTTCTATACTTTTCTCGAAACCTTTTAGATTAAGCTTTTCCATTTAGTTACTGCTCCATTTACTTTTAATCTTGCGATTATCAATTTTTAGTCACTAACATGTTTCACTCAAGAGATACGAGGCCGATAAATGACATTATATTTGTTTATAGAATTATTCAATCGTCCATTTGGATGAAAAAGGAACTACATCTTTAATGAAACGGATAAAATTATTTATTGGAAATATTTTTGAAATTTATTTCTCATTTAATTCACCGTTTGCTTTAATAAGTTTGCTCCTTCCCATCCAACTTAAATCATCCAACTCACCAAAATGCCCTTTAAATATTCTGTAATACATTAGCTCTTCTTTAGAATTTAGTTCCCATCCACATTTAATTTTCTTTTCTCTATTAAAATCGGAATCTGAAATTAATCCTTCGGCATAGCTGTAGAAGTGCTCTCCCATACCAGAGCCTTCCCAGAATTTGGATTTTGTTCTCATCAACACATCTATTGGTAATTCATCAACTAGAGCCAAACGTAGAATCCATTTTTCAATTCCTTCATGTAACTTAAATTCAACTGGAATTCTTAAGGCAAGGTCTACTATTTCTTCATCCATAAACGGTACATGAGCGGTGGTACCAAATGCACTAGCACACCTATCAACGCGTTGAAGTGCGGTATTGTGAAGTCGCTTGGTTATATCTATCAACTCATCTGCAATTGAATCTTCAGGTAAATCCTTTATGTATTCGTAACCGGCGAATAATTCATCTCCTCCTTCACCGCTAAAAACTTCATCAACGTATTCGGATGCCAATTGCGCCACTAAATAATTCATTAAGCTTGATCGGATTAATAATCCATCGAATGATTCCATGTGGTATATTACCTTAGGTAGAACTTTTATAATATCTTCAAATGAAATTATTCTTTCGTGGTGAATTGATCCTACATAATCAGCAACTATTCTTGCATACTGTAAATCCGGAGCATTTCTAAATCCGGCTGCAAAAGTATGTAGTACCGGAACAAGTGGTTTTAATAATGCAGTTATTGCGCTTGAGTCTAATCCCCCCGATAACCATGCGCCAACTTTATTACCATTCAGCCTCCGTTTTATTGAGCCGCTTAAAACATCTTTCAAATAAATACTTAACTCATGAACATCCATCTTTAATGGTTCTTCCTTCTCTAATTCATAATATTTCTTTAGCTGCAATTCTTCCAAGAGGAATCCGGGTTTCAATTCGTTTATTTTTTTATGAAAATCAAGTAATGCTTTTACTTCGGATGCGAATGCAATTGTGTTGTCCTCCAGTATTACATAATAAAGCGGATCAACTCCGTATTTATCTCTCTTAAGTGATATCTTTTCATTTTGAAGAGAAACGGATGTTGAATCTTCTCGCTGTGAACAAGAAAAAGTATTACCACCTTCAACCAACCGGCACATTGCATTAATATCATTTGATGCAATCCCGATTGTTAATCCTTTCTTTAAGAGAATAATATTTTGTTTCTTACTTCTATGTAGAATTTCATTAAGCATTTGATGACCGATTATATTTTTATTATTTCCTTGTATTCCAATTATTCCTGCCATTTTTAATTCTCCTTATTTTAAGATCATTTTTGTTCTTTGCTACTCAGATATTGTTTCTCCGGTAGAATTGCATAGTCTCCTTCACTAAATCTTACCGCATAAAAACAAATTCCGATCGACGCAGCCGATATTATTTTCTTATTCAGAATTATTCTCCTTTCACTTTCAAAGATTTTCACCTATAGCCAGCGTCTTTAATTCTCTAAATGTTAAATCTTGTATTTGGAGTTTTTCCAGTGTCCTTCCGGTTTCCCATAAATCAACGTCATTGATTGTCGAGGCAAGTTTTATTATTGAATCAATTGTTGGAGTGGCCACTCCAAACTTTCTACCTATTGACGCAATCGGCACAAGACTGCTGGGAACATCTTCGCTTATGTATCTTATAGTTAATCTATTGGGGGCCATTATTCCACTATAACCCGGGTTTGCTTTAATTGCTTCTCTCAGATTATTTCCATGAGCACCATAAGCAAGGTACAGCCACTCTTTTGCGCTTATAACTCGTATTCCAAGTGTTTCTGCAACTTTTATTCTTTCACAATCAACTTTTTCCAAAACTCTTCCTACTGATTCTGTGACTCCATCAAGATAAAATTGGAACTCAGCATCATCTTCAATCCTGCCGGCGTTCATAACGCAAATTGTCGGATGGAATACAGCTCCAATATTATCAAGGCTGGTTTTAAATATGTTATCACCCGCTACAAATTGAGGATAAGCACACCTTAACCTTTCTAGAACTTTGGAAATTAAGGAAGCTTTTACCGTCGCAACCGGAATGGAATTCTTGATCTTGAATATTTGTGCTTGCCCCGGTCCCACAACTCTTGATGTATAAATAAATGTCTGTGCCTCAGAGACAATCACATCAGCCATTGTTCCGGCCATTTTAATTACTTGTTTAAACTCAAGGGCTCCGAATACTCTTCCCGGGTTTAATATCACTATCTGCCCATCTTTAAGATATGGCGCACATTGTTCAGCTATAAACCGGTGCGCCGTTGCTGGAACCACCACCATGATTATGTCTACATCTTTTATAACTTGTTCCATAATATTTGATGCAACCTCAATTGTAGCGAATCCTTCCACTTCTCCAACCAACGAGATTCCCTTCATAGATTTCACGCCCCACAATCTTTCTTCCGATCTATCGTAAAGATTAACATCGAATCCCATCAAGGCTAAGTGACCGGCCATGGCTAATCCTCCATGCCCTGCTCCAAGTACGGCATATTTCGGTTTGTTTGTATTTTCAATATCCATTTTATCTCCGCATGGGGAATTATTATCAGAACATTTGAAAACTTTGATCCTCAATGAGAGAATCTCAAAATTCATTTAATAAAAGATTTTTATTGCAGCCATAAAGTATATTACCTTTCAAAACTTTCGGTAAATATAAATTCTAATAAGGAGCTTCAATAAACTTTTTAGCGGCTAATTAACTAGAAATTGGAGGAGCTTTATTACTACGATGCTCTATTAATAGAGATTTGAAAGATTCATTTGGGTAATTTATTTTTATTAATAATTCTTCTACACCTGGTGTACAACTAATAAAAGCATTGAAGTGTGAATATAATTTGCTGATCTCAAACTTTTTTAAAAGTGGTAGATGCCTTCTATGTAAGATAAACGAATTATTTGCTTCATTTTTCCCGTTTTCATCAACTGTTTGCTCGCTTTTCGAAGTTGCATTCACATATATTGGCGGTGTATGCACTAATCTACTATAAACATGCGTTAAGTAAACCAGCATTAGAAAGGATAACAATATTTTGTTGATACATTTCATACTATTTTCAAATTACATTTTTCTAAGTGGAACAGCAATATAAATCGGTTAGTCATAAACCTAGATCAGTTCATAATGTAGGTAATATAGAAAAGGTGGCTGTAGCAAACGGACTACACAATTTCTATTATAGAAAAGCTGCTTAGGTAATTTTCATTTTTTTATCTCAAGAAGTCTTAATTGACCGGTGTATGTCTATTTTTTTTTAATTAAAAACTCCTCCCCTATCGAAATTACCGAAGAACATTCAGTCTATTCATTTAGCTTTTCAGTTCAGAAAACATATATTCAATTTAAGCGCTAGGTTAAATGACCTTTTTTACATTCGGATAGAGTAGTGAATAGGCACAAGTATTAATAGGCACAGATTAATAACTTAGTTTTACTATTTCTAATTGGGATTTGATTTTCTAATCATTTTGTGAAGACTAATTCTAGTAATACCAATATGTTCAGCCGCTTTGGTAATGTTTCCATTAAACTTGGCAAGCAAATTATTAAGAAATAACTTTTCAATTCTGCGGCTAGCCTCTTCTGCAGCGGCTCTTCTCATTAAATCCAATTCTTCCCAAGTTTCCGGAATTTTAAAATTTTGTTTTTCATCAAAATGCGGAAGTTGAATATCAAAATCCTCAATTGTTTTAGTCTTGCATAATAAAGCCGATTGTACAATACAGTTTTTCAGTTCACGAATATTTCCGGGCCATGGATGTTGTTTCAGTTTATGAATTGCTCCATCTGATAGAGACATTGATTTCTTGTTTAGTTCTTTTTCCGCTACTCGTAAAAAATGATTGGCAAGCATTTCAACATCCTCAATTCTCTCGGTTAGTGTTGGCACATGAATAGGCAGAACCGCTAAGCGGTAAAACAAATCTTCCCTAAAATTGTTACGGTTAATTTCTTCACGAAGATTTTTATTTGAGGCTGCGATAATGCGGGCATTTGTTTTAATGTCTACCAAACCGCCAACTCTATTAAATTCTTTTTCTTGAAGAACGCGCAGAAGTTTAACCTGGGCTTGAAGTGCAAACTCAGAAATCTCATCTAGGAAAATTGTCCCTTCCGTGGCAATTTCGAACTTACCAAGCTTTCTGTATAATGCCCCTGTAAATGCACCTTTTTCGTGACCGAAAAGTTCGCTTTCCAAAAGTTCTTTAGGAATGGCTGAACAGTTTATTGCTACAAAGGGTTTGTTCTTTCTGGAACCTTGGAGATGAATTTGTCTAGCCACTAATTCTTTTCCCACTCCACTTTCACCAGTTATCAGCACAGTTTGATCGTTTTGAGAAAACAAATGTATTTGTTCCTTCATTTTATCAACTTTTCCACTTGTGCCAATTATACTTTGGAAAGGTTGGTTTACAGTTTCTTCCAGTGATCTGGTGTGAAGATTTTCTATTCTTTGTTTCAAAGAACGCTTTATTAACACTTTTAGTTTTTCAAGATTAGGTGTTTTGGAAATGTAATCTAATGCACCAAGCTTAATTGCCTCAACTGCAGTTTGCGTGGATGCATAATCTGTAATCATAATAACTGGAATGTGCTCATCCACTTGCATTATTTTCTTCAATAATTCCAACCCGTTTGTTCCATCATTCAGAATCAAATCCAGCAAAATAATATCCGGAGAATTTTCAGTAAACATTTTTAATCCTTCGGAAGCTGTTATAGCCGAAATACAATAGAAGTCACTTTCCATCAATAGGATAAAATCACTTGTAAAATCTTTATCATCATCAATTAATAGTAATGTTGGCTTCATTATGCACACCTTCGTTTAATTCAATAATTATTGATGTTTTTAAATTTGGGCTACTCTCAGCTATGAAGATTCTCCCGCCATATTTTTTTAATATTTCGCGCGAATAAAATAAACCAAAGCCGGTGCTATTTTTTTCTGTGTAACCACTTTCAAAAATCTTTTCCCACTTTTCATGCGGTATGCCTACTCCAGAATCGCTTATAGTAATCAACAGTTTGGGATCCATACGTTTTAATGAAATTGTTATTTCTCCACCCTTGTCTTCTAAAGCAGAAATAGAATTATGTAAGCAATTGCCTATTATTTCTCCCAAGTTCTCTTTGGAAATAAGAGCATGATAATTTTCAGCGTAGGTTTTCTCTTTGGAAACACTAATTCGTTTTGCTTCCAACTCAATTCGGAATAACTCCAGTACCATATTTATTACTTCTTCAGGCTTACATGAAAACTCAATCGTAATCCTGGATTTGATTACAGCTGTTACTTTTTTAACCAGATGAAAGTAGTCGAGCATCTCAACTCTATGAGATGATACCACGTTAACTTCAAAATTATTTTTTACTAAACTTTCCCTTAATACAAGTTTAGTGGATTTAATTTCACTTTCTGATAAGAAAGCCGGAATAGATTCCGCAGTTTTAATTAGCTTCAAGACATTTGGTTTAGTTAAATTTTCAAAAGTTTCTAAGCGCTTAATTAATTGTGATATTACTTTATCGTTTTGTTGACCACTTTGAGGGAAATTTTCAAGAAGCAATATTATCCCGTTAATGTTTGTTAACGCCCACATTCCATGAAAATAATTAATGCTTAGTTGTAAGAGTTCTTCTTTTAATAATGCTTTATCTTTTCCTTGAATGCTTTTGTGCTGAATAAAGAAAGAAATGTATAGAGGAATAATTGTTCCTATCAGCATTACCAAAAATGGCAGCACATATTTAATTAAAAAGTATAACGAATCTGACGCGACAATAAGAATTATCCAAAAAGCAGAAATATTTGTTGCCGATAGAATTGCAATAGAGCGAGTATCCCAGCTTAATTTTCTAACTCCTAATTTTAAACCAAAGAGAAAAACTGTAAGAGACAGCAAAACATTTATGATATAAAACTGAATTTCGCGGGAAGAAAGGAATCTAAATAAAACGCCGGGCAAATTAATTAACGAGCTGTATAATGACCCAACTTCGTTAATGATGATAGTTTGACCAGCCTTAACATTAAAGCGGCTGACCGTTTCCCCTCCGTAAAATTCCACGACTATATCATAACTTATTGTGTCGCTTAAACCAAAGTGAGCTAAAACGTCTGAATGTTGATTCTTAGAATCTTCGAACGAACCAATTTGCCTATAACCAACAAGAAAGCGCTTATCATTAACGTGCCCATGTTTGTAGATATAGATTTTAGACCCTACTGCTGTTGTCGAAGAATGAGAACCAAGAGGCTTTAATTTCAAAAAATTTTTATTATCGAGATTATTGATTAACAATCGGATATTTGAGTTATCATACGCTACAATATCTAGATCTCCATCATTATCAATATCACCCGTAATGGCACCAAGCAAATTGTATTCATCAAGCTTATAATCGTTTTTTTTATCTATAAAGTATTTTCCATTGTGATTTATAAATAGGTATTGCTGTATTGAATTAGAGGATTTTAAAAGAACAAATACATCTAGAAAACCATCGTTATTAAAATCTCCGACACATAAATCGGAGTCGCTTACTAAAAGATATTTCTGAGTGCCACCAGGAAAATTTATTTTACCGCTCACATCTTTAAATATTCCGGAACCATCATTTTCCAAAAGTTGCAACAATGGATAATCGGAAGAAACAAGCAAATCAAGATCTCCGTCATTATCAAAATCAAATGATACTGCAGAACTTGAAATTGTTTTTGCTGTGTCTTCAAATGCTTTTTGAGTCTCGTTAACATAATCATCATGCTGGCGCATTAATAGTTTATTTACACCCCACCTATTAACAATAAATAAATCGTTAGCTCCATCATTATTAAAATCCGCGTTTATCACTTGCTTATTCCAGCCGGCAAATTGTTTTCCAATAAGCTTATTCTTTTGCCACAAACTACCCCAAAATCTATTCTCGAAATAAACTACTGAACCAGTATTCGAACCCTTTCCTAGATAATAAACGACAATTAGATCAAGATCGCCGTCTTTATCTAAGTCAGTCAACACTACACTTTCAATCATACGATCGTTAAACACATCATTAATTGGGATAGTTTTGAAATGCACAAAATCATTTCCACTTCCTTTAAAGATTTCAACTGTACTTTTCTTTCCATCATGTTGAGCGGTGACTAAATCTGGGAAATTATCTCCATTTACATCACCAAATACATGCACATACCCGGATAATTTAAAAATCGAACTATCTGATTGTATAATTTTTTGGGGAAAGAAATTTGATTTATTACCAAAGTAAATATTCGTAGGATATGTTTGAAGTGAAATGAACAAATCCGGAAATCCATCTTGCGAAATATCTTGCAAAGACAAACCTTCAACTTTAGTTGTTATAAAACTATTTATGTTGAAATACGAGGATAGGTCATTAAAATAGTTGGTTGAGCTAATTTTACTTCTAAAAAGCTTTCCTGCTTGATTAGAAAAAAGGATGACCCCATTTCCTAATTTTTGAATAGAGAATGGTTTTAGATTTAATGGAATATCCCAACTTTTTTGATTTGTTGACTCATCACTCACTCTTAAAAAGCCGGTTGGTTGTTTAAGTATTTTTTGGGGAGATTCGCTACTTTTATTTTTTATATGCTTAAACACACCACCAGTTAATTCCAGAGTTTCATTATTGATGGTAATTATTCTTAGAATTGAATCCTTAAGCTCGAAAGTTCGTACTTCGTGATTTTTACCGTCTTCGCATTCATATTTCTTGAAAGCGATTCCATCAAAAAGAAAAACGCCATCGCTTTTAGTGCCAAGCCAATACTTATTTTTTCTTTCAACGAAAAAGACATCAATATGGCTCTGTATAGGAGTTTTGATTAAAGTAAATGAATTACCATCAAATTTAGCAAGACTGCCAAAAGCCCCGGCTGCATAGATGCTTTGTTTATCAATAAATCTAAAAAAGTTGAATGGATTCTTGTGAACTACTTCGAATTTAGAAATCACTCCATTATTCAAAATCAAAAAGTGAGAATACCACTGTTCATCAATTGCAATAATCAAGCATCTAGCAGTGTCTATATACTGAAGAACATAGTAAATGTACTTTTCTTTTTGGGGGACAATGAGTGTTTGCCACAAGCCGGATTTAGATCTGTAGAAGCTCCCACGATCATCAAAAGCGACAAAATTGTTCTCAGAAATTCCTCCTAAAATCCGAACAACTTTTTTGGGAGGGAAATCAATTTCTTCCCATTTATACTTCTGACTCTGAGCATTCATAGCCCCAATGCAGAGTAGACTTAGTATGATTAATTGCCTAACCATAGTTCAAAATAGAATAAAAACAGATTAATAGCATCTGTAATCAGAAAGGGCAACATAGTAAACCTGGAGGGTTACAAGTAAAGAATGAAATTGATCTTTCAGTCCAATTTTGCAGAGGTTAGATGGCATGGAAGTAGCTATTTAATTTAAGAAAAATGAATCTAAATGAATTCAAGGTGTTTGCATAAACAAGTTCATTTCGATCAGTTTATTTGAAGTAATAGGGAAAACTAAAAATATTGAGAAATAGATAGTTGGCTTTTTATGTCTGATGTTGAAAAGATTATTCAAAATTACAAATTATGTCCGCAATGCAACTTTTTTTGCGGAGGAATTGAAAGCGATAAGTATTGTTCAATTTGCGGCACATTGCTAATCAACGAATGCAATAATTGCAAGACTATGTTCGATAATCCATACGCAAAATTTTGCAAGCAGTGCGGAAAATCAACAAGACCGTACTTAAAAGAACAAAATGAAAAAATTATTTTCTAAAAGAGGTTAAAATGAAAAAACTAATTATTCCATTAATAGCTGTTGCAATAGTACTTCTATTTTCTTGCAAAGAAGATTCAACAGAACCAACCAGCGACATAAAAAAATTAATAGTTACGCATTGGGGTGTTGATTGGTCGGAAGGAAAGGTTGGCTCTCAGACTCTTAACTTAGATTCCAATGTAATAGATGGCGAAACAATAAGCTGGTGCGCATATGGGGCAAATAACTCAACAAGTAATGGAATCTGGTTTAGACCTTATGTAGATAAACTAAAAAAAATAAACACCTCAGATCTAAATTCTGCAAGTCTTTCAGATACAACCAACTGGTCAACAGATGTTTGTTCAGCTCCATTACAAAATGGTGATGTTTGGCTGGCTAAATGCCGGGATGGTTATGTTGTTTTTAGAGTAACAAAACAGCCGATTGCAACAGCTGAATTTTGGCCAATAGAAGTTGAGTATAAATATTTCAAAAAGTAATTAGGAATATGCAATGAAATCAATAAAATATTTATTGACGGGACTTTTGCTCGCATTCTTACTGCACAACTTTTCTTCTTGTAAAAAAAGCGAAAGCAATCCGGTTGAGCCGGACCCTTCTAATCCAATAGAAACAGAAGTAATACAAGATTTGGAAGATGATGCTCTAAAAGTTGAAACCGCATTCAAAAGCGGTAGTGTAACAGAAATTAAAAAGGTAATAAGTGAAGCGGCAATTTCAATCTATGGCAACGAACTTGAATCGGTAAAACCAAAGTTTAATTCTTTTGCCGATGCGTTAAAAAATAAAAAGCTGATTTCTTATAGTGAGTTATATGCCGAATACCAAATCACCATTGAAGGCAAATCTTATTTCATAAGTTTTGCCAAGCAATCAGAGACCGGTGAATGGAAACTAATTAGATTCTGAGGTACAAATGAAAAAACTAACCGCAATGATGATTGGTTTTACAACTTACTTTTTAGTTGTAATGATTATGAACGGATATGAGAACATCAAGATGCATACAAGCATTAACGATGCTATAGTTGATTGGTTCTGGTATCGCTCACCAACTAATTACACACCATCAAACACAGCAATCAAATTTGGTGATGTAACTGTTGACGGACAAAAAGTAATGCAAGGCGGCAAAATAACCGTAAACGAATCTCAGGTTAAACTTACTCCCAAAGAATGGATTGTCCATGGAGGTCTCTCGGCTGACGAACCACAAGTACCGGCTTCGCTACGACATTTTTATGATCCGGTGTCTATAGATGGTGTTTCATACTTAACAGATCTGGTTGAAAACTATGCTATAACATATAATCAACCGCTTCCTAAAATGAATGCGAAAGAGTGGGCACTAAGTGCGGTTGATAATCCCTACAATTGGACCTATGCAAAGCAATACTTAGGTAATGCATTTTATAATGAAACAAACAGAAGTAAATACTTGGGTGACTCATATCGCGCGTTAGGTGAAGTACTGCATTTGTTTGCAGATATGGGTTGTCCGCCACATGTAAGAAATGATGCTCATCCGGCATTTGCAAATGGATATGTCGGCGATCCAGATCCATATGAGGAATTGATCAAATCACAACAAGTATTGGATTATGGAATTTCCAATATTTTGCCGGATGCGAATACAGCAGTGCAATTTAAAAATGCTTCTACTGCTTCCAATTTATTCGAAGTTATGGCAACTTTCACAAATAAAAACTTCTTTAGCGAAGACACTCAATATGGAACAAACATTACTCCTCATATCAACGATCGGCGGAGTTATACTTCGCCGGCTGTTGGTTCCGATGTAATTTATAATTCATCGGATAAATATTGTTACAAAACAATTAATGGCAAGCAGATTAAAATGCTGGTTTCCAATAGTTATTTCTTCGCAAATAAATTCACGATTGATTTGGCATGCGTTAAATCTCAGGCAAGCGTTTTAATACCTACAATTGTTGAAGGCGGCGCAAATTTGATTAAGCTATTTATTCCTAAAATCTCTATTGATATTTCTGACGCAAAGGATGATGGCAGCTTTTCCGGAGTTGTAAAACACACCTTAAATTCAGAATACACCAAAGAAATTAAATATAACGGGAAAATTAAAATACTTAAGGGAAGCACCAGCGTTGGAGAAGCAACTTGCACAAATAATTCAATTACAGGAACCGGGTTAAGCATTAAAAAAGATGAAACAATTATTGCCCAGCTAGAAATTGGTGGAATGATTTTTACATCGAATGAATTTTCAGTAAAAGCTGCATCAGGCGGCGATAATTCGGCATGCATGAATACTATTAAAGCAAGAAAGTTTATAAATGCAACGCTGGACTTGGAAGGAATCGGGAAAGATGGGTTGGTTGTTTGGAAGACTTTTCATGTCCCAATCAATACAAATATACATCAAGCAATTTCATCTTCAGATATTCAAACTATTAAATGGAGCGGAAATACATTTATACAAGAGCAAACGATAGCTCGTGTTCATAACGATCCGAATGCGATTCTTTACACAACGATATACGATACTATCTATTTAAAGATTGAAGGCGTTATTTCAGCTGACGCTTCCACAATTCAAAGCGCCTCGGTAATATGGTCACAAAAATCTTCCGGTTATACTACTGATAAATCGTTTAAGATGAGAGATGAGTATTTGGTTAGTTATAGAGTGATCAACATGCCATCAAACACCTACTGTGGAGGATTTAATCTATCGGACAATGATGCTATTAATAAAGTTATTTCAGATATAAAACATTCTGAATCGCGAATAGGATACACAAAAAATAATAGTACAGGGCTATATCAGTGGCCAAGTGTTTACATTGATAAAGAACTAACAAAAATCACAAAACTGAAGAAATTAAATTTGTCGTTTATGAATTCACCTTTTTGAAAATCTACTAAAAACATTATGATTAAGCATGGTTCAATTTGTAAGCCAGGCTATTTTTTCTGATTCGAATAATTTGAACACAAGTTTAGGAACATACCACTTACAACTTGCGATCAGTATAATAAATGGTTCGAATTGAATCTTAATCCCCAAGAAGCGAACAATAATATTGTTTCAAGCTACACTTTTAAGAAAGAAACTCAAACAACCGGAACCAGACAATCGCCTATTGTAAAAGTAAATACAAATAAAGAATCCAATAGTGCAGTTTTTACTAAAGTACGAGTATCATTTTATTGATCTAAAGAGGGCATAATAAGCCCGGCTTCAGTAATGAACCGGGCATTATTATTTTATTTCAGAACTACAAATTTCTTTACAGATCTAAAATTTCCGGCACTAAGCTTATACAGATAGACACCACTGGCTAACTGCAAATTGCTAATCGAGAATTTATAATTATAAAATCCCGCTTGCTTGTATTCATCAACAAGTGTTGCTATTTCTTTTCCAAGTATATCATACAGTTTCAAAATTACATATTCGGATTTCGGAAGCTGGTAACTAATGGTTGTCTCCGGATTAAATGGATTTGGATAGTTTTGATATAATGAATATTTCTCGGGAATATGTTCATTTTTCTTAATATCTGTCGGAACCTCAATAGTTATAGCTACCGAAGAGCTAAAATTAGAGATTGAATCTGTTGCCGTAATGTTGTACGAACCCGGTGTTGAGCCTGCAGTATATAAACCAAAAGCTGTAATGGTTCCACCAGTTGCAGTCCACACTAGTTGATGGGGAACTTTAAAACCATGAGAGTCGAAAGCAATGGCTGTAAAAAGGTAAGACTCATTCGTTTTCAGTACAATCGGAGTAGGAATAATTTTAATTTTTGAAGTGACTGGTTCTGTTCCATTTACATAAATTTTAACAGAAGAAGAAATACTCATTACAGTGTAAGTTGCTGTAATAGTAGCAATGCCAGCCACTGATGCGGGGTTGAATAGACCGTCTTGATCTATTGACCCAAGAGTTGTAGACCATTCAACATTCGAACCCATTTTATTACCAAACTGATCATGACAAACAGCAGTAAATTTTAAAGAGTTCGTATTGATAATTGAAACTGAATCTGGTGATACAGCTATTCCTGTTAAGGCGGGTATGTAGGCAAAAACTGTCATTGTATCAGCAGCGGTAATTTGCGAATCTAAAATTGAGGTTACCTTTACAATTATTTTATTATTGATGTTAGTATTATTGGTCGGAACATTATAATGAACAAAGAAAGAGTAACCAGTGCTGTCATTTAACTGTTTCCGAAAAGTTTTATCACTTGTAATCCATCCTTTTTCATCACTTATATTTACTTGAATCGAATCATCCGGGTTAAAAATATTTTGTACGGAAATAAGAACCGAATCCTTTTCGGCTTGAACAGAATTCCTCATCTGTTCCGCAAAGCTAACCAGAAGATTAACCGGTGCGGTATGCCATGTTGTAAAGTTTACACTACCTAAAATATCGCCCGCTTGCGGACCAGCAGCATTACCCCAGTAATTATTGGATACGTTGACACTAACATTTGGATTAGCATTATTTAATCCGGCAGGAGAATTACCTGAGATATTATTGACGTTAAGAGTAGCATTTGCATTTTTGCCGATATATATGCCATTACCCTTATTGTTTGAAATTGAGTTACCTTTTATGTTAACAGTTGAATTAGCAACATTAATCCCTGTAAAAACACAACGCTGCCCGGCAATTAAATTGTGTTTTATTGTTATGCTCGATGATTCATCAAGAACATATATACCGCTGCAATTATTTGTTAACGTATTAGCAATGATAGAGATATTATCGGACTCACCAACTAAAATACATGTACTATTATTCGATATAAATCTATTCTCTGTTATTTCGAGATTTTTACCACCATGAATATTAAAAGCAGTGCCAGTACCGTTTCTTAATTCGTTGAATTTAAATTTACCAGTATGTACGTTATGTGCACTAATCCCAGAACGAAAATTATTAAATGTATTATTGAATACTTTCGCTCCATTGCAGTTAGATATTACAATTCCCATACCTACATCGAGAAACGTGTTATCCATGATTGTTAAACTTGGATTAGTATACAAATGAATTGCCATCTCTTTAATATTAATAAATTTGTTCTTCTCAATAGTGAAACCGTAAGGTGTCAAAATATTAAGACCAGCACCAGTAGCTATGTTACTAAAGACATTGTTCCTTATAAAAGAAATACTGGTATTCTCTGAAGGAAGAGGATTTATTATACTAAATCCACTATTCTCAAATTGGTTGTTATAACAATTAAAACTTTTACAGAAAGTTGCCTTGCACCCTAATAGTTCGTTACCCGAAATTTCCACAATTTTTATTTCATTCAATTTTAAGGATAGTCTCTTATTGCTTTTAATAACGGCTTTTTCCGATATATACTCCAAATCAATTATAGAATTTTTTGTTACAGTTTCAACTGAATTTGATTCGATTATTATATTAGGTAACCTCTCACATTTGATATTTAAGAATTCTTTGCCAACGTTAGATTTAATTTTAATTTCACTTGAACTACCCGAATTATTTCCAATATAAATTGTTGCATAGCTACTATCAATATTTGAGAAGTAATTATTCTCAAGTGTTGCATTCGTTTCTATTTTTTGAGATAAAAGACTTATTGATTCTTCCTTTATATTATCAAATGTGTTGTATGAGAAAGTCATTTCTTTCACATCAATAGTAAATGGAATATTTATTCCTATTTTTTGATTCTCAAATTTATTTGCATCTATTATTAACGAATTCAATTCAATTGATTTACTAGTAGTAACACCGTAGGAATCGCTTTTACTACCCGACAGGGTAAAACCCTGAATACGAATTGAACCTAGTTGTTTACTAATATTAATTACTTCCCATAGCATGTTAGTTAATTTTGTTTTCTCTTTCCCGTTTTTAGATTTAAGATGAATACTTTTATTAATTGTAACAAACTCTTCATAATTTCCATCGCACACCATTACCATATCACCATCTTTGGTTACTGATGCTTTAATTGCCTCATCAATCTTGGCATAATATCCAACTTCAAATCCTTCACGTATAACATGAACTCTGGCAAATATTAGCGAATCCATCCGGGCCTGCCCTTGAATTAATCCAGGTGGATTTTCGGTCGGTGTTGCAGTTACTCCTTTTGTTTGCCAATTAAATACTTTTATAGAATCATATGCATAACTATTGGGATCAAATGCGAAGCTGTAAGAAACTGAAAAAACTTTGCTGGTACCTTTACCTATTACAATTGGTGGTGAGAATGTTACGTTTGCCGTTCCATTATCTTCGTAGAATTGGGTTGCAACGGTTGCAGCTCCTTCAACTAAAACGCTAGCTATGTCCAATCTATCATTCCCACTTCCTGAAGCATCAAACTTGAATCCTCCTAAATTCCAATCCGAAACATTATCGGCGGTAATTGTAATTGATCCGATATTATAATAATTGCCTTGTACAATTTCGGTTGGGCATTTAACACTTTTATTTTTACTCCCCGATACTGTTAGAATAGGTGTTACAAGTTTCTTAAAATTTCCAACCACATTTTTATCTGCATCCATTAATAGATTTGCAGGATTATCGGTTCCGGCTAAGTCTCCGCTCCATCCTTCAAATAACCATCCTTCAGCTTGCACAGCAGTAACTATAGCTGTTTGATTTAAATTATACTCGCCTCCACCTTCAACCTTGCAACCAGATAAATTTGCTTCGAGAGAGCTTACTGAAGTTATCAATTGAACTTTTTCCGGAACAGTTCCCGGTTTTGTAATTCTTACTACTCTCTGAGGAGGTGAACCGTATCCAAAAACTGCATAGTATATAGTAGAACTAGCGGTATAATTATTAATACCAATTACTTTATTAAGCCTACTCTGTTTAGCCAGTGGTTCATTAAACAAAACAAATTCAGTTGCTCCCCATCCTTCAGTATCATCAAGAGTTAATCCGGTCAAAAATTCATTTGAAGATTTATCATAGTCATACGTTAATATTGTATTTGTAAAAGGGGCAATTTGCAAGTACGTATAAATTAGTAGCATTCCATCAACATTAGCCATTCCTCTTATAATTTTATTTAGCGGCAAATTAAAAGATTTAATTAATGATGGATTGGAAGCATTGGTGGTACTATAAACAGATAGAGTTGATTGATTACCGGCTCTCTGCGATACAATAAAATAATCATCAAAGCCAATCAAATCGTTAAAATATTGATTCGTCACATTCAAAATCTGAGGAAGGTTTATATTGCTCAAATCAAGCGTTGTCAATGCACCTGTAACCCCGGTAAGCGTACCACGAATGTGTACTAACTTACGGGCAGCTGAATAACAATGGTTTTGTCCCGTTCCATCTATAATTATCTCTGACTTTACCTGAAGGTTTTGTGGATTAGAAATATCCATGACTACAAATTTCGACTTGTTGCTTGCTAAATCTGTTACGTAGCGTAGAAGAAAGTGTGCATAGTTACCATCAAATGACATCGAAGCAATATTACCACCAATTACAGTTGTACTTATTTTTATAGGATTTGCAGGATCACTGCAACTATAGAGATGTAGGTTTTTGTCCCAATCCGATATAAAAAGCAGATTATTATAGTAAAATGTGCCACCTAAATTTTTTCCTACCGGAACTGCCTCTTCAATTTTCGAAACCAAGACGGGGGAATTAATATTCTGCATATCATATACATGAACATCTCTGCTAGAAAGTGGAACGTATAAATACCTTCCATCACCAGAAGCGCCTTCGGGTCCTAGACCTTCGGGAAGTGGAATATTGGGCATAAAACTTATTTCGGTAGGCAGATTTGAATCTAGATAAACATTAACATCATTTTGAATGAACTTATTTTGTGCGGAACAGATATTAGTGAAAAGTAGTAGTTCGATGAGAGTTAAAAACAAACCGTGTTTAGTTTTCATGATAACCTCATAATGCTGAGTTCAGAATGTAAATTCTTTTGATTTACTATTTGTCACTCTTTTTCATAAAAGGTGTCTCTATGCTATATGTTAATTTTTTAACCGCAACAGTAGCGGCTAAAATAATTTTTGGATATAAACTTCAGTAGTAAAACTGATTTAACCAACTCGGCAGTTCTTTTACCATTCTAGTAATTGCATATTTTTTTTGTGGTTCACAAAGTTGAACAAATCTGGGAAATGATGAATGCTCAATTACAGAATTTTTTTAGTGAATTAGAACTGATAACCATCAACCGGAGTATCAACAATTCCTTTTTGGCGCTAAATAGAAATTCTTTTATAGATCAATTATCGATTAAGAAGTAGAATGATATTCTAAAAACAAATTGCATTATTAGTAATTCAAAAACAAGATGTTAATGTCTTCGTATGATTTACCGGATAGTCGTTTCACTAATTGTCAAATAAGTAATCTTGCATGAATGAATTGTAGCTAGTCAAAATTTGGTACGTATAAATAATAATGACTCTGAGCTAAAATCGCTATTTTCGCACTCCATTAATCAACATGTTAAAACACATTATGCTCGAATTTTTGCTCGGTTTCTTCAAATCTAGGATTCAATTACAGCTCGAAATCGTCTTCATAAGGAAGCAACTGGAAATACTTAACAGATATACGAACAATATGAAGATTAAGAACAGTGATCGATTCTTTTTCGTTTTCATAAAAAAGGATTTTCAGTCAATGGAAAGAATGCCTTGTCATAGTTAAACCGGAAACGGTTATTAGCTGGTGAAGTAGAGAATTTGAAAGATAGCTATAGCCAACGGGCTTCACAATTTCTACTTTAGAAAAGCCGCTTAAGTAATTTTCATATTTTTATCTCAAAAAGTCTTAGTTGTCTGATGTATGTCCTTATCTTTTTTCATTAAAAACTCATCCCTTATCGGGATTAAAGAAGAACATTCACTTTCTTCATTTAGCTTTTCAGTTCAGAAAACATATATTCAATTTAAGCGCTAGGTTAATTGACCTTTTTTACATTCGGATAGTGTATTGAATAGGCACACCTAAAAGTGTCCTAGAACTTCTGTCAAGAATAATTTCTTTTCAACCTCCACCAACTCAAACTCATTCAGCAGATACATAAACATCCTCTTTTTCAAAACCATTCACTGAAAGCCAGTTTTTGCTTTTCACCTTTCACTCTCTGTCATCCCGAGCGGAGTCGAGGGATTTGCTTCTTTCGTTTAATGGTTCTTAACTGAAAACTGATTGCTGAATGCTTATAGCTTTCTTCACTGTGCTCCCTTTCCGCTGTGGGTTTTTCCCTTGCCTATACTCATACAATACACAATCCTTAATTACACATTCCCGCACTTGCTTTTTTTCATATCCGGAACATTCCAGACAATGTTTCTTAATCGCTCTTAACGGTGTTTGTTTCATTTCATTCCTCCATCTGTTTTGAATAATTCTTTTTCCGTTTGTTAATTCATTCTTAAAAAGTCTCAAATTCTTTAAGGCTCAAAATCTTGTCAGCTTTCCACGACCTCAATAAAATGACCGCATATTTTCTGCCGACCTCAAATACTTGGCGTAATAAATATGATTGAGCGAAACGAAAAGAGAAAATTTCTGTTCGAAGGATTCCGACAATAAAACTTTTAGAATATTCGGAATACGAGTTAAATTTTCTCCGTTTCGCGAATGAAATATTTAGCCAAGGATTTGCAGTCTTGACCTTTTGGTTCTTTTGGGTCAAGCCAAAAGAACATATAATAATTGCTTCCACGAGGTGGATTTCACTATACTCTTTTGGTGGATTAATATTTTCAAGGAACACTCTTAAATTTGGACAACTTCATTTTCTCAAATCGTCCAAATGGACAACTTTTGAACTCAAATCGTCCATAATTCATTCTTTTCATTATGTTGCGTCCAACTTGTCCACTAAATCGTCCAACCTTTTCTTTGTTTTTACTCCATATTCTAAATATTTCACCGATTTGGACTATTTGGACGATATTATTTTTATTTTTGTGGCGAATCGAAAAAAGTTACGTCCAAATCGTCCAACTTATCTCCCTCTCCTTTTTTCAAGGAGAGGGCTGGGGTGAGGTCTCCTAAACAAATGAATCTTTCCTTACCAGATTTTCTCTCCGTAACCTTTATACCCTTGATCTTAGCCGCTTCCTTTACCCATCTCGTAAATCGCTTAACAGTCATATCACTATATTCCTCATATTCATTTATAAAGCTATCCAGTAAATCTTTTTTCAACATTTCCTTTCCAGTACTTATCGCTTCAAAATATTCCACAAATTCCTCGCAAGTCGAATCAATCATCTTTTTCTTTTCAAGATTCACGTGATTACACTGAATCAATCCTTCACTCAAATACAGCTGTAGGCAACCAATCATGTAATTGAGAAAGCAATTCCATTCCTCGTTACTCCATTCATCATAAAAGCGGTGCCCGAACTCATCAATTGGTCTGAGTGCTTTGTTGTAATGGTCCGAAAACTCTATCACGAATTGTCTATCCAACGTTGAATCGTCGGATCCTTCAATGGTGTAGTTTGTGGAGATTATTATTTTTGGCGATTGATGAAACGGAATGATTATTTCATTCTGGTTTTTCTTCTCGACAGTTATATCGTCAGTGATGATAGAAAAGAGCTTGTCGAAATTGAATTTCTTTGTAACATCATTAAATTCTATTATGGCAGTATCAAGCGTAACCGATTGAAAACTAAAACTCTTTGAGAAATTGAAATTCCTTCCATCCAAACGGATTGTCTTCCGCAACTTTCCAATCGCTTGTGCGACCAATCCCTTTCCGCTTCTACCATAAGCACCGTCACTCAATTTCTCATCAAGAAAGATTACAGCTTTAGCATTTGTTGAATCTTTGTAGTTGTGAAGCAAGTAACCAATTCCACTTCGCAAAGAAAGAATTCTTTGCTCATCATTCATACAAATGTTTCTTATGAATCTTTCAAACTCAGATTGTTCCGTTTCAAGAACTAATCTTTTGTTGATTACTTGTCTGTCCCAAATAAACCCTTCTAGTTCTTCATACATCTTACTCGTAATCTTACTCTCTGAAATCTCTACAAAACAATTCGCGAAAAAGAGAAATCCTTCCTCTTTTGTATCACGCAAGAATTCTAAGTCTCTAGTTTCCAAAAACTCAAGAAACGTTTGTACAAAATGTTGCGGTGCTCCTTTTATAACCGCATCAATTACTTTTATTCTGTGTACCTCTTCAAAATGTTTATCGTCTAACCGTTTCAAATAATCAATCACAAAATCTTTGATATTGAAAATCTCCACCTCACGGACAATATTCTTACTAACCTTCAGCAGTATATAACCACGTTCTAATGACAGCTTGCAAAATCCATTCTCTTCCAGAAATCTCTAAAAGTTCTGTTTAGATATTTTCGTCTTATCATTCTCCATATACCAGAACTTTACAAATGGCTTTTGCCAGCCAAACTTTTCAGCAATGTGATAAACTGTTCCAAGTGTAATTCTTCCATCAGATTTCTTCATCAATTCGTCAAACTTTTTGTTTATTGCAAATTCCGAATCATGATAATGCTGGTTGCCTAAACTCATTTTCAGAAAATACTTTCTTCCTTCTTCGCCAATCGTTACCAAACCAAAACCAATTCGATACCAATCTTCGTAACAGTTTACCGGTATATTGTTTTCTAAATACTCAATTGCACTTTCCAACTTCTCTCTATCAAATCCAGCCGGTTCAAATGTTCTCTTACCAACATCAAGAACATCTTTTTCTTTTTGTAAATCACAAAACTCTTCAATGCATTCAAGCAGAACATCAGCATCAATTTCTTTAGGTGGTTCATTCGGTTCGTCATAAAGAAATGAATATCTGTTCCCGCTATCATGTTTAGAATAAGGAAGAACCGTTTGTGAATTGTTCCACCGCAATTCAATATGGTCACACAAACCTTCGTCCTTCAGATACAAACGGTAAACACTTTTTGGACCGTTCAATCTCTCTTTCAATCTTTCACTATCTCTAACCTTAATCCAAATATGAAATCCCACACCGCTTCCGCTTTTTACAGTCCATAAATATTTATCACCTAATCCAAGCCGTTTACAAATCATATCAACTATTTCCGGTTCACTAACTTTGTCAAAATCAATATTTCGTAAATCATTTATTCCGCAGATGCCACCGATACCGGTTATGCCTGCATTCCAACCAAGACCAATTACATCACTTTCACTTTGTTCTATAAGCTGCCAATTCTCCCACGCGATTGTTGGTCTTTTCCCTTGTATTGGCAAAACATTAAATCCAAAAACATTTCTATAAATCTTCGCCAAATCCAGAAATTGTATCATCTCTTTTCTCCGGAATTAATACTAAATATTTGGGGTTCATTCTTTTGCTTTTGTCCAGCATCAAGTAACTTGAATCCAGTATCTAATTTGTTCACTGCTTCTCTCAAAGAATCCATATTTAGGTGCGAGTAAATTTGTGTTGTAGTTATTGATGAGTGTCCAAGAAGCTCTTTGATTGTATAAATCGAAACCCCTCTTTGTGCTAAATTGGAAGCAAAGGAATGTCTTAATGAATGAAAGTGAATTGATTTATCTAAACCCGCAGCTTTGCATGCTATCTTAAACCGTCTCGAAAAATAATTCCCGGAATACTTCTCGCCGTTCTCTTTACAAAACACAAATCTGTTTTTGTTAATTATAAAAATGTGTTTTCCCTTTGGATTAAGAATAGGGAAGAGAGGTTCACATATTGGAATATATCTTTGCTTTCTTCCTTTGGTTACAAATGTTTCTTCACCTACAGTTATAGAATGATTTTCGTTATCAACATTCATCCATTTTAGATTAACAATTTCATCTAATCTCATTCCGGTATAGAACGCAAATACAACAACATCTTTAACAGTTTCGTTTTTTATCTGTTCGCAGATAGCCGAAAGCTGATCACTATTAATAAACACTGGTGATAATTTTTGTCGTTTGGAGAGTTTTACTTTCGTGAAATAATTCTCGTGAATGTAATTCCATTCTTTTGCTTTGTTAAAGGCAGCTTTAATATTTCGGTAATAAACCTCACAGCCGTTTCCGTTTTGGTTTGCAGAATGCGAAACGGTTTTAACCTTTTCTTGCAGCTTAATGAAGAATATTTCGATTTCTTTTTGTTGAATAGAACCAATTGAGCAGTGAATTCCGAAATGACCAATGAGATAATCCAAAGAGAGCCTCACAGAATTGTAATATGAGATTGATCTGCTGTTTTTAAGAAGATTCAAGTATTCCTCTCTAAACACCCGCAGCGTTACAATCTCTCTCGGTTGTTGATTTGGTAGGATCGAAAACAACGCCTTGAATTTCTCTAAATCTTCCAAAGTTATATTTTTCAGTATCTCTTCCATTAAATCCTCTTGATCTTACTCTTGCTCTTAATCATGATCTATTTTTAACAACAAACAACCAATCACAAATCACTTTTTTGCTCTTCTGCTCTTCAACGGAAACTCAATCAACAACTCCTGTGCTGAGTTAATCGAAGTATCTTCTTCTTTTCTCTTTTCAAACATGTCAACCTGATTCGGATCCCTTTCTGAAATCTTTTCTTCTTTGCGTTCATCACTCTTCACTCTTCGTTCATCACTCGAAAAAATCCATAGGTCCACTTCGTTCTTCGAAAAGAAAATCATCTTGCCGGTTGGTTTGTAATGTGGAATTATATTTTGGTAAGTAAGCTTGTAGAGATAACTTGGTGCATAGCCTAAATAAGTACACGCTTCCTTAAAGTTCAGCGGTCTGTCATCTTTGTTCTTCAGTAACTCTTCTAGGATTGTAAGTTTCGCTAAGATTGTCACTCCGAGCGGAGTCGAGGAGTTCTTTTGTCCGTCTATTGAAAATCCGCATAATAATTTCGGCAAGCGCTTACAACTTTTTGAGCGGGCTTTTACTTGTTTCATCTTTATCCTCATGTTGATTAATGATCTTCATTAATTACATGAGAAATATGAAACGGATTATTTCAAAAAAGTATTTATCGATATTTATCGGAATTTATCAGAAACCGGTAAATTCTGGTAAGCGTTTTTAGATTTTCCCAAAAACATTTACCGATATTTATCTAATCTTGATAAATATTGATAAATGGTTCTTAAACCCCTCAAATTGACAACTCTTTAATAAACTGAGGAACTCACACAAGAGAATCAAGAATCTTGCTGATAATATTTCCGGTTTTCGTAAAGTTTTTCGTGTTATATTTTTTCTGTGCTAGGTCTTTGAAGGGTTTGCCATCTTTATTCAAAAAATGCTTTTTGAATATCAAATATTTGTTCTCTTCAGCAATACAATTTCTCTTTACCAATTCATCAACAATAAATGAAAAACTGTTATCACTTTTACACCAACGAAGTTTTCCCACATAATTTATTCTTTGCGTAAAAGGAATTTGTTTTTCGTCACTAAAGTGTGCTAATATATCCTCCGTAGCACATCCTATTAGAAATTTATTATGGTCAAGCGCATTGCACAACTCAATTAATTTATCTTTACTGCTTAGCAATATTATTCTATCCCCGCAATCAACTAAGCTGTTATTCTTGTTGTTTGTCAAAGAAATATCATGGCACTTTACTTTTACATCTAGCATTCTTTGTTGATGCTCTAGAATTAATTGAGCCTTTTTCCTAAAGTCTTTAAGTCGCTCACTTTTTCTGTGTGCACATTTTATGAACAAATCCTTTGTAGCTTGATTCTTAAATTCTCTGTCATCATTTAACGTTTCCAATATTAACGCATCATCACAATTCGCTTTTGTTATCAGTTTAATGTCAGTTGGATCAATATCCTTCGCTCTAAATTCAATATCTTGAATGACCATTCTACATTGCATTATTTGGAAAGAAATCAATTCGATTTTTCCTTCAATAGATTCTACAGTTTCTAACTGCTTCTCAAGTTCATCAATTGAAAATCTTTCAATGTGCATATTTCCCCCTTGGTGGAAGAGAGTTAATAAATTAATACACAAATAATTTGTCGTGGTCCCAAGTTTGGGATCCAGACTTATGTTGGATTTTAAAAGGTAGAAAAGTTTGCTGTTGATTTTCCCTAAATGAATGCCCAATTGTGTTTACTTCAATACTTAAATAATAAATTCTATCAACATATTCATCAGTATTTTAGGGTAAAAACAGAGTAACTTATTTCTAATATAATATTCCAAAGAGTTTTCTTTAAATTTTATCTGTAATAAGCTATTTTGAATTTACAAATTGTGCTGTTTGCATGAAGTTGTAAGAAATGTTTTGAACACCCTGGTTAATGGGGTACCTTGCTTTTCGAAGTCAAGAAATAGAATTGAAAACTATTCTAAACAAACTGATGTAAAATTATGTCTAATAAAGAAGCTCAAGCTCGAATCAAAATCAACAAACTTCTTGAAGAATCCGGATGGCGATTTTTTGACGATAATTCCGGTATTGCTAATATTAGTTGCGAACATCGAATCACAAAAAAGAAATATAAAACCGATTCTCTTGGAAACGACTTTGAAAAAGCTGACAACGGATTTATCGACTACCTCTTACTTAATTCCGAGAAGCGACCCATTGCGCTTGTTGAAGCAAAAAAAGAAAGCATCAATCCTTTGGATGCTAAAGAACAAGCTCGGGAATATGCAAATAGCTTAAATATTAGATATATCTTCCTATCCAACGGCAATGTTCATTATTATTGGGATCTTCAAAACGGTAATCCAATCCGCATTTCTAAAATTCTTTCTATCGAAGAACTTGGTAAAGCTCAAAAATGGCAGCCAAATCCCTCTGGTATGGTTTCTCAGCAAATTGATGAAAATTATATTGCGGTCTCCCAAGATTCTAACTGGTTAAACTATACTGAAGAAGAAAAGAAACTGGCTAAGATTAATAAAGGGATTCGTATTCTAAGGGATTATCAGTTGGATGCCGTCAAGACAATTCAAAGAGATTATTCAAAAGGTCAAAGAAGATTTTTGTTGGAAATGGCAACCGGCACCGGTAAAACTCTTCTCTCTGCTGCAATTATTAAAATGTTTATCCGTTCCGGTAATGCCGATCGTATCCTTTTCTTTGTTGATAGACTTGAGCTCGAAAGCCAAGCGTATAAAAATTTGTTTGCTTATCTAAGCAAGGATAGCATTAATCCCGTTGTTTATAAAGAAACAAAACAAGATTGGAAAAAAGCACAGATCGTTATAACAACTATCCAAAGCCTTTCTCATAATAACAGATACTTAAATAATTTTTCTCCAAATGATTTTCAGCTAATCATATCAGATGAAGCCCACAGAACAATTAGCGGGAATAATAGAGTAATATTCGAATATTTCATAGGTTCAAAACTTGGCTTAACCGCAACACCTAAAAATTATTTAAAAGGTGTGGATATTGATGATATGCAAACAGACGATCCGCGCCAACTCGAAAAAAGATTACTGCTGGATACTTACCAAACTTTTGGCTGCCAAAACGGAATACCAACCTTTAGCTTCAGCCTTCTCGATGCTGTTCAGCATCAACCTCCCTATCTTGTGAACCCTCATAAAATTGATGCTCGTACTAATGTAACAACTGAACTCCTTAGTAAAGAAGGATGGAGCTTAAAACTAGCACAAGAAGATAAATCCACCGAGAGCGATTCAGATACTAAGTCAAATAAAGAAGAAAGTGAATCCTTCTTCAAAGAGGATTTTGAAAGGAAATTTTTCTCTCCTGAAACTAATGCTTCCTTTGTAAATGCTTTCTTATCTCACGCAAAAAAAGACCCAATCACTGGTGAAATTGGAAAAACAATATTCTTCGCTGTAAGTCGCAAACACGCGGAGAAACTAGTTAAGCTTCTTAATGAAGAAATAGAAAAATTATACCCGGATAAATATAATTCCGACTTTGCAGTTCAAGTAACTTCAAATATTCCACTTGCTCAAGGTATGACCATAAATTTTGCGAATAATAATCTTAACGGTCCTACCCGGTATAAACCGGAATTGATTGATTATAAATCAAGCAAGACACGCGTTTGTGTTACTGTTGGAATGATGACAACCGGTTATGATTGCCAAGATATTCTAAATGTCGTCCTTGCCCGTCCTATTTTTTCACCAACTCTTTTTGTTCAGATAAAAGGAAGAGGAACACGGCTCTATGATTTTTCATACAATGACGGTAAATCTAAAATCGAAAAAGTAAAAGATAATTTTTATTTATTTGATTTCTTTGCTAATTGTGATTACTTCGAACATGATTTTAATTATGATGAAGAGATCGAACTTCCTCATACTTCTAAAGGAGGAGAAACACCGCCACCGCCTCCACCACCATCCGGAAACTTTGTTTATACTGGACCCGATTCTGTTAGTTCAATTAAAGAGGAGCAAATTGGTCTTAATGGAATGCGGATTGATCGTGAAGCATTCTCTAAGAATTTTGAAACTACCACCAAAGAAGAAATTCAAAAGAATCCCGATCTTATTTTTGCTGCTAACGAAGAAGAATGGGAGGTTATTGAAGACTTTGTAAAAACTAAAATATTTAATAAACCGGAAGAATACTGGAATCAAGATAATCTTCAAGAAGCCTATGGCGTTGATAGAAGACTCTCGATTCGCGAAATAATTCTTAAAGTACTTGGTAAATTAGACCGTTTCAAAACACGCGATGAAATTGCAGATGATTATTTTGAACGCTTTCTTTCTTGCGATGGAATAGACGGTTCTAAGTATTATGAATTAAAAACACTTTTTAAAGCTTATTGCTTGTTTGATGATCTACGCCCGATTCTTGACAAAAAAGAATATGCTTATCTTGCAACCGATTCCAGAATCAATATAAAAGATTTACAAAACCTTGGCGCTGGACAAATAGCTTTAACTATTAACTACATTAAAGACAACGTACCGATTAACAAATTTTTACCAATCTAGGAATAATTATCGTTATACAGATTCATCTTCTGTGTTCGATTGTAAAAAAATATGCTCAATAAAGAAACAAAAAAGAAAATCGATAACTGCCGTGATATCCTTGTAGGTGTTCTTCCTTTACCTTCAGATCAAGTAGAACTTATTACTATCTCTCTCATTTATAAATTCATGGATGATATTGATGAACAAAGCCGCCAGCTAGGAGGCACTGTTTCATTCTTTCGTAATGGTCTTAAAGTTTACTCATGGCAAAACTTAATGAGTAACCAGCTTAGCGCTGATGAACGCGTTCTTAAATTTATTAAAGCAATTGAAGAACTTACTAAAGCTCCTCACATTCCGGAACTTTTCAAGAGTATCTTCAGAAACACTTTCCTCAAATTCCGCGATGGCAGAGTATTCAAACTTTTTCTCGATGAAATAAATTACTTCTCTTACGATCACTCCGAAGAACTTGGTAATGCCTTTGAATATCTTCTTAACACCATGGGCGCTCAAGGTGAAAATGGTCAGTTCCGGACTCCGCGTAACATCATAGATTTCATTGTGGAAGTTGTTGACCCGGATAAAGATGATAAAATTTTAGACCCCGCTTGCGGTACTGCCGGTTTTCTAATTTCTGCTTACAAACATATTTTAAGAAAATACACAACCGGTTACGAAAACTACCGTGTTAGCTTGAACAACCAAACTTTAGAAAGCAATGGCATTCATTGGGGCGATAAACTTTTGGCTGCTCAAAGAAGCAAACTCTCTAAAAGAATCGAAGGTTACGACAATACACCTTTAATGGTTCGGCTATCTCAAGTGAATATGTACCTACATCATTTTCCGAATCCAGCTATACATGATTACGATTCTATAACATATAACAGTAGATGGAGCGATAAATACGATTGCATTCTAGCTAACCCGCCCTTTATGACTCCTAAAGGCGGAGTTAAACCCCACGATCAATTTAGAATTAGAGCAAACAAAACCGAAATCCTTTTTTCCGATTATATAATTGAGCACCTTACTCCAAATGGTAAAGCCGGCTGGATTGTTCCCGAAGGTATTATTTTTCAGAATAGTGGCGATTATGTTGATCTTCGTAAGTGGTTAATTAATGAAATGGGTCTTTGGGCTGTAGTCTCTCTTCCAGCTCAAATCTTTCAGCCATATAGCGGTGTAAAAACTTCAATCCTTCTTGTAGATCGGGCTTTAGCGCGGTTAACAGAGAATATAATCCTTGTAAAAATTGAAAATGACGGCTTTTCACTTAACACCAACCGGAATCCGGTAAAAGAAAACGATCTTCCAGCAGCTCTCAATCTTTTAACAGAATACAAAAAAAATCCAAAAGCCTTTCACCCTATACTTGATAAGGAGGAGGGGGTGGGGTCCGCGTACTCTCTCAAACACAAAATCCTTCATCGTAAAGACTTTGCTAAACTAGATAGCTATAAATCCACAACTACGGCAATTGACTTCTGCAAAAAAGAATTTAAGGATCTTCAAAAAGCCGAAGAGAAATATCAAGAATCTCTGCAAAAAGAATTAACCGATAAGCAAAAACAAAAAGTAGAAGAGAGAATAAAAAATCTTAGAAGTTTATTTTTAATCAATACCGGTTTCAACACAATCCCCAACAGTGAAAACTCTATCAAACAGTTTGTTGAAGAACAATTAAAAGAACAAATAATTCTGTATGGAGAAGATTCCGATAACCGCGTTAACCTTTCTACCAACCTTAAAAAAGCTATTGATTGGCAAAGAGAGTATAATCTTAGCTTTGACAAAAATACGAATATTGAAAAAGGTCCATCTGCTTCTTGGCAAATGGAAAGAATCGGTGATTTATGTGAACTGATTAATGGACGCGCATTCAAACCATCTGATTGGACAACAAAAGAGGAAGGTGGCTTACCGATAATTAGAATTCAAAATCTTAATAATGTATTCGCAGAATTCAATTATTACACTGGTGTAGTGGTGGAAAAATTTGTTGTGAACGATGGTGATCTACTTTTCTCATGGTCTGGTTCCAAAGGAACTTCTTTTGGTCCACACATTTGGAATGGTGGAAAAGCAATTCTTAACCAGCACATATTCCGTATTGAACACACCGAAAATATCATCAAAGAATATTTCTATTGGGCTTTGAAAAAATTAGTAGCAGAAGTCGAAGAAAATCTTCATGGTGGTGTTGGTTTAGTGCATATAACAAAAGGTGACTTGGAAAAATTACAAATTCCTCTTCCACCTCTCGAAGTCCAACAAAAAATCGTTACAGAAATTGAACAATATCAAAAAGTAATAGATGGCTGTAACCTTGTAATCCAAAACTACAAACCCACTTTCAAAATCGATGAGAGTTGGGAAAGAGTAATGCTTAATGATGTTTGTCTAAAAATCACAGACGGTTCTCACTATTCGCCACCAACTATATCTAAAGGTTTCCCTTATATTACTGTGAAAGATATTTCTGATGATAAAATAAATTTTGAATCATGTGAATTTATTAATCAAGAAGAATATGATAAACTCAAAAAAAGTGATTGTAAACCTATCCTAAATGATGTTTTATTTTCGAAGGATGGGACTGTTGGTAAAGTGTGCCTAATTGATTTTGAAAAAGAGTTTGTTGTTCTTTCCTCATTAGCAATTATTCGTCCAGATTTCAATAAAGCCTTATCTCATTTCCTTTTTATTTTATTTAAATCAGACTTTTTTATGGAACAAGCACTTAAGATCAAAAAAGGTGTAGCAATAAAAAGGATTGTAGTTAGGGATATAAAAGAGATGGTTATCCCTCTTCCTCCACTAAAAGAACAACAAAAAATTGCAAGCCAAGTTCAATCCGAAATGCAAGCAGTAGAACAATGCAAGCGTCTTAAAACCCAGATGGAAAACAAAATAAAAGAATTAATGAATTCACTTTGGCAGACTAACACTATTATTTCCCCTCTATAAGAAGGGTGTCCGGCAATTACCGGACGGGGTGTGTTATGTGTATAACAGATTCAAATTTTTTATTACCAACAATATTTGTAGAATCGTCACTTAAAGCATTCACAGAATCCGCGAATAAACCATTTGTAATTAGCGGTGTCGATAAGAATACTTTTATTAAAGGTGAATACGTTGTTAAGCTTAACAGTTCAGAGCGTATGTCACCAAACGCTGCACTTAGAGAAATGCTTGCGTCTCTTATTGCTCTTGAACTTGGAATACCAACCCCTTCGCCGGCAATCATAGAAATATCTAAACCTTTCGTTCAAACAAGATTAGGATTTGAGGATTTTCAAAGATTCGAGCAAAGTATAGGCCTCAATTACGGAAACCAATTCCTTGGAGATAATGTTCTACAGTTTATGCCACGGAATGTTGAATCTTATGAAGGAAAGAAAAAAGAACTCCAAGAGATTTTTATATTTGATCTTTTTATTGAGAATAGCGATAGGACATATTACAAGCCGAATCTTTTAATTAAAGATAAAATTATTTATGTAATTGATCATGAAATTGCTTTTGGCTTTGTACTAGATATTTTACCAAATACTAAACCTTGGATTCTTGATAATGCAATTCGTTTCATAATTGGGAATCACTGTTTATTTGCAAATTTGAAGGGTAAAAACTTCTTGGCTAATGATTTTTTTCAGAATTTTGCCAAACTAAATGATACCTTTTGGACAACGGCCTACAGCGTTTTGCCAAATGAATGGAAACTAAATGATTTCTTCAAAATTCGTGATTATCTGTGCTTGAAGATAGAGCATATAACTGAATTTCAGAATGAAATCATGGAGGTGTTAAAATGAAAAACTATCAGTATCAAATACTCCGCTACTATCCGGATGTTGTCGCTGAAGAATTTATAAATCTGGGTATTGTTTTCTTCATTCCAGAAGAAAGAAAACTCATTTCTAAAATTGTTGAAAATTCTTCCCGTCTAAATGCGCTTTATCATGGTATCGATACAAAATTTGTAAACAAACTTCTTAGAAATATTGATACATGGCTGAACACAAAAGGCAAAGAATTATTAGATCAATTAGATCACAATGATTACTCTAGAATCGATTCAATTACTCACTCAATACTTTCTCCTAACGATTCTTCTTTACGTTTCTCTGATGTCCGCTCCGGAATAACATTGAATATCGATCAGACTTTCGAAGATATGTTTATAAGATTCGTTTCCAAATTCGAGAAGAAACATGAATCTCATTCAAAGGATGATCATAGGGCATGGGTAGAGTATAAAAGAGTTTTTGAAAAATATTCTATTGATAAGAGACTGAAAAAACCTGAAATAAAGATAAAAACTGACTTCGCAGAAATTGAATTCGCCCATGGTTGGAAAAATGGTCGCTGGAATTTCTTCAAACCAATATCGTTCGATCTAGCTACTGAAGATCATGTGATTAAAAAAGCGTGGGAACAAGTTGGTTATACACAAGAACTTTTAACCTCCAATTCTGATTTCAGCCTTACATTTCTTGCTCTTTCTCCAAAAATCGCTGAGTCTGAATCCTTAAATAAAATGTTAGAGACGAAACTCAGTCATAATTCTTTCGGCAAATCCATTTCAATTGTGTTTGAAAATAATGCGGAAGAATTTGCTACACAATTAATTCTTGAATTAGAAGAGCATCCTGAAATTGAATAATCTAATTGCTCATTTCATGTTTACGAATCACATACTTAACCTTTCTGGCCAACAATAGTAGGAATGGTTATTTATGAATTACGATGAAATTTCTGAACAAATAAAAAATATAATATCCCACCTCGACCAAAAACAATTAATTCGTTTTTCGTGGATTACTGCTATTCGAACTTTACCATTTTTAGGAACTAGTAAAAATTTTGAATTTTGGAATAAGAAAAATATACAAAGTAATTTACTTGCAATATTTCATGCATTAGATCTTAATGCTAACTCCTACTCTGATTCTTCCTCCTCTTTTTACGCTGCTATCAGAACAAACGATTTAGCTACCTTAAAAGCCGTAAGAGAGGCTGCCGACTCGATTGGGATTGCCGTCGTAAGAGCCGCTGTTTATACAGTTGTCTATGCTCTAGAGACGTCATCCTCTTATGATGCCGCTGGATCAAAAAATCACACTTTAGCTGCAGTAATAAATGCTTCAGAAGCTGCTTCTGATAAAAATATCGCTCTATTTTCATTTTTATTACAAGATTTGATAAATATTCAGAATAAGAGGAAAGAGTGTCGAGATAACCATATTAATTTTTATGGCACGATATGGAATAATTTCCAAAATTCTCTAGAAAATGTTGGTTGCGCATATTGGGGCCGATTATATAAAAGTGTTTTTGAAAATAAATTAGTTCTTGATACTAAAACACTCAATCAACGTATGAAAGTTCCTCCCGAATTAATGCCACATGGGGCTTCGGCTGTTGCCACCTATTTAGAGGATTTGGAAAAAGGTTCAATGCGACTCAACGAATCGCGTATTATTATTTTAGGCGATAAAGGTGTTGGTAAAACATGTCTTGCAAAAAGATTAATTGATCCAGATGCATCAATGACTACTGATAGTGAAAGTACCGCGGGCGTAGATACATCGCTTTGGAAATTAGAAAAGGAAAATTTAAATATAAGGATTTGGGATTTTGCTGGACACACAGTAACTCATGCTGTACATCAGTTCTTTTTATCTGAGCGAAGTCTGTATATTATTGTGTATAGTGGTCGCGAGGAACAGAGGAACAGATTAGAGTATTGGTTGAATCATATAAAAAATTACGGTGGTAATTCAAAGGCAATAATACTCGTAAATAAAAGGGATCCACACCCAGTAGAAATTCCAATAAATTCTTTAAAAGATAAATACTTTATTGAGGGTCTCTATACATTTTCTATTCAAGATGATAAAGAGGATTTGGAGAATTTTCGTCGCACTATTTCCAAGTATATATTAAACAACCCCTCTTGGAAAAGGCTAGAGATCCCCAACTATTACTATCAAGTAAAAGAGGATTTGGAAAAACTATTTGTGAGGGGTGGAAAAAATAATAGTGAAGAACTTATTAAGAAAAGAAAATTTATTGAAATAGCCAAAACACACAACACTTTGGATCCAGACAAATTATTGTCAGACCTTCATGCTCTTGGAATATGTTTATGGTATAAAAATATAAAAGGAATCGACACACTTGTATTAAATCCTGAATGGATAAGTCATGGCGTTTATAAAATAATAAATTGGGTAAACGAAAATAAAAAGTACTCTTTGACCTTAGATGATTTTCAAAAAGTATTTATAGACGAAAAAGACTTAGAACGTTATCCTAGAAAAAAACACGAATTTATTTTTAAACTAATGAAGCATTATGAGTTAGCTTACGAAACGCTAAACGACAAGTGTTTAATAATTCCCCGTCTGTTAAAAGAGGATCGCCCTCAAAATTTACCCGATTATCCAATTGACGAAAGCTTGATGTTACGGTATAAGTCAGAACAACCATTACCTCCAAATACAATGTCTCGCTTTATTGTTAGGCATAACCAGCAAATAAAAAGAAATGGGAACAATGATTTAGTTTGGCGTTATGGTGTTGTACTGGAAGATGCTAATAATATTGCTCTTGTACGGATAGAAGATAGAACAATTTCGGTTTCAGTAAAAGGGGATAGCAAAACAAATTTTATTAGTACTCTTAGAGAAACATTAAACGATATTTTTAATAGTTACAAAAGCGAAAAACCGGAATTACAATATCGTATTGAAAGATTTGGGAATTGGCCTCCCGAAATTGAACAACAGAATCCATTATGGTTACCTGATAGAAAGATATTGAATCAATCTATTGATGCTCAGCCGTATTATGATGACACTACTAAACAAAACATTGATTTGAACTATACCGTAAACAATTACAATATTACTATTCAGAATTTAATTAGCGGTCAAGGAAATCAATTCATTGATAATTCCTCATATAATACTTTTAATTATCATTATTGCAATATTGGGTTGCAAGGTAAGTTAAATGATCTATCCCAATTGCTTGAGGCTAATGATGGTGAAGTACAAGCAATTGAGCTTAAAAACACAGCTAAATCTCTTGAACAATCAGAGCAATCTGGAAAAGAAGAAGTTATAAAATCTGGTTTAGTAAATAGATTAAAACGTTTAGTAGAGGATTTGGGTGATGATAAATCAAGTCTTGGTAAAAAGGTGAAAGGTATTCGGAATGGAATTAGTATTGCTCAGGATATAGCTAAAGCCTATAATAATATTGCTCAATGGGTTGGTATGCCTCAAATACCTAGCCCTCTTCTTAACAAAAAGTAAACATTTAAAAGTAAAAGAAACAAGAAATTTATGTATTACTCTTCTACTCTTTCTAATTATCGATTGTTGCTTTTTCTACATGATAAATATTTTGATAGTCAATAACTATTTTATAATATTTTCATTTCCTAATCTTCTCAACAATTTTTTCTCCAGTTCTTCCTACCACATATCCACCCAAACCAATTTGTAATAAAGTCCACGCTTCATTACTCAACCGGAATTTCAAAAAACCAAAACTATCACACACAACAAGAACAAGGAATGTAAGCATCGTAATCGGTCTCCAATTCCTCTGAAGCCAGCTTTGTCCTTTCGCTTCCGCTTCAACAATTCTGCTTTGAGAATCCAATAACTTCGATTCATACTCCAAAGCTTTTCCCAAAAACTGATTTTCAATTCTTACAAGCTCATTACTTAATTCCTTCTTCTCTTTTTCTGTAGTCGTAAGACTATCAATCAAATCAGTAATTGGTTTTACAATTCCACTCAAAAAATCCAACACTCCCATAATTAACTCCTATTGGTTAATTCAACATCACGTAAATATTTAACGTCCTTATAAGCTTTATGAAAAACACTTACAATCTTTTTCGTTGTCTTGCGTTTCTTCTTTAGGAAGTTCTTTCTCCTAATCACGTTACATTTCAACCTATCATCAAACTTCATTTATTTTCACTTTAATCCAATTTGCACTATTCGCTTTTATCTGATGACTGATTACTGAAGACTGAAAGCTTTATGGAATAAATTTCTTTGATAATATTCTTCTCAACTTCATTCAACTTTGAATGCAATTCCTCAAATCGAGAAATGTAATTCTTCTCAATCGAAGAAGACTTTTTCTTTTCCTCTTCCAAGTCCTTTTCAATCCGTTTAATCCTAGACCAGAATAGGAAGTTGACCAAGCTAACCAAACCTCCCAAAATCCAAAGCATTATATTTTCATTCATGGTTCACCTTTAATAAAATAGCTTGGTCATCATGAGCTTGTCGAAGGATCACCGTTCTTAAAAGTCCTCCAATTATCCAAATGTATATCTTCTCGTTCATTTGTCACTCCGAGCGAAGTCGAGGAGCTATATGTAAATCTTTTCATTCATTACATTCTCGATTGCTTATGTTTTATATGGCCTCAAATACTTGGCGTTAAAAGAATGAATGAGAAATTCGATAAATGGAAATTTCTGTTTGAAGTCCCGCAACTAATAATCTTGCGGGACAAGTTTAATTTCCATAACATTTCGAATGGAATTCTTAGCCAAGGATTTGCAGCCTTGAACTTTCGGTTCCTTTCTTTCAAGAGAAAGGAACATTTGTTATACTCTTTCATAAACCTTCTTCGAAATCAAAACTTCATTTCTATTCTTCTCTCCATTAAACGAAACATGAATCCACTTCCCGAATTCATAAATCAATTGATCGAATGAGAAATGTTTCGGCATTAACTCAAACACCTCTTTCAAATTCATACCCGGGACGGTAAAGTCCGCAGCTTTCCCTTCGAGATGTTGAGAATTGTATCTCCCGCCAACCGCAGCATTTACATGAAACGAACGAAACCCTGAACTAATAAAAATCGGGACCTTGATTATTTCTCTTAGAGGTTGAAGAACATTTACACAAAGTAATCTCAAATTCTCAATCTGCTTTTCATTCGGTTCATTCCTATAACCATTCCTCTCCGCCACTTGAGAAATAGTAAACTCATCTAGATAAAAATTTGCAGTAAACCTCATAACTAACCTCAATGATGATATTCTTGCCTTTTTAATTTCTACACTCTACCTTGAGCGCTGTCGAAAGGTCTTAACTCTACACTTGATAATCACTGTATTTTCCGGAAAGTAAAACAAGAAAACATCTTTAGAAGGGATAACTTTTTGTGGGTGGGTCTCAATTCATCAAAATAAATGTGACAACCAGATTACATAATAAAACATTATGTTTTTAATGTGACAGTCCCGGCAAAAGCACATCTCAACCTGCCTACCGGTAGGTAGGTTCCAATCCAGCAACATAATGTTGCATTATATAAACTCGGCACAAAAAAATACTACTTAGCTCATCATCGCTCATTCCGGTGGCTCGTTCCTCACACACCATCATTTCACTTTCATGCTTTTATGTCGCTCGTTTAGGGCGGTGGCTATGCCACACGCCCACACTTCGCTCCACTTTTATTAAATCCTTTTCTGTCTTCATAGCATTTTTCGCCCGACATCAAAATATTAGCGTTAAAAGAATAAACGAACGAAGCGGCAAGAGAGAATTGCTGTCTGAAGTTCCGCAATTTATAATCTTGCGGAACAAGTTCAATTCTCTCAGTGGAGTGAGAGCAATTCTTAGCCAATATTTTGCAGTCTTGATTTTTGGTTCTTTTGTATCAAGACAAAAGAACATAGAAAAAGCTTAAAAACAAATTCGCTTCATTTATCTGCTTCTTCACAAACAAAAGAAAACAAATCATAAACATCGAGCGTTGCACTCCTTCACAATATCAATTATGTTTTCTCAAAAAGGAATTACTGATATGTATTCTAAAATTATCTTACTCCGCGCCTTTTGCGTCCCGCGTTTTTTAGCGGGATTACTCTTGATCTCAGAAAACATTTATTCCCAAAATCCCAACTTCTCATATCCTTTTAATTATTCCAGAATGGTTCACGTTTCCCGCGTTATCGATGGAGATACATTTGTTCTTTCAGATTCGCAACGAGTAAGAATGCTCGGTGTTGACCGTCCGGAAATATCCAGAAACAACAAACCGGCTGAATCATTTTCTTTGGAAGCATCCGAAAAAACCAGATCACTAATCGAACACAAAACAGTAAAACTAGTTTTCGATGGAAAAGCATTCGATATGTTCGGAAGGATACTCGCATACGTTTGGTTGGTAGATTCAAAAGGGAAGGATTCAATTTTTGTTCAAGCAGAATTACTTAAGAATGGTTTCGCAAGAATCAGTTATTACACAAAAGAAAAGCGTTTCTATGCTCTATTCTATAATCTCAGAAATACAGCAATGAAAAAGAAACTTGGCATCTGGAACGATGAATAAGAAACAACTCAATATTACCAAGATTTTATCGAATCCTTTTATCAGAGAATTTCAATCCTATGGATTGATAAATGAATTGGTCCTCCGGAATTTGCAAATCAAATCCGAATACTTTGAGTTGCGAAAAACTCATCACCAAATTGAATCTATCTTCATACTCTCCGAAAAGTATCACCTTTCATACGATGCAATTAATACAATTCTATTCCGCAAACGGATTAACAAACCAGTATCAATTTCCAAATAACTCTTCGCTCTAACCTTGTACTGAGCGAAGGCGAAGTATCAAAATTCATAATCCTGTCCCGTACAGTTTACGGGATCATAATTCATAACTATTGAAAGCCTCTACTAAGCCTCTAACTAGCCTCTGCCAAGCCTGTGGTGAGCGAAGCCGAACCACCTTTAGTGAACCCTAAATATTTAGTTCTTAGCTTCTCTTTTTGCTTTCCCATTATTACAGTGATCTCCTTACTCTCAACTTATATGATTGCATCCGAGAATAATTCTCAATTCTCAATTTGCAATTATCAATTCATCAAGGAGGTCTCAAATGGCTTTAGTATCTGGTAACGTAATCGGTAACCTAAGCGGTAGATTGGGAAATCTCTCCGCCCGTACGGTTAATGGTCAGACAATCCTTGCCGCTCGTCCATCTAGCTTTAACGCTAGTCAAGACCCGGCAGCCTTAACTGTCCGTTCTAAGTTTGCAGTAACAGCAAACTTTGCAAAGAATGTGCTCTCGCTCAGCACATTGGAAGAAATCTGGAAGAGAACCAAAGAGTCTGGCACTTCTGTTTTCAATGCTATCTTCAAATCAAACTTCGCTCACTCTTCCACAACAAAACCAACTGAGCAAAACATTTTAACTCCGGAAGGTTTTGCTTTACCGGTAACAGCATCTGAAGTTGCAGCAGATAAGATCACGGCATCAATCAGTGCGCTAAACACCACTGCAATTTTCGGTGCAGAAGAGACAGCTATTTCTGCAAATGCTCTAGTTGTATTCAGCAATCCAACTGTCCCAACAGATCCGGATTTTCAGATTGTAGCACTCAGCAAAGAAGTTGCAAACTTCAACTTTACTCAAAATTACAACTTGCAAATCGATTTTAACATCGTTCAAGCTAACATTGCTGCAAAGTACCAAGATTCAGTTTTGCTGCTTGCGGTAGCAACCCAAGATGCAGCCGGCAAAGTTGTTCAGAACTCTTCAACATACTCCAAAACTTCAGTCTAATATTTAACCCTCTCCTTACTTAACAAGGAGAGGGAAGGGTGAGGTTAAAGAGCGGCTATTCGCCGCTCTTCTTTTCTTCAACTACATATATCTATTCTAGGTTCTCATAATATAATTTGTTTTGGCAACTCTATAAAATAAAAAACCCAAACGCTGGGGGGAACGTCTGGGTCTGAAGTGTTAATAACATTGCTGTTATTAAACTCACTATGAAAGTAATGATTCTAATATTTTAGCGCAACCCGAAAATATTCCCGCATGATTTGCGTGTCTCTTCACTCGCATATTAGTAATCGTTCATCAACACTTAAAATATGCGCTCACAAATCTAAGCCGCGTAATGATTCGTCCCGCTTATGCGGGACTCACACTCCGCACTTTCATTAACTACATAAAGGCATTCGTAAATAATTTGCGCGTAATTGTTTTGATTTATCCACCGCTTAAACTATTTACTCATACATCTGAGCAAAAAGTTTGTCTTCACTCACTTCACTCATTTAGCCAAACCTTTTCACTTGAGAAGCTTTTTTGGTTCACAGCTTCGCTGTTATCTATAAGCATTGTTTTTGCCATACCGCAGTGCAATTTAAGCCGCTAAAGGAATCCGGCCGTCAAGGGTTATACAAGCTCGTTTGTGCTTGCTTTTTTCATTCGCTTAAGCTCATTAAAAAGCGCACAAGCCTTCGCCCTTGTACTGCCACCTTTATGGCTTTTAACTCGCATTCGCTCGCCATTGACAAACCTTTGCGTCTGGCAAAAACATTTTTTTTATACAGCATAATAGGCAAGCAACATGCAAAACAAAACCATACACATCTTTACTAAGTGCAGTTACACTTTTTATCTCGTTTCTACTCCTTCGTGTCATTTGGTTCAAGTTCGTAATCGGGGAAATAATGTTTCTAAAATCTTAAAAACTCTTCCTCTAGCCTCTACTACTTCCGCTTTAGTTCAAGCTTTCAATCAAACAATTAATTCATTTAGGGTTTAGTTATGTCACTTCCTTTCATCGCTAAAAAGCGTATTGGTGGCTGGCTGGTTGTTTTAACAGAATTTCAAAACAATTTCCATGTCCAAGTAATGGCTCCAAACGGCAAATTATATCCTTTCCAATTTTCAGCACAACCAAAAGCAACAGAGTTTTTCAACTTCTTCTGTTCCAAACTTTCAGCTTTTCTTCTTTCACCAAAAGCAACAAAATCAAAAGAGCTTTCACTTTTCGACAAATAATTCAATAAAACAAAGAGGTTAGTCATGCTTACTCAAGAACAAAAAGAACAGTACCGCAAAGAGAAAAAAGAAAAAATCATTCGTATTCGTAAAACACTATCTGAAATGACAGAAGAACAACGCCAAGCCGTAGCCGATAAATTCGGAATTGTTACTGCTGAAGGACATTTACTTACTGCTCACAATCAGTGTTTTTTAGTCGCTCAATCAGAAATTAACTTTTCAATCGTCGGTGGTTATAAGCAGTGGCTAAAAGCCGGAAGATCAGTAAGAAAAGGGGAACATGGGTTTTATATCTTCGTTCCTTCCAAAGCCAAAGAAGATTCTGAAAATCCAGAAGTTTCTGCCGATAGTGAAACACCATTCTTTTTTACAGCA
>JAZDFQ010000068.1:0-2351 GCA_043807765.1 Ignavibacteriota bacterium
GATTAAAGGTATAGATCGAACTCAAGAATGAAAAACTCTCTCCTCATAGGTTTTGCAAAAAACCTGTACTTCAGACTTAAGCTCGTATTACCTATACCACCCATTTCAGCAACATGCTGCCTCTGTAGAAAATAATCCGTCTTATCCGAGACGGGTTTTTGATTTATTAATTCTTGTGGAAGTTGTGGATTTCAGGAACAAGTCCGAAGATGACAAGTACACACCATCCCTGTCATTCCAGAATCCGCCGGTAGGCGGATATCCGGAATCCATGGTTTACTATTAGAACTGTGCAAGACAAGCAATAATTTTGTCTATTACCATAAGGGTTTTCTGGAGAGCTGACCATCACCACACAAACAACTTAAAAAAATATCAGGTGCTTTCTTAATTGATAAATTCGTGATAATATGTTATAAACTACGTTCGTATGAAAAGTGATGTTTTGAAGAAATTTCAGACCACGATCATGGGTGGTGCAATTATTATCGGGCTAGCACAAGTTGTTAGCCGTCTTTTAGGATTACTGAGAGAAAGAATGCTTGCATCAACCTTTGGTGCGGGTGAAACATTGGATATTTATTATGCCGCTTTTAAAATTCCCGACTTTGTTTTCAATATCATCGTGCTGGGTGCTCTTTCCTCTGCATTCATTCCTGTATTTATGGAATACTGGAACCGAGATCGTGATCAGAAAAAATCCAGCTTTGAAAGTTTCAAAATTGCTAACTCACTTTTGAATGCTATCCTATTAATCTTGGTTGTTGTAGGTATATTTGTTTTCCTATTTACAGATCAGTTGGTTTCATTAGTGGCTTATGGATTTGATGAAGAGAAAAGAAAAACAACCGCTGAATTGGTGAGAATTATGTATGTAAGTGTACTTTTCTTTGGAGCAAGCAATATTGTTTCGGGCGTTTTACATTCATTTAGGCGATTCATAGCGTATTCATTAGCTCCTATTATGTACAATCTGGGAATAATATTCGGCATAGTTGTTTTTGTTCCAGAATATGGAATTAAGGGCCTTGCTTATGGAGTAATACTCGGAGCCCTTTTGCATTTAGTAGTTCAATTACCTTCAGTTATCCGATCAGGATACAAATATAAACTCACAATGAGCTTGTCACTTCCTGGTGTTAAAAAAATAGGAAAACTGATGTTGCCACGCGCATTTGGGTTAGGAGTTACCCAGATTAATCAGGTGGTAATTACTACCATAGCTTCAACACTGGTCGTCGGAAGTGTTGCAGTTTTCAGCCTTGCTAATAACTTGCAATATTTCCCTATAAGCGTTTTTGGTGTTTCGTTGGCGCTATCTGCATTTCCTGTATTCACCCAAGCTTTTACCGAAAATAATACTTCTAAATTTGTTTTGCATTTTTCTCAGACTTTCAGAAGAATACTGTTTCTTGTTATTCCAACTAGCATAGTAGTATTACTGCTTCGTGCTCAGATTGTTCGTTTAGTATTAGGATCAGGCAACTTCGACTGGGAAGATACTATTCTTACAGCTCAAACGTTAGGATTTTTCTCTTTGTCATTATTTGCTCAAAGCCTTGTTCCGATGTTGGCTCGTTCCTTTTATGCTTTTCAGAACACAAAGACACCGGTAATTATAAGTGTAATTTCCATGGTAATAAATGTAGTTGGCTCCGTAATACTTGTGCAATCTATGGGCGTTTTAGGATTAGCTTTGGCGTTTTCGATTGCCAGCTTTGTTAATATGATTCTGTTACTTGCTGCTCTTAGGGCAAGGCTAGGAGATTTAGATGATCATCGGATCATTACTTCTACTTTAAAAATAATTCTCCTGTCTTTGCTTATGGGACTGGTGGTTCAAGGGCTAAAGTATGTTATTGGACCTCTGGTAGATATGAAAACATTTTTCGGAGTATTTATTCAAACTGCAGGTAGCATATTTGGCGGAGGATTGATTTATATTTCCCTTGCAGTTAAATTAAATTTTGACGAGGTAGATATTATTAAACGATTTTTCCAAAAAGCAAAAAATCAATTTTCTAATTCGCATAAATAATGACTGAAAGAGCAAATATCAGAAATTTCTGCATCATTGCACACATTGATCATGGTAAATCAACATTGGCTGATCGTCTCTTAGAATTCACAGGAACAGTTGAAAAAAGGAAAATGAAAGAACAATTGCTTGACCAAATGGATTTAGAAAGGGAAAGGGGAATCACTATAAAACTACAGCCAGTTAGAATGAAATATGCTTTTAATCAAAAACAGTATATTTTGAATTTGATTGATACGCCCGGACACGTTGACTTTGCGTATGAAGTATCTCGATCGCTTTCTGCTGTTGAGGGGGCACTTTTATTAGTTGA
>JAZDFQ010000069.1:0-187893 GCA_043807765.1 Ignavibacteriota bacterium
AATCCTTGCTCATATTCCCGAACTACTTGCAGTTTGAATGCTCGGCTATAAATTGATTGTGGGGGATACTTGTTCGTTACTTTCATCGCTTGACTCCTGCTTTTTCTTTATCAGTAGTCAACTTTTTTCAGGATGAGACAATAAAAGCAAAAACCCCGCTTTTGCGGGGTTTTGCATCAATCTTACTATTTAATGATTCACATTGCGCTAAAGCCACTCTGTGCACCCTGGGGGATTCGAACCCCCGACCTGATGATTAAGAGTCATATGCTCTACCAACTGAGCTAAGGATGCGGGGCAAAAATAAGGAAATTTAGCCGCCTCACAAAACTCAGTTCTAACTTTTTTTTATACTTATTAACCAGTTGTGTGAATTAAATTCGAAAAATTGTCAAAAAGAAGTTAAAAGCAATTATTCAAAAATTTATCAGTGGAAATCATGATAAATCCGTTTAATCCGCGTTCCATTTTTTGAATATATAATTGCTTTTGACTTCATAAAGCTTAATCCACACAACGGGTTTATTATTTTTTCGTTATCATAAATTCAACGCGCCGATTCTGATCTCGCCCCATAGAAGTTTCGTTGGAAGCAATTGGTTTGTTCATTCCATAACCCTTTGCAGTAATTCTTTTCAAATCAATTTTTTTGGATAGAATATAAGCACGGACAGACTCCGCTCTCTTTTGCGAAAGATTCTGGTTGTATTCTTGCTTGCCAACATTATCGGTATGACCGGACAACTCGATTTCTACTTTTGGATTTTCCGTCATAAACTGTACTACTTTATCCAACTCTGTGTACGATGTCGGCAGTAGATCCCACTTATTAAATTCGAAATAAACATTTTCAAGTTGGAAAACCTGTCCAACTTTTATCTCCTCTTTTTTGATTTCAAGCTTTTCAGCTTGAGCAAGCCAATACCCGCCAATTCCGCTTAACTGTGTTGAACCCCAAGTAGTTATTAAAGCCACAAAGCCATCGCGAGAAACTCCTTTAGTTTCAACAGAGTAGCGAACTTGTGTTGATTTTACTGCATCAAGTAGTGTTACGCATATTACAACTCTAGGTTTTGTTTCAAACGGTTTGTTAAAAGCAACTTCGTACTCTACTGTTCGCTTACCTTGATTATCGCCAAGCGTGTAGTTTGGCGACGACTTGTCAAAAAAGAATGAGCCGCTCTGAATCTGCGCCATTGTTAGCGTACTTACAACAAATAGAATCAACATCGCTAATTTTTTCATTTCAATCTCCTTTCGTTTTTCCACTAATCAAAGAATTAATTCATGCTGTATATTAATTTATTTCAGAATAATTTTCTAGCAGATACAAAGCAATATCATATGCGGATTTTAAAACAAAAGAGCCCGGATAATCGGGCTCTTGAATAACAACAATTACGCTTTTTCTTTTGCCAGAATTTTGGCCATTACACTATGTTTTTTTCCATATGCAAAATAGATTATCAATCCAATTGCTAACCAAACAAAAAGACGAGCCCAATTTTGCCATTCAAGGGTTAACATCATACCAAGATTAAACAAAACACCCATCGGAGCAACAAACCAAATTGCCGGAGTTCTAAATGGACGATAGCGTGTTGGTTCTTTTTTTCGCATTACCCAAACAGCAATACACACAATTATAAAGGCAAGCAGTGTTCCAATGTTTACCATTTTAGAAATTGAATCGATTGGTGTAAACGATGCAATGAACGATACGATTCCTCCAATCCACAAATTCGATTTCCATGGTGTATGAAATTTTGGATGCAGTTCGCCAAAAGTTTTCTTTGGCAGCAATCCATCTTTTGATATTGCATAGAAAATTCTTGATTGACCGAGAAGCATTACAATTGTTACTGAAGTTAACCCGGCAATAGCCGCAACTGAAATGATGAACACGGCATATTTCAATCCGACAGATCCAAACGCTGCAGCAATCGGCGCAGTGATATCAATGTCTTTATAATCTACCATTCCGGTTAAAACAAGAGCAACAAGTATGTATAGAATTGTACAGACAATTAGCGAAACAATAATTCCAAAAGGAACATCCTTTTGGGGATTCTTTGCTTCTCCGGCGTGAGTTGATACCGTATCAAATCCAATGTAAGCAAAGAAGATGTATGCCGCTCCGGCTACAATACCAACCCATCCATATGCATTGTGTGAGTTGCCGAGTGCATCAGAATATGTACCTCTTTCCGGAATAAACGGGCTCCAGTTATCAACGTTGATATACTGCGCTCCGAGAATAATAATAAAAAACACCACGCTTACTTTAACAACTACCATTATGTTGTTTGTATTAGCAGCTTGTTTAATTCCTCTAATAAGAATTGCTGTCAGAATCCAAATGATTAAAAACGCTGGTACGTTCCAAGCAAAGTCGAAGCCGAAAATCGTTGGCAAACCAATATCTGAGTATTGATTCGTTAATGTTGTAAGGGTTCCTTTTTGTGTCGCATCAGCAATAGCTTCTTTTGCAGTAAACGGATCATTCATTAACCAAATGGGAAGTCTGACATCGAAGAGGTGAAGAAACTTATTTAGATAACCCGACCATCCAACAGCAACCGCCGATGCCGCCATTCCATATTCTAATATTAAATCCCATCCAATTATCCAGGCAAACAATTCGCCAATTGTTGCATACGAGTATGCATAAGCCGATCCTTCAACCGGAAGGAACGAAGCAAATTCTGCATAACATAAAGCAGCAAACGTACATCCAATTCCAGCTACTACAAAAGAAAGTGCTAAAGCTGGTCCCGCATATTCTTTTGCACCAACGCCCGTCATAACAAAAATACCGGCGCCAATAATAGCCCCAACACCAAGAGAAGTTAAACCAAACTTGCCAAGCACCCGGCTCAGTTTGCTTTCCTTCATTTCAGCTTCAAAATGTTCTACAGGTTTTCTTGTCCAGAGTTGACTACTCATTTTTAGACCCGATTAAATTGTGGAAGAAATTTTTAGATAACGGGGTTGAACCTAAAAATCATTTGCGGGAATGTCAAACAAAAAGCGATGAAAGGTAACGCAAAATTAAAGGATTGGGGTTGTGTAGCTGCCCACTAGATTAGCGAAAACCCAAAAATCGTTGCCCTTCTTTTTAGCTTTATTGAAATCTTATTTATACAAGATTTCCTTTAACTCAAAAGTTATCGTGCCGTAGCCCAGTATATCTCTAGCAAAACCCATTAAGCCGCCTCCTTTAATTTCTATTCGTGCTTTAATAAGTCCGGTATTCGCCGCAAGCCACTCGGTAACTATGTTCTTGGCTCCGGTCTCCGATTCGACTGTTGTTTCAATTTTTAAGGTAGTGAACTTTCCCGCTTCTGTATTAACCTCCTCTTCCGCCAAAACTTTTCCGTAGAGATAAACATTGTTGGAATCGCCATCTATATACTCTATCGCTTGATCCTTCCATTCTCTTCCAACAAACAAGGGGAAGGCATAGCGTTGGAAAGGTTTATTGTAGGTTACCTTGTTTTCCTTTTTAATAAAGATGAGAAGCTTGATGTATTGGTAAGTTTCGTGAATGAACATACCGTTTTCTCTCATTTCCAATTTCTGATGATATTTGAAATTATCAGCTTCGCTTTTGGTTTCAATCAATCCATTTACTTTGGCAGCTTTTGTTATTGCATCGCCAAATGATGAATCATAAACATACTTGGTTGTTTCACTTAGAGGAAAAAGTTCTTTCGAATAGATTTTCTTTACATTTTTATCAGTAGCATGGGCTAGCGAAATGATGCAGAATAGTGCAAACACACTCTTTTTAATCATAGTCACCATTTTTGTTTGTTAAAGTACAATTGTGAATTATATGTTTTATTATGCAATTGTTAAATTTCCGTTATAGAATTGTTAACGCAGCTCTTTAACAACTGTTCCATACAAATTGTTTAACATTTATAATGTAAAAAGAAAGCCTATGCAGAAAAACAACTCATACATGTTTTTGTTCTTCGTGCTTTTGCACCTCTTCACGGCTTGCAACAGCAATGTTAAACAATCCGGCGCCAAAAACACAATTAAGGATGATCTGGGAAACTCATTCATATTTGAGAAAGTACCCCAAAGAATAATTTCTCTCGCTCCAAACTTGACTGAAATGTTCTACTCGCTAGGTTTGGAAAAGAATTTGATTGGAAACACAATGTATTGCAATTATCCCGCTGAAGCACAAAAGGTTGAAAAGGTTGGCGATATGCTTACGTTTAACTTTGAAAAAATTGTTTCTTTAAAACCGGATTTGATTTTTATTACTGTTGAAGGAAACACAAAAAGCACTTACGATAAATTCCGTGAACTTGGCTTAAAGGTTTTTGTTTCCAATCCAAGAAACTATGAGGGAATTAGAAAAACCTATTCCGATCTGGGAAAAATTTTCGGCATTACCGAAAAGACCATTCCGGCGCTTGCGAAATGGGATTCCACATTGCAATCAATTAAAAGCTCTCATTCTCTACAAAACAAAACAGCTATGTTTCTTGTAGAGCTTCGTCCGATAATGATTGCCGGCATGAACACGTTTATTAACGAGTACATGCAGTTCTGCGGTTTAAAAAATATTGCAGCCGACTCTAAGCTTAACTATCCAATCTTCAACAGAGAAGAAATTCTAAAGCGCGATCCCGATTACATAATTTATCCAACCGGCGGCGGCGATACAATTGATATGTTGAAAGATGCTTATCCGGAATGGAAACAATTGAAGGCAATTAGGAACTACAATGTAATTTTTATTGATAGGGATTTATACTTGCGCCCCGGTCCCCGTTTTATTGAAGCGCTTACAGATTTATCTAATCAGCTTCTTCAGAAAGAGGCGGAAGCTCAGCATCGCCGGAAATAAACATCATTGAGCAAAGATCGCCTTTAAATTTTCCAATTTCTCTGCATCGTTTGTGGCGTTCTCTAATTTTGTTTTGATCCACTTCACCATTTATTCCAAACATATCAAGCTCTTCGCCACACTCTGCGCAAAAGACGTTGTTATTCTTTACCGCAAGTTCTTTACTATGTATTGATTTCTTTTTGTTCATTAGTATTTCCAATTGGTTCCCACTCTAATCCTTCGCACGGAAGAACTTTTAGAGTCGGATGCTTATCCAGCTTCATGCAAAGGACCGCGCTTTTATCAAAATGTTTACAAGAAGTACAAAGCGTTTGTTCAATTATTTCTTTGTTCTCATCGTAAAAGATCCGGTATTGAACTGTAATCGGATAAATAATCACGGCATAAACCGAAATAATTACAATCCACCACCAGTATTTATATTCTACATAGCCATACATAACCCACAGCGATGGAATTAACACCGCAGTCCGCATGATAGCCCAAAATATTATATGTCCCATAATTTTCTCTCTTATGAAAACTAAAGATTGTACAGTGCAGTGTCAAATTGCATTTAGCTCTGTTTACCTTTAACTTTGGCATAAATAAACAATTTTTTACCACAAGATTAACGATGGAAGACAATTTGGACGAACAACCGAAATCAGAACCGCAAAACAATCAGAATCCGCAACCTCAGCAGCAAGGACAGCAAAAAAAAACTTATAGACGCCCTTATTATAGACGAAATTACAATCAGAACAAAAAGATTGCCGGACAAACTCCAGCTCAACCGGGACAAATGCAGCAGCCGGTAGTTGTTCAAACCGTAAGTTTTAAAAAAGTATCGGTTGTAGTTCCCCTTCTTAACGAAGAAGAATCGCTCCGCCCGCTTTATCAAGAAATTAGAAAAGCTTTAAGATCTGTTTCTTGTGATTATGAAATACTTTTTATTGATGATGGAAGCCGGGATAGATCTCTAACTATTATAAAAGAAATTGCTCGTACTGATAACAAAGTACATTACTACAGTTTTAGAACTAATTACGGTAAAAGTGCTGCACTGCAAGTTGCGTTCAAGCATGTAACCGGCGATGCAGTTATTACAATGGATGCCGATCTCCAAGACGATCCGGCTGAAATTCCCAATTTGCTTAAAAAACTTGAAGAGGGTTACGATTTAGTTTCCGGCTGGAAGAAGAAACGATTCGATCCCTTTATCAAAAAGTTTACTTCAAGGTTTTTCAATTTCATTACCAGAGTATTAACCGGAGTTAAGCTTCACGATTTCAATTGCGGCTTAAAAGCATACCGCAAAGCAGTTGTACAAACAGTAGATGTCTATGGCGAAATGCACCGCTATATTCCGGTGCTTGCCGATTGGAAAGGTTTTACAGTTTCAGAAATCGTGGTTAAACATCATCCCCGTCGTTACGGCAAAACTAAATTTGGCATATCACGTTTCTTCAAGGGATTTATTGATCTAATCACAGTGATATTTACAATCCGCTTTATCAAACGCCCTATGCACTTATTCGGTTTTGTTGGTATGCTTTCTACTTTAGCCGGTATTGTTATTAGCCTTTGGCTAACAATTGAAAAACTTGCTTACAACATTGGAATTAACAACCGCCCTATTTTCTTCTTAGGAATTTTACTGATAATTGTTGGTGTCCAATTCTTTGCAATTGGATTAATCGGCGAGTTAATAGTTCACAACACGCAAACCGAAAAAGAATATATAATTAAAGAGAAAAAATAGCTTTTTGGCATTGCAATAAATCTAGTGCCTTATAATGAACACATTGAAACTATAACCGCAAAATCAGAAATTAATGCATAGTTTTATTCTAAAACGACAACCAAAATCTTACAATAGCTGGAAAGGATCAACTATTGCAAAGAAGAATAAGTATAAGTCAGATATCGAGGCTTCATTCAGGCAGTTCCACCCAAAACATACAACACTGACTGCGGATCTTTATGGAATTCTTTACTATTTCTTTAAGAAAGACCTTAACAGTGACGCAGACAATTTAAGTAAACCGCTTTGGGATTGCTTAACTGGATTTTTATTTATTGATGACAAGCAAGTAAGAATTAGGACGGCTGGAACTTTTGACCTTTCAAAAAACGACTTTAATGTTTTGGATTTCTCTGGTCTAACTGGAGAGATGGTCACCGAACTTTTAGATGCATTTGATAACGAAGAACATATTGTTTATGTAGAATGTGGGCTTTTAGATAACGCTATGTTCAAATTTAATTCGGGAAAAAATGGAAATTAAAAAGCAATACTTACAAAAATATCTTCATGATATTGCAATTGAGCAAATTGCTGAAGAATACCAACAGAAAGGATACTCGATTTTCAAAGAAGAACCGCTAGGGGAAAACTATAAGGCAGACTTAATCGCGAAAAAAGATAACGAAATTCTTGTGATTGAAGTAAAATCTGGAAAAATGACATCTGCTCGAAAACAGAAGATTGCTGAGATTGCCAACTATGCTCGGAAACACGGCAATTATAAATTCCTTGTAGTAATTGCGACACCACCGAATGAAAAGGAACTTGAAATCGAAGGTATTGAAAATTTACTTACCCAAAGAATTTTGGAAAATTTTCCAAGTGAACTTGATGAACTTTCAAGTCACACAAGGCTAGAAGAAGTTACCGACGTTAATATTAACAAAATATCAATAACTGAGAAATCAATTTTTGTTTCAGGGGATGGGGCTATAAGTGTCGAACTTCAATTTGGTTCGGACAGTGATCAAGCCGATGATGACGGTTTTATTAACCACGACACTTTTCCATTCGATTTTGAAATTACTTTAGAATATTGTCACGGCAGTAAATTAAAAATTTCTGAAGTCAATATGTTGGAAGTAGATACCTCATCCTACAACGATGAGCAATAATTTGGATTTATGTATTGGAACTGGGAAAACAAAAAGTCTATGTGTATTGGTTTAAACATGAATTCCACATGATAGAGTACATGGAAACAATTCATTCAAGCATTATTAACCTATTTAACCACATCTATTCCTTCCAAAAAATTCTTATTTTTGTCTCAACTCTAAGGACTTATTAGCATGAAATATCATCTCGTTTCCGGCGCTTGCGGGTTTGTTGGTCGCAACACCGTTAAGCAATTATTAAAGAGAACTAACGATTCAGTTATTATGGTTGATGATCTTTCCGTAGGAACACATCCATCAACATGGCTTCACGACACAACTGTAAAAAAATTAAACGATATAGAAGTTTTTGGAAAAGAAGAACGTCTTTTCTTTTTCAAAATGGATTTCAGAAAATTCTTAACGAAAATTCAAGAAGAGCCAAATTGGCTTGAAGCTGAATATGGATTTAAAATTGAAAGATTCGGCGATGCATTTCACTTTGCTGCAATTGTTGGCGGACGTGCTAAAATTGAAGGCGACCCGATGGCTGTTGCTCTCGATCTTGCAATCGATGCGGAATTTTTTAATTGGATTGCCAAGGCAAAACCGGAACGTGTTATGTATCCAAGTTCTTCAGCCGCTTATCCGATCAACATGCAAACGGAAAGCGAAGCCGTTGCTCTTAAAGAAGCAGATATAAATATAGATGGTTTTACTCTCGGCATGCCGGATTTAACTTACGGCTGGACAAAAATGACCGGCGAATTTTTAGCGAAGATTGCTGCACGCAATTATGGAATTTCTATTGTATGCATTCGTCCATTCAGCGGTTACGGCGAAGATCAAGATTTAACTTATCCCGTTCCGGCAATTGCAATGCGCGCTGCAAAAAAGGAAGACCCATTTGTTGTATGGGGAACCGGCCAGCAAGGAAGAGACTTCGTTCATATCGACGATGTAATGGATTGTATGTTTTTAGCGATGGACAAAATTCACGATGGTACAGCAATTAACATTGGCTCCGGCAGATTAACATCGTTTATCGATCTCATAAAAGTATTTTGCGGGTTTGCCGGTTACGAACCTACTATTAAACCTTTGGTTGATAAACCTATGGGAGTTCACTCACGCTATTGCGATATGACATTCGTAAAAGAAACTCTCGGCTGGGAACCAAAGATCAGTTTGGAAGAAGGAATGAAACGTGTTTACGATGTTGCTGTTGCTAACTCTAAACGATAGACAAAAGAAGTGAAACGTGAAAGGACAAAAATGAAAAGTCTTTTTGAATTCTCCATTCTCCATTCTCAATTTTCAATTGCTATATGAAGAATGTTGTAATCTTTGGTCCGGGTCCGCAGTTCAAAGGTGGAATTGCAAACTATACTACATCGCTTGCTAAAGCGCTTGATAAACTAGGCGCCGAAGTAACCATCATTTCATGGACTCAGCAATATCCTTCTATTATCCCGAGAGATTTTATTGATCGCGCCAGCAAGAAAGATGTGTTTGAAGGAACAAGAATAAAAGTTCAGTACATCACCAATTATAACAATCCGCTTACGTGGCATCATACTGTTGATGCAGTTGTTAAGATTGATCCGGAAATTGTTGTCTTCCAGTGGGCAATATCCATACAAGGATTGCCGATGGGCTGGATTGCCAACAAAATTAAGCGAGAGTGTAAGTGCGAGACAATTTTTGATCTCCACGTTGTAGCACAGAAAGAAGTCAGTTCAATCGACAAGCGAATGCTGCAATACGCGCTTTCGAAACCGCATAGCTTCATTGTTCACTCATTAAAAACTTTTGAAGAGTTGAAAAAGATTTTTCCGGATAAGAATTACATCTTAACGAAAGACGGAAAACGGAAGACGAGAAACGAATCAAACAACGAATCACTAAGCACCAATAACCAACAACAAGTGATTCAGCTTTATCACCCTATTTACGATATGTTTGTTCCCGATCCGAATTTTGACAAAGAAAAGGTTAAAGAAGATCTTGGTTTACGCAAGCATGTTTTTCTCTTCTTCGGATTCATACGCAAATACAAAGGCTTGCATAACGTTATTCCCGCATTTGCTAAACTAGCTAAAGGAAGAGATGACGTTTCTCTACTAGTCGTTGGTGAATCTTTTTGGAATACATTAGACAGTAACAAACTATCCACGAGAATAAAGAAAGCTGTGTTTGGTGCAGCTAAAAAACTTTTAGTTCGTTCAGGCGACGATGAAAGCAATTACCGTCCGCTTGAATTGATTGACCAGTTAGGAATAAAGGATCAAGTGGTTGTTGTAAATCGTTACGTGGGCAACGAAGAAGTACCAAAGTATTTTCAAGTTGCGGATTGCAATGTTCTCTTTTATTTGGTCGCAACACCAAGCGGCGTTGAATCGATTGCCTATAATTTTAAGCTGCCGACACTAGCTACACGTGTTGGTCATTTTCCCGAGACGATTAAACACGGCTACAATGGCTATCTTTCCGAACCGGACAATATTGATTCGATGTACAATGTGATGAAAGAATTTTTGAATAATCCGATTCCAAACGAACGGGTTGCAGAGCAAGCCGCACACATGAGCTGGGAAAATTACGCAAGAACAATTTTAAACTAACCTTTGCGCTTCATAAATCTCAGCGAAAGTATTTTCTCGCAAAGACACAGAGACGCAAAGATAAGATGGAGTATAAATGGCAAAGCAGCATAAGAAAGTTTCTGCAACGCAATCCAAATCAAACGAAATTGGTTTCCCACTAAGTAAATCTATTCCGGAAAAATTTCAAACACCCGCGCTCTTACTCTTGCTCTTAATCTTAATCTTAATCTTCTTCTCCCCGGTTATGTTTGGCGATAAAACAACTTCCGCCGGCGATTTAATTCAAGTGAAAAGTTTGCGTGAGTATTCTAATAAAGCTCGCGACGGATACTCACTGTGGAATCCGCACATCTTCTGCGGAATGCCAGCTGTTGTAACATCTGCAGCACCTAGAATGTTCGACTTAACTGCCGCCTTATATTCTTATTCATCAAAAATTTATTCTGCCGCTTTTACAGATTATAACGCTATTTACACTTTTAATTTTCTCATACTCGGCTTAACCGCATTCTTCTTTATGAGAAGTTTTGGCGCAGGACGCGGCTTAAGTTTTCTGGTTGCCGCCGCTACGGTTTTCAGCACGGGAATTACCGTCTTATTTTACATTGGTCACATCACCAAGCTTATGAGTCTCGCCATCTTGCCTTTCATTTTAATGATGCTCTTTAAGTTTCAGAAAGGAATAAAACTTCTGGATGTGTTGCTGTTTGTTTTAGGAATGCACTTGCTAGTACTTGGCGCTCACGTGCAAATTGTTTTCTATTTTGCTCTTGCAGCCACAATTTATTTTATCTACTTCTTAATTCGTTCTTTCATTGCTAAAGACAGCTTTCTTCAAAAACAACTTTTCAAATCGATTGGCATTACTGCTTTGGCCGGTATTATTGCTTTGATTATGTCTTTCGATACTTACTCACAAATTTTGGAGTACAAACCCTACTCAACTCGTGGCACAAAAAGTATAACAGAAACACAGAAGACAAGCGCTTCAACAATTAACAATGCCTATGAATATGCAACCAGCTATTCATTCTCTCCAAGCGAAGTAATAACATTCGCAATTCCATCTTACTTTGGATTCGGAAATTCCGTTTATAAAGGAGAGTTAACTCAAAACCAAGAAGTTGAAGTGAACACATACTTTGGACAGATGGAGCGTGTAGATGCCGCAATGTATATGGGCATTATAATTCTAGCCCTTGGTTTGTTCGCTTTGTTTACAAGATGGAAAGAGCCGGTCATTCAATTCTTTGGAATTTTAGTTGTACTATTTATTCTAATGTCTTTCGGGAAAAACTTCCCTCTTATATATAATATTCTTTATTACAGTGTTCCTCAATTCGATAATTTTCGCGCACCTTCTATGGTGCTTCATATTCTGCAGATCATTTTTCCAATACTTGCCGGATTTGGAGTGATGAAAATAATTTCTCTGCGCGGAGAGAAAAGCGCAACAATTGAAAAAGCATTGAAATTTACAGCAATTGCTTTTGCCGGCATGTTTGTTTTCTCCATAATTCTAGGCGGCAGCATTAGCAGCTGGATGACAGAAAGAGTAAATGTTTATGTCACTGGACTCGGGCAATCTCCACAAGTACAGCAACAAGCCCAAATGTTTAGCGCTCTTAATAATGTTGGTTACTTTAGCGATATGCTTAAAGGCGATATTCAAATTGCGCTTGCATTACTTACACTGACTTTTGGATTAAGCTATTTGTATGTTAACTCTAAGATCAACAAAGAGTTGTTGGTTGCCGCTCTCGTAGTTTTTGCTTTGGTTGATCTTTTTAGAATAAGCACGCGCGGAGCCAGCTACATTGATAAATCTCAAGCAGATCAATTGTTTATTGAACCCCAATATATTTCAACAATAAAGCAGCAAAATGAAAAAGAACCATTTCGCTTAATCAACTTAAAACAAGAAGGTATGGGATCGCTAAGCAACAATGCAAACCTTAACGTCTACTTCTTGCAAGAAGATTTTTATGGTTACTCAGCGGCAAAACCGAGAAGTTACCAAGACATAATGGATGTTGTTGGTCCGGTGAATATGACTTTATGGAGAATGCTTGGGGTTAAATACGTAGTGGCTGATCAACCATTTGGCGCCGCCGGGTTTACAGCCATTCAGCAAGCCGAAAAAGAAATCGTTTACAGAAACGACCGCGCGTTACCAAGAGTTTATTTCGTCGATAGAGTTGCTCAAAAACCGGCTAAAGATATTCTCGACGCAATTAAGAACGATTCATTTGATCCGAAGAAAATTGCTTATGTAGAGTCGCTTCAGCTAAAAGTTGATAAAGCAGATTCTACTTCCTCTGTAAAAATAGACGAATACAAAGACGAACGGGTTGCTGCTACTGTGGAAGCTAAAGGAAACAACTTCTTATTCTTTGGTACAACTTTTCTGCCGGGATGGAAAGCATTTGTTGACGGTTCTGAAACTAAAACTTATACTGTAAATCATGGCTTTACCGGAATTGTTGTGCCGCAAGGAAAACACAAAGTTGAATTTGTTTACGAGCCTAAAGGATTTACATTCGGTAAATATTTGTCTTTGATTCTTAATTTAAGTTTGTTTGGCGCTATCGGATTCGTGTTTTTTCTTTCTAGAAAAAAGGGAGTTCCGGAAAACAAATAGATGCTCGCACGCTTAAAGACTACCATACAGCAGTCATTTATTTATAGCTTAAGCAACGTTGCGGCAAAGGCAGTGGGAGTTATTTTACTTCCCATTTATCTTCACAATCTTTCCGTTGCCGCTTTTGGTGTTTGGGATTTGTTTGATACCACGATACAAATCCTAACCGAAATAGTAATACTGGGTCAAGCAAGCGCCATTATTTATCTCAACAACTCTAACGAACACAAAGAGAAAAAAGCTTCTGCTCTATACACATTAACCATTTTTGTTTTTCTCTTCGGTTCGCTGCTGGTAATACTCACAGAACTTATAGCACACTACTTTCCATCAATATTCAGTGGTGAATTGGTTCACATTGAGTACATTCGAGCAGCGGCATATATTGTTTTGCTGCGCGTGATGAACAATTTGTTTTTTGCAAAAGTAAGAGCCGAAGAAGAAGCAAAGTATTACACCGTTGTAAGTATCATTCGCGTAGTACTTATCACCTTAACAACCATTTATTTGGTTGGTATTGAGAAACGTGGAATTCTTGGCGGTTTATACAGTTTTGCGATTACCGAAATTTTAGTTGTTATTATTTTACTCGCGAAAGTAATACCTCAGATTCAACCCAAGTTCAGCAAAGACCTTCTGTCAGTTGCAATTAAGTTCGGTTTTCCACTTGTGTTTAGCTCACTTGGTTTTATGTTATTAAACCTAAGCGACCGTTACATTATTAAACTTTTTCTCGGTGCCAAGTATGTTGGCATTTACGGATTAGGCTACCGTGTTGCCGGTGTGCTTAACATGTTCTTCATTCTACCCTTCAATCTGAGCTTGATGCCGATTGCTTACAAGTATTTTGGTCAGAATGATGACAAACGTTTTTACAGCAAATTGATGACTTACTCCACTTTCTTGTTTATGTGGGGATTTGTTTTCCTATCCTTGTTCAGCCCCGAGATTGTACGCTTGTTTGCGGGTAAAGGAAATTACGATACAACTTTTGTTGTTATTCCAATCATTCTTCTCTCTTATGTATTTAGCGGAATGCGTTTAACCGCGCAGCTGGGAATGCTGCTTACAAAAAATACAAAGTACATTGCTTGGATTACTATTGCAGCCGCTCTATTTAATATCGTCCTCAACTTTGTTTTTGTTCCTTTGTATGGAATTACAGCCGCTGCACTTAACACATTAATCTGCTTCGTTCTCTTTTATTACGTATCGCAGTTTATTTCCAACAAACACTATAAAATTCCGTATGAGAATGCTAAACTCCTGTTGATGGTTTTAGTAGGTTCATTAATCTCTTGTGCCGTATATTTTGTTACAGAGATTAGCATCCGAAACATGGTAGTAAAATTATTCTTAACGGCTCTATTTCCAGTTATACTTTTCTTATTTAGGTTTTATGAAAAGGCAGAATTGAATATTTTACTCAATCCGAATAGGCTGTTTGAATTTATAAAAGGTTTATTCGTTGGAACGCCAAAACCGGAAGAACCACAAACGATTGACGAATGAAAAAAGTATTAATTATATCATATTACTGGCCCCCGGCGGGCGGAATTGCAGTGCATCGATGTTTGAAGTATGCAAAATACTTGCGCGAGTTTGGCTGGGAGCCAATAATTCACACTGCAGATGGAGCCGAATATCCGGTTCTTGATGAAGGAAATTTTAAAGATGTACCCACTGATTGTACAGTTATAAAAACCAAAATTTGGGAACCGTTCAATCTTTTCAAGTTCATAACCGGAAAGAAAAAGGAAGAGCGTATTCACAATGTTTTTCTTGAGGAAGACAAACCGACTTTTGCTCACAAACTCGGAATCTGGATACGCGGAAATATTTTTATTCCGGACGCACGGAAATTTTGGATTCGTCCTAGCGTAAAACATATAACAAATTTTCTTAAAGAAAATCATGTTGATGTTTTGTTTACTAATGGTCCTCCACAAACGAACCACATGATTGCTTATGGTGTGAAAAAGAAATTAGGAATTCCTTGGCATGCCGATTTTCAAGACCCATGGACGCAAGTTGATTACTTTCCTCAACTCATGCTTAATCCAATTTCAATGAACATTCACAAATCAATGGAACAGCGCGTTTTTAAGAACGCTGATAAAATTACCATCTGCAGCCAAACTTGGAAGGGTGATCTGGAATCTATCGGAGCTGAAGATGTAGGTGTGATTGTTTGGGGATACGATGAAGATGATTTCAAAGATATTCACGTTGATCTTTCGCCAAAGTTTACATTAAGTCATTATGGAAGTCTTGGTCCGGATAGAAACGCAAAAACTCTTTGGAAAGCCCTTTCGATTCTTTCAAAAGAAGATCCACAATTCGCAAGCGATCTTGAAATAGAACTTGCCGGCTTTATTGGTCATGCAATCATAAAAGAAATTGAATCTCTGGGATTGAAGAACAACCTAGTTTTGTTCGATCACTTGAACCGCCGCGAAACACTCGAAAGAATGCACCGCTCCCAAGTTTTACTGTTGATCTTAAACGACATGCCTAATGTTAATGGAAGATTACCGGGAAAACTTTTTGAGTATCTCGCTTCACGAAGACCCACATTAGTTATTGGACCCGAAGCAAGCGACGCATCAAAAATCGTTCATGGAGTTAACGCCGGATATACTTGTGAATTCAACGACTTAGAAAAGACCGTAGCAACAGTTAGAGAATTGTACAATAAGTTTAAGAATGGAAAATTGCTTTCAAACGAAACCGATATTTCGCAATACTCAAACAGAAATTTAACGAAGAAACTTGCCGGGTATTTGGATCAGATAGCAAAATGAAAACAAAAGTGCTTTGCTTTACAGATGACGCTGTTGGCCGCGATGTAGAAATGCTTCTGCCTATGCGCTACTTCGCCGAAAGATTTCTCGATTGCGAATTCTACCACTCTCTTAATATCGATATCCACCAAATCTATAAAATCAAACCGGAAGTAATTCTGCAAGCGAACACAATTGGCAGTAACCTATATTTCGAAATCTCTAAGATTGCACACGAAGAAAACATTCCCTTGTTCGCGCTTATCTCGGAAGGAAATTTCAGAACTGATGGCTCGTTTGATTACTGGGGTTTTAATCACGACAAGAAATTCTATCAAGATTTTATTTGCTGCTGGAGTGAAAGAACCGCTTCATTTCTAAAAACCAAAGAACCGGAATATTCAAACAAAATAGTTGTTACGGGCGGTGTTGGATTTGACCGTTACACGATTTATAAATTTTTACAGAGAAAAGATTTTCTAAAAAAATACAACAAAACGAAGTACAACAAAGTGATTGGTTATGCCGGATGGGCTTTTGGAAAATTAGATCATGAAAGAGGAAAAGGCGAGCTGCTATTCTGGGCTCGTGGTGACAAACAAAAATTAAATTGGATTGAAGAGCAGAGATGTTTGACGAGAGATATTCTTAAACAGGCAATTGTAAACAATCCCGATACACTTTTTATTTTGAAACAGCATCCGCAAGAAAACGCGCCGGAAAGGCCAGAGCCGGTTAAGAATGAAATGAGTGAACTTGCCGGATATGAAAACGTGCTTTATTTGTGCGGCGAAGAAGCTATCCATGACTTAATAAGCGTTTCCGATTTATGGACTTGCTTTGAATCCACTACAGCACTTGAAACTTGGCTGATGGGAAAGCAAACTATTTTCATTAATCCTGAACCAGACTTCAATCGCGATCTGCTTTACAAAGGTTCACCGCTGGTTAAAACTTATGCCGCCTTCCAAAGTATGATTGATGAATTTTATTCAAAAGGTAAGATTGCAGAGTTTGACGATGCAGATAAAGCAAGACAGAGAGACGAACTAATTAAGAACATCATCGGCTTTGGCGATGGATTTAATCATATCCGAGCCTCTCATTATTTTGCCCAAACAGTTTCCAAATCCAAAATCCAAAATCCAAATTTCAAATTTCATTTTTGGCATTGGCTGGTTTTTATCCTCATAAGAATTGCGGCCCCCTTCTATAACCGCAGACTTTTTTCTAAACTTTATAAGCTAAAAAAACACCTTTGGGTTTTCGAGAATTATAAAATGGAAAAGCTCCACAAGCTTTACGCAAAGTATGTCCCATTTTACGAGGTATTTTATAATGAGCACAGAATCGCCGAAAGATTCTCGAACGGAACACTTTTTACTCCCGATAAATAGCTCAATTCCCCCGGAACCCTCGTTCAACAGACCAATAATTTTCCTAAATTTGTTTACTTATTGAAGAGGAACTATGGACGGCAAAACCATACTTATAACCGGTGGAACGGGTTCATTCGGCAAGAAATTTATTGAAACAATTCTCGCCCGTTATATGCCAAAGAAAATTATTATTTATAGCAGAGACGAGTTGAAGCAGTACGAGATGCAGCAAAATCCAAAATTCCGCAAAGAAGGTGTTTTGATGCGCTATTTCATCGGAGACGTTAGAGATAAGGAAAGACTTATACGCGCTATGGCCGGAGTTGATTATGTTGTTCATGCCGCGGCTCTTAAACAAGTTCCCGCAGCAGAATATAACCCCTTTGAAGCTGTTAAGACTAACATCATTGGCGGACAAAATGTAATTGACGCTTGCTTTGAAACCGGAGTTAAAAAAGTTGTTGCTCTTAGTACAGACAAAGCTGCGGCACCAATCAATCTTTACGGTGCTACAAAATTAACATCCGACAAACTTTTTGTTGCAGCAAATAATTACAGAGGCACACACGATATTAAGTTTTCAGTAGTTCGTTACGGAAACGTTATGGGAAGCCGCGGTTCCGTAATTCCATTTTTCTTAGATAGAAAAAAATCCGGCGTGCTGCCAATTACTGATGAGCGCATGACACGTTTCAATATTACACTACAAGAAGGTGTCGATTTCGTATTAGCGGCATTCCAAAGGATGTGGGGCGGGGAATTGTTTGTTCCTAAAATTCCTTCCTACAAAATCCTTGATCTTGCAAAAGCAATTGCACCGGACGCCAAACTGGAAAATGTAGGTATCCGTCCGGGAGAAAAATTACACGAGGAAATGATTACCGAAACAGATTCGATTAATACAATTGAGTTCAACGATTACTATGTTATTCTTCCCTCGACAGAAGTTTGGGATATTGAGAAGTTTAGAAAAGAAAGTAATAATTACACCGGAAAGTTCTGTGAATATGGTTTTAGTTACAACAGCGGTAGCAATAAACACTTTTTGACGGTTAATGAAATACGCGAAATGATTAAAATAAATGTTGACGGTGCTGCGGCAATTTATGGAGATTAACTGTTAGTGATTTGTTATTAGTTGTTGGTGATTTAAATGAGTAAAATAAAATCGTTTCATGATCTGGAAATTTGGAAACTAGCACATCTGCTGGTTTTAGATGTTTATAAAATAACGGACTGTTTCCCAGCAAAAGACGAGTATCGGTTGACGTCACAATTAGTCCGCGCTGCTATTTCGATTACAAACAACATTGCGGAAGGAATGGGAAGGTTTTCCAGAAAGGAATTTTTACATTTTTTGGGTATTGCCAGAGGTTCGACCGAAGAATGCAAGTATTTGATTATTCTATCAAGAGATTTGGAATACATTACTGATGAATTCTTCGCTTCGATAACAGAGAAGTATGATACGCTTGGTAAAAAAATCAATGCTCTAATTAATTCTCTAAAAAAGAAAACAAGTTGAAATGAATTCAAAACAAACGACAAATAACCAATCACCAATAACGAAGTTGTATTCTTATGGTAAGCAATTAATTGATCAAGATGATATTAACGCAGTAGTTGAAACTTTGAAATCCGATTGGCTTACACAAGGACCTTCGGTACAAAAATTTGAGACTAACTTAAGCGAGAAATTTGGAAGCAAATACGCATGTGCTGTTGCCAACGGAACGGCCGGCTTACACCTTATTGCATTAGGGTTGGGCTGGCAAAAGGATGATATAATAATTACCTCTCCAATCACATTTTTAGCAAGCGCTAATTGTGCAATATACGCCGGTGCAACTCCGGATTTTGTAGATATCAACAAATTAAGTTACACTCTTGATCCGGAAAAGCTTGAAGAGAAATTGCAATACTATGCTTCTCAAAATAAAAAAGTGCAAGCAGTTGTGGCTGTTGATTACGCAGGCCATCCATGCGATTGGGATTCACTCAAATCGCTACAAAACAAATACGGATTTCAACTTGTAAATGATTTTTGCCACTCGCCCGGCGCTGAATACAATAACGATATTAAGTATGCACCAAAATATGCCGATGCAGTTAACATGAGCTTTCACCCCGTTAAACATATTACAACCGGTGAAGGTGGTGCGGTGTTATCTAACAATGCTGAGTTTGATAATAGTATTAGAACATTACGCACACATGGAATGACAAAAGATGAATCTATTTTAGAAAAGAATGATGGACCATGGTATTATGAGATGCATGAGGTTGGTTTTAACTATAGAATAACAGATTTTCAATGTGCGCTTGGATCCTCGCAGCTTTCAAAACTGGATTCTTTCATTCAAAAAAGAAGAGAGGTTGCCCGCTACTATGATTCGTCATTAGGAAAAGATGAGAGATTTATCGTTCCCAAAGTTTCTGAGAACGTAAAACACGCATATCATCTTTATCCTCTTCAAGTTAAGTTCGATGAGTTGAAAATTTCAAAAAAAGATTACTTCGCAAAGTTAAAATCAAGTGGAATTCTTGGGCAAGTTCATTATGTACCGGTTCATCTTCAGCCATTTTACAAAAAGAATTATGGCTTTAAAGTAGGCGACTTTCCAATTGCAGAAAAATTTTACGAGCGTGAAATCTCGATTCCAATGTATGCTTCGCTCACCAAAACCGATCTTGAATTCATTTCATCTACTTTAATTGAAAGTCTGAATCAACTTACATGAAAGTTTCGATAATAACAGAAGGCTACAACAGTACCGGTTACGGGCATATAACCCGATGCCTTTCGTTATATCAAGCGTTTGAATTACGGAATATTATTCCCACTATCTACGTAAATGGCGATACAGGCAGTTCGGTATTTCTGTCTGAAACAAATCACGAAATAATTAACTGGCTGGAAAATCAAGATACTTTGTTTAGAAACATTCACAATAGCGACGTAGTAATTGTGGATTCATATTTAGCGCCAAAGGAATTTTATAATCGGGTATCGCTGGTTTCTCCCTTTCCGGTTTTTATTGACGATTATATCCGCTTAGATTATCCAAACGGAATAATTTTAAATGGTTCAGTCAATGCCGAATCTCTCGGATACACTCCAAGGGCAGAAAGGACTTTATTACTTGGTCCTAAGTATGCTTCCATCAGAAAAGAATTTTGGGAAGTTGGTGAACGCCCGTTTCGGCTTGATATACAAAACATCTTGCTCACGTTCGGCGGGCAAGATCTTGAAAATTTCACTCCGCGAATTTTAAGACTTCTTGCACGTAATTTTCCGAATACACGTAAGAAGGTAATTGTTGGAAGCGGCTTTACTAATTCAGATCAAATTGAACAGGCTAAAGATGAGAACACGGAAATCTATAATTCACCTTCACCCCAAGAACTAGTTAAGGCGATGTATGATAGTGATCTGGCAATAACCACAGGCGGCCAAACAATTGTTGAACTGGCTCGTATCGGTGTTCCTACAATCGCAATTTCCGTTGCCGAAAACCAAGTGAAACATATTAGCGGCTGGTTCAAAGAGAAATTTTTACATACTGAATTAAACCATCAAATGCCGAATTTAGAAAACCGAATTCTGCTTCTAATCGGCAATCTTCGCAAGAAACAAGGCCGCGAGATAGTTTCAAAAATCGGAAGACAAAAAGTTGATGGCAGCGGTGCGAAGCGTATTATACAATTTCTGATAGAACGGTATTCCGGCAAAGGCGGTTTCTATTATCGAAAAGTTATCAACAAAGATTCTGCTTTGATTTTTAATTTGCTGAATGACAAACTTATAAGAGCAAATTCAATTGCTGATATTCCAGTTAAATGGGGCGATTATTTGGATTGGTTCAGCGGAAAGCTGATGGATGATGATTGCTATTATCTACTTTCATTTACTACCACCGATCAATTCATCGGTCAGATTAGATTTGAGGTAAAAGGTTATTACGCTGAAATTAATGTTAACATACATTCCGATTTGCGTGGTAAAGGAATAGCCAAACTTGTTGTTTTCAATGCTTCTTTTAAATGCTTTCACGATAAGCCCAACGTTGGCTATATACTCGCCTATATAAAACAGCAGGATACTCAGTCGCTTGCCAACTTCACTCAAGCTGGTTATGCCCTAACTGAAAAAACAAAAATCAACAATCAAGATGTTCTAATTTGTAAGCTATCCAGACCGAGATAAAGGTAGGCTAGATGGGACCCCATTTGGGAAGTGCCGATAAATATCATTTCGCTACAGAAAGTAAAATTCAGTTCTATCTGCGCTGTGCAACAGTAGAAGATGCTAAACTGATTTTCGATCTTTCTAATGAAAACCTCGTCAGAAAAAACTCTATTAACCCAAATTCAATCGAGTGGGAAGACCATTTAAAGTGGCTTCCAAATAAGGTCAACGATAAAAACTGCTTTTATTTATTAGCCTTCTCAATTGAAAACGCATTTATTGGCCAAATACGAATTGATGTTACCAATGAAGAGGCAATAATTGGAATTAGCATTACTCATGAGTTTCGTGGAAAAGGATTATCTACTGACTTACTTATACATTCAGCCGAATCATTCTTTAGGAGTTATCCGCAAGTAAATTTCGTAACTGCCAAGATCAACAGAAACAATAAGGCCTCTATCAATACTTTCATCAAAGCTGGCTATATTTACTCTCACAAAGAATCAATTAACAACAACGAATTCTTAGTTTTCAAACTGGTAAGAAAAAATGAAGCTTGAGATAGCCGGGAAAATAGTTGACAACAAATCAGAAACATTTATCATAGCTGAGCTTTCAGCTAACCACAATCACAATTTTGATATAGCTATAAAGAGCATTGATGCTATTAAAGAATGTGGTGCTGATGCCGTTAAACTTCAAACCTACACCGCAGATACAATTACTCTTGATTGCGACAACGATTATTTTCAGATTAAGCAAGGCACAATTTGGGACGGCACAACTCTCTACAAGCTTTATAAACAAGCTTATACACCGTGGGAGTGGCAACCAAAGTTGAAAGAGTATGCCGAGAATCTTGGACTAATTTGTTTCTCTTCTCCATTCGATATAACAGCCGTTGATTTTCTTGAACAAATGAATGTACCAGCTTATAAAATAGCTTCGTTTGAAATAGTTGATCTCCCGTTAATTGAATATGTGGCTTCTAAAGGAAAACCGATTATAATCTCAACAGGAATTGCAACTGAAGAGGAAATTAGCGATGCAGTTGATGCTTGCAAAAAGGTTGGCAACAACCAAATCGCTCTTTTGAAATGTACTTCTGAATATCCAGCACCTATTGAAGAAGCCAATTTAGTTTCAATACCCTACCTAGCAGAAAAGTACAAAGTGGTTACCGGTTTATCCGACCACACCTTGGGAACTACTGCCTCAATTACTGCGGTAGCATTAGGAGCTAGAATAATTGAAAAGCACTTCATAATTGATAGAACAATTGGTGGTCCAGATTCTTCCTTTTCTTTAGATCCAAAAGAATTTAAACAAATGGTTACCGCCATTAGAGAGGCAGAAAAATCGCTAGGAAAAGTATCGTTTGAGTTAACTGATAAAATAATAAAGAGCAGACATTTCTCAAGATCGTTGTTTGCTGTTCAAGATATCAACACCGGAGAAGTAATTACTGCTGAAAACGTTCGTTCAATCCGTCCGGCTGATGGACTGCCGCCTAAATATCTACCAAAGATTTTGGGAAAGAAAGCTATTATTAATATCAAAAAAGGCAACCCGATTACTCTTGAAAAAATATCGCTAAATGATTAATTATTGTTTACCAAATTTGTAGGGGTATTATGAAAAATCTATTCACTATCGTAACGGCAGTTTTTTTAATTTTCCTTGTATCATGCAAGGATGAAAGCAAGTTAACTTCACCAGACAATGCAGATGGAAAAGTAGTTGTTAGCTTAAACAAAACAAGTATCCCGCAAGAGGTATACTCGTTAGTGGCCTCAATGAGTAGAACCGGATATGATTCAATTAAAGTTAGCGGTACAATTTCTTCTTTATCTACTGCAAACCTTATGTTCAATAGTGTAGTTCCCGGAACTTGGCTACTGAAAGTGTGGGCATTTGATAATACTGGAACTGCGCTTTATTATGGAACAACAAAAATCGATGTATTACCAAGCGTAATCACTAAGTCGGATATTACTCTGCTCCCAACCGGAACTGTGGACATTACAATTAATTGGGGTTCCAGTATCTTGGTTAACGATTATTCCGGCAACCCAATAATAACAACAAACAATTTTTCTTTGTCTAACTTAACTGGTGTTTTCTTTCCCATAGTGCGTTTCGACGATGGAAAGTATAAGATGTGGTATTCTAAATTGTATAACGACGCATCTTATGATATCGAATATGCAGAATCATCGGATGGTTTACGGTGGAATAAAATAGTTGGAAGTCCGGTGCTAGAGCGTGGCTATTCCGGTTCTTGGGATCAATATGGGGTGAGTTGCGGACCTGTAAATTACGAGAATGGATTGTACACTATGTATTACGTTGGTGTGGGATCTAGAACCGGTGACTCCTACATTGGCGCTACTGATTCATACGACGGAAAATACTGGGTTAAGAGACCAACGCCGTTAATTAAAACACTTGGTAAACGTGTTGCCCCAAACAGCCTAATTAAGATTAATTCAACATACTACCTCTATTTTTCCTACACCAAGTTAAATACATCATCAAATATTTGGGGAATCTCTGTTGCGACATCGCAAGATGGAGCTAACTGGACTGTTGTAAAGGAAAACATTTTACCTTTGTCCGAATCTTGGGAAAGTCCAAATCCAAATGGCGTTAGCGTAATTAAATATGGATCAAAATTATTATTATTATACGGCTCACTTGGCAACTTAGCTTTTGGAAAAGCAACATCGGTTGATGGAGTCTCATGGACAAAATCAACAAACAACCCCGTTTTTACCAAAGATAATACTTATAGGAATTGGTCAAGCGAAGTTAGATATCCAAACATTCTGCAAATTGGAAATGGTTATAAGCTATATTATACAGGCGTTGTAAATGGTAATTTGGCAATTGCTGTTGGCGACTTAACGATTAAGTAATTTTGATTGGATTGATGTTGGAATCATACACTAAAGTTATTATTCAGGCTAGACTCGGTTCAACAAGGCTTCCGGGTAAAGTACTTAAGGAGCTTTGCGGTAAGCCGGTTTTGTGGCATGTATGGAATAGATTAAGTCACGCAAAAAAAGTTGATGATATTATTATTGCAACTACAGTATTACAGGAAGACGACTCGATTCAATCGTTTTGCGAAGAATACAACATTTCATTCTCACGCGGAAGCTCTAACGATGTTTTAAGCAGATATTATGAAGCCGCAAAAAAATATGATGCAAAAACAATCATACGTGTAACTGCCGATTGTCCGGTTATTGACCCAGTTATTATCGATCATTTAATTGATTCCTATAAAGCTGAAAAAGTTGATTATGTGAGCAATGGGATGACCCGCACTTTTCCTCGTGGACTTGATGCTGAAATATTTTCATTTGATATACTCGAACGCGCTCATAAAGAAGCTTCTCTTGAATACGAAAGAGAACATGTAACTCCCTACATCTATCGCCATCCGGAAATGTTTTCTCTAAAAAGTTTTCTTAATACCGAAGATCTATCGTTTCACAGATGGACTGTTGACACTGAGGAAGATTTTGAACTTATAAAAATTATTTACGATTCTTTGTATCACAAAAAAGAAATCTTCTTGCTTGACGATATTCTAAAACTGTTTGAGGAAAAACCCGACTTGATTAAAATTAATCAACATATTGAGCAGAAAAAACTTGGAGAGTAATATGAAATTGTCCCGCCGTTCATTCGTGAAAACCTCTGCAATTGCTGGAACGGGATTGTTAATAAATCAATCATCGCCGGAGAAATTATTTGGATCGGGAAATACATCTACCGAGCCAATCACGGTATCAACATGGAATAACACTATAAATTCAACAGCTAAGACTTACGAATTACTTCAAAGCGGCAAGAATACACTTGATGCGGTTGAAGAAGGAATTATGGTGGCCGAAGATGATGAATCAAACACAACTGTTGGTTACGGCGGCTTTCCCGATGAAGATGGGATTGTGACTCTTGACGCATGTATTATGGATTGGGACGGCAATGCCGGATCAGTTGCCTGCGTTGAAAATATTCGTCACGTGATTTCTCTTGCCCGCTGCGTAATGCAGAGAACAAAACACGTTATGCTTGTTGGCGAAGGCGCTAAAAAGTTTGCGCTGGAAAACAATTTCAAAACAGAAGATTTGCTTACGGATAAATCACGCAAAGCGTGGGAAGACTGGAAAAAGAAAGAGATAAAACATAATCAGCGTGTTACACCTAACAACCACGATACAATTGGGTTGCTCGCAATTGACAAAGAGGGGAAACTAAGCGGCGGAGTTTCTTCCAGCGGCATGGCGTGGAAAATGCATGGAAGAGTTGGTGATTCGCCGATTATTGGCGCGGCACTTTTTGTTGATAGTGAAGTTGGTGGCGCTGTTGCAACCGGCAATGGCGAGTGGGTTATGCGTACATGCGGCAGTTTTTTAATTGTTGAAAAAATGCGCGAGGGTTACTCGCCGGATGAAGCATGTAAAATTGCAACCGAGCGCATTAGCAAGCTCAACAAGAAAAATGAAGATATACAAGTTGGTTACGTAGCTCTTAGGAAAGATGGAGTTATGGGTGCTCATTCTCTTTATCCCGATTTTTCTTATTGCATTGCCGATAAGCATGGAAACAAATCGTATAAGAGCGCGTTTTATCGCAATAAATAGTGTGTTTTTTTCTTTTCATATTTAATAAATATCCTTAGCTTCGAGGCGTAATTATGGGGGTGAACCGAGTCACATTCTATTACGCGTTAATTCGCGAAATTGCTCATATGAAAGGAGGGTTTTCATGAGGGCAAAAAAATCTATTTATTCTAGTTTTTTCTTCCAACCGTTTTTACACGGTGTTGGTGGTTTCTTTTTGTTTTTATCGATTCTACTTTTAACCAAGCTGCTGGCCTTTTGGCTTGGCACTCAAAATTCTTTTCGCATCGAAACCGAAGATGCTGTTTTATCATCCGTTGGTTTTATTTTATTATCGCTGATAAGATTATTGGATAATTTTAAATCAAAGGAAAGTGACCATCTGAAAAGCTAAAAGAAACTGAGAAGCTTAACCAAAAGAGCCTCGAATTAAGGGGCTCTTTTGGTTTTAAATTATATAGCAGATTGAAGACGCTCTGTTCTGTCTGCGATTTTAAGTTTCTCAACCAGTTCGTTTAAATCACCCTCAATAATATCCGCAAGATTATAGAGAGTTAAACTGATACGATGATCCGTAACTCTGTTCTGTGGAAAGTTATAAGTTCTGATTTTATCGCTTCGATCTCCACTACGAACTATGGACTTTCTCTGCGCGGCAATTTCACTTGTCTGCTCTCGCATTTTCATATCGTAAAGCCGCGACTTAAGAACCTTCATTGCTTTCTGTCTATTCTTCAATTGCGAGCGTTCATCCTGACATTGAACAACCAGCCCGGTAGGAATGTGAGTTATACGGATTGCTGTTTCAACTTTGTTTACATTCTGTCCGCCGGCGCCACCGCTTCTAAATACATCTATTCTTAATTCACCGGGATCGATTTCTACTTCAACATCTTCAACCTCCGGCAGCACAACAACAGAAGCGGCCGAAGTGTGAACTCTTCCGCTTCCTTCGGTAGCCGGAACTCTCTGAACTCTGTGAACGCCGCTCTCGAATTTTAAATCGCCATAAACGCTTTCACCAATTAAGCTGAAAACAACTTCCTTTATTCCGCCTATTCCGGTATCGCTGTAATCAATCACTTCAGCTTTCCAGCCGCGCACTTCAGCATAGCGTGTGTACATTCTGTAGAGATCGGCGGCAAACAGACCGGCTTCATCTCCTCCGGTTCCGGCACGGATTTCAAATATTACGTTCTTATCATCATCGGGGTCTTTTGGAATAAGAAGAAACTTGATTTTTTCTTCAAGCGCAATTTTCTTCTCTTTTAATTCTTTCAGTTCGCTTTCTGCAATTTCAGTAAGCTCTTTATCGCCGTAGGTATTAATTATTTCTTCGTTTCCCTTAATATTTTTAACTAGCTGCTCATATTCATTATATGCTTCCACTACATCGCTAAGCTCGCGTCTCTCTTTTCCAAGAGCCACATACTTTGTTTGGTTTGAAACGATTGTATGATCGGAAAGCTGTTCCTCAATCCTATCAAATTTTTCTTTAATTGTTTTTAGTCTTTCGTAAAGGTCCATTATTATCTCAAAAATGCGGGCGAAATATACCTATAAAGTAATAAAGCGTCCAAGATTGCAAACGCTAAGGATTTGATCGGAGTATTCTTAAATATTCAAAATATTCTTGCCAAGGAAATAAATCTTGATTTATCTGGCGTGGCTGTAATGGCAGCATTTGATTGAGTGCTTCAACCATATTAACTACCGGATAAGCATTATCTCTTAAATAGTGCATCAATTTCATTGTTCTAAAGCCATCGAACCAAAGATATTTTTGCTTTTTTAATTGATCAACTTTGTTTGTCTCATTTATGATCTTCGTCCATGCTTCACGAAATGATTGCTTTGCTAAAAAATCAGATAGAACCGGATCAATCTCCTTTGCTTTAGCCAAATAGATTTCTGCAACATGAATATTCTCATCAAAAAATATTTCGTGCCATTTTTTTAGAATCTCAAAACACTTTGGATTATGAAGGACATACTCGTCATGTGTTCCCGCAAAGAATCTATTAATTCTTTGACCGGTTCCAAAAGGCACCCGCCACGAACGTCGCGCAGAGGGAAACACTTTAGCCACAGAATTTTTTTTTATAGCGGTGATCTTAGCCAGTTTTTCCATGAAATAAAAGTCTTCCGCCGCTTTCTTTTTATTCATTCCACCAATCTTGACGTATGATTCCGCATCGCAAAACATTGTAGAGCCGATTGTATCAAACGCATATGGAGATTCCGCATACTTGAGTCCATGAACATAATAGCGGAGAAATATTTCGTACGTAATGATTGCTGTTTTTTCTTCATCATCATCCGGTAAACAATGCTCATACTCAAAATATCCGGCTGAATATTTTTGTTTTCCGATTTCGTCTAATTCGGTCAAATAGTTTTCAGAGACTATGCAATCTGCATCTAAGCATACTATAATCTTGGATGTTGATTTAGAATAATCAAAATGGTGTAATGCTAAATCCATTCCAATTTTTCTGGCTAAGCCTACTCCACCTTCTTTCTCCGGCATTTCCAAACCAGCCGATGCTGCATCAATCACACCAACATTCATAGACTTTGATAGAACATCAGAAGACAATTGATCAACAGAATTTTCGGCAATAGTGTTTCTTAAATACCGAAGTAACTTCTGATTATCATTTTTAACTTCTTGAGATGAAGACGCAAGATTATTAACTACAAAGAGAAACAAAGTTTTGCGGAAGATGTTTTCGTCATTTTTTAACAACGAGGAAATAAGATAGGGGATATTAGCGCTTTCTTGAATTGCCGGAATAACGATTATATAATCGAATAGTTTATCGGAAGGCAGTTCAACTTTCCAGTTTGAAAGACCGAACTTTCTAAGGTAATTATTAACCGGTGTTGGAAGTGTCTGCATTAAAATACTTTTGAATAATTATTCTTTCCGCTTGCTCATAGTCTGCGCCCTCTATCCAATGAATTTTAATTCCTTCCCGTTCCATTTTGCGAAACCATGTAACTTGTCTTTTCGAAAATTGATGTATTGCAATGTTTAACTTTTCGAGCATTTCATCCCGTGTAAGTTCTTTCCTTAAAAACAAAGCAACAAATTTATATTCCAGCCCGAGCTGGAATAACCTATCATACGAAACTCCTTCGGAGATCAAACGTTCAACTTCTTCAATCAGTCCGCCGTGCAATCTTTCTTTAAGCCGGAGAGTTATTCTTTTTCTTACAACATCCCTTGGCAAAGAAACACCTATTATCAACGGATTCATTTCTCTTTTGTACTCGATTGATTTTAGATTCTTCTCTTCAACAATCATTAACGCACGTATAACTCTATCTTTTGTTACAAGGTCGGTTGTATTATGCTGTTTGGGTTGAAGCTCAACAAGCCTATACGCAAGTTCATCATAATCTAACTCATTCAACTCGTCATAACGATTCCGGTCGAATTCAACTTCGCCAAGTTTATAATCTTTTAATATCGAGTGTAAAAAAAGTCCGGTACCGCCGGCCAGGAATGGCGTTTTGTTACTCAGTTCAATTTTATGATATGCTTCAAAAAACATTTTGTAGAAGAGAAAAAGGTTATACTCTTGTTTTGGATCAAACACATCGATCAAATGATATGGAATTATTTTTCCATCAACTTCGTAATCCTTCAAATCTTTGCCGGTACCAATATCCATCCCACGATAGACTTGCCGGGAATCGGCGGAAATAATTTCTCCATTAAACTTCTGTGCAAGAAGCGCCGCAAGCCTGGTTTTGCCTACGGCTGTTGGGCCAAGAATGGTAATTAAATTGTAGTTCATCGAGCATTACCTATGCGCGATTAAAAAAGTGAAGCAATTGGCAGCGTTACAATAAATGTTGCACCGGTTCCGGTTGCGCTTTCAACTTCTATTATTCCGTTATGTGCCTCAACTATTTTTCTTGTAATAGCTAAACCCAAACCGGTTCCTTCTTTTTTACCGTAAGACATGAATGGTTCAAAAATCTTTTCTGTGAACCCCTCCGGAATTCCGAGACCGTTATCTCTAATAAGAATTTTCACGTTTTTATTGTCTTTCTTAGTCGAAACATAAATGCTTCCGCCATCAGGCATCGCATCGCAAGCATTTTTAATAATGTGCATATAACACTGGAAGAATTCTTTAATATCAATTTTTATTGTTACATCTTTTTCAAACTCATTATAAACTTGGCAGCTTCTCGAAACAGCAAAAGTTTCAACACGCGAAGCATAATCTGCAAGCGTGTTGTTCAGACTAACATTAACTGTACGAAGAATTGTTTTTCCCTCGGAATAACTTGACGTTGTTTGAACAAGGTCGGCAACTTGAACAAGCTGTTCCAGCAGCATTTCAACAATTTGAATTGATTCTTGCGGCAATTGCTTATGAAGAAGATGTTCCGCGTATCTTTTGCTGACCAGCACCGGTTTCTTAATATCTTGAATTAAAAAGTTAGCCATCTTGCCAAGTGAATGAACTCTTTCCGCGGTTAATAATTTTTCGACTAACTCTGCATTTTGTAAAGCAATGGCTGAGTGAATTGACAACGCCGCGAGAAAAACTTCATCGCGGCCGGAAAAGGAACCATTCTTGCTGTTAAGCAGTTGGAGAACACCAATGATTTGCCCGGTGTTGTTTTTTATCGGGAAACAGATCATGTTTCTCGTAACATACCCGCTAGATCTATCATAATCTTTATTGAAGCGAGGATCGCTTTGCACGTCCTTTATATTAAGCGTTTCACCGCTTTTTGCAACATAACCGGCAAGTCCTTCACCTATCCGCAATCTAATTTCTTTTACATTATTACCAATCAAAACTAAAGACCACAATTCATTTTTGTCTTTATCAACTAAGTAAAGCGTACCTCTATCGGCGCCGGTTAATTCCGTTGCTACATCTACAATGTTTCTAAGCAGCTCGTCTATTTTAATTGTTGAATTAACCATCTCGGCAGCGCGGAGAATCATTTCCAATTCATCTTTAGACATCTTAGAATCATCGTTCGCCGGAAGAGTATAATTTTTTATTGGTGTCGGCTCAACAACAGGAGCCGGGGCTGTTGGTTCTTCTTTTGTAAGTGCTTTTATTTGTGCATCTGCTTGGGCAAAAATATCTTCGCTTTCATAATCTTGCGGAACCGGCTTATAAGGTGGGGGGGATTGTGGTAATTCCACCTTTGCCGAAGTTGGCGCCATTGATTCTATATTATACTTTGGCTCAATTGGTTTATGAAAATCTTCCTCTTTCGGCAATTCTAAACCCATTGTCGCGAAGAATTGATTGTCAAATTCTTTTGTCGGCTCAACTTTTGTAGTTTCCACTTTTGGTTGTGGCGGTTCCGGTGTTTCATGCTTTTGCGTTTCTTTGTCAACCGGAAGCGAACTTCCGCTTAACATATTAAATAACGCATCATTTAAATCTTCATCGGAAGTAGCGCTTAAACCCGGATGTGGAATTTCGGGTACATACTTTGGTTCTTCAAAAACTGGTTTTACTTCTTCTTGCGTCGTATCCGGCAATTCAAATTCTGCTTTTAATATTCCATCTTCATTAAAGATATCCGCTCCAAACTCCATATTATCAACACTTGGAAAACTACTTGGCGATTCTTCAACTTTTTCAAGAGGATGAACAAGATTCTCTTCTTCGAAGCGGCTTGAATCCGAGATCGATTGAAAAAACAAATGTGTGCCCGAGTGATCTTCTACTTTTGTTTCTACATTTGTTTTAGGAGTTTCTTTTATCGGCTCGGCCCAGGTTGGCATTGCCGGTTTTTCTGATGTGCGCGGTTCATATGCGGTTGGCTTTTTGAAATTCATCTCTTCATCAAGTTCAGATAATGGCTCGCGGAGATTTAGCATCACTTGATGATCTTGTCTAATTAATTCATCTATCTCTTCTTTCATTAACGAAATTAAATAGGAATCTCTAAGTGCTACTGCGGTCGACGTTCTTGACGTCTCTTCGAAAAATTCTTCTTGCCCAAAAAAATCGTTTTCGGTAAAGATGAATGACTTTGTTTTGCCGAGAAGTCGTTTCTTAAGCAAATTTATTTCGCCGCTAACGACTAAGAAAATATGGTCGGAATAATCACCTTCTCGAAATAAAATTTCTCCTTCACCAATTGTAATAAGTCTCCCCTTAATTCCTTGCATGTTCATACCAGCAATATCTACGTTTTTGAGTAACTTACTTTTGCTTAACGAAAGCATTAACTGATTTTCCATTTGTCAGCCTATTAATAAGGAAATATTAAATGAATAAAAGTGAATTCGAAAAAGGAATAAAGCACCTTTGTAAACATGATAAAATACTAAGAGACATAATTAAAAACTACGGCATCCGCAATTTACGTTCTCACCGCAAATACTTCAATTTATTATTAGGAGCAATTATCGGACAGCAGCTTTCAACCAAAGCTGCTGATGCAATCCAAAAACGATTTATGGATTACTTCAATAATCTACCAGAGCCCGAGTTAGTTTTAGCCACCGAAAACGCAGTTTTGCGCGGTTTGGGACTCTCGAACGCAAAAGTAAGTTACATAAAAGATTTATCACAAAAAGTGCTCTCTAAAGAGGTAAAATTATCCGGATTCTACCGCAAATCCAACGAGGAGGTGATTGACGAACTCACAAAAGTAAAGGGGATAGGAGTTTGGAGTTCCCACATGTTTTTGATGTTCACGCTGGGCAGACCTAACATTCTTCCAACCGGCGATCTTGGCATTCGCAAAGCAGTTATGTTAAATTACCGATTGAAAAAAATGCCGACTGAAAAGAAAGTAGAACAAGTTGCAAAGAAGAACAATTGGCATCCATACTGCTCTATTGCCAGCGTATACATGTGGCGGAGTTTAGATAATAAATAAATTTCGGAATCTTCAGCGGAAAAGAATCATCTTATTATGGAAGAAGAAAAACTTATTGAATTAGCACAGCGAGGAGATAGAAAAGCTCTCGGTGAATTGGTTAAACTTTACGAGCAGACCGTTTACAATTTCTCATTTAAAATCTGCCGCAATAAAGAAAAAGCCGAAAACACCATGCAAGAAACTTTTCTGAGCATGGTGAAGAGCTTAAGCCAATTCAGCGGACAATCGAAGCTTTCAACTTGGCTTTACCGAGTTGTATCGAATCATTGTTTAATGTTAGCACGTTCTCAAGGGAAGCATGAATATTCTTCATTTGAAGATGAGAACGCTTCAATTGATGAGAAGGAAATTGCTGATTGGAAAGTAACCCCCGATAAAGTTACTGAGAATATTGAGCTGAAAAATATGCTTGATGCGGCGATTCAGAAATTGCCCGCTGAATATAGGATTGTTTTCTTACTACGCGATGTTGAAGGATTATCTACAGAAGAAACAGCAAAAATTGTTGAGCTTTCTGTAGCGGCCACTAAGTCCAGACTTCATCGCGCAAGATCTTTTTTGAGAAATGAATTAAACAAGGTGTTTGCTAATGAGTGAAATAAAACCAACTTGCAAAGAAGTAATGCTTCACATTTGCGATAATCTAGGCGAGGAATTAAACTCGGCTAAGTGTATTTCAATCAAAGCACACATGGAAAATTGCGACAATTGCAAACATTATTTCAATTCCGTAGAAACAACAATTGAGTTTTACAAGAAATACAATTTTAACCTTTCCGAGGATGCTCACAATAGATTAATGGAATGTTTGGGCTTGAAGGATTAAAATAGAAAACCCGATTCTAATAAATGAATCGGGTTTTTTGTGCATCGAAGACTAATGAAATTTATTTTTTCTCTTCTAGAGTTGATCTGAAATATTTTTCAGCTTCAGCCGGTTTAAAAAGATTTTCCTGTGTTTGTTCAACTTTTGGGATTTTACCATCAAGTAATTCATCAATAACCGTTTCAGTCAATTTATTAGGATGAATTCTTCCGGCAATTTTCCCGTCTTTACCAATCATAACAATATTTGGAATTGCCCAAGCGCTATACGCTCTGAACGTGTGAAAGTCGTTATCAACTGCAACAATAGTGTTAAGCTCTTTCTTCTCTAAAAAAGGAATGATTTTACTTTCCGGTTCATAAGTAATAGAAATTATTTTCAATGGTTTGTTTTTGTACTTAACCACTAAATCATTCATGTGTGGAAAGGCTTGAATACATGGTCCGCACCACGTAGCCCAAAAATCAAGTAAAACAACCTCGCCTTTCATTATTTCTAAATAGGTATAATTATTATTACTTTCTTTTAAAGCTTTTATCTCTAACGCAGCCGGTGTTTTGCCAATAATTGTTGAGTCTTGCGCTGCTGCTATTGCACTCAAAGTGAGTAATGTAATTAAAGCAATAATATTTCTATTCATTAATTTCACAACCGCTATCCTTTCTTCAAATAAACATCACCGCCAAAAGTTTTAATGGTTAATTTGTTTTTGCCTCCGTTAAAAGAGCCGGTACCGATTAAATACTTTGTGTTACTTCTATTTGAATCATTCTTTGTTACATCTTTCTCCTGCTTAAGATCGAAATCGCTCTCAATTTTCACATCAGCATGTTTCTTGTTGTAACCGATTTCTATCTCTACATCCATTGATAGTTTTTCCGGTATGGTTAGATAAATATCTCCGCCCATCGATTTTAAATAAACTTCTCTATCTCCACTTGCCGGATTGCCGGACATTTTTACTTCAATATCTCCGCCCATAGTTGTCGCTTTTACTTTTCCATCAATTTCCTTTATTTCAATGTTGCCACCCATGGTTTCGGCTTCAACAAATTTTGCTGCTTTGTTTACAGTTATTCCGCCTCCCATGGTTTTTACTTTAGCTCCGTTCATTGCTTCATCAACAGTAATCTCGCCGCCCATTGTAGAAATAGTAACTTCTTTTCTATCGCCTGAGTTTCTTGAACGTACATTATTTTGTTTAATGCTGCCACCCATAGTTGATAGATCAACCGTTCCTACCAGATCATCAACGTCAATTGCTCCTCCCATCGTTTCAACTTTGCCGTCTAGGTCGCAGTTCTTAATATTGATACCGCCGCCCATTGTTTTCATTTCAACCTTTCCTTTAAGAGAGCTTAATTTAATTTCTCCGCCCATTGTTTGTCCTTCAAAACTTCCTTCGGCTTTAGAAATTGAAACAGTTCCACCCATTGTTTCGTAATCAACATTATATTTTTTAGGTACATTAACAAAAAGATTCACATCAGCACTGCGCGATTTTTTCTTTGTTTTGTATTCCGAAGTTACATTGACATCGTTTCCGTTTTGGTCAATTGTAAACTCAACATCTTCAGCATCATCACCTTTAATTTTTGCCGCTACATTAACAACATCTTTTTCCCAACCCTCAATTTGAATTGAGCCGCCTGTGTTTAAATTCAAAATTAATTTTCCGCCGGGCTTAACATTAAATTCTTTATTTAGTTTCTTAGCATCATCACCGGAATGCCCATTATACCGGAAAGCAGATGCAATGATAAAAACTGAGATTATGAACACTCCCAACACTAAATTCTTTTTCATTGTTAACTCCTTATTTACTTTTTCTGATAGTTATGTCGTCGTTCGTTGCTTTAAGATGGATAACACTGCCGCCCCCATTCAATATATAATTTGATTTTATGGTCTTGTCTTCAGAATCAAACTCTTCCGTTGTTACTTCGAAATCCGAAGTGATCTTATAGTTTTCCATGGCTTCTTTCCACCATCCTAGAACATAAATGCGCGCATCAATTGTTGTTTTTGCAGATGAGGGAACTGTCAACTCTATTGAGCCGGCGTTGGTTGAAATTCTGCTTGTACTATTCCGAGCCGGATTTAATTCAACACTAATTGAGCCGGACAGTGTTTTAATATCAACACTTCCTTCAACATTCTTCATCTCAACATTTCCACCGCTAGTCTTTGCACGAACACTTCCTTTTCCGCCGTCAAGCTTAAGATCGCCTCCATATGTTTCCATTCTAATATTACCGATAACATTCGCCGCAATAATATCACCACCGGAAGTCGTCAATTCGGAGTCCCCGCCCAGATCACCAACAATTATATCGCCACCGTACGTTTTTGCGCCTACACCTGAGGTTGATTTTTTAATTTTAATATCTCCGCCGCTTGTAGAAATTTTTGCATTCTTTCCAGACAGTGCGCCAATGGTAATTTCGCCACCATAAGTATTCACGTTACAATCGCCCGTTATATCGCCAAGAACTATATCGCCACCCTTTGTTTCTACTTTAAGATTTCCCGTAACATCTTTTGTTAAAATGTCGCCGCCGTAAGTATCCGCGAAAATATTGCCATCTATATCATTTTTGAATTTGATGTCACCGGAATTTGTTCTAAGATCAAAATTCAATTTCGTCGGAACTACAAATATGAATGAAGCATCTTCCGAATCACTTTCACTTTGATCATATCTTACTGTCAGCTTGTTTCCGCTTACAGTCGTTTCAATATTTTTTTGTTCTTCGCTACTCAACCCCATAACATTAAACTGTATTTCGTCTTTCTCCGACGTTTGAATTACGATGTTGCCTAGTTGTAATTCAACTATCAGAGTTCCTCCTTTGGCAAGCTTGAATGTACGCTCTCCTTTTTCTGATTCGTCTGCTAATGTTTGTGTAACGCTTATTAACATAAATGACAGCACGATGGCCAATAATTTGTTTTTCATTTTATTCAACCTCCTTTAGAATGGAAGCCGCGCGGTATTTTACAAATGTATTTTTATCGGCCTCTGCTTTCTGAGTTAGTACTTGTTTTATTACTTCATCAATTAATACTCCTTGCATCTTTACGTCTGTTAGGGCATTGATTGCCGAAACGCGGAGTCCGGAATTTTTATCGTTGGCAAGAACATACAGCAGTGCATCCCTAATTTCATCATCAAAAGGATATCTTTTCAAAACATTCAACGCTTCGCTTCTTACAGCGGGATTTGAATCTTCTTTCATAGCTTTAATAAAAGCATTTTTAATTTTTGCGTCTGGTTTAAAGGCTTCTCTTTCTGCATGATCTGCAAGGGTGCTTATACTTTTAATCCGAATACCCGGATTATTTTGCCCGAGCAACGCAGCAATTAAAGCACGCTTAACAGAAGCATCCTCAAAGGCTCCTCTTACTATCGTTGATTGGTTTTCGGTCGTTTTTTCTACTTCACCAGATACACTTTTCGGTAAAGTTTTTTGGCTTTCTTCTATTATTTCTGCTTTTTGAGATGGACCTATTTCAATTGGTGCTTCTAATTTTAGAGAATTAGTTGCAACTTTAGAAAACAACAACATGTAACCGATTCCAATTCCAAATACGAATGTTGCTATTCCGCCGAATGCTAATCCGTAATTGTGTAGAAATAATTTTCTGATTTTATCTTTCAAGGTTTCAGTCTGATTTTCAGTTTCTTGTGTCCTAATCGCGCGGAAAAGATTGTTTCTTACAGAAGTTAGTTCGGCTTCAGTAACCTCTGCTGGCTTAGCTTCTTCAAACAAAGCTATATCTGCCTTTATTCTATCAAACTCTTGTTTCAACAGATCATCTTGCATTAGAATATTTTCGAATTCGATCCTTTCCTCTGCGTTCATTTCATCAAGCAGATAGAGGTACGCACTTTCTGAAAACTTTTCTAAGTTCATGATTTTTCCAAAACAATGTTTTTTAATTTTGTTCTCATTTTATGAGTCGCGGCAAACAAATAACTTTTCACGGCTCCTTCTGTACACTGCATTATTTCTGCAATTTCTCTAATCTTATATTCTTCAAGGTATTTCAGTGAAAAAACCATCTTTTGTTTGTTCGGTAATTGATCTATTGCTGAGCGTATATGAACATGTAAATCTCTATTAATTGCTTTCCCTTCAACGTCATCATCGCCGGGGATTACATCGGCAAGCGTCTTGCCGTTCTCTTCTTCGCTCACAATTTCTTTATCAATTGATTCATGATTTCGCTTTCTTGATTTATGAGTTAAGCACACGTTCGTTGTAATTCTAAATAACCAGGTTGAAAATTCGCTCTTGAATTGAAAGCTATCCAGTCCTCGATAAACACGCATGAACACTTCTTGATAAATGTCCTTAGCATCATCTTCACTATTTTTATAAGAACGGGCAATACCCAGCACATGGCGGTCATACTTGTACACCAATTCCTCGAAGGCTTGTTTATTGCCTTTTTGAGCACTTAATATGAGCTGGTAGTCTGTGTTATTCATTTTTTGCCAATCTCTATGCGTTTGGACTCGGAGTTGTAGTAAAAGGTTTTGTTAAAATGGATAAAATTGTTTTGAGAAGACATTTTAGGTTGAATAATAATAATTGCTCTCCGGGTTACCTCCGTGTAGATCAAGGTGATCGCAATATCAATGCCGGTTCTCAACTTTTCAAAATTAGAATAGCTTTTACTAGCGGAGAGTTAAAAGCTTTTTCAGCAAATTACACTTTTGATGTATCCCGCCCTTGCTTTTATGTCATAAAATAAGATAATTTCGCATCCACAACTAATAATATTAGGCAAATAACGTAATTCTCAACATAAAAATAGGTAAAGTGGTGAATAATAGTAAAATGTTTCCGTTTCTTATATTGCTCATTATTGCTCTTACAGGTGCTTTTCTAAATTATAGCTCTACGCCTGTCGGCGGCGAACCTTCGAACCCCGCAGACATTGCATGGATGCTGACGGCTACGGGTTTAGTCTTATTAATGACTCCGGGTTTATCTTTCTTTTACGGCGGAATGGTAAGCAGCAAGAACATTATCTCCACTATGCTTCAAAGCGTAATTGCTATGAGCGTAATAAGCATTGTTTGGGTGGTAGTTGGGTTTAGTCTTTCTTTCGGCGATTCTATTGGCGGATTTATCGGAAATCCTTTTACATATTTTATGTTTCGCGGTGTAGGCGAATCTACACACCCGAATCTATCTCCTACAATTCCATTATTACTTTTCGCTATGTTTCAACTAAAGTTTGCAATTATAACTCCTGCGCTAATTACCGGATCTTTTGCTGAACGTGCTCGTTTCTCTTCTTACCTATTATTTATGATTCTCTTTTCAATATTTATTTACGCGCCGCTTGCGCATTGGACTTGGCATCCGGATGGGTTTTTAAGAAAGCTTGGTGTGCTGGATTTCGCCGGGGGAACTGTTGTTCATATGTCAGCCGGATTTGCAGCTCTTGCCGGGGCAATATTATTGGGACGCAGAAACTCTCACATCAAAGAGGAAAAACATGTTCCGGCTAATATTCCTTATGTAATTCTCGGAACGGGTTTATTGTGGTTTGGCTGGTTTGGGTTTAATGCCGGTTCGGCGCTTGGCGCAAACAGTTTGGCAACTCTTGCATTTGCTACTACTAATACTGCTTCTGCTGCTGCTGCATTAGCCTGGATTTTCTTCGATATTTTATTAGGAAGAAAACCTTCAGCTTCCGGCGCAAGCATTGGCGCTGTAGTTGGCTTGGTTGCTATTACACCTGCTGCCGGTTATGTCTCCATAGGAGCAAGTATTTTTATTGGATTCGCAGCAGCGGTAATTAGCAATCTTGCTGTTACATGGAAATCAAAATCCACCCTTGATGATTCTCTTGACGTGTTTCCTTGCCATGGCTTAGGTGGAATTGTTGGAATGATTATGACTGCCGTTTTTGCAAAAGATGTTGGTCTTATAGCCGGACAAACGCACACATTTTTTATGCATTTGCTTGGATTAGTAATAGTATCTGTGTTCGCATTCGGTGGTTCTTACCTTTTATATAAAATAACAGATATGATTATTCCCCTTAGAGTTACCAAGGAAGAAGAAAAGATTGGACTCGATCTCAGTCAACATGAAGAAAGTGTTCATTCCCACTTTTGATTTGTTGAGAAAAATAGTTTGCTGCTTCGCACATTTTCAATTAGACATAAAAAAACCTCTCTGATCTCTCGGAGAGGTTTTTCCTTATAAGAAATTTCTGATCAAATTATTTAATCAACATCATTCTTTTTACAGATACAAAGCTGCCCGCTTGCAATCTGTAAAAATAAATTCCGGATGATAAATTGGTGTTGGCAAACTTTGCGTTATAAACACCGGCTTGCTTAAATTCATTTACCAATGTTGATACTTCATTACCTAATACATCGTAAACCTTTAAAGAAACTTGTCCGGCTTCCGGCAATTGGTAATTGATAACAGTACTTGGATTGAATGGATTTGGGTAGTTCTGGTTCAAAGCGTATTTAGTTGGAATAGCAGCGCTCTCATCTCTAACATCAGTAACGCTTAACCATGATTTTGTAACACGAATTCCGTCTATAATTAAAGCCGCTGCGTTAGAAGCAGAGCCCTGTCTAAATGTTATGGTGGCTAAATCCAGTTGATCTTTCTTTGCAACATCTGCGCAAACATACGGACCGAATTCTGGAGTAGGTTCTGTAGAAGGCATTGCACCGCCTTTCAGCACATACAATGTAAGCGCATCATCAACATCTGAACCCGAGTTGAAAGTATATTTTATTACAACTAAGTACGTTGTTCCAAAATTTAAGATAGATGAACCGTAGTTTGCTGTTGAGATTTCACTAGATTTTGTGATGCCCATAGAATAACCGGTTCCATTCGATTTTATAAATGTTCTTCCAGTATAAAATGTTTGTCCAGCCGTTGGTGATAAAGCAATAAAATAATCCCCGACTTGGGCACTTTGAACATTTAACAAAAATGATAGATAGACACTTCCTGATGCAACCGGCTCAAAGGATTTATAAACATCTTCGCCGGTGGCTGCTAGTGTTAACGCATTGCCTGAAACTGATGGATAGCCTGGGTAGGTCAAATTTGTAGCTGTCACAGTTAAAAGATTAGTCGTACCGGAGCTAACTTTGTAACCATTAGCATTTAGTAATGCGCCCGCAGCATATCCGAAATTTTCTTCGAATACTAACTGTCCGTAGCTAACACCAACCAGTAATAAAGTAAACGAAACAACTTGTAATATTTTTTTCATGAAGACCTCTTTTGTTTATAATGTTTATTTTTTTGTTAGATTATTTTCTAAAAACTAAATGCCACGCCAATATTATACCAGCGTTCTCTTCCAAAATATCCTTTTGCAGATTCATAAGAATGTGCTTGACCATATTGAGAAGATGTCGGTCCGTCTGTCGCTTCAACTATGTAGTTCTTGTTGTTAAACAGATTGAACACATGGAAATTAAGATTAACTCTTTTGATTAAGAACTCGGAAATATAATATGTAAATCCGAGATGGAAATCAGTGATATTATAATCCGGTATTTTCCATGGCTGAGTTCTGTCGTTTGGATTAGTTCTATCATCAACATAAAACCTTGAGTAATGCTTACCGTAGAATTTGTAAACCGGATTGATATACACATTTAATCCGCGACCAAGATATAAGCTATAGTTTGCCGAAAGTACTAATTGTTGTTGAGGAAACTCCGAGATATATAAATTATCCGAATATACTTTAACTGTTGTAATCTTTGTAGGATCTTCTTCCGGCCAAATTGATGCATTTACATCGTTAGTATATTTAGCATCTATTATAGATGCATTTGCTTTAATGGTTAATTTACGAAAAGGCTTAAATAGTAATTCAAGTTCTCCACCATAATGTAATTCGTTTGATCCAACAACATTAACAAATGAAGTAGAGGTTGTCTGTAATCCGGTCTCTGGATCGGTTACAAAAGCATTTACTTGGAAAGGAACCATTGCTCTGTCTTTCCAGTTGGTGTAAAAAGCATTTGCATTTACAGCCAATATTGGAGAAGCGAATTCGTAACCCAACTCAAAACCGGTAACTTTTTCGTTAACCGCACCTTTGGAAACTACGTTTGTATTCTTTGTGAAAATAGTATTTGGAAGTGGTGCGGTTGAAAAATATCCTATGTTTGTAAACAAACTATGATTTTGATCTAAGTTATAACGAGCTCCGGTTTTTGCAGTGTAGCCAGCAAAATTTTGCCAGTCCGTTTTATTCATTGAATCATCGGCTTTATATAAAAAATAATCCTTTCTCTGATTTGATGTTGTTGATAGAGATAGATTGACAAAGGTTGTTAGATTGCCGGTTTTATATTCTACTTGTGAAAATCCACCGATTTGCCTTACGTAGGTATCGTTATAGTAAGCAATCTTATCACCAACTACGGTTAGTCTATTAGGATTATTGACATCTTTATTATCCAACCAATAATCACCGCCCAATAAATCTCTAACTTCCTGGTAGTGAATTCCTGTGTACATTCTTCCATCAATTCCTAAAGTCAAAGAAAATTGATCTGAAAGTTTCTTAGATAAAGTAGATAATAATCCATACCAATTATGATTGTTAACAGAATTTACTCTAATAGATTTGGAGCGGTGTAAAGTTGCACTATAAACTTTATCGCTTGCGGATGGTGCTGCCGTGTTGGCTGTCCAAATTGCATCGTAATCTTCGAGCCCATCTATTTCTCTATAAGTTGCAAATGTACCCGCGCCGGTAGTTCCATAACCTCTTCCCATTGAAAAATAGGCAATGGTTGAGAGTGTTGCAGTTCTATCTATTTGCCAGTTCCAGTTTAAGTTGAATGCCGGCTTATGAAATTTATTGATGCGGCCGTTAAACGTATTACCATTTAACATACCCTCGTTGATATTATATAGATGTCCTCTTTTTTCCCAAGTTTGTGTTTTGGGATTAGTGCTGACAAAATATAACTGAGTACTTCTTTGACCATGTTCTTGCGGAGAACCGAATCCGCTTAATTCAAGCGAATGGTTGCCAAAAACTCCGCCTATAGAAAAGAAATAAGTAAAGTCGTCGGCATAAGTTTTTCTGGCATATCCGTCCCAAGTTCTTTTTGCTACAAAGCCAGTAGCGGAAATATTTCCGGATAATTTTTGATGAAATGCTGCACTCGTTTTAACAAGATTGTTTGAACCATATTCGGATCTAATTTTTATGAACTGTTCTTCATTTCCAACACCCTTTGTAGTCATATTGATTAAGCCGCCAACTGCGCTTACTGAATATGGAGAAGCGCCTAATCCTCTTTGAATCTGAATATTGTCCGTTACATCTCCTAGACCTTGCCAGTTGGACCAATAAACCCATTTGGTTTCCATATCGTTTACCGGAACACCATTTACCATAACCGCAATATTTCTTTGACCAAAACCGCGTACAAATAAATTAGCATCGCCGGCACCGCCGCCCGCCATAGAAGCATAAACACTTGGTGTTTCTGCTAGTTCCATCGGTACATCTCTGGAAGCAAGTTTAAATTCCAAATCGGCGCCTTTTATTTCTGTAAACGCAACTGGTGTTTCTCTTAAAACGGCTTTGGTGCTTTTAACAACAGTTTCAGTTAACAAAACGGAACTTGGTTCTAATTGAAAATCTACTTTTAGATTTTTATCAATATCAATATTTCTAGTTTTTGGTGAGTACCCTATATAGGAAACAGATATTTCGTAAACGCCTTCTTTTACATTCTCAATTACATAGTTACCATTTATATCAGTAGTAGCACCGGTGTTTATATCTTTAATCATAACCGTAGCACCAATTAATTTTTCGCCGTTAGATGCATCGCTAACAGTGCCGCTAACTTTGAAATTTTGCGCAGTAACAAAACTGCTTGCCGAAAAGAGCAAAGCAATTATTAACAATGTAGAAAGTTTTTTCATGTTTGAGTTCCTTGTTGATTCGGATAAATGCCGGACTGCTATTTGTAGTGTAATTTCAAAATGGAGTTTCACTTTAGCTTTACCGAAAAATAAGGAATTGATAATTAACATATCCATCATTCTTTGTCCGGTTTTAACTCTAATTATTAGATGCTGAAATAGCTTGAATTGGCAGTTTTTGCTATTGCAACAGCTAGGAGCATTAAAAAGGCTGTTTCTTTTTCGATAATTTCAATATAGATTTGTAACAGAAGTAAAGAAAGAAAAAATGAATATAGCTGAACAGAAAATTATTAATGCGATAGTTTATTTCGTTAGTAACACTAAAGACTGCAAAAAAACAAAACTTTTCAAACTACTTTACTATTTAGATTTTATTCACTTCAAACGATTTGGATTATCGGTAACAGGGTACGATTATATAACTATGCAGTATGGTCCCGTACCTTCACAACTACTTTCTTATTTTGAAAAAAATGAATTCCCCGAAGAATTTAAAAGAAATTTTTCTGTAGAAAAAGTAACTGATGACGAGGATAAGTATAGTTTTAAAATTCTGTTAAGAAATAGAAAGCCGGACTTGGACTGGTTTACACCAAACGAAATAGCCGTATTGGAAGAGGTAGTGGAAATTTTCAAAGATGCCCCAGCAAAGGATATGGTTGAAGCTACTCACTTTAGAAACACACCGTGGGACAAGACTGTTAAATCAAGGGGAATTGGGAAAAATATTGATTACTTGTTAGCTTTTGACGAGGAATCGTCTTTAACAAAAGAAGAAATTCAAGAAAGGTTTAGGATACAAAAAGAATTGGGGGCATAATGTCGCTTTTTGAGGCGGGAACAACATTTCTCGACCACCGTGCTGCAAATATTGATGGTGAAAAGGCTAAATATTTTATAGGTATGAATAATGCTGATGATGAAGATGATGTAGTTGTGGCATTTGTTTTAAATACCGAACACAGAATGGATTTATATCGCGTTGGTTGTAATAAAGAGAAACAAAAATTTATACTTCAACCAAAGGATATCAGTTACTTAACAGATCACACCTCTGTGATGCTTTCTATTCCACAGTACTATCGTTTAAAAGAAATAATTGACGGTAAATCAGTGGAAGAGCTAGAGAGAGCAAGCGAAACAATCGCCCGTCAAATCAAAAACTGTCTGGATATGAAAAACGTTGCTATCAAATTTCAGCAATTAATAAAGGACAGCTTTAAATAATTATTCTTTTCTGACCACCGCCAACTACCCGACAACTAAGAATTACGTCTATTTTTCGATCTTTCTTCACGTAAATAATTTTTTCTCGTTGTACGAAACTTTTCGTATAACCATTCGTCTCAAGAACTGTAAACGAAAAGGAACTTGAAATGTCTAAGAAATCGCTCCTCAAACCAACCGATTCCGAGCTTGAAATACTCCAGATTCTTTGGCAATCGGGACCTTCAACCGTAAAGGCCGTAAACGAAAAGCTGAACGAGAAAAAGGAAACCGGATACACAACAACGCTAAAACTTCTTCAAATAATGTTTGAGAAGGAACTTGTTATCCGCAACGAAGAAGAACGCAGCCACGTTTACTCTGCGGCAATTGAGGAAAGCGATATTCAAAAAGCTTTGGTTGATAAACTTCTCGAATCGGCTTTTAGCGGCTCGGCGGCAAAGTTGGTAATGCAGGCAATCGGAAATTCTCAAACTTCAAAAGAAGAGTTAGAACAAATACGTGCTTATCTAACAGAAATTGAAAAGGGAAAGTGATGAATTTTCTTTATCAGTACTTACCGGAAGAATTAGTTAGCGCTCTCGGCAGAATGATTTTTCATTCGTTCTGGCAAGGAGCAGTTATGGCTTTTGCTCTGGGTTTGGTTTTGTTTTTAAGTAGTAAGAAAAGTGCACAAGCTAGATATGTTATTTCGGTCTCAGCAATAATTTTATTTGTTTTAAGCTGCGCTGTTACATTTTCAATTGAGTACAGATCAACTACAGCGTCTGTTACAACTGCGGTTAATCAACCAACAATGTTAAGCGCGGCAGACAAGTTTTTTGTAAACCCACTTTCCTATTCGTCTTCAGAAGAAACTATTTGGAATTCTATCAACACATACTTTAACAAAAACATTCCGTTGTTTGTTATGCTCTGGTTAAGCGGATTGTTCTTCTTCTCTTTAAGATTCATTGGAAGTGTTTTATATGTTCAAAAAATACGCACGCGAGGAATTAGCGGGCTTGATATTGAATGGCTCTACCGCTCTCGCGAGATTGGCAGAAAACTCGGCATCAAAAAGTTTATTTCTGTCTTTGAATCTATAAATGTAAAGGTACCATTGGCAATCGGCTACATCAAACCAATCGTTCTTCTTCCTCTTGGAATGATAAACGGTATACCTTACACACAAGTTGAAGCGTTAATAGCGCACGAGTTTGCTCACATAAAAAGATATGATTTTGTAATAAACCTTTTACAAACTTTGGTTGAAACAATATTCTTCTATCACCCGGCGGCGTGGTGGATATCCAACCAGATTCGGGAAGAACGGGAAAACTGTTGCGACGATATAACCGTCAACGTTTGCGGCGATTCTCTCGCTTATTCCAAAGCGCTCTACAATCTGTTACAGATTCAGCATAATCATCCCGAGCTTGCGTTAGCTGCAAGCGGAAAAGTCAATCAATTATTAAGGAGAATAATAAGAATGAACGGAGAAAAAAGTAAGTTCTCGTACGGGGGAAGATTCGCCGCGTTCATGTTTGTGTTTGCAATTGTAGCGGCTGTTCTGGTTTTTTCATCTAAGCCGGCTTCTTCTAACACTGCCGGAATTAACAAAGCATCTATTATAGATTTCTACGGATTAGCCGGAAATGAAATTACAGGATCGGCACAATCTGAAAGCCCGGATACAACCTCTATAAAGAAAGGAAAACATACTTTTAAATTTTCCGAAGATGTTAACGGCGAAGAAAAGCGCTTCAAAGCTAAGCTAAACAATGGCAAACTAGAAGAACTTTACATCGACGGCGATAAAGTTGATGCTAAAGATTTTGATAAATATGAAAGCAAAATCTCTAATCGCTTAAATGAATATGATTCCGGCATGAAAGAATACCGCGAAGGAATGAAAAAATTCAGAGAAGAAATGAAAGCTCACAAACATAAGCTTTCGGAGCTTCGCCAAAAACTTGGTAAGTTAGACAGAAGGCATAGTGAAGATTTTGATTTCGACTATGACTTTGATTTCCCGAATAACATTTCAATTCCGGAGTTTGATTCTTCACATATGCATAAAATCATGGCTGAGGTTAAAGCTAACCTAAAAGAACATTTTGCTCATCATTCAATAAAGATTCCACCTATTCATGTTCCGCCGGTTCACATTCCTCCTATTCCGCCAATACCTCCGATTCATGTAGATGGCGATGATGATTGCGATTACGAATTCGATAAGGAAGAGCTCGAAGAATCAATGAAAGAATGGAAGAAAGAACTTGATGCCGGAATGAAAGAGTTTAACAAAGAGATGAAACATTTCGACAGCAAAAAGTTAGCCGAAGAAATTAAAAATTCGGTTAACAGCAAAGAGTTCAAAGAAAGCATGAAGGATCTGAAAGAAAACATGGGCAAGCTGAAAGCTGAAATGAAAATTCTGAAAGAATATTTAGGCGACGTAAAAGATGAACTAGTAAGCGATAAACTTGTTGACGATGAAGACGATCTTGATAAGTTCTATCTTTCCAAAACAGAAATGAAAGTGAACGGAAAGGTTGTTTCCCCGGAATTGCATAAGAAGTATTTACAGATTTACAGGAAACATTACGGTAAGGATTTAGACGACGATCAGAAAATTAACTTCTAAAGAAATGGAACGCGGATGACACGGATAAAACGGATAACCGCTGATTAAATTGATCCGCGTAAATCTGCTTAATCGGCGTCATCTGCGTTCTATTACGTACAACTCTAATTATTCAAACTCGCCAAAGCTTCCTTTATTAAATCTTCTATTGTAGCATTTGGATTGCGCTCTGTTATTGATCTAACCACGCGTTCAGCAACTTTTTGATTATAGCCAAGATTAACAAGCGCTGTAATAGCATCGCCCCGGACGTTTGACGGACTAACAGAACCAAACTCGCCCGAATCACCTAGCGATTCAACTTTATCGCGCAGTTCAATCATAAGTCGCTCTGCGGTTTTTCTGCCGATTCCCGGAATAGAAATTAATCGAGCAATGTTGTTTGTTTTTATTGCTTCTTTCAAATCAACAATCTGAATTCCGGACAAAATTCCTTGTGCGGATTTTGGCCCAATGCCGTTCACGCTTATAAGCATTTCAAACATTTCTTTTTCGGAAAGTGTATAGAAGCCGAAAAGATCGAGTGCGTCTTCCTTTACACTTAGATGTGTGTAGAGCGCAACTTCTTCTTTATCCGCTAGCTTTTCAAATGTAGTGATGGAAATATTTATTAGGTAACCAACTCCGCCAACATCCACTAAAATCTTGGTTGGTTTCTTAGAGATTATTTTTCCGCTTATGTAGCCGATCATAAAAAAGTGATTAGTGATTTGTGCTTAGTTATTAGTAAGCCGCAAGCTTACTTTGCAAATCTTTGATTGCAAGCTAAAGTTTGCGGCTGCTAAAGGCAAGATTTAGAAATGATAAGCAATGCCTATCTTAATGTTGCTAAGGTAATATTTCCATGAATTACCAGAATTAGATGTTTTCCGTGTCTCACCGGAATAGGATTCAAATGTTGTTTGTGAAGCTTTATCCCAATAATATAAACCGGACAAATTGAATTCAGATAAAATTGACAGCCGTTCTGTTACTTTGCAATCTAATCCGAGAGATGCTTGAATCCCTATTCCAATACTATTGATATTGTTTTCATTTTCATAATTATACTCTGGTGGATTTTCCCCCTCTCTTTTCCAAACAAAATAAGCACCGCTATTACCATCACTATTTTCGTTAGAATAGGTGATTTGAGGTCCAACGCCAACATATACACTAAACCCTTTTGAAACATTCAAAAACCATTGGTGATTTAAAATCAAACTAAAGCTTTGATTATTATTATTGTCCTCATAATCATTATTTCTTTTTTCAACGACATTGTTGTTTGATGTAGAAGTAGTCGTTGATTTGGAATTACTTGAATTCCCAGATAAATCGATATCAACTTTAACCCTTAATCCGGAAGTTGGCGTTAGCATTTTGAGATAGGAAACGGAATAGTCGTTTACTAAATGAAACTGGATTTGGTTTTTGGATTGTTCACAACAAGTTGAATCACATGTTTGTGCAGAAGAAAAGTTGGTTAATAAAATTGTTGTTAGTAGTAGTGAAGCAAGTGTGAATTTACGCATGGTGTCCCCGCGAGTTTTGTGGTAGAATTATAAATTATTGCTGATTCAAAAAAATATTATTCGAACTTAAATTCCAAGGGAAAAATTTTACTCTTTTTGTATTGTCATTCTGAGCTACTATTTATCGTATGCAACATCTCTGCCCATGTTATGTTAGCGATGTTTCGTCCCGAAAACCGGGGCTCAACATTAAAAAATTACTCTATCCGGATTGGCGGCAATAAACTCTTTCCAGTTTTTGCTTTTGCGGATTGGCGTTGCAACTTTGAAAGCGTGACAAACAGCAACGGCGAGCGCATCTGTTTCATCGAGCTTCATTTTAGGCTTTTTCAGTAATAGCAGTTTCTTCATCATATACTGCACTTGTTCTTTTGAAGCAGCGCCGTTACCAACAACAGCTTTCTTAATTTCCCGCGGTGCGTACTCTTTAACCGGCAATTCATTGTGAATTGCTACAAGCATGGAAACGCCGCGCGCGTAACCAATTTTTAATGCCGACTGAGCATTCTTACCATAGAATGCAGTTTCCAGCGCAAATTCTTCCGGCTTATATTTTTTGATAACAAGATTTATTTCTTCGTAGATTTTTTTTAAGCGCGGGGCTTGTTCTTTTGTGGCGGGAATTTTTATTACCCCCGAAGCTACATACGTTAATTCATTTTTTTCAAAATCAATTATTCCGTAGCCGGTAAATAATGTGCCGGGATCAATTCCAATTATTCGCATTTCTTTACCGTTCGGCTCCGCTCGGTCTGACTAGATATATCAAAACAAAAAATCAATCTGTAAACTCTGCATTTGTGTAAACATTTTGAACATCGTCTATGTCTTCTAGAGCATCTATAAGTTTTTCAAATTTTTCAATATCATCTTTGCCAACTTGAGTCTGTGTCTTTGCAACCCATTGAAGCGAAGCATTCTCAACAATTAAATTCTTATCAATCAAAGCTCGGCGTACATGTTCAAATTCTTCAAGAGTGGTTCTCACTTCAAAAATTTCTTCTTCGGTAACAAAATCATCAGCACCGGCATCAAGAAGAATTACCATCATTTCATCTTCTGTTTTGCCTTCGCGCTTTACTGTGATTATTCCTTTGTGTTCAAACATCCAAACAACGGCATTGCTTTCGGCCATGTTGCCGCCAATCTTAGAAAACCAATGACGTACTTCTTGAACTGTTCTATTTTTATTGTCTGTAGCAGCTTCAATAACTATTGCAGCTCCGCCCGGTCCGTAACCTTCATACATCATTTCTGTAATTTGCTGTCCTTCAAGTTCGCCGGCAGCTTTTTTTATTGCGCGTTCAATATTATCGGCGGGCATGTTTGCGGATTTTGCATTATCAATTGCTAAACGCAACCGCGGATTTCCATCCGGATCGCTTCCCCCTTGTCTTGTAGCTATCATCAATTCTTTAATTAGTCTTGTAAAAGTCTTTCCTCGTTTTGCATCAATCACCGCTTTCTTTCTTCTAATTGTTGCCCACTTGGAGTGCCCCGACATTCTACACCTCTAAATATTTCCGTTATTCTTTTCTTTAATGTTCATATCTCTAAGACGGATTTGAGGATAAGGCTTACCGTCTTTTTGTATTGATTCTATTGTATAAACAATATCAACCAAATTCTTTTCTTTATCAATCTGTTTTATAAATGAGCCGAGATTGAATCCGATTGCATCAAAAACTTTATCGTGCCCGTTCTGTTTGAATGTAGTAACTATATGATTTGTGCCGACTATTTTAGGTGTTGAAGCAAAAGAAACATTCTCACTCAAAAAAGTTGGACGCATATTACCGGGACCGAACGGAGCGAACTGATCCAGAATGCGAATAAACTTAGGAGAAATTTCAGAGAGACTAATCTTTGCATCAATTTTTATTTCTTGTATAACATGTTCTTCCGTCATGCAGTTTTTAAGAACTGTGTTGAACTTGGCTTTGAACTCGTCGAGCTTAGCCACTTCTATTGCCAATCCCGCAGCAGCTTCATGTCCGCCAAACTGAACGAGAAGTTCTTCGCAATTTTGAAGCGCTTCATAAATGTTAAAACCCGGAATGCTTCGTGCAGAGCCTTTAGCTACGCCGTCAATTGTTGTAAGCATTATTGTAGGTCTATGAAATTTCTCAACCATTCTGGAAGCAACAATTCCTATAACTCCCGGATGCCAATCTTCGTAGTGAAGAACAATAGCCATTTCATTATCAAGGTCAACAGTTTCTTCAAGCAAAGTCATTGCATGAGAAAAAGTCATTTCATCAATCTTGCGTCGTTCTGTGTTTTCTTCTTCCAGCACGCGCGCAAATTCAATCGCTTTTTTGTGATCTTCAGTTGTGAACAAATCAACAGCGCGGTTTGCATCACCTAATCTGCCCACAGCATTTACTCTCGGCGCAATTGTGAATACAACTTGCCCCGCTGTAAGATTACCCGGTTCCATTCTTGCTGAACGGATTAACGCCGCAATTCCGGGACGAGGATTTGAATTAATGAGGTCCAATCCTTCGCGAACAAGGACTCTGTTTTCATCAACGAGTGGAACAATATCTGCCGCACCGGCAAGTGAGACAAGATCGAGATACTTAAGAGGCAATTCCTTTTTACCAATTCGTTCGGCAACTGCACATGCTAATTTGAATGCAACACCCGCACCGGAAAGATGTTTGAATGGATAATTACAGCCCGGTTTAATAGGATCGAGAATGGCATATGCTTTTGGTAAAACTTCTTTCGATTGATGATGATCGCATACAATAGTTTCTATTCCATGCCGATTGGCGTGTTCAATTTCATCAACTGCGGTTATTCCGCAATCAACAGAAATTATAAGATTAACACCACGCTCTTTAAGAATATCGATGCTTTGATTCGACATTCCGTAACCTTCTGTTAAACGGTTTGGAATGTATGTTTCAACTTTAGCGCCAAGATCTTTCAAGAAGAGATACATTAACGCTGCAGAACAAGTGCCGTCAACGTCGTAATCGCCGTAAACACAAATTTTTTGGTTGCCCGTTAAGGCGTTAATTACGCGCTGAGTGGCTTCTTGCATTCCATCCATTAAGAAAGGATCGTGCAAAGTTTCCAGCGAAGGACGAAAATAATTTTTAGCTTCGAAGAAGTTTGTAACGCCGCGGTGTATTAATAGAGATGCGAGAACATTCGATACATTTAGACTATCAGCAAGAGCCAGCACGGATTTTTCATCCGCCGGATCTTTTAGCTTCCAACGTTTAGTTTGCATAACGTCCTTGGAAGCAGAAAATCAAGAGATGGCTTATGTCTATAAGCCGAATTCTGTAATCCCGCTTTTGGCGGGACGGCAATTATTTATCTAGCCACAGCATTACTGCTGTAATCTTGCGGTCTACCCGAAGGATTTAAAGCGAGCAACTTCTCTCCCGATATGTTTGTCTTTCGACAAGCAAGATCGGGAAAACCTTCTGCTTGACCTTGCACCAGGTGGGGTTTGCCCTGCCGTCCCGCTTACGCGGGACGCGGTGAGCTCTTACCTCGCCATTTCACCCTTATCCCGCTAAAGCGGGACGGTATTTTTTCTGTGGCACTTTCCGTGTCTCAACAAAGAGGCCCCGGGTGTTACCCGGCACCATGCTCTGTGGTGTTCGGACTTTCCTACCTCCCGATTAAATCGGGGGATCAACTGCCCAACATAAACCATCTGCTGTTCTTCTACTTACTTATTTATTTAACAATTAACAATTATAACTGGACAAATATAATGAAATTATAATGAGAAGTAAGCAGATGGTAAACGGATCATTTCTTCGCAGTTTTAATTTTTTTATCTATTGAATAAACATCAATCAAACTTTGTATTCTTAAAGATTCGTATTTGTCGTTTTTTACCATTTCTAAAACTTTCCGGAATGTTTTAATTCCTTTTTCCTTTTCACCCGTGTCTATTAGCATGTAGCCCATATCTTGAAGATATTCCTTATTGTTGGGATATTTTACTAGTAACTTGTTTATATGCTTCATCGCATCCGTATATTTTCCCAGCATTCGATATTGCCAAGCCAAATCCCACAGCACATTGGTGTTCGAAGTATCTTTTTGGTACTGTTCTTCTAATATTTCGAGGGCCGCTAACCTTTGCCCAACAACATTTAAGCATGAAACTACTTCGATTAGCAAGTCTTGATCAGTAGGGTTAGTTTCTAAAATGTCCAGATATAATTTAAGTGCTTTATACTGGTTTCTTAAATCTGAGGCATAGAAGGATCCTCTTCTTCCTTTAAAATATCTGGAATAGATTCTTGCGTTCATTAACTTGGCTTCTATAGCATTTGGATTTTTCTTTACCGCAATTTTAAAATCTTCCAATGCTTTTTCCGGTAGATCTAAGAAGTAATACCAAATACCTCTTGCAAAATAAAAAAGATAGTTGTTTTCATTTTTTGAAATTGCATCAGTCAGAAATTCAATTTCATTTGAGTATTCCAACAATTTAACTCTTCTTTCCTCTTCATTGTAAGAAACAAACTCTTTGTTTGCCGCATACGAATAGTTATTCAAATACAGTCCAAACTGTTTATTTGCTTCAGATCCTTGGTTCAGCTTACCCAAAAATGCTGGATAGTTTTTGGATATACACAATTCGCAATTTGCTAACCGTATATATGCGGGTAAATAGTCCGGGTGATTTTTTTTTACCTCATTATAGATCTTCGCCGCACCAACATAATCGTTATTCATAAATTTTTTATCACCTAGAGTAATCATTTTTTCTTTTTCTGATTTGCAGCCGATCAACAACATCAACGGAAGAAGTAATACAATAAATAGTGTTTTCATTTTTTCACCATCCTTTTGCTTTTACGTTCTGCTACAAAAGTTGGGTAATCAAACTTTTTCCCATTTGCAATTAGTGTTGCGTCTTTATCTTTACTTCCGCTCACTCCATCTGGTCCCACACTTACAATTAACATACTTTCATTTTTTAACCTGACGTTTACTTCATTCGCTTTCTCTAGAGATATGATTGATTGATCGGCTGCATCTAGGCGTGCGTATTTGTAATCGCACCCACCGATCTTTACAATTGAGGAATCTTTAGCAATTATTTTTATTGTATCGCCATTAACTTCCCACATTTGGATTGTTGCATCCTTCTGCACATTGATTCCCTCAAGTCTTCTTACATATAGTTTAATTAGCAAGTAGTACGGGTAGTTCGCCATATTCACTTTGGATTCAATTTTAAGCTTGCCGTTTTGTTCAATAATTTCCGTATACTTTGTTACCAGCAGATCTGGTCCAAAAAATTTTAAACTATCCTTTTCCGACTCATAAATCTGAAGTTCATATCCGCCGTTTATTTCCAGTTCGTTTATTTGAGAGTATTTCTTTGTTATTTCTACAAACTTTTCTTTGAATGGCTGCGGGGTATATTTTACAACACTTGTAAGTTTTATAGCAAGCAATGTTGTTGCTGCCAACAGCAAAACAAACACACCTATTAAAATTTTATTTGTCAGTTTCATTTTTACCTCAAGACTTAGTGTTTCGTTTAGCATAGCTTTCTTGTATTTCTTCTATGCTTATGTTCAGTAAATCCATCATCTTAAAAACATTTTTTAAATCCACTTCAAAAAAGTGTTTAAGCATGTATGCAATTGTTTTTTCTAACCCTTTTTCTGCTACAAAGAATCCTATCCCTCGCTGATTAACTATTATTTCTTTTTCTTGCAGCATTGCATAAGTTCTCATCACCGTGTTTGGGTTAACTGCAATTTCAATTGCCATTTCGCGTACAGAAGGAATGCGCCCCCCCTCTTTCCATTTACCGGAAAGAATATTCTCGCAGACGTAATCACCTATCTGCAAGTAAATTGGTTGGGAAGCTCTAAATTCCATCTTTCACCTCAATTTCTCTTAATCTTATAAAGCCTAAAACCCAAAAGAATGGTGGGGTTAAATAAGAGAACATCCATTTGCTAATTGATTCTACATCTTCATAAACACTTCTTAGTTTTGTGATAGATTGAATTGTGGGAACTTGGTTTTGTTCATCGTTAAAACCACTGTAGCCAATGGTCAAATATTCCTTCAGCTTTATTAAATCTACCAATCCAATTTCTCTTAAGAACTGTGTGAAGAAATAAATTATCGTCATCAGTGAGATGATTGTAAGAATTACTTTGGCTAATTCCATTTTGCGGAAATAAATACTTCCAAAGAAAAAGATTGAGTGTGCAGTCAGATAGAGCCATAGATAATTCCACTCACTAAATTCCTTTAGTGTACTTCTTTGGATAAATGGTGCACCCAAGTTCAATAAACTGACTTGCAGTTTGTTAATCGATATTGCAAAGACAGCAAGTAATACAAATCCAAATGTTGTTAAGATGAATTTAGTCAAATACTTTTCTAAAGATGATGATGGCAGCATTAAGTAGTCTATTTCTTTGTCCGGTAAGTTCAAATCGTAAAAAATAAATGCTGTTACAACTACACAATAAATTATCACGACGATTGGATAACTGCTATAATGTTTGTACTGTACTTGCATTACACCAACTTCTAGTGGAGTAAAGGCTCCTTTCACATAAGTAACAACCAAACAAACCAAAATCATCGAGGCACCAATTATTAGCAAATTAATTTTGTTTAGCGCGAACTCACGCACAATTGTTAGCCAAAGTCTTTTCATATCTAATGTTTGATTCATAGTTCCACCTCGGCTGTAAATAGGGAGTTTATTTTCTTCTGGTTTGTTGTTACAGCATTAAATAGTAATTCAATATCAACTTCACTTTCTATTTCATCGTTATTAATGTTCAAAGAAGCATAACCGCCAAGAGTGCTTTCATAGTGAATTACATTTTCTCCTTCCGGCAAGTCCTTCTGTAAACTAAGGCTGAGTTTCTGCTCAATCTCTTGAATTGTCCGATTAAAAATAATTTTCCCTTTATCAAGAATTAGAATCGGATCAATTAAGTGTTTCATATCTCTAACCTGATGTGTTGAGATTAGAAATATTTTGTTCTCATCAATTGATTCGGCAACAAGTTTTCTGAAAACTATTTTAGCCGGAATGTCTAAACCATTTGTCGGCTCGTCCAGCAAAAGAACCTTTGTGTTAGCCGCTAACGAAAAAGCGAGCGCCAGTTTTTTCTTTTGGCCATAAGATAACGAACTGATTTTGTTGCCAGATTCAATTTCAAGCTCCGACAGAAAGCGTATAAATTTTTCTTTATCAAACCGGTTATAAAAAGGTGAGTAGATTTCCAGATATTCTGAAATTTTAAGGGGTGGCAAGTAGCTGTTTTCCGGCAAGAAAATAATTTCTTGCAGAACATTAGGTTTACGCTCCAGAGTTTTCCGGTTATCAAGCAAGCATGTTCCTTTAAGAGGAAACAGCAATCCGGAAATCAATTTTAGCAGCGAAGTTTTTCCAGCCCCATTTTTTCCTAGTAGTCCGTAGATATTACCAGCGGTTAATTCCAGACTGAAATCTAGAAATAGTGGTTCTTTTTTACGATAAGAGAAACACATTTCGCTAATTTTTACCATTAAGCACCTCTGTTTTAGTGTACTATCTTTCTAATACACCATTAACTTACGAAGTGTTTCTTCTTTAGTCAAGGGAATTTTTGAAGATTAGTTGCTCATCAGGCTGGTTATAAAGCGCATATTGCGGCTTTTGGAATTTAAAATGATGATCTTAAGTACTGCTGTTAGCGGGACTGATATGAACATTCCGACAATTCCCCATAAATAACCCCAAAGTAGCAAGGAAAGAAGAATTACTAATGGATTAAGACCTAGCCGGTCTCCAAATACTTTCGGCTCAATAATATTTCCAATTATATTTTGAACAACAATCAACACGGCGGTAACCAGAAAGGCGTATCCAAACGATTCATATTGAACAAGCGTCATCAAAGCTGGCATAATAACTGAAATAACAGAACCTATGTTTGGGATAAAGTTAAGTATAATTGCAAAAGCCGCCCAGATTATAAAAAACTCAACATCGAACGCCCAGAGTATAAAACCCATGATTAAACCAACCGAGAGGCTGATCAAAAATTTTGTAATAATATATTTCTGAACTTGTTCGGTTATATCTCTGAATGTTCGTTGTAAAGTTTCTTCTCGCTGAATAGTCATTGTTTCGAACGATTCTTCTTCTGGGGAAGTTTGTTTTTCATCATTCGATGCATTCTTGTGTTCCTTTTTCATTTTCTTTAGCGAATGCTTGATTTCTTTTTCTACAAACCGGGCACGTATTGCTTGCAATGTTTTTTCATGTCCGCTTGAGATAAATATGAAAAAGAAAAGAACCAACAAAACGCTTGTTACAACAGATAATGTGGATTCTACTACGCCGCTGGCCAATACAGAGTAATCCAATTTTTTTAATACCTTCGCTACATTGAAGTGTGTAAAAGAGTAATCCCTCACACCAATGGATTTAGCGGCTTCGCTTACTATTTTGTTTAATTTTTGTTCGTATAAAGGAACTTGCTCTCCAAACTGAATAAGTGAATCGATAATGACTCTAGAAACTCCATATAGTAATGATGCGGTCAAAACAATATCTATAAAGATTACTATTCCTATGGGAATTTTATGCCGTTCTAAAAAGGTATTAAGCGGTTCAAAGAAGAAAAAAAGAAAGTACGCTATAACAAGGGGAATGAAAATGTGTTGTAATTCTTTCAAAAGTAGAAAGATTACAAAAAGCCCTAAGACGGACATGAAAAACTTTATGGTAGGATCAGTAAAGTGACGTTTCATCTTTGTGTTTTAATTTCATCACTTATAAAATACCAAAATTTGATTTTATAACGCGGTTATTTTTCTGTAATTTGATGTAGAGGATGAACTTTAGGGAGAAAATATGTTATACCAACCAAAAAGAAGCGGATTTTCTTGTTCTTCAAAACTCACAATTTTGCTTGTTTTTGCCTTACTGCTTTCAACAAATTTTGCTCAGACCGAAAAAAAACATCCGGAATGGGCAAAAAATATTTCAATTTATGAAGTGAACCTTCGACAATATACTCAAGAAGGAACGCTCAAAGCTTTCGATTCACATTTACCTAAACTAAAAAAAATGAATGTTGGTATTCTTTGGTTTATGCCGATAAATCCTATAGGTAAGATAAATAGAAAGGGAACGCTGGGTAGTTACTATTCCGTAAAAGATTACAAAGCGCTCAATCCGGAGTTTGGCACTCTTGCAGATTTTAAATCCGTTGTTAAGCATGCTCATAAGCTTGGTATGTATGTTATTATCGATTGGGTAGCAAACCACACCTCTTGGGATAATGTTTGGATGAAAACTAATCCTGAATTTTTTAATAAAGGTAAAGATGGAAAGTTTATCTCTCCTTTTGATTGGACGGATGTTGTTGATTTGAACTATAACAACAAAGAATTATGGAACGCAATGCGTGAAGCGATGCAATATTGGGTTGATGAGTGTAATGTAGACGGCTTCCGCTGCGATGTTGCAGCAATGGTTCCAACAGAATTTTGGAATTGGGTTCGTCCGCAGTTAGAAACAAAGAAAAATTTATTTATGCTGGCCGAAGCTACAGAACCGGAACTGCATCATGCTTTTGATATGACTTATAGCTGGCAGCTTAAAGATTTGTTTGTCGGCGTTAGTAAAAAAGAAAAATCTGCTGCCGATTTTTATACTCACTTTGAAAAAGAAAAAAGTGAATATCCTAAAGATGCTTATAGAATGACTTTTACTTCTAATCACGATGAAAACAGCTGGAATGGAACCGACAAAGAAAGGTTTGGCGACGCAAGTAAAATGTTCGCCGTACTTTCCAATATTGTACCCGGAATGCCGCTCGTCTACTCCGGACAAGAAGCCGGTTTAGACAAACGCCTCCTCTTTTTTGAAAGAGACCCGATCGACTGGAAGAAGGATGAAATGCGTGAACTTTATACGCGTTTATTCGATCTAAAGAAAAACAACCAAGCGTTGTGGAACGGATCTTTAGGCGGAGAATTTCAAAAAGTTGCAACAAACAATGAATCGGTTTTTTCTTTTGTTCGTCAGAAGGATGGAAAGAAAGTTTTAGCTTTCTTTAACATTTCCTCTTCACCAATAAAAATAAACACGGAAGATGTATTAATTGCCGGTACATATAAGGATTTTAACACCGGTAAAAAGATTAAGGTGGGCAAGAGTTATTCAACCTCGCTAGATGCTTGGGGTTACAAAATATTATTCCTCTAAATAGGACGCTGAATTTTAGTTTGCTGAAGTGAGTCATCTAAACAAAATATCGTCTTCAAGAAAAATAGTGTATGCAATTGCATTCATTGCTACGCTAATGATATTAACAACTGTAATTGCCAATATTTTTATTCAAAACAGAATCAATTATCTCTACACGGAAGTCTTTAACTCAGCAATAAAAATAGAGACACACCTCTCGAAGGCAAGAACGGCTGCGCTTTTTACTTTAAATTCTCCAACCGAAATCTCAAAAAGAGAAGCTTGGGATGAAATTAGTCAAGCCGAGTTATTATCAAGCGCCCTTACGGAAGAAAACAAATCCTTTTTCATATCTATTCTTCCGTTTGATGATCGGTCATTCAAGTTTAGCGTCCAGAGACTACAAGAACTGATTAGTGAATACAGGGCGCAATTTGGAACAGTATTGAAGGGAGAAACAGCTCCGACGGATTCTCTATTTATTTTATGGAACAGAACTTACTCACGCATTTCGAATCAAAACGAAATTATTGAGGTAGAACTGAAAAAGTTGATCGACAAACAATCTCAAACCTTTCGTTACGCTCAGCTCGGTCTCGTTGTTTCTTCAATACTATTAACATTGGTAGCTATCTTTGTTTTCTTTAGATATGAAAACCAGCAAGGGCAATACTTAAGAAAAATCGAAGAAGCAAAAAATAGTCTTGCAATCGGTTCTCGTAAAGCAACTAAGGCAGAAGAAGCTTTTCAAGAAAGTCAGAGACAGCTTAATACCCTAATCAATAATCTACCCGGGTTGGTGTACAAATTTAAGGCTGATTCTATTTGGTCTATGAATTTTGTTAGCGATAAGTCTTTAGTGATAACCGGTTACAGACCCGAACAATTAATTAACGACAAAGAAGTTTCTTACTACGAGTTGATCAATCAAGATGATAGAAAGAAAATTTTTGAACAAGTACAAAAAGCAATTGAAGAAAAGAAATCTTACCAGCTTATTTATAGAATTAAAACTGCAAGCGGCTATGAAAAATGGGTCTGGGAACAAGGAATTGGAATTTTCAACGATACAAACGATGAACTTGTTGCTCTGGAAGGTTTCATCACCGACGTAACAGAACAAAAATCTGTTGAAGACCAATTAAACTTACAAAGCAACGCACTTGAAGCCGCTGCTAATGGAATTGTTATTACCGACAAAGACGGTTTAGTACTTTGGGCTAACAGCGCATTTACAAAACTGACCGGATATTTCCTTAAAGAAGTACTCGGCAAAAAAACAAGCTTCTTAAAAAGCGGCCACCAGACCAAAGAATACTACGAGTATATGTGGCATAAAATCTCAATAGGCGAAACGTGGCGTGGCGAATTAATTAACAGAAGAAAAGATGGTGATGAATACACCGAGGAAATGACAATCACACCGGTGAAATCTTCTTCCGGAGAAATAACCTATTACGTAGCAATCAAGCAAGACATTACGGAAAGAAAATTAGCCGAAGAAGCGCTTAAAGAAAGCGAACTTCGTTTCCGTGGATTGTATGAGAATGCAACAATAGGATTGTATCGTACAACTCCGGACGGAAAAATTTTAATGGCTAATCCAACCTTATTGAAAATATTCGGCATCGAGAGTTTAGAAAAGCTTTTGGATATGCCTGCTGCTCACGTTTATGTAGATACTGAATCGAGACTAGCATTCAAGCGTGAAATAGAATTGAATGGGAGAATAGTCGGATTCGAATCCAGATGGAAACGAGCGGATGGACCGATTATTTATGTTAGAGAAAGTGCCCGTGCTATTTTAGATGAACGCGGCAGCATAATGTACTTCGAAGGCACTGTTGAAGATATTACGGAAAAGAAAAAAGCAGAAGAAGATATAATTCAAGCGAAAGAGAAAGCGGAAAAATCCGATAGACTGAAATCCGAATTTCTTGCTCAGATGTCTCACGAAATTAGAACTCCATTGAATGTAATTCTTAATTTCTCCTCATTGCTAAAAGAAGAACTTCAAAATGAAGTTGACGAAGAACTTAAAAGCTCTTTCGATGTAATTGAGTTTGAAGGCAAGCGAATAATGCGTACGGTAGAATTAATTTTAAATATGTCCGAACTTCAAACCGGGAACTATTCGTTCCGATCTACCACGGTAAATGTCTCCGAAATATTAAAGAAGCTGCACAGAGAATTTGAGCCGCTCGCGTCCTCAAAAAGAATTTTATTTGAAGTTAGTAGCTCCGAAAAAGATATTCAGTTGCGCGGAGATGAATACTCCATCAATCAAATTTTTTATCACTTAATTGATAATGCGGTTAAGTATACTCAAGTTGGCAAAGTAACAGTCGTAGTAGATCGCGGGCCTAGCAATCAACTTATAGTTGATGTTATAGACACCGGAATTGGTATTGATGATGAATATTTTGAAATGTTGTTCACTCCATTTACACGCGAGGAAAAAGGTTACACACGCAACTTTGAAGGTAACGGACTTGGTTTAGCGCTTGTTAAGCGCTACTGCGAACTTAACGGTGCAGAAATAAAAGTTATCAGCAACAAAGGAAAGGGCTCTACTTTCCGGGTTATATTTTCAACATGATTCCCAACAAACTCACATATAAATCACTAACAACAAAAAACTGGCAAGACTTCGAACTACTTTTCGGCGAACGTGGTGCATGCGGCGGCTGTTGGTGTATGGCGTGGCGTTTAAAATCATCTCAGTTTGAAAAGCAAAAAGGATCCGGCAACAAAAAGGCAATGCAGCGGCTAGTTGAAGAAAAAGAGCACGTTGGAATTATTGCTTACGATGGGAAAATTCCAATTGGCTGGTGTTCTTTTGCGCCGAGAGAAAAATATTTGCGTTTAGAAAACTCAAAAGTTCTTTCGCCAATAGATGATAACCCGGTTTGGTCAATTACATGTTTCTTTATGGCAAAGGAATATCGCAAAAAAGGAATTTCCACAGAACTATTAAAATCGGCAATAGAGTTTTGTAGAAAGAAAAAAGTGAAAATTTTGGAAGGTTACCCTACTGTACCATATTCAAAGTCAATTCCGGCAGCGTTTGCCTGGACGGGAATTCCATCCGCATTCGAGAAAGCCGGGTTTGTTGAAGCTGCAAGACGCAGCAAATCCAGACCGATTATGAGATTCTATTTATAAATATTTTTGAACAAAAGGAGATTTACATGTTAAAAAAGTTATTCGTTGTCATCGCGTTGATTTTAAGCGCCGGTTTTTGCTTTGCTCAAGATGATCTGAAAGAAACAACCTTAATAAATATCGGCGATCAACTACCTACATTTACTGCAAAAGCGCTTTCTGGTTCCAATCTGTCCTCCGCCAATTTAAAAGGAAAGGTTGCCCTAATTAATTTTTGGGCTACATGGTGCGGTCCGTGTAAAAAGGAAATGCCTTTAATGCAAAAAGATATATATGAAAAGATAAAAGACACGAGTTTTGTAATGGCCGCAATTAGCCGCGGTGAGGAAACCGGGATAGTTAAAAAGTTTATTGATCTAAATAAGTACACATTTCCAATTTACCTTGATAAGGAGGTTGCAACTTATAACCTTTTCGCTAGTAAATACATTCCGAGGAATTTTGTAATTGGAAAAGATGGCAAAGTTAAATGGTCATCCGTGGGTTTTAAGCAGGAAGAATTCGACGAGATGATAAAAGTGATCTTAGCAGAATTAGCTAAATAACTATTACGCGTCTTTCATTTTTCAATAATGAAAGACGCAGTATTTCCGCCATAAGTTTTTATATAAGACTTCTCCATCAGCACGTCAATAGTTTTTGCAGTTATCATTTTGTAAACCCAGATCATCCACTCTTTATAAGATGATTCTTCCCGGTATTGTGAATTAAGATACCATTTCACAAAAAGTGTTTGCCGGCTCTCGAAATAATTAATAATGTCTTGCCTAACCACGTTACTTGTTTCAGCAACCTTCTGCAAATCCTCGCTGGTTAAAACTGGTACAGTTGATTTTCCATTCACAACGATTCCGCAACGGGTAAATCCCCCGGCAATTTTTGAAGTTGGCTTATAACTGGGATTTTTAATTACCTTAACTAATTCGTTAAGCAAAGCAACTTGATAAACCGAATCGCTTTCTGTTGCCGGTTTACCAAAGTCTCTTACAAGTTCAGAGGTTGCATATGTTGCAATATTTCTTTCGTAAGAAGTTGACGAAAAAGAACCAAGCCTAAAGTTTGGATAATCATAATAACGCGTTTCAAAAATTTTAGGATTTCCTTCCCCCCCTTCGTTTTGGATGAAAGACATATAATAGTAATTGCTTCCACGGTGGGGAACGAATGCTTTTATAAACTGTTCTTGATAATATTTTAGCTGATCATTATCATGCATAACAGCGCCGAGTATAAACATCGAAACATACTCGAAAGGAATGTTTTTAAGCGAAGGAATCTTGTAGTATGCTTCTTTAATCTTAGCTAATCGATCAACTGCTATTCCGCTCATTTCCGCACCGAGGGAATCGGTAAGTTTCTTAAGCGCGCACCCGTTTTCTTCATCAAGAATAAAAACTGTTGGGATAAAACTGCTGTCACTATACTTTTTAATTAAACCTTCGCCAAAGAGATAGTTAATTCTCTCATTCCAAACACTGTTGCTTAGCTGGAAATGTTGTTTAATTTCTACCGGATTAATTCTGTGATGAAGCAAGATTAGTATTTCTTTTAGATTGTCTTTATCAAGATTAATCTCCGGTTTACCTACTTCAAACGAAACGGTATGGGCGCGGTAATTTCCTTCCAGCAACTCCGGAATTTCTTTTTTGCTTCCGCAAGCCGATATAATTAGAAACAGCGCTAGCAACGCTGCAATATTTTTCATTTTGTAAATCAATCTTTTGTTCCTATAACTAATGACCATCCGAAGCTTGTATTCTTTCTTTCAATTTTAGTAATTCCAGCATTGCCAAGCCATTCACGCATTTCATTTTCTGTAAAAGTATCTCCGCATTTTGTACCAACCAGCATATTAATTGCAAATACAGCTCCGCCAAGCGGCTCGGTTCGTTCTTCGTTCATTACCCAATCTTTAATTACAATTTGTCCGCCACTGTTAAGCGAGTTATAACATTTATTTATCAACTTAAGATTTTGTTCGTAACTATTTATATGTACTATAGCAGAAAGTAAAATTAAATCATAGCTGTTTCCAAAATCACCGGTTAAATAATTTCCTTCTATATAACTCACTTTGTCTTTCTGTGGAAAAGTTTCAGAATATTTTTTTGTAAGAGGAATTACATTCGGCAAATCAAAAATAACGGCTTTAAGTTCCGGATTATTTTCTATCATTCCCATCGAGAAAGCACCAGAGCCGCCGCCCACATCAAGCATTTTCTTCGCAGAAGAGAGATTCAGCATCATAGCAAGAATCTTAGCCTCTTTAGCCGCTCTGTAATGCATAGCAGCTATAAAGGATTCCGTCCAATCATTTTCTGAAACATTATCATCATAAACTGAAGTTCCTTTACGGACTGCGTTTGTTAATGTTCTCCATGATTTCCAAAGCTCATTGGTATGGAAGAGTCCGCCCATGAATTCCGGTTTTCCTTTTACAAGATATAAAGAAGCGGCATCGCTGTTGTAGAATTTTTCGTGAACTTTGTTTAAGAAGCCGAGCGAGACAAGAGCGTTTAATAAGCGGTCGGTTGCGCGCTCATCGCCGTTAATTTGTTTTGCTATTTCCGATGAAGGAAGCAGATGCTTATCGAGAATGGTGAAAACATTTAACTCGACAGCAGTTAGTATAATTCTGCTTACTTGAAAACCATTGGCAAGTTCTCTTATTTTGTTTGGATCGAGAACAGTGTTCATATTATGGCTCATTTATATTTCCCAAAAGATAAAACGCAAAGAACGCGAAGGTTCCGCAGAGGGCGCAAAGAATTAAATCCTTCTTCTAAATCCCTCACCCAGAACTTCGTGAACATTATAGACAATCACAAACGCGTGCGGATCAACTTCTTTAACAATATCAACTAATCTGGAAACTTCCCGTAGAGGTACAACAGTTAGAAGCATTTCCCGTTCAATGTTTTTATACACACCTCTTGTATCAACTGCCGTAACTCCGCGTTCCATCTTTGTCAAAATCGCCTCGGATATTTCTTCATACTTATCAGAGATAACGTACGCGGCGCGCGCGTAATCAAAGCCATCTATTATTATATCAATCAACCGTGAGGAAATAAAAAGCAAAAAGATTGCGTAGAAAGTAAGCGAAAGCGCCGGCTTATCCGGTGAAAGATCTTTTAATTCTATTATCACTCCCGCAAGAGCAATTACAAAAAAATCAATTATCATAATTGATTGACCCGGTTTTATTCCGTAGCGCTTATGCATAATTGATGCGATAATATCGGAACCGGCTGTTGTGCCTTTGAACTTGAAAATGATGCCCAGACCAACGCCTAAAAGCACTGACCCGATAAGCACCATAAACAAGAAATCGTTTTTATATAAGTCTTGCACTGTTGCCGAGTTTTGCAGCTTTAAATATTCAAAGCCGGGAATGTCTCCGCGAAAGAGATCAATGAAAAATGAGTTAAGAGAAAAGCCAACAAATGTTCTTATGCCGAATTCCTTGCCTAGCTCTTTCATTCCCCAAAGGAAGAGAGGAATGTTGAGAGTCCACATTAGAAGCCCCACCGAAATTTTGTTGCCGCTTAAATAATGCATTGCCATGGCAAGACCGCTAACGCCGCCCGGAACAACTTTAGCATCAACTAAAAAGACACCAATACCAATAGCCATAATTGCAGAACCAATTGCAATTGCAAAATAATCTATGATGGGATATTTTTTTAAGAAAGACTTACTCATTACACCAACTCTAAATTTTTAGTGAGTAAAAATAGTCAGCGGCGGGGCGTGTTCAAAACCAGATATTAACTAAAGCAAAGAAGATCACGATTAAGATCATGAACAAGATTAAGAGTTGTTTTTTACTAGTTGCTTATGAAATGACTTGATTATGAGTGAGAAAGAGTTTTATTTGTGTTTAGTAATAATTGTTGTACACTAAACCCGGGGAAATATGAAACCCATACTACAGTTTAACTTAGCTTTCTTTCTATTTCTTGTTTGCACATTAGCAATTGCACAAAATAAAAGCACAAAAGAAAACCACGCCCCGGTGTTTATAAAAGAAATGCCGGATACAGTTACTACCGAAGGGAAAGTCCTTGTTTTTACATATAAAGCAATTGATCCGGATGGTGATACAGTTAAGTATTATGCAACATCAATATTTCCCAGCAGTGCATTACTAATTGCCAGAACCGGGGTGTTTGGGTGGAGACCAAACCATTTTCAATCTGGGCTATTCCAAATAATGATATATGCATCGGACGGAAACATGATTACTTATTCGAGAAAAGCAAGTGTGAAAATTTACGCCGACTGTTGTATGAGTGGTCCACCAATAATAATTAGGGGTTTGCCCGAGAACGCTGGATCTGTTTCATACAGCTTAGCCCATGATACGATAACCGCAAGAGCTGTTTCCAACAAAGGATTCAAGTTCTTAAACTGGACAGAATATGGTACTGTGGTTTCTACCGATTCTGCCTATACTTACGTCGTTAATGAAATGCGGAATTTGGCCGCACACTTTACTTCGACAAATTTTCTTTATGATGAAACGGGAATACCTAAAGATTATTCACTATCACAAAACTATCCGAATCCATTTAATCCGGAAACAACTATATGCTATTCGCTTCCCAAGAGTGAGCACGTTACGTTAAAAGTTTTTGATGTGCTGGGTAGAGAAGTTGCAACTTTAGTTAACGAAGCAAAGGCCCCGGGAAATTATTCAGTAAAATTTAATGGCAGCAATTTACCAAGCGCAATTTATTTTTATCAGATGACAACGCAGAACAATAGATTTATTAACAAAATGAGTTTACTGAAGTAATCGCGACTAAAAATATTTTGGAACCGTTGAAATGAAATTAGTTCGGATGATTCTATTTATACTAATTATTCTTTCCACCTATACTGTTGCACAGTGGAAAAACATCAGTAGTATTTATGGCCGGGCGTTCACTGAGTACAATGGCGGAGTACTGGTTGCAACTTCTGGCGGAATTTATTTGATCGAAAGGAGCGGTACAACATGGAAATGCACATGTATTGGGCTAACAGATAAATACACAACTTCTGTTTCAGCTGTTCAGAACAAAATAATTGCTGGAACTACCGAGGGTATTTATGTAACAACCAACCTTGGGCAAGACTGGAAAGTCTCTAATAATGGTTTGCCTCCGTCAAGTTCAATCCGCGTCCTTTATGTTAATGACGATAAAATTTATGCCGGTACTCAAATAGCAGAATTATTCGTATCAAAAAACTCCGGCGATAACTGGGAATGCATTCGTAGTAGCCAACAAAACGAAATAACTCGTTCAATTTATGCTAGTGGCTCAACTATACTTTTAGGAATCAGCGGCAATTTCTACGGAGAATATGGAAACATCTACAAATCAACCAATAGCGGCAGCACTTGGGAAGAATTTCACGAAATATTTTATAAGACGGATGTTTATTCTATTGCTCAAACGAGCTCAACTATTTGTCTTGGTACCGGCGCCGGTTTATTTATATCTAACGATAATGGTCTTAACTGGAAAAGAATAAATAAAACAACAACTAATTGTGTTTATGCCGTGGGTTCGAATTTAATCGTGTCGAACAAAGAGATTTCAAACGATTTAGGAATTAGCTGGAAAAAATACGACACAGGACTGCCTACTTATACAGGCATAACGGCAATTACCGTAAGCAACAATTTTGTTTACCTATCAACTGATACCGGTATATATGTAATTCCATCTCAAGAGATATTGACCAGTATTGAAAATAGTTATACGCCTCTACCACACAATTATTCTCTATCTCAAAACTACCCCAATCCGTTTAACCCTAGCACAACTATTGAGTACACAATTCCGGTAGAGACGAGGCATGCCTCGTCTTTACAAAAGGTTACTTTGAAAATTTACGATGCACTGGGAAGGGAAGTTGCAACTTTAGTTGATGAATACAGGCAAGCCGGGAATTACAAAGCAATATTTAATACGCATCATCTCTCGCCTCCGCTTGAGATGACCAGCGGAGTTTATTTTTATCAGTTACGCGCGGGTGGTTTTACGGAAACAAAGAAGTTTGTGTTGATGAAATAGGGACATAAAAATGAAACCTTTATTTATTGTAGCTATAGCCACACTATTGCTAACTCTCTCTTGCAAAGAACATAGCACGGAGCCATCCGGAGCTATATTTGAATACGAAAACACTACAATGGTAATAGCTTATGAAGTAAATGGAATGGGAGATATTTACTTGTTCTATCCCTACACCAACACAAAAATCAATATAACCGAGAATGTTGTTGACACAACGTACTACGCATATCTATCGTCTTTCTCGGATGATGGGCACGAATTGCTTTATACTTTGGACTACATAGATTACGGGACGGGAAATTACACACTTTGCGGAAGAGACGACATATTTTCATACAACTTGATTAGCGGAAAAACCAGACGACTTACTAATACAGATTACAAGGAAGTGGTTCCCAGTTTTTCAAAAGATGGCAAAAAAATAATTTATAAGACTTTAGAAAATGGTCATTATGAAATTGCGACAATGAATAGCGATGGAAGCGGCAAAAAGATAATTGTACCAAATCCAGGTTACGGATGGGATTCAGCTTTTATTATGAATGACACAAAAATACTTTACGCTTCACTGAAGAATGGTGTTACAAACTTTTATACATGTAATACCGACGGCAGTGGCGAAATTCAATTAACAAACAACAATTTTGGAATAGGCAAACCATCTGTTTCTGCAGACAACACATTTTTTCTTTTTGCTGCAACAAAATCCAATAACGACTTCGGAGTATTTAAATACGATTTTATTACAAAAACAGTGCAATCGTTAATACCAGCTTTAAGCGGTACGGAAATGCATTATGGACCTATTGTTTCTTCTGATTCTAAAAAAATGGTTTTTAGAAGACTCTTCGCAGATGCTCAGAGAAGTATTGCTATGGCAGATATTGATGGGGCAAACATAGTTAATTTGGGAGACGGTACTGATGTAGACTTTACGAAAGATGGCAAATATGTTATATACAGTGGTTTTCATAACTTATACATGTATGATATAGAGAAAAAAACTAATGATGTTATACTCCCCAACTTGCCACTTGGGTTTAACATTGAGGTTAGCAGAATAAAATAAATGTTACTTCAGCCTTCCTTCCTTATACATAAGCTGGGTTCTAACACGCATCATCTGGCGTTCAATTATTAGGTCGGCTAACTTTTCGGGGATTGAAGTTCTGTCTTTGCAGTGAAGAATCTCGCGAACTTTCTTCTCGTTTACATCTATTCTATACATACTGTTAAGAAAGCGGTCATAATCCCGAGCCATTAATTCTTTTACTTTTATAATCAAGTGGTTTCTAATCAGATCAAGATTATCAACGTCAGGCAAAGATTCTTTTTCTAAAGAAAAATCTTTGTGAAGTTTTTCAATAAGCAGCCCCATCCCTTGCCCTTCCCCAAAGGGGAAGGGATTATCAAAACTATTTACTTTTTCTTCATTGCTCATAAATTTTACTTTTGTCATAGCCCCTTCCCATCGGGAAGGGGTTGGGGATGGGCTTTTAGTATTTGTATTTAAGCCACTTTACAACTTCGCTCCATTTTGGTTTTTTGCCGGTGCGTAAAATTCCAACGCGGTAAATTTTTCCCGCTACCGGAAAGACGAAGAAGATTGCAACAATATTTACAACAATGCTAAGTGCGAGCTGCCAAATAGGAACTTCCACAATTGTCATCTTAACCGGCATAACCATTATAGATGTGAATGGAAGAAGCGCAGTTACATTTCCAATTGGACTGTTTGGATTCTGCATCATAGACATAGCCACAAAAAAAGGAATCATGATTAACATCATAACCGGCCACAAGCCAGACTGTGCGTCTTGAGGGTTATCGAAGATGGAACCAACCATTCCAAATAAGCTAAGGAATAAAACTAATCCTACAGCAAAATTTACCATCAAAAAAATTACTTGAACGGCTTTAACGCTGACCATTATATCCTCTGGAAGTAAATTCATGGCGGGAGAAGCAACAGTTATCACGGTTGCCAACCAAATTCCCATTTGCATTAACGCAGTAATAGCAGAGCCAATAATTTTTCCAGTCATCATTTCTCTTGGACTTACGGAAGAAAGAATAACTTCTACAATGCGGCTTGCTTTTTCTTCAATAACAGATTGAAGCATCATTTGTCCCGACATTAGCAAACTGAGGTAAAGCAAGAAAGCAAAAACCCACGAAAGCGCCATACTACCAAAGCCTTCTTCTTTAATGTTTTCGTCTTTGGAAACTTTGAAACCGTTAACTTCAACACCTTCACGCATAAATCTGAATTCTTCTGCAGAAAGAGCTTTGTTGTTAAAGTAGGCAGCTACCAAAACATTATTTATTGGTTCCTGCAAACTGCGGGAAAGAGACAAGTTGTTAGGAGATTTGGAATAGTATTCCAGTATTTTGTTATTAAAGACAGTATCAGGAACAAAAACCACACCGGTTAACTTATCGCCAAGCATTGCAGTTTTGTTTTCGTCTAAATGTTTTTTCAGTTCATCGCGGTTCATTGTGTAAAAATCAAAAGAAAACTTACCTTCCTTCATCAGATCAGATTTGGGATTTGTAAATTCTCTCTGAAATGATTGAGTAAGGTTCTGATCCTCGCAAACGATGTTTAATTTGGAAGTGGCTTCATCCGTTACCAAAAGTGCTTGTACGCCAACTATTACAAACAAAAATACCGGAAACAGTATGGTTGTGAGAATGAAGGACTTTGATAACAATTTTTCTTTTAACTCACGTTTAATAATTCCAAGGATTCTATAATTAAACATTGGCACCTCCTTCTTCTTGACCGGCATACTCAATAAAAATCTCTTGAAGCGAAATATCGTTCGCGTCGAATTTCTTTATGAGCACATTTCTTTCCATCAACAATTTAAGAAGCTGCTGTGTTTGGTTTGCTTCTTTCAGTCTAATGCCGGTTGTGTTTCCGTAGTCTGCAATCTTTTCAACTATTGGATGCCCTTGTAAGAAGGAAATGTCTCCATCGTAGCTAAGGCTAACATTCTTTTGCGAGTGTTTAGCTTTAATCTCATTCAAAGAGCCTTTAAGAATAATCTTCCCGTGATCAATCATCGCAATGTGATCGCACATCTTCTCAGCAAAATCCATTAAGTGAGTTGAGAAGATTATTACTTTTCCATTGTTCTTCATTTCTAAAATAATGTCCTTAAGAAGATTTGTATTCACCGGATCGAGTCCGCTAAATGGTTCATCGAGAATAATAAAATCGGGATCGTGAAGAATTGTTCCGATGAATTGTATCTTTTGCTGATTACCTTTTGACATATCTTCGATCTTTGATAAGCGGCGGTCATATAAATCAAACCTTTTTAAATACTCTTCCGCTTTTTTCTGAACCGGTCTGCCGGTTTTGCCTTTCAGTTCAGCAAAGTAAAGCAGTGTATCCATCACCTTCATTTTCTTATAAAGTCCGCGCTCTTCGGGTAGATAGCCAACACGGTTTTTAAATTCTTGTCCAACTTTTACTCCTTTAAGAACAACATCGCCGTTATCCGGCAAATAAATTCCCATCATCATTCTTATTGTTGTCGTTTTGCCGGCTCCGTTTCTTCCAATCAATCCGAATATTGATCCATCCGGAACCTCGAACGAAGCGTTATCTACCGCAACAACCTTATCGAATGTTTTAGTAAGATTTCTAACTTCAAGTGAATACATCTATCTCCCTTTTATATGTTAATGTTTCTTAAATGAAATATAACAAGAACCGGATTAAAAATAGATTAAGATTAAGAGCAAGAATAAGATCAAGAGAAACACATCCTTAATCTTAATCTAGCGAAACTAAGTCTTGTCATATTGAGTCCGGAACCATAGTGATGAAATATCTCAGTCCAATAATTTAAAAGAGACTCTTCTTCCCGATAAATCGGTACTCAGAATGACAAAACCAATTACCAAATTTTCACAATCTTATCTTCCGCAGCGCGCATTTTGTCGCCCGGCTTTACACCAAACGCTTCAAAGAATTCCGGCATGTTCATTAACGGTCCGTTAACTCTTTGCACACTTGGTGAGTGTACGTCCGTCTTAACTTGTGTTTTTAAATATTCATCGCGGGCATTGGTTGACCACACTTGTGCCCAGCCTAAGAAAAATCTTTGTGCCGAAGTGAAGCCGTCAATCATTTCATTCATTTTGAATTGTTCTGTTGTTTTGAATGCGGCATAAGACACTGTTAATCCGCCAAGGTCGCCAATGTTTTCTCCAAGTGTTAATGCACCGTTTACTTTGAATGTATCAACTACAACAAAGCCATTGTATTGATCAATTAGTTTCTTTGCGCGAGCTTGAAATTTATCGTTGTCTTCTTTTGTCCACCAATCTCTAATGTTTCCCTTCTCATCATACTTTCTTCCTTGGTCATCAAAGCCATGAGAAACTTCATGACCAATCACCGCGCCCATTGCACCATAGTTAACCGCGTCATCTGCTTTTTGATTGAAGAACGGCGGCTGCAAAATTCCAGCCGGAAAAGTAATTTCATTCTTTGTAGGATTGTAAGAAGCGTTAACGGTCTGAGGACTCATAAACCATTCTTGTTTATCAACCGGTTTGCCAATTTTTGCAAGATTTTGTTTTCTTGCCCAAGCGCCAACACGTTCTAAATTTTTGTAGTACGAATCCCGAACAATTTCGAGTTCGCTGTAATCTCTCCATTTATCCGGATAACCAATCTTAACGCCAAAGGTTTCAAGTTTTACAAGGGCTTGTTTTTTTGTTTCGTCGCTCATCCACTGAGAACCTTTAATACTTTCGCCCATTGCAACAAGCAAATTATTTACAATTGCTTTTGCTCTTTGCTTTGCTTCCGGCGGAAAAGCTTTTTCAACATAAATCTGTCCAAGTAATTCACCTAAAGAACCGTTAACCGCTTGAACCATTCGTTTCCATCTTGGCTGCATTGCTTTTGCGCCATTTAAGAATCTCTGAGTAAAATCGAATCTTTCATTTACGAAAGCAGAGCTTAGTGAATTTGCGGATCCGCGCAGAACATTCCACTTCAAATATACTTTCCAATCATCTAGAGAAACTTCATCCATTGTGGAACTGAGCTGTGAGAAAAATTTTGGCTGGCTTACAACAAGAAAATCCAAATTTGGCAATCCAATTAGCTCGAAATAGTTTTTCCAATTGAATGAACCGGAAAGTTTAATCAAGTTATCAAGAGTCATCTTGTTGTAAGTCTTTACCGGATCGCGGTTTTCCAAACGAGTGTTTGAAGCTGCGGCAAGTTTGCCTTCTACGTTCATAATTGTTTTAGAATATTCAGCGGCAACTTCCGGAGCTACATCAATCAACTTAAACATATTAGCTACATGAGAGGAATATTTTTCACGAATATCTTTCGAGCGTGAATCATCTTTCGTGTAATACTCAACATCAGGTAAACCTAATCCGCCTTGAGATAAATAAGCTGTGTACATTTCACTTTTCTTTGCATCTACACTTGCACCAAAATTAAAAATCAATCCGTTGCCGTTTACATATTCTTGCGCGAGATATTTAATCAAATCTTTTTTGTTTTGAAGCGCATCAATTTTTTTCAAATCGGGAGCGATTGGTTTATAACCCATTTTTTCTATGCGAACAGAATCCATTGCCACCGCGTAGAAATCGCCAATCTTTTGTTTTGCCGCACCTTTTCCCCAAGATTGATTAGCGGCAGCTTCTTCAATAATTTTTCTCAAGATTAGATTATTATCTTCAGCTAAAATTGTAAAAGAGCCCCAGCGAACTTGATCATCCGGGATTGGATTGTTCTTTACCCAGCCGCCAACAGAATATTGATAAAAATCTTGTGCCGGATTTGCCGACTTATCTAAATTTTTGAGATCAAAGCCGCTATTGCTCTGCGCGGATATTGTTCCATTAAGAACTAAAAACGAATAAACGACAAGAAAAACAGCAGAAAGCCACCAAAGACTGCGTTTGGTTTGCATACTTAACTCCTTTCAAAATAAATGGTATTTAGATAGGATTAGACGACAGATTAGGGTGTTTAGTTTTACCCTATTTTAAAGACGCGGGATAAATAAAAGCCGCATAAGCTTTTTCTCTTATGCGGCATCGGGAGTAATCAGCAAATGAAAATTATAAGCCGCTGTTCACATTCAAATCAACTTGCTCGTTATTGCGGCGCTTGAAATTGTTGAAGTTATAGCTAAGCGTAAGATTAAATACCGGTGCTTCCGGTCTTATGTTTAAGTTAGATGTAAATCCGGTTCCGTTAGAAACTATGTTAAACTTTGTTTGTCCAAACAAATTCTGTGTGCTTAATGTGGCAATTAAACTACGTTCAAAAAATTCTTGCCGAACTGTAGCACCAATTATCATAAATGTTTTTATCTCGCCTTGCGATGTAACATTGCTAGGAAAATAATTTGCGAAGAACTGGAATCTTGTTGCGGCAGAAAACATAAAGGTTGTGTTTAATCTTGCATCCCAGCTAAATCGGTTTTGTCCGGCAATATCAAACTCCGGTTTTTCTTGCAAGTTGAAGTTGTACAAGTTCACTGCCGGATCCATTTTAAACCAAGGTGCAAATGTTATGTTGGCGGAAATTTCCGCGCCTACAGCAGTTGTGTTCAAAATATTTTCCGGAATAAGATTAATTTTTCCCGTGTTATCAAATTTTTGCAATTGTTCAACGCCTTCATCAGTTTTTCTAAAGTATGTTTGAGCAGTTAGATAAACACCGTTAAATGATTTCTGGTAATTCAACTCAACAGAATGTGTAAACGAAGGACGTAAGTAAGGATTTCCGCCGGTTGAAGTGTAAGTATCAGAGAAATATGTGAACGGATTCAGCTGTCCGTCAAACGGTCTCTGAATTCTTCTGCTATAGCTGAATTGCATTTGCTGATCATCGGAAATCTTCTTGGAGATATTCAACGTTGGAAACAAGTGTAGTTTTTGATAAGTGAAGTTTTCTTTTGTCGTAAGCTGTTCAAGTTTTCTATCGGTATATTCCAAACGCAACCCGGCTTGATATTCAAATCCCAGAAGTTGATCGGAATAAGTTGTATAGGCAGCATAAATATTATTTCTGAAATCGAAATTATTTGAGTAACCGCTATTAATTAACCATTGTTGAGCAACATTGTCAAAATCTCTGCTGATAATATCCATCTTTTTGTAAAATAGATTTGTTTGAAAACCGGCTTCAAAAGTATTCTTCTCGGTTAAGTTGTGTTTGTAATTCAATTTGATTCTTGAATCAATTCTTGAAGTATTGTTTTCCCTTCCTCTAAGTGAAGAAAATATTGTCCCATCGGAAAGAGAAGTGTTTTCGTTTGTTATTTGATTCGACGGTAATCTAAGCTTTGTAAATGTTGCTTCGAAGTAAAGATCGTTCACCTTTGGAGTGAAAATATTTGTCAAGTTAACAGAGCTATTGAAATATTCAGCGGTCGTCTTATTGTTATCGCTTGTCTTGGTAAACATAATTGGTGAATTTCCATTCAGCGCAACAGAACTATTGGTAGTTCCTACAAACATATTCATATCAGCGTAGCCATACGCGCCGTTAATTCCAAGCGTAAGCTTATCACTAAAATATCTATCGAAACCAAAGCGTGCGTTGTACCCATCTCTCTTCTGGTGAAGATCTGCAACCGAATTAATCCCTGTAGTGCTTAACTGTGTGCGATCAATTGTAATGTCTTGCAGAAAATTATTCCGGCGGGCATCTGCACCAACGGTAATGTTGTAACCATCAGATTTGTGACTGAAATTAAAATCACCGTTATATTTATCGCGAGAGCCCGCTCCACTGTTTACCATTCCACTTGTACTGGAAAGATTTGTTTTCTTTGTAACGATATTAATTATTCCGGCGGTTCCTTCAGCATCATACTTGGCAGATGGATTCGTAATGATTTCGATGTTATCAATTGTGTTTGCCGGAATTTGGCGCAGAGCGTCTGTTCCTTGCAGAACACTTGGTCTTCCATCAACCATAACGGTGAAACTTCCGCTGCCTCTCAACGTTAGGTTTCCGTTTGCATCAACTTGAACTGATGGCTGGTTTTGCAAAACATCAACAGCTGTTCCGCCGGTTGCAGCTAAGTTTTGACTAACGTTTACAACTTTTTTATCAATTTTGAATTCAACAGCACTTCGTTCTCCAACAACTTCGGATTCCTTTAGCTGCACCGCATCAGATTGCAGTTTAATCTCTTTAAGATTCACAACATGGTTGTTTTCCGTGATTTCAACATCACTTAAATCTTTTTTCTTGAAACCAACAAAAGTTACATTGAGAATATATGTTCCGGTTGGAATCCCGCGAAGAGCAAACTCTCCATTTTTATCAGTAGCAATTCCGCTAACCATTTGAGAGTTTTGTTTTGAAAGAAGAATAACGCTTGCGTATTCTATCGGTGAGTTGGAAGAAGCATCTATAATTTTTCCGGTTACAATTCCTTGGTTTGCCGGTTTTGTTGTGTTCAAGGCTAATTGCTGTCCGGCTTGTGCGTAAATGTTAAGCGAAAAAACTGTTAGCAGTACTAAAAGGCAAATCTTCTTCATGGCAACTATCTCTTTGTTTTTGTATTAGGACGATGTAGAAACAAAAAAAGTTACAACCATGACAATTTTTTACATTTATAAAAAAAACCGGCTTCGTTTGTTACAAAGCCGGTTATCTATATATGGGCGGGTTTGATAAATCAAACCCCTACATTTTTTGTAGGGACTTTATTCATGAAGTCCAATATCATTTGAGTTTCTTTTTCCAGAATTGTAGCTGCTTTTCAACTTCCGCCGGCGAGGTGCTGCCTTGCGAAAGTTTATTCTTTACGCTTGTTCTTGAAGTGAGAAGTTTGAAAATATCTTCTTCAAACTTTGTTGAGAATTGTTTGTACTGCGCTATTGTAAGCCCATCTAATTTTTTATTGCTATCAACACACGCAGCTACAATTTCACCAATTATTTCATGCGCTTTTCTAAACGGAACTTGCTTGCGCACCAGATAATCCACCAAATCGGTTGCTAGCAGTAAATCACCATCTAGTTCTTTTTCAAAGCGCTTCTTATCAAACTTTGTATTCTTTAAAAGCTCGGTTGCCATGTTAAGACAATCTTTTGTTGTATCAACGGCTCCAAGCAAATGAACTTTATCCTCTTGCATATCACGGTTATAAGCAAGCGGAAGCGATTTCATAATTGTTAGAATACCAAATAGAGCGCCGTAAACACGACCAACTTTTCCGCGTATTAATTCGGCAATGTCGGGATTTTTTTTCTGCGGCATTAAACTGCTTCCGGTTGCAAAAGAATCATCAATTTGAGCGAAAGAATTTTCTTGCGAGCTCCACAGAACCATTTCTTCTGAAAAGCGGCTAAGGTGCATCATTATTATTGAGCACGCATTAATCAATTCTATAACAACATCACGGTCAGCTACCGCATCAAGAGAATTTACAATTACGCTATTCATTCCAAGAAGTTTAGCAGTGTATTCGCGGTCTATCGGAAGAGTTGTTCCGGCGAGCGCGGCTGCCCCTAAGGGCGAATTGTTTGCGCGCTTCATGCAGTCGTTAAGCCGTTCAACATCACGGTCTAACATCGAAACGTATGCAATCAAATGATGTGCAAACAAAAGCGGCTGCGCACGTTGCAAATGCGTGTATCCGCTTATGATAGTATCTTTATGCTGCTGTGCTTGTTTAAGAAGCGTACGCTGAAAAAGTTTAGTAAGCTTAATAAGATTAGCAATTTCTTTGCGCATGTAAAGCCGTTCATCAAGCGCAACTTGATCGTTTCTGCTGCGCGCTGTGTGCAGCCGCTTGCCGCGCTCGCCAATCTTATCAACCAGCCGCTCTTCTATCAGCGAATGAATATCTTCCTTCTGCCAATCAAACTTTAGCTTACCGGAAGAAATTTCTATTCTGATTTCTTCTAGTGCTTTCAGAATCGCGTTACCATCGTTGCTGGAAACAATTTTTTGTTTCATCAACATCTTAACGTGTGCTTTGCTTCCGTCAATATCTTCGTTGTAAAGTTTTCCATCCACATCAAGTGAAGCCGAAAACTTTAACGCGCCCTTATCAAAACTTTTCTTAAACCTGCTGTTCCATAGTGCCATTGTTATTCCATTTTTTATCTTTTTGTCTAACCGCTATTAGCTAACTGCTTGTCCCTTCTTCAAGCTACATCTTTCTTAGTTGCGTTTGCTTTTTGCATTACGCGGTTAATTGTTTTGTACGGCAATCCATAAATCTTAATAAATCCTTCCGATGCTTTGTGATCGAACTGATCAGCAGCTGTGTAAGTTGCAAGTTCAGGATCGTATAGTGAATATGGCGACTTTCTACCGGAGATAATTGTGTTTCCTTTGTAGAGTTTCATCTTAACCATTCCGGTTACTTTTTCTTGCGTCTTATCAATAAACACTTGCAAAGCTTCGCGAAGCGGCGAAAACCACAAACCATTGTAAATTAAGTTTGCATACTCTTGCGAGATGTGAGTTTTGTAGTGAGCTACTGCTTTATCTAAAGTTATTCTTTCTAATTCCTTGTGAGCCGCATGTAAAATCATTCCGGCTGGTGCTTCGTAAACTTCGCGTGATTTAATTCCAACCAATCTGTTTTCAATCATATCAATTCTGCCAATCGCGTTTCTTCCGCCGATCTTATTCAATTCTTTAACAAGCGCAACACTTTCCATTGCAACACCATTTAACGCAACCGGAATTCCTTTTTCAAAATCTATTGTAACGTATTCGGCAACATCCGGTGCTTCTTCCGGTGAAACAGTATGCTGGTATGCGTCTGCCGGTGGTTCAACCATTGGATCTTCCAGCACACCACACTCAATTGCAGTTCCCCAAATGTTTTCATCAATTGAGTAAGGATTTTCTTTTGTTACCGACACCGGAATGTTGTGCTTTGCGGCGTAATCAATTTCTTCTTCGCGGCTTTTAAATTCCCAAGTTCTTAGCGGAGCTAAGTTTTCCAAATCCGGCGCTAGCGCGCCAACAGCAACTTCAAAACGAACTTGATCATTTCCTTTTCCGGTGCAGCCGTGAGCAACCATGTTTGCACCTTCTTTGCGGGCAATATCTACAAGGGTTTTTGCAAGCAGCGGTCTGCCTATCGAGCAAGCCATTGGATATGTTTCTTCATACATTGCACCGGCACGCAATGCCGGAAAAACATAATCGTCAATAAACTCTTTGGTTAAATCCTCAACGTATGATTTTGATGCGCCGGACTTTAATGCTTTTTCTTCGAGACCAATAAGCTCTTTTGTCTGTCCTAAGTTTCCTGTAAATGTAATTATCTCAGCGTCATAATTATCTTTAAGCCATTTCACCATTACCGATGTATCGAGTCCGCCGGAGTATGCTACTACTATTTTGTTCTTTGCCATTATTTTATTCCTAAAATATTTTTTAGTTGATTAATAGTTTTTTCAATTGTTTTTGTTGAGCGGGGAATTACAATAATTGTATCATCGCCAGCCAAAGTTCCAATACTTTCCGTTAGCGCGCTTTTATCTAAGAATAATGCAACACCTTGAGCTCTCCCGGGAAAAGTTTTTATAACAACCAAAGACTCGTTCGAAGTTACCGAGACAATCTCTTCCGCTACATGAAGCTTATGTGTCGGTTCATCACCCATTGTGTTGATTTTGTAAGTAGCGCCTTTTGCTGTTGGAACGCGCCCAACTCCTAGTTCAGTCAAATCACGAGATAAAGTTGCCTGCGTAACTTTAATTCCATTTTGTTTCAAAACTTTTACAAGCTGTGTCTGGTTGTAAATCTCTTGAGAAGAAATAATAGATTTAATTATTACATGTCGTTTGTGAATGTCTTCTAGTTTCTTACTCATTTGTTCCTCTTAGATTTTCGTTTTTGAGTTTTATCATTCGCTTACTATTTCAGTACCAATACCTTCTTTGGTAAAGATTTCCAGCAACAACGCGTGTTCTACTCTTCCATCAATTATATGAACTTTCTGTACACCGGATTCAAGCGCAGCAAGAGCTGATTCTACTTTCGGAATCATTCCGCCGCTTATATTTCCATCAGCAATATATTTTTGAGCTTCGCTTTGTGTTAGATGAGAAGCCAGCTTGCCATTTATTTTCACACCATCAATATCAGTCATGTAAACAAGTTTTGTTGCGCTCAGCGATGCCGCAATCGGACCCGCAGCAATATCAGCATTAACGTTATAGACTGTTCCTTCGGTATCAACACCAATCGGCGCAATAACCGGCAAATATCCATCATTTAATAAATTTCTAATGAACGATGCGTTTACATCAATTACTTCACCTACCAAGCCTAACGCCTTATCAAGTTGTTTTACTGTAACTAAGTTTGCATCTATTCCGCTAATACCAACAGCTCTACCACCGTTGATATTAATGCGGCGTACAATATCTTTATTTATCAAACCACCAAGAACCATTTGCACAACATCTCGCATATCTTCATCGGTGTAACGCTGCCCGTTAACAAACTTTGTTTCTATATCAAGTTTTTCTGCCATCGAAGTAATTTCTTTTCCGCCGCCATGAACAACTACAACCTCAATTCCAATTTTGCGCAGCAATGTTACATCTTGTGCAACCATTGCTTTTAAGTTTTCATCGGTCATAACAGCGCCGCCATACTTAACAACAAAAGTAGTTTTCTCAAACTGTTGTATATATGGCAATGCTTCTATTAATACATCTTCTTTTCTAAAAACCGGCTTTGTCAAGTTCTGTAGCTCCCGTTAATCTTTACATATTCTTCTGAAAAATCACATGTCCAGCAAGTTGCTTTTCCAGTTCCGCCATGTAATTCTAAAAGCAAATTTATTTTTGCCGGTTTCAGCGTTTGGTTTGCAATCGCGTTCGGCAGAGTTACAAAGTAATTTTCTTTTAGAATTGGAATCTCGTTTATCGTTATTTCAAATTTGTCCGGATTGAATTCAATTCCGGAATAACCAACCGCGGCTAAAATTCTTCCCCAGTTTGCATCCTCTCCATGAATCGCAGTTTTTACAAGTGGTGACAGAGCAACTGTTCTTGCTGCTTTTTCCGCATCAGCATCTGTTAACGCACCTTCAACTGTTATCTCAATCAACTTTGTCGCACCTTCGCCATCTTTAACAATATCTATCGAGAGTTTCTTCAGCAGTTCAAATAATTCTTCTTCAAATAATTTGTATTCATCCGTTCCTTCTTCAATAGTTACTCCACTAGCGCCGTTTGCTAGCATTATCACCATATCGTTTGTGCTTGTGTCGCCATCAACAATAATTCTGTTAAAAGTTTTATCGCAAGTTGATTTGAGCATTGTCTGCAAAGTTGATTTTGCAATCGCGGCATCCGTAGTTACAAAACCAAGCATAGTTGCCATGTTGGGATGAATCATCCCGCTGCCTTTTGCAATTCCGCCAATGTTAACTTCAATCCCATTAACTAAGAAGGAAGTTTCGTGTGACTTAACAAACGTATCAGTTGTCATAATTGCTTCTGCGGCAGAAAGATACCCGCTCTCACTGAGATGGCTTGCGGCTCTTTTAATACCAGTTACAATTTTTTCTATCGGGAGTTTTTCTCCAATAACACCGGTGGAAGAAACAAAAACTTCTTTAGGAGAAATACCCAGTGCGCTCGCGGTTTCGTTCGCCATAGTTACTGCATCGTTATAACCTTTTTCACCAGTACAAGCATTTGCGTTGCCGCTATTGCACACAATTGCGCGATATGAATTATTATTCATAAGATTTTCTTTGCAAACCAACACCGGTGCAGCTTGAACTTTGTTTAAAGTAAATACTCCCGCTGCTGTTGCCGGCATATCAGAAACTATCAAAGCTAAATCTTTCTTTACTCTCTTAACTCCGCAGTGTATTCCTACCGACTTAAATCCCTTTGCCGCTGTTATTCCTTTTTTCACTTTACACTCGATGTATGATTCTTGAAACATTTTAATAATCCTTCGGTTTGTTCAAAGCCAAACATTATGTTCATATTCTGAATTGCTTGTCCGGCTGCTCCTTTCACTAAATTATCTATTGTTGAAAGAGTTACTAACGTATCGTTTCCAACCTGTTTCCAACTTATATCGCAAAAATTTGTATGATGAATATCTTTCAGCTCCGGAATTTCCGGCGCGATTAATCTTATAAATGGTTTATCATTGTATGCGTTTTCAAATACGCTTTTAATCTCTGCCTCTTTAATTCCACTCTTAATTTTTGAATGAATAGTCGTGTAGATTCCTCTAGTTGCCGGAAGCAAATGTGGAATGAACGAGAACTGCGTTGTAGAACCGCTGAACTTATCCAAATACTGTTTTATTTCCGGAATGTGCTGATGATTGCCAACCTTGTAGGCGCGAACGCTTTCATTTACTTCACTGTAAAGCATGTTCTGTGATAAAGTTTTCCCGGCGCCGCTTGTTCCACTGTACGATACAATACTTATTGAGTTGCTCTCTATAAGATTGTTTTTCAAAAGTGGAATTAACGGAAGCAAAACACTTGTTGGGTAGCAGCCCGGATTTGCAATCAGCTTTGCGATAGAAATTTTTTCAGCATTCCATTCGCTTAATCCATAAACAGCTTCACCAAGCAAATTTATTGCTGTGTGATTATGCTTGTAGTACTTTGCGTATTCATCAACATTACTTAAACGGAAATCTCCGCCGAGATCAATAATTTTAGCACCCGCTTGATAGGCTTCGGAAATTACTTGCATTGATTGTCCGGATGGAAGCGCAACAAATACTAAATCAAGTCCGGCTAAGGCTTCTTTGTTAAATCCTTCAATTTCCAGCGAAATCATTCCGCGCAGAGATGTATGCACTTGGTCTATTCTGCTTCCTACGGTAGAATGACCAAAGAGTTTAACAATCTCGGCTTCGGGATGAGCGAGAAGCAGTTTTATAAGCTCTACTCCCGAGTAACCCGCTGCGCCAACTATACCAATCTTTACCACTTACAAACCCTAATTAATTTGGAGCATAATTATACATAATTGTGAATAATTATACAAGGAGATAAGTTTGGGAAAATTATAATAAAAAACCCGGTTCTGCCGAAACCGGGCCTTGTTAGAAATGTATTGTGGATTTAGTCTATTCTATTTTCTTAGCCGGCATCTCTCTGCCGTTTTGAAGAAGTATTAGCTGGTTAACAACCCCGTTTTCCTTTACAAACTTTATCTGTGCGTCAACAACTTTCGGATAAAACTTGTCTTCGGCTAAAGGAAATATTTCCGCTTGCGGCTGTCCAGTTGCCTGAACGAATATCTTTTCGCCTTTAACCGTTACGGTCATTATGAAACTAGGTGCAAGCTGATATTTACCCACGTATTGTTTTAATATCTCGGCGGATACTTTTATCTCTTTGGGCTCTTCCACACTTACACCATTATCCTTCAATACTTTTATCGCGCCGGTGTTTCTTGGATTTAATTCAAGAGATTTTTTGTAATTAACTATAGCTTCTTCCTTATTTCCTTTTTTTAGAAGCGCTTCGCCGTAGCTATCGTACACATTTGCCGATTTCGGAAATTCATCTACATTTAGTTTGAAAACGGCAATTGCTTCATCAAGTTTGTCCTCACCTAGCAAAGAATACCCAAGTTGATTCATCTCGTTTTCTCTAAGAACGAATGCGTCCTTTTCTTCTTTCATCTGCTTGAACTGATCAACTGCAGTTTTAACACCCTCTTCCTTAATAATATTTGCTAAATGTTCGGCTAGCGATTGGGCAGGCACTTTAACTTCTTTCCCATTTAAGATATCAATTATTTTTTCCGTTATTTCATTTAAAGGTGCGCCGCCGGCGTTACTAAAAAGAATTACAACTTGCCCATTTTTTGGAATGAAATAATTGATTGTATTGAACCCATTAATGCCGCCGCCGTGTGTAATTACATCATATTCCTCATTGCCAATCTTCTTTTTCCCTAAACTCCAGCCATATCCATACTTCGCCCCGAGTCCTTCTACTCGCGATTTAAATATCTCATCCATAAATTTCTTTGGTAAAAGCTTTTCAGTCTGAAGCGCTTTATCCCAAATCAGTAAATCTTCTACTGTCGAGTAGAGCGAGCCTGCCGCATAAGGTAGAGACATATCAAGAAAGGGTGCGTTTGTATAACCTTCAAATGTTTTTTGGTAGCCGGCTGCGCGTTTAAGTAAAATCGTTTCGGCTAAATCATAGCCGGAGTTATTCATGCCAAGCGGTTCGAAAATATTTTTCTTCAGAACCGATTCATAACTTTTTCCGGTTATCTTTTCTATGATTGCTCCAAGTAGAAAATAACCCGAATTGTTGTAAGCATACTGCTTGCCCGGTTCAAATTCCAGATCACCGCTGCAATGTTCTTTTACAAAATCATCCGGATTGTAAAATTTCCGGCTTACATTTTTTATAAAATCCGCCTCTGCGGTATAGCTTGGAATTCCAGAAGTGTGCGTCAGCAGCATTTCAATTGTGATTTTATCTCCGGTGTCTTTCCGGTAATAAGGTAAATATTCCGTCAGCTTTCCATAAAGCTTGATTTTTCCTTTTTCAACAAGCTGCATGATTAGCATTGAGGTGAATTGTTTTGTTATTGAGCCAAGTCTGTGTTTAGTATCCGGTGCGTTTGGAATATTCCATTCCATATTCGCTAGTCCGTAACCCTTCTTGAAAACAACATTAAAGTTATCCGCAACCAGCGCGCTGCCGTTGAATAAACGGTACTCATTATACTTTGAAATAAGCTGGTCAATTTTTTCTACTTTGGATTGTGCTAGAAGATAGGATTGAGTGAAAACAGATAGGACGAGAAAAAATATGAACGTAATTTTCTTCATCTTACTTTCCTTTTATGATTGGTGTTGGTTTAGATGCCTAATCAAGCGAGTAAGTTACATAAGCAATAGAGATTTATGAACGAAAAATGAAATAAACGGCGCCAATTAAACACAATCCAGCCCAAAGAAAATCCAGCTTGAATGGCTGACGCATATATAGAATTGCGAATGGAACAAAAACGGAAAGCGTAATCACTTCTTGTAGAATTTTTAGCTGGGCAATATCCAGTTCGGAGTAACCAATTCTATTAGCTGGAACTTGCAAAAGATACTCGAAGAGAGCAATTCCCCAGCTTAAAAGAGCGGCAATGTACCACTTCTTATCTGCGTGGTTTTTTAAGTGTCCGTACCATGCAAAAGTCATAAATAGATTTGAAAGAATTAGCAGAAATGTTGTGCGGATAATTACCGGCATGTTTACAATATAGTTAACCATAAAACTGTTGTACCAAATTGTGTTGAAAAGTTACGAAGGCAAAAATAGTAAGAATGGGAAAATGTATTGTTATACAAAACACTTTCCCGTTAAAAAATGTTTAATTCTCGGACATAATTGCAGACCGTAGTGAGAGTGTTAGTTATTAAGCGTGGTTTTAATAATTTTTTCTGGACCAACAATCATGGTTACTCTTATTTTTTTCTTTCCATCGTTACCAATAACATTTCCAAAACCAACTATGGTTATCTCTTCCTTTGCCACTTTTGCTGTGAAGGTTCCGTTTTGCGTAGTATCAACATCAGCGGGTATTACCCATCCAGTAAAACTTTTTCCACCACCGCCCAATTCGGCTGATTTTTTATAGTGACTAAGTGCTGTAGCTGCAAGATTATTTAATTCCGAAATCAAGCCATCGTAGTTTGCTTGCCTTATTTGTTGTGGTGTTTTGCCAGTGGTGTTTTGTGCGCTTAACGATTGACTGGATATGGAAAGCAAGATGAACACAAGCAGCGAAAAAATACTAAGTGATTTCATTACTAACTCCTTTTATAATTAGAGAATCATTCATCAGTTTTTTCCGGGATATATTCTAAAATGTCGCCGGGTTGGCAATCGAGCGCTTTGCAGATTGCTTCTAGAGTAGAAAACCTTACCGCGCGCGCTTTTTCTGTTTTGAGCACTGAAAGATTTGCCATTGTTATTCCAACTTTTTCTGCTAACTCAGTCAGCGACATCTTCCGCTTCGCCATCATTACATCTAAGTTAATTCGTATCATAGCGTCCTCATACGGTTAAGTCGTTTTCTTGTTTGATTGCCGCACCCTTTATAATCACATTACCTATAATATAGACTGAGCTACAAATTATTAAGATCGGATCAAAAATCAGCTTTCCTAATTCTATAAAATCGTAACCCAACCGGATATTTCTACCAACAAGATCAATGACTTGTATTTGGTTAGTAATTATTTGTATTACCTTTATCGAAATGGCAATCAGCACAACCTTAACGCTAATACCCTTCAGTATCTTTCCGTTTTCAATTGATAAGTAATCTTCTGTGCTTATATTTTTCAAAAATCTTCGAAGGCTCCACAAAACAGAGTACACTACAGAATGATAAAAGAAATTTGACAAAAAAAGACTTGCAACAGTAAACGAGGGGAATCCCTTTGCTTTTATTAAAGACTCGCTGAAATACCTATTGATATTTATAAATAAATTGAACGTATCTACTTCTAGCAAATAATTACTATTAGCGTTAAGATAGTAGTTAATTAAGGAGAATAAGTAAATCGAAACAACATAAAAGGGATAACTTATGACAATTACATTAATATAAGTAAACGCGATGTTGACAAAAAAAGTCTCTTTCTTGTTTTTCATTTTTCCCTCACACAGTTAAGTCGTTTTCTTGTTTAAGTTTTCTACCTTCGCTGAATACATCAACAAGAATTATCAGAAGCATTCCCGCAAAAAAGTATGGATTAATTATTCCCTCTGAAATACTAGGAGCGGTAGAAGGATTCACTTTCATTCCATCTACAATTAAGTCTTTGGGAAGAGAAGCCATAACTGCAAATTTTATCATTCTAATTACAGGAGGAATAATTATGCATAATGCGCCAAGTGTATACATTATGGTTTTGTTTTCCTTAGCAAAGAAATTCTTCTCGTAAATATTTTTAAGAAGTTTTCTTAATAAATAAACTCCATAGGTAATAGAACTAAAAGCTAAAAAGGGAATTAGCGCGCTCATTATTTCATTCAATCTACTTGTATGAAAAATTGTAAGTTCACCCCAAATTGGAAAGATTGAATAGTTTGAGTCCGCAATCCGTTTAACTTCCGAAGTTGGTAAATCCAAACGCACAACTAATCCCAACCAAGTTGGCATTGACTGCCCATCAATAATAAACAGTAATGGAATTATTATAGACAGCACTGTTGCCAAACCGGTTGCACCAAGAAGAACGCTTAGCGCGCTGTAACTGCCGGAAACTTTGAAGTTGCTGATAAATTTGCTTTTCATATTTACTCCGATTTAAGAACTGATTCAAATCTAAGAAGTCCAATTCTGTTTGTCAAGATAATTTTATCGTTTATCAATATATTTTTGCCGTAAAGCTTGTATTGCAACTTCGGAGAGATTGGTCTATTTTGGGCTTGCACGATTCAATAATTGGAGCCATGATGAAAAAGACTATCCTTTTAGTTCTGATTGGAAAGAGAAAAGAAGAAGCCGTTAAGGTTCAGCAGATTTTAACCGGCTGGGGCTGCTTGATTAAAACCCGTTTGGGAATTCACGATGGTGTGTTGGATAACTGTTCAGATTCCGGCTTGGTGATTTTAGAAATGGTTGGCAGCGATGAGCAGAATCAAGAAATTGCGCGCAAACTTTCTGTACTACCGGGAGTTTCATCTAAGTTGGTTGAGCTGGTAGTAGAATAGCTTTGTCATTCTGATTCCGCCAACGGCGGGAGAAGAATCTCCTTGTAATATTAGACAGAGATATTTCGTCCCGATGACTCGGGACTCAATATGACAAAATTTTATCTTTTTAGTCTCGCAAGAATCTTCGGATTTGTAAGTTCACGAATCGCATCGCTCGCAATCCATTTTGCGGATTTTGAATCGAGCGCATGAATTTCTTTTGCGAGTTTTAGTGCTTCTTCATTTAAGAATCTGCTTCGTTTGCCTATCTGTCTAAGCGCCCAATTAACAGCTTTCTTAACAAAGTTTCTTTCATCAACAGAGTGCTTTTTTATCAGCGGAAAGAATTCCAAAAACTCTTCATCGTCTCGTGTTTTATGATGAACCGCCACATAGCACATTAACGAAAATCCGGCACGTCGGACGTATTCATCTTTCTTTTCGCACCATTCAAATATTTTTTCTATTGCGTAGGGTGTTTTTCTAAACAAATTACTGCAAGCTCCGTCGCAAATATCCCACGAGTTAAAATCGCGAACCCATTTATTCATCTGCGCTTTTGTAACTAGTTTCGGATCGTCAATCATTGCTGCAACATGTCTGGCTTCATGGTAGCCGCTTTCCCACAGCTCTAGAGCAAGTTCGTGATTCTTGCCAATTACTTTAGCAAGCGAATGCATTGTAGGAGCGTTTACACCAAACGCTTTATCAATATTAATTCCGTAGCGAGCCATTCCTTTACGGTTATATTCGCTTCCGTTTTTCTTTAGTTCTACTATGATTTGTTTAGTCGTCATTTAATCAACAACATTTTTTTTGATTGAATAAAGTTTCCGGCTTTTAATCTATAGAAATAGACTGCGCTTTGTAAAGACGCGCCATGGCGCGTCTCTACGTTAAATTTTACTTTGTAACTGCCCGGCTGTTTGAATTCATCAACAAGCGTTGCAATTTCTCTTCCTAACACATCATAAACTTTTAGGCTTACTTTGCTTGCCGCTTGTAGCTTGTACCCAATTGTAGTTTCCGGATTAAATGGATTTGGGTAATTTTGCTCCAACTTAAATTCGGTTGGTAAATTAGTTTGCTCGTAAATGCCGGTTGCTAAATTAATTTTATACTCCGGTGAGATGGAAACAACATTAGTTCCTTTTTTAGCAAGTGCTTTAAATACAAACTCGCCTAGCTTGCTGGCGGTTATCGAAAGCGAATCGCTTGAAATAGAAAATGTAATACTTGGGTCGTTGCTCACAAAACTTAGCGTGGAAAGATTTCTATAGCTTCCATAAAATAAGCTCAACGGTAATTTTATTGTTTTTCCGGTTTGATATAATAGCCAGCGTTTGCCCGGCTGCTTCCATTCAATGTCGGAATAATCGGCAGGCAAGTTAGCGTTCATCCAATTATAGCGTTGTCCAATCCAATTCTTAAAATAAACCAGCTCATCATTGTAGTTCGTAAATCTGTTTTTGTTTGGCCACACATAAACAGCCGGATTAAACAAGTCTGTCCATTTCTGAAAATTTCTCTGCCCGGCTTCCGAAATTTTTAAAACCGATTCATCAACAAATTTAGTTACTATGATTGGATCAAAAACAGTTTGCTTAATTGTATGCCATCTTTTTGCAATCTTGTTAAAGATCACCGGGTCGTTAAAAATTTTCTTTACCCAGAACGGCGGGCTAACAGTTCCTTCCCACGGGGAAATTTGAGCAACCCAACCGCTCGAAAGCCAGCCCTCGCCATAATCTGCCAACCCGAAGGAAAGATCGTAATCCCACATTGGACCATATACTAATTTGCCGTTTTTACTGTCACGGTCTTTATACATATAGGCGCTAAGTCTGTAAGCATCTGTTGCTTTTGTAAACTCGCTGGCGAGAAAGTAGTCTATCCACGCATCTAAATCAATATAGTTGTAGTATCCATCGAATGGATCTGCATAAGTAGTTTTCGATAACGAAGACTCAAACTGTCCAACATAATTCTTTATGTAATTAAGTTGAGCGGCTTGCAAAGATTCTTCATTCGGAACAGCAATTACCCAGTTAATTGGAGACTGTCGGCTTGGTGTCTGGGGGTAAACAGAAGGGAAATTCGAAACAAAATATTTATCGCCGGAATCAATTCTATCAATGTGAATAATATAGCCGCCGGTAACTGCATCGCCGGTTACGTCTGTGGTTTCCATCTTGGTAATATTTACACGGTTTTTATCTCGCTTAATTTTTTCCTGAAGTATATAAATACCGATGTATTGATTATTCAAAATTACTTCGCAAAATTTTGTACGTGTTGCATATCTGCCGAGGTCATTACCAAGTTTATAAGCCAATACATTTCTCAATAATGTTTTATCTGTATAGTTTGCATTAAGAATCCAATCACTCTCCGAAGGCATTCCTAGTAAAGCGGCATCAACATCGTTTCCGGATGCATCACGTAATTCAAAACCATATTGTTTCTTTGGAAATTGCTGCGAGCTATGTCCGCGCACTTCAATCCCAATTTTTCCATTATAGTTGTTAAATGGATCGGTAATGTTATTACGTTTTCCTTCACCGTTATAAATTACACCCATAGTTGCAGTAATTTTGGGTTCATCCGGAATCGATTGTCCGTTCGTATTAATTACAATGATAGGAAGATTTGAAGAGGTTAAAGTAACTTGTGCATTAGCATTAAATGTTAAGGTTAAAACTGCGAGAAGAGGAAATAATTTTTTCATTTTACCTTCAATAATTTTTAAAGAGGCGCTCAAAGCCGTCGTAAGCTTTAAGCGGAAAAATTTCGAACCGGATTTGATTTTCTTTTACAAGGGGTAGTGTATTTAAGATTTTTTCTGCGGAGCTTCCATCTTCACACTCTAAAATTAAAACCGCACGATGATCTTTTTGGGTAAAATAGATTTCCCGCACGGTTCCATCTTTATATAAATTCCAGACATGCTCTGCTTCCGTGACCAATAAATTTTTAAGTTTGACTTCATCAAGACCGGCAGCATCTTTTTCAATTGCTAATATTTTCATTTTGCCATTCGCTTATCAAAAACAATTACATTTTTTTATACACTCTCACATATTCAACCTCCATCTTTTGCGGAAAGACGCTAGAATCAATTCCTTGTGCGCCACCCCAAGTTCCGCCTACTGCAATATTTAGTATCAAATGAAAATCTTTAAAGAAAGGCCAGTATTCCCAACCGCTTAGTTCATTTACCGATGTAAAGTATAGTTTGTCATCAACATAAACTTTTATATCATCCTTTGTCCATTCGAGAATATAATTATGAAATGCTGCTACAGCATCCGGAATATTTATTGTCCCCGTTTTTTGCGTTCCTTTTGTATGAACATATTTATTGCAGTGTGTGGAACCGTGAATAACATTTGGATTATAACCAACATGTTCCATGATATCTATTTCGCCGTTATCCGGCCAGCCTTTGCTGCCAAGGTTCCAAACCGTAGGAAGCATCCAAATTGCCGGCCATGTTCCTTTTCCATACGGAAGCTTTGCACGTATTTCGAATCTTCCGTAAGTCCAATCTCCTTTGTTTTTTGTAACTAACCGGGCGGATGTAAATGGACTGCCTTCATAACTCTCAAGCTTCGATTCAATTACGAGCCTTCCATTTTCAACTCGTGCATTTTCTTTTCTGGAATTTGTGTAATACTGAAGTTCTTCGTTTCCCCATCCGTGTCCGCCAACATCATAACACCATTTTTTTGTGTCGGGCAATCCGGTATAACTAAATTCATCCGCCCAAACAAGTTCGTAACCGGCAAGTTCCGGTGTTTCAGATTTCTTTTCCGGCTCGGTAGTCTGCGATGTGCAGTTGATAGCAAAAATGGTTGCTAATATTGCTAATATGGGGAAAATTTTTTTCATTAAAACTCCTAAAATATAATTACTAGAGTACTTCAAGCATTATGAACGGGCATAAATCATACCAACAAGGCTGTTTCAAATAGTGCTTTTCGTTAGATATTTTGCTATTTGAGTTATTTGTAAAAGTTTTAGAATTATCAGAATAATAAATGGAATTATTAGAATAATAATCGAACTAGTTACTTACGTTTTGAGTGCTGCGAGAAAGATTTCTGGTAAATCGCTTATTCAGTTTTCATTTAATGAAATCCGAATATTATGTAAGAATTACTTTTAGATTTCTATTAATTTTTTTATCAAAGCTATTTGCCCACAATGATAAATATTGTGTTCCATGAGACCAACGAGCATTTCTCTAAATGAAATTCCCGTTCCGAGCTCTTTGATTTTTTCTTTACCTACCCTCTCTTCAAATTTTTCTAATGGAAAATTTTGTACACGACTAATCAATTGGGTGTGTGCGGTAAATAAACTTTGCTTAAGCTCTTTCCATGCGGCCTCACTCAAATCATTAATTTCTTTCCAGTCACCTCTTTCCGGATTCTTAGATGCGTTGCCTTCAAGTCTACTTACAACTTCTTCTATCCATCCGCAAATATGAGATGTGATTTCTGCAATTGAGTGTATGTTTTCGGTGTGTTTTATTACAGCTTGTTCACAAGATACATCCGAAAGAATTGTTTTTAAAGAGGTCCCGTACCAAGGCTCTCCATTTACTGCTTTATCAAGTTCCCCTATTAATTTTTCGATTACGGGATTCATCAGAAATTTCCATTTCTAGCAATAGCTAATAAGTCCGGCAAGAGCCGGACTTATATAAGAACTCAATTTTTTAATTACTTAGAAGTAATTCCAAATAGAATACTTCGTAATTCATCTTTCGTAAATGGCTTGGAAAGATAGTAATCGCAACCGGCATCAAGAAATTCTTCGCGATCTCCTTTCATTGCAAATGCTGTTTGAGCAATAATCGGTAAGTTTTCTTTTCCTTTCATGGCTCTAACTTCTCTTGTTACATGCAAACCGTTTTTTCCTCTACCTAGATTTATATCCATCAATACCGCTAAGTAATCGTTATTGCGAATCATCTCGATTGCTTCTTCTGCTTTGGCAACATAATCCAATTCGAATATGTCTTGGAGGAATAAACCTAAAACTTCTTGTGTAATCAGATCATCTTCTACTACTAAAAGCTTCTTACTTCTTGTTAGATTCGGTTTTTCTTGAGATGATGCTTCTTTATTTAAGCTAGCTGCGCTTCCGTAGTTTTTGTGATTGATAATTATAGTGTCTACGGAGTTGGTCAGATCAAGATCAGTGTAATTGTTTGGTTTGGGAGTCAAAGCTATTCTCCTCTTTACATATCAATGTTTTCAACTACTACTTTAATGCTGCGGATTTCTAAATGGCAAATTTGAAGTTAAGTGGCTTTGCGAAGTATAATTACCCTACAGCATCTTAATTGGCTGAAAAATTAAGTGATTATTCTACCTGTCGCAACTTTATTCTTAAAAAGACACTAAATTCGAAGAGTTTAAGTCCTTGTTCATGGTTAATTCCTATCTAAAAAAATATAGCAGAAGTAAAGTCACTTTATTTAATTCTATCTCGAATTCTAGTACTTCTGCAATGTTCCTTGTCTTTCTTTCGCTTTCTTTTCCCACTCGGGTACGGTAGTTTTTAAGAAATCCGCTTTGTCAGAACGAAGTTCTTGCATAGTCAGGCCAATTAATTTTTGCGCTTTCTCTTTTGTGCTATAATCTGGCAGCGAAACCGGATATCTAACGTTATGTTTAAGCAAAACAAGCGCCACTTCTTTTCTCGCTTCCTCTGCTTTTTGAACCGCTGTACCTAATACTCTTAGAGCTTCTACTGGTGCGTGGAATCCAACTCCGTTTGATGCAGCCACCCAATCCCATCTCCATTGAGATTGACGAAGAAGTTTCAAAACATTAGCCATTTCCACATCCGTTGCTTTGTTATCCCAGGCAATCTTAGCTTCCAAATGTGCGCTTGCCAAAGCTTTTTCTGTTAGCTTCAGTAACTCCTTTACTTTGTCCTGTCTGTCATTTACGTTTTGAACTAGTTTTTCCGCTTTTTCTCTGTGACAAACCTGACAGCTGTTTTCAATATTATTTAATGGGCTTTGTATATGATGATCTGTAAACTTTACTCCGCCTTCTGTCTTGTAGGACATATGGCAATCTGCGCAAGATACGCCACGGTCGGCATGAACGCCCATTGAGAATAATTCATAATCGGGATGCTGTGCTTTTAGCATTGGAGCTTTACTAAGTGCATGTTCCCAATCTTTGAAGTTGGCTTCATCACAATATTGTTCCATTTGTTCAACCGTAAACCCTTTGTCCCAAGGAAATGTTAAGTACTTTCCTTCTCCCTTAAAGTAATATTCTACGTGGCATTGCGCGCAAACAAGTGAGCGCATTTCGTTATGAGAAAAACTTTTGATGTCTTTGCCCTGTCTTTGCAAGGCTTCTATTAATGCCGGACGTGTAATTCTCAGATCCATCGTTTTAGGATCGTGGCAATCTTGACATCCAATTGGATTTACAATTTCATGACCTATGTCTTTCCATTTAGCTTTATAAAAATTTTCTACACCCATTTTCTCCATCATTCTTGGTACATCCGGGCTTTTACAACTCCAGCATGTTGCCGGCTGTGGACTTACTTTGTTTCCACCGGTTCTCAAAATATTTCTTATATCTTTTACTGCGTATGAATGTCCGCGAGGCGCGTTGTATTCTTTGGAAAATGCATAACCCGCCCACATTACCACCAGTTCTGGTGAATCTTGTAAATAATCTCTCTTTGCCGAACCGGCATATTTACTAGCGAAGGTTGTATCCGCCATTTTCATATAGCTTTCATATTCTCGCGGATAATTCGCTCCCCACACTTCATTTCGCGGCTCCCAATCGGCAATTGGTTTCACTTGCTGAAGCGTAAATGATTCGTTTCGTCTCTCAACTATGGAAGAGGCAAATAGCCCAAGCAAGAAAACCACTATTACTGTTACGCCAAATAGCACCCAGCCTAGAATTGGTTTCTCTTTAATTCTTTCTTGAATTGATTTCATTTCTCTACCTCTTTCTAATTTTTATTCTCTTGTTCAGTAAACTTTTCAAGCCACTCCGGAACAACTGGCTTAAGCCGAGGGACACTTGCATACGGTGTTGATGATAGACTATGAATTCTTCCGTGCGGTGTTTCGCGATGACAATCCCAACAATATTTTTCTGTTTGGTCTTGAACGTTTTTATTGTTTATTGCACGCAAGCCTATAGGGTGAACTAGATTTGAATGACAGCGGTTACAGTTTTCTTGTACTGCATTTTTGCCGGCTTCTTTAATCTGGATTACTTGCGGTTCCCATCTCATTGTAAAATAAGTTGCGTGTCGTAAGCCGTCGCTAGCCTTAAACAAGTATTTACTCACAAAATTGTTTTGCGGAACGTGGCAATCATTGCATGTTGCAACTCTTCCGTGGCTTCCTCTTTCCCAGGTTGCGTATTGGGGATACATTACGTGGCAGTTAACGCAAGTCCTAGGATCATCTGAGAGATATGATACCGCGTTAGAAATGTATATGACATAGAAGCTGAGCCCGAAGAAAATTCCCAGCGCAATTATTACCTGCATTTTCCATTTGTCTGGCGGAATGAGTCTTGCAAAAAATTTTTTCAGGATACGAGTTTTATTGGATTGGTTTTTTTTCATTTACCGCTCCTTTCTCTGATGCTTTGTTCAGTTTTTCTATATCCGAAGAACTTGTTGGGTGTCCTATTGAATTTACACTCTTGTGTAATTCAATGTAAACTTCTTTTGGAACTTTGTTTTGCCAATTACCGGTTAGAATTCCTAAACCGGTAATTGCAACAAACAAAAGTATAACCCCAAAGGCAACAATTTTTTTATTAACCTTCTTTTCGGCTCCAACTAATTTTAAGTCAAGGGTGTCTTTTACCGGACAAACATCTACGCAGTTTAAGCAGCTTGTACATTCGTCAGAACGTACTGTAACTACTTTATCCACTTTAATAAATGAAGGACAAGCTTTAGCACACAATCCGCAATCAATACAACTGACCGGATTGCGCTTTATCTTAGCTGGACTTAGTAAGCTTGTAATCCCAAGCAATGCGCCATACGGACATAAATATCGGCACCAGAAATTTCTATAGACTATTGATAACAAGAATAGTATTCCAATCACAATTAAAGAGAACCGTGAAATCTCTGCAAAGAAATACCACATCTTTACGTCGGACATAATATTGTACTCGCCACCAAGAAAATATTCCAACGCTAACCTGTTCATGGAGAAGATTGAAAAAGCAAAGAACAACAACAATAGATATTTTACCGAACGAAGAACATAATCCAAGTATTTCCAGATTTTTATTCTTCGCTTGAATATTTTTTTGTGAATTCTTTCTCCAAAATCTCCAATCAGTTCAGATAAGAAACCAACCGGACACATCCAGCTGCAAAACGATTTTCCAAACGCGAATGACATTCCGACTATAGCTAGAAAAATAAAAAAACCAGCAGGGTGTATAGGGTGAACATTGCCACTTACAAAAAAGTAGTAACCGCTCATCATTGCGCTTATTGGCAGAAACCCCTCAACACCGGGTGGCCTAGCGCTAAATTCTGCCGCACCGTTGGATTCCAAATAGTTAATGAATTGCGAAAACTCTATGCCTATCCAAATACATAGCAACGCAAATGAAGTTTGTACTATAAAGCGAATCGTCTGTATCGGCTTATCTGTGTTCTTAATTATTTTAGCTTTCTTTTCCATTACATTCTTTTTTTATAAATCAGATAAATATTTCTGATTAAAACATACTAAGCTTTTTTGTTTTAGTCAACCAGAAAAAATAATCTATTTAACCTTTTTTCGTTGATTTTAGTGCAGAGAATCGATAAGTTTAATCGGAGTTAAAATTCCTTTTATAAAGGAACCAGATATGTTAAGAAAAATCATTCAGATTGAAGAGGATAAATGCGATGGCTGCGGTGCGTGTGTGCCGGAATGCCACGAAGGCGCGTTGCAAATTATTGATGGTAAAGCGCGATTGATCAGCGATCTTTTTTGTGACGGACTTGGCGCTTGTCTTGGCCATTGCCCAACCGGCGCATTAACAATTGTTGAACGAGAGGCTGAGCCTTACGATGAAAGGAAAGTGATGGATTATATTGTAAAAGGCGGTCCTAATGTTATTAAGGCTCACTTGAAACACATGAGAGATCATAAAGAGTTCGAGTTCTTAACACAAGCGATAGATTATCTAAATGATCATGGAATTGCTGTTCCTGTTCTCGAAGAGATAGCAGAAGAGAAACATTCTTCATGCGGATGTTCCGGTTCTCAAGCTCAAAGTTTTGAAAGTGACGAAGTTGATGAAAATGGTCAAAGACAATCTCACTTAACACAGTGGCCAATTCAAATGCATCTGGTTTCTCCAACTGCAGCTTACTATAGAAAGTCTGATTTACTTTTAGCAGCTGACTGCTGTGCATTTTCTTACGGCGATTTCCACAAAGACTTTATGAAAGGGAAGTCGGTCGCAATTGCTTGTCCGAAGCTTGATTCTAACAAACAAGTCTATCTTGATAAGTTAATTGCAATGGTTAACAAAGCCGAAATTGAATCTATTACCGTTGTAATTATGCAAGTGCCTTGTTGTAGTGGTTTAGTTCAAATGGCAAAACAAGCCGTTGAACATTCAAACCGAGAAGTTCCAATTACCGTTATTGTGATTGGTGTTCAAGGAGAAATATTACAAAAAGCCGAACTATAAAGATGGAAAACAAAAATTTTTACGATGCCGCTTCCAGTTTCTATGATCAGATGATAAGTTTTGAAAAAAATCTTGAAACTAGAAAGGCGGCATTCCATAAACTATTTCCTAATCCCGGCTCTGCTGCCGATCTTGGCTGCGGAAGCGGAGTTGATTCAATAGCACTTGCAATGAATGGGCATTCTGTTCTTAGCGTAGACCCATCCACAAAAATGATTGAGCTAGCAAAAACAAACTCCGAGAAATATTCTCAAAATTTATCATTCCACAAGAGTACCATTGCCGCTATTCCTCCAAAGTATGATGGCAAGTTTTATTATGTTATTTCTTTAGGAAACACCTTTGCTAATGTTGAAGGAACAACAATCTATTCAACAATTCAGCGACTTTTTGACTTACTTGTAGAAGGAGGAACTTGTTTAATTCATATTCTCAACTATAGCTTGATTATGGATCAGCAGGAAAGGATTGTAAACATTAAACCAGGTGAAGAAAACTACTACGTTCGCTTCTATGATTTTATAAGCGGACAGATAAATTTTAATATCTTAAAATTTTCCCAAAACGATCCAAAACAATATGAGTTAATTTCAACTCGCGTATTTGGTTATAAAAAGGATTTGCTAGCCAAGACATTTGATTCTGTAGGGTTTAAAGAACTAAAATATTGGTCTGATCTTGATGCGACAAAGTTTAACATCGCTACGTCGAAAGATCTATTTATTCACGCTGTAAAATAATTATAGCAGCTTGAGCTTGTTTTTTGTTTTCTCCATCAAATCTTCAAGAGTTTCCTCGCTAAGCATTCTATAAGCTTCTTCCCTCAGTTTGCCCCACTTATCATGAACCGGACAAGGAGTTTCATGTGAACAGCCGGGGAAACCGAGCACACAAGTTTTGAAAAGGTCCAGTCCATCAATTGCTTCAACTATATCAATAAGTTTTATCTCTACCGGTTTTTTTGCTAAGTAAAATCCGCCTTTCTTTCCTTTTCGTGAACCAACAATGCCGCTAGAGGTTAGAATCTGCAATACCTTTGAAACAAATTCTTTTGGTACTTTTAATTCGGTTGAAACTTCTGTCGCATTAAATACTCTATCTCCTTTCGTAGATAGAAAAAGTACAGCTTGAAGTCCCAGTTCACATGCTTTCGAAAATATTACCGTCATATTTCTCTGCTTTTTATTTTGAAGATAAAATATTTTGAGATTCTTTCGAAATGATTTATTGCAAAATATCTTTTAATGTTGGCAACTCTTGATTAATTAAGTATGGAGAGCAAAAACCCCGGCTTAGACCGAGGTTCGTTTTTAATTGAGCGTGCTCACTGGAAGATTTTCAGAATTTATCACAACTTCCTTAACCTTAACACGTACAACCCCTTTATGCAAAATACCTAGCGCCTTAGCTGTTCCTTTTGAAAGATCGAGATCGCGTCCTTCGACATATGGACCTCTATCGTTTACTCTAACGATAGCAGATTTACCGTTACGGAAATTTGTTATTTGCAACAGTGTACCAAAAGGAAACGATTTATGTGCAGCAGTTAATGCCATTTGATTATATTTTTCTCCGTTGGCAGTGGCCTTTCCATGAAAGCGTGGACCATACCAAGAAGCAGTCATTACACCCATTTCATTATATTCTACCGGTACCAAATTCGGTTCTGCATCTTTGCTGACGCTTACTTTAGGCATTCCCCTTTTATCGCTAGCTGGAGTGTCACCCAGACTTATCAGTCCAACTGAAACCACAAGTAGACTTAAAATTGTAAATATTTTTATGTACTGCAAAAAAACCTCTTAATTAGTTAAACATAATTTGGAGTAAAGGAGAAATAGGAGATTCGACTTACAGGTAGTGCTATATCTTTAGGTAAGTCGTGAACCACTTGTTGGTTCGGAATTTATTTTCGTTATGAGCAATTCGATGCTCGATTTGAAAATCTTGTGAAATAGAATTTGTTTGTAACGAGCCGTAAAACGCCGTCACTGGAGTGTTGTTCTTCGCATAATCAGATTTTGAAGTGAACTGATCGACTGTTAGATAGTACTTCTCGGAAAGTAAATCCTTTACCAAGATTTGATTTGGGGATTTATCCTTAGAAATAACTGTTACCGGACTAGCCAGCGCAAAGCCAACTAAAAGTAATCCGAGGCAATATGTTAGAATTTTAATTTTCATAATTGTATTAAGGTACTATCGAATATCGAGGAGGTAAATTTAGACATTTCGTGTAGATGAGACAAAAGTTGGAGGATACAAATCACACTTTTAAAATATAAAAATGCGAAATTAGCTTAATTTCGCATTTTGAGGAAAAATTTTTCACCTTGAAAACTGTTCTCTTAGCTCAGAAAAAGCCAGAGAATCAGACGCTAACAAGTGTTTTAAGTCTGATTAATGAAATAAAAACAGATTCTTCTATAGAACTTTAAGTTTGATTACACTAACATCGTCATCAAACTCGCCGCCGGTATATACAGTTAGTTCTTTTTTAATTTGCTCGAGAGTATCTTCTTCGGGATTAACTTTACCTAGAAATTCAATTAGGCCTTCTTCTTTGTACATCTCGCCCGCAGCATTTCTGGCTTCTGTAATTCCATCTGTAACCAAAAAGAGTTCGTTACCACTTTCCAGTTTTAATTCATGGTCTTCATATTCGCCTGTATGACTGAAGCCGAGCAGCAATCCTTTAGAAACAAAATTCTGAACATCTGTATTTGATTTGTAGAATAAGGGCAAATCTCCGGCACCAGAATACTTGAGCACCTTGTTCTTCTTGTCTATAATGATGATAGAAAGAGTTATAAAGACTTCTGAAATTCGCTCATCCTTAAAAACGGATTCGTTCACTTTATTAAGCACGTCGCTAGGCTTGTATTCTTTAGCAGATTCCAGAACAAAGCGGGTTGCGCTTCTTACATATCCGGCATAAGCAATGGCAAAGTACCACGCGCCCCACCTTTTGCCCATTGTATCGCCAAGAACTACTACCAAATTATCGTCATCTATTCTAATATAATCAATGAAATCTCCGCCGGGAACATTTTTATGAGGCAAATGCCAATGAGAGATTTCGAATCCTTCGAATTTAGGAAACTCGTCCGGGACAACTTTCACACCCATAGTGTCGGCAGCTCTCTGAACTTCATCAACTACTTTTGATCTTTCTTTTTCAATGGTTTTTAGAATTGCCGAGACCTTTGCAATTACAACCTTGGGGCTGGAAGTTTTGATTATATAGTCTTCGATTTCTAAATCATAGCCTTGAAGAATGTCATCCTCTTCTCCTTTTGCGGTGAGAAAAACGAAAGGAATTTTTTTAAGCTCTTCATTAGTGAGCAGTTTTTTTCGAAATTCAAATCCATCTACTTCGGGCATCATTACGTCGCTGATAATTAAATCGGGAAGTAGCTTTTCCGCAAGTTCATAACCTTCGTTTCCGTTTGTGCCGATAGTAACTTCGTAGCCGGCTTTTGTAAGATTGTAATGAAAAAGTTTTGCAATGTTGAATTCATCTTCAACAAGAAGAATTCTATTTGCTGTTTTACCGTCTGCCACTTAAATCTCCAATAATTTTAACGAGTGTGAACTCTAATTTTCTATTTATGAAAACTTTTAATTGCGTCCTGTAGTTCCGAATATGTTTCGAAAACACGGAAGAGTCGCGTCAACTCGAACATGGAGCGAACCGGTGGTCTGAAACCAACAAGTTTTAGATCGCCGCCTTGTTTAACAACTTTTTTAAGCGTTCCAACAATAACACCTAGAAACGTGGAATCAAGAAATTCTACCGAAGAGAGATCGACGATTACCTTAACATAGCCTGCGTTGATCTTAGGAGTGATTTTCTCTTTTAGATATTCAGCTTCTTTTATTGTAGCTCGTTCGATGTTTATAATTTCTACAACAACGTCATCAATTACTTCTTCAATGATTCCCATTTTCAATTTTCCATTAATATAATGCTAATGGTGAATTAGTTTTTTGCCGATTCTATTTTATATTTTTCCATCAATCTGTATAAAGTTGCTCTGCCTATTCTAAGTTTACGGGCAGCTTCAACAATGTTTCCGCCGGTAATTTTTAGAGAATGACGAATGGCTTCTTCTTTTAATTTTTCAAAAGGAATTACCGGGGAATCGTCGCCGAAGAGAACTCCGTTTCCGCTAATATTTAATGTATTATTTTGATGAGTTATAGATTGAGGAAGAATATCTATATCAATCGATTCATCCTCCGTAAGAATAATGCAACGCTCCAGCATGTTTTCTAATTCGCGAATATTTCCCGGCCAATCATAATCATACAAATACTTAAGTGCGGTTTTAGTTGCACCCTTAATATTCTTGCCGAGTTTTTCGTTGAATACTTTAACAAAGTGATCTATCAAAACAACAATATCCGCCTTGCGTTCTCTAAGTGGTGGAATGTGAATTGGGAAAGAACTTAGTCTGTAGTACAAATCTTCGCGGAACTGCTTGTTGTCAACCGCGTTTTTTAAATCTCTGTTTGTTGCAGAGATAATTCGTACATCGGTTTTTAACACTTCGTTTCCGCCAACGCGTTCAAACTCTTTCAGCTGAATTACTCTAAGAATTTTTGCTTGGAGCGACATTTCCATCTCGCCGATTTCATCCAGGAAAATTGTGCCGCCTTTAGCTAGTTCGAACTTTCCGATTTTTCTTTGATGAGCGCCGGTAAAGGATCCTTTTTCGTGTCCAAACAATTCACTTTCTAGAAGTTCTCTTGGAATTGAAGCACAGTTAACTACAACAAACTGTGCCGATTTTCTTTTTCCGTTATAATGAATTGCACGTGCAACCAGTTCTTTTCCGGTTCCGCTTTCGCCGGTTATTAATACTGTAATATCATTATCAAGAACTTTTGAAATCATTCTAAATGCTTCTTGCATTTTTTTATCTGCGGAAATAATATTCTCGAAGCTGAATTCTCTTTGAAGATTCTCTTTTAGATTTTCTACTTCCCTTTCCAGATCGAAATTCTTTATGGCGTTTCTAATTGCCGGTTCTAATCTGTTTTTATCAACAGGTTTTGGAAAATAATCGAATGCTCCAAGCCGAACTGATTCAAGAGCAACTTCAACGCTGCCCTGAGCAGAAAGCATTATCACCGGCAAGTTTGGACTGCGCTGCTTAATCTTTCCAAGTACTTCGTTTCCATTTATATCTGGAAGCATTATATCGAGCAGAATTAAATCTGGATTTTCCGGCAGCGCATTTATTACATCAGCGCCCGTCGTAAATGTTTTAACATTATATCCCCACTGATTTTTAACCCAGTGAGAAAGCATTTTTAGGATAGATTCCTCATCGTCAACAATGAATATTTGTTTTTCCATTTCTCTCGGCTGAAATTATTTTGGCAAACGAATAATGAATGTAGTTCCTTTGTTTTCTTCGGAACGTACTTTGATAAAACCTTTGTGCAGATCGACAATTTGTTTTGCACTAACTAATCCAAAACCGGCCCCCGTAATTTGAGCTCCAGGCCGGATTACTTTTCCAAACCTTTGAAATAGATTAGGTAAATCTTTTTCCGGAATTCCAATTCCAGTATCGGTAACAGCAACTTCAATTTCTTTTCCATAATCATGAATGAAAATCGAAATTCTTCCGCCGGAGTTTGTAAATTTTACAGCATTAGAAATTATGTTTGAAAAAGCTTTCTTCAATCGTTCCCGGTCCGCGTTAATCAACAATGGTGATTCCGGAAATTCCTTTGTTAGAATTAAATTCTTGTCCTTCATCCCGGGCTCAAAACCAAGTACGGTTTTTTCTAACACGTCTACAATGTCAACACTTTCAAAGCCAAGCTCTTCATCACCAGATTCTAACTTTGAAAAATCGAGCAAATCATTGATAAGCTTTGCAAGCCTTCTTCCTTCGGTTAGGATAATATTGCTGAATTCTTTGAGTGTATCTTTCGAAATATCCAAATCGAAATAAATTGTTTCTGCAAAACCTACTATAGACGCCAGTGGCGTACGCAATTCGTGAGATACGTTTGAAATAAATTCGCTCTTAAGTTTATTTAATTCTTCCAGAACTGTAATCTTATGTCTAGCTCGCTCTCGTTCTATTGAAATAATTCTGCCGGCTTCAATTAACTTAGCGTTTAGTTCTTTAAACTTTCTTTCATCTGTTTTTCTTCTCGTGATATTCCGGCCAATGCTCAGCATGCCGCTAACTACGCCGTCCGTAATTACCGGGCGGGCGTGGATTTCGAAAAGGACGTTTTTATCAAACCGATCTAAAAAGTTTGCTTCAAAAACAGTAATACCCGTAGACTCTAAAATTTTTGTAAATGCTTGAACTACTTTTTCTTCTTCATCTTTATCAACAAATTCTAAAAAGTGCCGCCCTATCATTTCCTCCGGAGTGTAACCAAGTGCCGTAGCCCCGCTTTTATTAACCATGCTGAAATAACCAAATCCGTTAAGAATAAATATCAAATCGTCTGCAGTGTCAATCAACATTCTAAACCGCAATTCAGAATTTTCCATTCGTAAAAGCGTATTCTTTTCTTCAGTTATTTCTTGAATCACTCCTACTATTCTGCTGATTTCATTATTCTTAAATATTGGGGCTCCGCTGTGACGAACCCAGTGTTCTTTTCCGTAGCGGTCTCTCATTTTATATTCGATTGAAGCTTCTTTGCCGGATCTTAATATTTTTATGAACTCCTTAAAGTCTTTAAAAAATGCCGGCGAAATTGAACGAAGCATTTTAATTTTATTTTTATAAACATCTTCCGGAGAATATCCGAACAACAACCGAACCGCTTCAGAAATAAAATTATATTTTGTTCCATCCGGACTGGTTGAATAAAGTACCGCGCTGATAGAACTCATAGTTTCTTTGAAAATACTTTGTATTTCTGCCTCGTTCGTCATCTCAACAAACAAACTATAAACGAAAGCTTCTTTTGATTTGCTGTTAAAATATGAGTCAACCCGAAACCACTTTTCCGAACCACTCTCGTGTATATATTTTAATTCATAGCCGGTGATGCTTTTTTTATTTTCCTCTACTTGAAAGAAAGGAAGTTCATCTACAGATAATTTGCGATTATTTGAATCGTAAAATTTTGCATTAGCAAAGAAATCATAATTTGCCTTGTTGATGTCTATTCCAAGTGCTTCAGCCAGGCTTTTACTTGCTTTAGTCGATTTAAGGATCCGACTTGAAATCAAAAGAGGTGCCATGGAATCAAAAATATCATCCGGAGACGTGTTCTCTTTTTTAGATTTCGTGTTTCCTTTTGAGGCAGTTTTAGCTTTAGGAGTGTCGATTTTCTTTTTGTTTTCGCTCTTCATCAGAAAAATGGCTGTTATTTTGAATTGAAGATAAGAAATTCAAGTGATAAATATCATCGTTCACTTTCTTTTGATAATGTAGAATCCACTGGAAAACAAAAAACATAATCCGGCCGAAAAGAGCCAATAACCGCTATGCTTGTCTAGTTCTATTAATCCCGCCCCTAAGAGTGGACCTACAATTGTACCCAAACCATACATCATTATGTAATAGCTGTTTGCTTGTGCTATAAAATTTTCTTCTACATGTTCAATTGTATAGTTCAATCCGACCGTATAAAACGCTGGTACTATTCCACCAATTAGAAAGAAAACCGGAAGCAAAAAGAACATTTGAGAATTTAGTATTGGAAAAATGAAAAAGACCCCAAGTAATGCACCTATTGAAATCAGCATCCGATATTTTGAAACTCTATCAGATAAACGGCTTATTGCATATCCAAGTATGATACCGCCAACAACAAAGGCCGCAAGAAAGAATGATACTTCGTTAGCCGAATAATTATTTCTCAATCCATAAATTGGTAAAGCAACTATTACCGATGATTCGAACAATCCATACACAAAGGAAGACATTAATCCTATAAAAGGAATTTCGTTAATGGAGAGTTTTTCTAGTTTATGTTTTGAGTTATTTGTTTGGATTGGATCAAACAAAAAAAACTGAAAAATAAAGACTAATAGCATTATGCCGGCGCCGATAACAAAAGGGACCCAATCGCCAAACTTAATAGTCCAGATTAAAAGCGTGCCCACAGCTATGCCAATTGAGAGTAATGTTACATACAGACCAATGTTTTTACCACGATTGGTTTCGTCGCTGTAATGATTTATTGTTACTTCCGTGGCAATAAAAACGAATGTTCCGCCAATTCCCATAAAGAACTTAACAGCAAATAAAAGGGGATAAATAAACCAGAAGATGTGTAACGCTGCTCCAATCATCCAGAGTGATAATCCAATCAGCATCGCCACTCTTATATTATATCTATCAATTATTTTTCCAGCCAATCCGGCAAACAATGCAACACTTAAATATCCAATCATAGTTGAGGAACCAATTATCCAACTTTGCGCATGGTTCTGTTCAAGCAGAACCACAGTTACCGGAGTTACAAGTCCAAATCCGATTCCTCCTATTCCTACACCAATTAAAGCGAGTATAAAGTTTTTGTTCACTTAACGCTGTTTTAGTTGAGCCAAAATTAATTAAACAATATTTATTATTATTGCGCCGGAAATATTATGACAATTAAAAAAGAAATAAAGAAACCGGAGTTATTGGCACCCGCCGGAAACTGGGCAATGTTGAACACCGCAATTAACAACGGCGCTGATGCTGTTTATTTTGGTGTTAAGCAGCTAAATATGCGTGCGGCAGCGGGTAATTTTGATTTATCCGAGCTAGATGATATTGTTAATCTTTGCACCGAACACAATGTAAAAGCTCATTTAACTCTTAATACTATAGTTTACGAAAACGAACTTGATGAGTTAGATAGTATTGTTCGCCGAGCTAAGTCTGCGGGCATTGAACTTATTATTTGCTGGGACATGTCCGTTATTCAAAAATGCTTAGAACATCAAGTTCCCTTTTGCATTAGCACGCAAGCTTCAATATCAAATTCCTCCTCTATCAAGTTTTATGAAAACATAGGCGCTTCAAGGGTTGTTCTAGCTAGAGAATGTACACTTGATAAGATTCGCGAAATAAAAAGTAAGGCAAAAATTGAAATTGAAACTTTTGTTCATGGCGCTATGTGCGTTGCTATTAGCGGAAGATGTTTTATGAGTCACGAGTTGTTTGGCAAAAGCGCAAACCGTGGCGAATGTCTTCAGCCATGCAGAAGAGAGTTTGAAGTTATCGACAGTGACCAGGGTGGTTCCTTGGTTTTGGGAGAAGATTATGTAATGTCACCAAAAGATCTTTGTACTATTGAGATAATTGATCAATTGATAGATGCCGGAATAGACTTGCTTAAAATTGAAGGAAGAAAAAGAGCTCCGGAGTATATCGCAAAAGTTGTTTCTACTTATAGAAAAGCGATTGATCTTTATGCCGAAGGAAAACTTACACAAGAATTAAAAATGCACTTTGTTGAGGAGTTGAAAAAGGTTTATAACCGCGGATTCTCTACTGGATTTTATTTAGGAACACCGTCAACACAAGATTTTGCAAATATTTATGGAAGTGCCGCAAGCACAAAAAAATCATACGTTGGCAAGGTTGTAAATTATTACAAAAAGAGTAATGTTGTTTCTGTTAAGTTAGAGGCCGATTCCTTAAAGTTAGGCGAAACTATTTACATCATTGGCAATACTACCGGTGTAATTGAAAAGAAACTGGATCAGTTAATGCTTGATGAAATGGTTGTCGAAATTGGGGAGAAGGGGATGGAAATCACTTTCAAATGTTACGAGCTTATCAGACCTAACGATAAAATTTATAAGGTAATTCCTTCCACATGATAATCATTTCCAAGTAAGCTTTGGCTTACCCGAGTTAAAACTTTCAACTGCATCATGTAAGTTCGCGAATATCTTAAACACTTTATCCATGCGTGTTAAAACAAAGACCAGAGAGGGCATTTCTTTATTATAAACTAATCTCAAATCTCCATTCAACGAGTTAACTCGTTTCAATAAAGCGACCATGGCTCCAAGAAATGTAGAGTCAATATATTCACATATACTCAAATCTATAACGAGTTTGCTTGTTCCGGCCGAGATAATTTCGGTTGCAAATTCTTTGAAATTTACTGCTTTGGCTAATGTAGCTCGTGTAAGATATACATGAACAATTCCGATATCGCCTATCTTTTCTGATTTGAAATCCATGCGCTGATAAAAAGCCCATCTATTGATAAATTTTGTTGAGAAATATAGGCAATAATAAGGTTAATAGAAACCGGCTGAAAAAGTACATCGTTTTCATGAAAAATAATTTAAGCGTGTTTTTGGTATTCTTTAAAAAGAAGAAGGCGAAGGACCTTCAAAAACTTTTTTCCCTTCGCCAATCTTAAGGACGGAGTCCGTTGTGTGTGTGCCTATATAGTCGCAACGAATGTGCCAAAAAGTAAAGCTAAATAAGTTCGCTTAATTGCTTGTTTTACGGGTATGAAATTAAAGTAGTCTTTTCCGGTGCGAATATTTTTCGCCTCCTCTGCATATAATGCGTCTCGCGTCATAGAGGAATGCGCAATGAAAAATTCAGCTCTTCCTTGCTAGCAGAAATAGGAGTGGTATTAAGCAATTCGGTTTCGGGAAGCGAGTTGCTAAAAAAATGCAAATCGAGCTGGGAGTAAAGCCAAATTACTAAATATGAGGCTATAAAAAGATTTCTACTTTTATATGATGAATTATAAGCGGAATATTTTTGAGAGATAAGCGATTTGTTGGTTTCTTTTAAATATGCATCCTCTTTTTTATTTGTTTCAAGTGCATAGTAAGTCATTAAACCAATATTTGCTGTAGAGAGTGTTGTAAGAATCCATCCTTTAATAGATTGATTAACGGTCAGATGTCCCCATCCCGGTACTAAAATATTTTTAACCGCGGCTTGCTTAAATAATTTTTGCCGATCATAAAAAAATTGTGGGATCTTTGCTAAAGAATCTTGCTTTGCAATTTCATTATCCGGCGGCCTAGCAAATTCTCTCTTAACTTGATCGAACAAGTCATAAAAACGAGGATTATACAAATCGTGATCAAGCATGAACGAGTTCTTCAGCACTAGTATACTTACAAAAGATTTTTTTGTTTGATCTTCGTTTTGAAAATAAAAGAAGGAAACGGCTCTCATCAGATAAACATCAACTTTAAGAGAATCGCTAATGTCAGCTTGGATTGCAATATCGTTAGAAACTTGTAAAACCTTTTCATACTCAAAATCATCGAATAGCTTTTTAATTCTTGCATAAGTAGATTCTTGCGCAAATGAATATGACGCTGCAAGTAATAGAACGATAAGAATTTTATATTTCATCACTTGAGTAATATCATTTTTATTGTCTGAACAGTGTTTTCGGCTCGCAACTGAGCAAAATATATTCCGGAGGGCAAATTGGTGTTCACCTCACTATTGTTGATTGAGAACGAAGTCTGATAAACTCCCGGTTGTTTATATTCATTAACTAATGTGGAAATCTCTTTACCTAGAACATCAAATATTTTTAAACTGACATGTGTTGCTTTTGGAAGATGGAACGAAATAGTCGTGCTCGGATTAAATGGATTAGGATAATTCTGATTTAACTTAAAATCAGCTGGTAATGAATTATTTTTTACGTCTGTTACACCAAAAAGAAATTCTACGTATGGAACGACTTTTCCTTTTACGTCCTTTCCACCGAACACAGCAACAACACTACCCTTGTAATTCACCGCCATTAAATTAGTTCTTGCATAGTTTAGCGGAGTAAAGCTATTAATTCTTAATGATCCGTCGGGGTTAACAAATATTTCTTCTACTGTATTTAATGCCGGATTAGTTTCGTTATATCCGCCAATAACAAAGCCTCTCTTTGCAGCGGGATTATAAACAGCAGAGCCGCCTGCACGCGGTTGTAATAATTTATCCGGTAAATCACCCAACTTCTGAGTTGGAATATTAAATTTTTGAATTTTATCAATAACACCATTAATAGCACCTCCAAACACATAGATGTTTTCATCAACTATAAAAGTTGTTCTCTGACGCGGTTTATCTTCTGAAGTATAATCATATTTGATTGAGACCTTTTTTGTTATCAAATCATACGAAGTGATGTAGGATATCTTTCCCTGTGCCGGATTAGGTGAACCACCAATTATATATAAAACATCCCCAACTACATGCCCGGTAGAAAAAGATCTTCCAAAGTCTATGTTTGAATCAAAAGAATCGGGTGTAATTCCTTCTGCAAAATCCCAAGATTCAAGCGCGGTTTTGTTTTGCGATGTTTCAAGCGCGCCCCCAAAATAAACAGAACTTCCCCCCCAAGTATCCGCAACAAACTGCTGACGCGGCTGAAGCATGTGTCCTACAATTTTCCAACTATCTTTCTCAACGTTGTATTCTTGAATCCAGTCTACCGTTTGCTGTAGTGAGTCGGAATAACCTCCGAATATGTAAACTTTGTTTCCCTGCGCCGCTATATCATAGACTACCTGCCCGCCCCAAACCGGATAGGGCATTTTATGAATCGCAACCTGCCATGTAGGCTGACCTTGAATAACATGCGTAACTCCCCATATACAAAGTATAAGCAATAGTCTAATTTTCATTTTCTAAACACTTTTTATATTGAGCGGTCAATTATTATACCATCATTTTTTAAAAGGTAAATGAAGTCTAATTGTGTCTCCGGCCTTAACATAAAAGGATGTATCAATATCCTTAAAGCCTTCTTTTGTTAATCTAACATTAATGCCACCAGGCTGAACTTTTACTAATCTAGTTGGAGAATAGCCGATAAGATTGTTATTAATGAATACTTTTCCAGATGGGCGAGTATCGCAACTAATATAGCCAACCATAGAATCCATGTTGAAACGAAACGGCAGTATTTCGCTAGGTTTTATTTCAATCTGTGTAGTATAAGGTGGATATTCCGGATGCAGCAACCTTAAGCTATGCGTTCCCTCTTCCAGCCTAATCGGCTTATCAATCGGAGTTGTTATAATCTCTTCTCCATCAATAATAACCTTTGTTCCAACGTTACACCTTATATCAAAAGAACCAAACCTTATTGGTTTATTCGGTTGAGTGTTATTATTCTGTTCAACATTATTTTGTGTTTGATTTGAATCAGCGAGTTTATCAATTAATGGTTTATTAAGAGTGTTGGTATCAACTTGTTCTTTGTTTTGAATGGAGGAATCGTTTTGATTTAAAGGCTCGTTTTCTTGTTGAGTCGGATTTTGTAAAGCAGTATTTGTGTTGGCGGGTTGATCCGTTTTATCCATAAAAGAAATGATTCCCCACGCGGATAGAATTACTACAACAGTAACTATTGCGGCAATTACTTTTATTTTATTTTTTTGTTGAGACGGCTCTTCTGCTTTAATTACTATAGTTGGCTGTTCTATAGAAATACCAAGATCGTTCAGCGCTTCTAGTGCGGTTGTGTATCTGTCTTTAGGATTCTTTCTAATTAGGTGATAAACAACGTCTTGTATTTTTTGTTCTTGATCAGGCAGCCCCTTGGAAATTACGCTCTCATCAAAAGCCATAATTTCATTGAGGGTTAAGTTTACATTCTCTTTTAAAAACGGATTCTTACCGGTGAAAATTTCGTATATCACAATTCCGGCAGAGAACAAATCGCTTTGAGCATTTAATTTGGCGCCGCGAACTTGTTCCGGACTCATGTAACTCGGTGTTCCTACTATGGAATAGGGATTAGTAACAAAGTTGTCTTCTGCTGAAAGGGCTAATCCAAAATCTCCGATTTTTAAGTTGAGGCTGTTATCAACAAAAATATTTTCCGGTTTTATATCGCGATGAATTATTTGGCATTGGTGAGCATAGTATAATCCCTTTAACAGCTGAACCATTAAATGATTTTTTTGTTCTAAACTAATTTGCTGCTGTTTTAAGAGTTTACGAAGCGATACACCCTCGATGTATTCAAAAGAAATATAAAAATACTCTTTGAACATACCGAAATCGAGAACCTTAATAATATGCGGGCTATCGAGCTGAGCTAAAATTTTTGCTTCCCGCTTAAAGCGTTCAACAAGTGCTTGATCTGAAATTTTTTGCGTGTTGAGTACTTTTAAAATTATTTTCTTACTGAGGTAAATGTGATTGGCAAGAAAAACGGCAGCGTGCTCATCTTTTTTAAGTACATCGATGATCTGAAATTTTTCAAATAGTATCTCGGAGCTCAGACCGGTCATCATTGTATGCCCAACTCCTTGAGCTTTAATTGAATCCAGCGAACAGAGACATCTAACGATTTCGCAGTAAGGGTTCTATTCCCGTTAAACTGTTCCAATCTTTTTTTAAGAAGAAGTACTTCAAATTCTCCGAGCGTACCGTTAAAATTTTCTAAACTCTTTTCATCTTCCAGAACAATATCATCTGGTAATATCTTATCTGCATTACACAAAATTATAGCGCGCTGAATTATGTTCATCAACTGCCTTACGTTGCCCGGCCAAAAATAACTTTCCATCTTCTTTATTGCGATTGGATCAATAGAAACTTCCTTCTGCGCAATTCTCTTGATAAAATAATGAGTGAGAATTGAAATATCTTCGCGGCGTTCACGCAGAGGAGGCATTTTGATTGGAAAAACATTGAGCCGGTAAAACAGATCTTCTCTGAATTGTCCCTCTTTTACCAGCTGCTGTAAATCTTTATTTGTTGCGGCAAGAATTCGAACATCTATTTTTTTTACTTTCACATCGCCAAGACGTATTATCTCTCGGTTTTCCAAAACTCGTAATAATTTTGCTTGAAGCGCTTGAGAAATATCAGCTATTTCATCAAGAAAAAATGTTCCGCCGTCAGCTGCTTCAAGAAGTCCTTGCTTATCAGTGTTCGCGCCGGTGAAAGCCCCTTTTTTATAACCAAACAATTCACTCTCAAGAAGATTATCCGGAATTGATCCGCAGAATTGAGCTAAGAAGGGATTATCTTTCCTTTTGCTCAATTGATGAATTGCTTTTGCTGCAACTTCCTTTCCGGTTCCGCTTTCTCCGCTTATTAAAACAGTCGCTTCTGTTTGTGCAACGCGATGAATAAGCTGACTAAGATTTCTCATAGTCTGACTAATGCCAACCATCTCCGGAATATTTTCCATTGATTGAAGTCGGTTGAGAAGAATTTGGTTCTCTTTTTCAAGCTCTTCTAATTTTATGATCCGATCCAGCGCTAGAGAAACAAGATTTGAAAAGAAACTTAGAAACAATAAATTTTCTTCGGTGAACTCACGCCTATCTAGCTGGCTATCGGCAATTATTATTCCCCAAACTTTTTCGTCTCGAATAATTGGAACACCGATTACAGATTTTATTCTATGAATCTGAACGCTTTCAAATTGAGAAAGATTGGGGTCACTCATAACATCGTGATAGAGTAACGGTTTCTTTTCTTTAATAACTTTCTGCAAAATGCCGGAAGAAAATTGATGAAGATCGGTAATGCTTTCGTTGGATATTTTTCGCGCCGTAATAATTGAGAAAGAATCGGTTGAGTCAAAATAGCGAACAAATAATCCTCTCTCTGCATTAATTACTTGTATCACTATATCAATTGTATCTTCAATCAAACTATCTTGACGTGTTGCAGTGTTTAGAATCTCTGAAAATTCATATAGCGATTCAAATTCGCTCTTAGACAAATTCTTAATGTGGTTAATATTTTCAATCAAAAATGTATTCATGCTTTCCTATTGCATCTCTACTGTACTTTAAAAGTATTTGGTTTTGATGAACCTAGGTTCTGGAAATCATCCACGCACCAAATAATCCAGAAATATGAACCCTTAGGTAAATTAACTGTCGGCGTCAGCATAATTTCTTCTTTCGAAAACTGTGCACTCTGCCAAACTAGTGTCGGCGGCAGATCGTCTGTCCAAATCTGGATATAATATTTGAAATTAAATCCCGGTATAAGCTTTTGCCAAGATAATGCTGGGTTTGAATTTGCTACCGCGCCATCTTTTGGTGAATAAGTAAGTATTTCTTGTCTAATTACTCTTTTGAGCGTTGAGGAACCAAGATTAAATTTCTTACCGAAACGATCTTTGACTATAATTTCAAAATTTCTTCCTATCGCTTCATCTATAGAAGAAACCTTTAAGTCCGCGACCGATAACTCCCGCTGATAATATTTAGTTGACTGATTATAATCCAAAAGCACAAAAACATTCAGCTGTTTGTTCTGGACAAAAACACTATCTACATCATTTTCAGTATCGGAAATCTTCACTTGCACAGTCATGCGCGTTTTTGCTTCGTCAGCAAATTTATTTTGCACGCTTGAATAAATAGCAAGGCTATCTATTTGTGGAATAGCATTAAGATATACTTCTTCATTAATAATTACGTTCTTTGTTCCCCAATGAATATGCAATGAATCGGGCGAGTAGCCGCTCTTTTCAAAATAAACATATCCATCATTTGTTGGCACTCCTGTAATGCTATAAGAACCATCAGATTTCGTTTCTTGAAGAATCCCTTGATTCTTCCAAAAGACTTTCACATTACCAATTCCAGTTCTAGGAGTTTTTTCTGTTTTAACAAAACCGGAAAATGAACCGCTGTTATATTCAATTAACTTTTCAACTTGTTTGGTTTTGCCGCTTGTCCAAGCTACATCAAGCGAATCCTTCTTAAATCCAATTTTTTCAACGTAAAGTCTTCCGCTCTGTATTGGAGTGCTGGAAAATTTAAAGTAGCCTGCGGCATCTGTCTCAGTAATAGTTGCACCCCAACGAACCAAAGCTTTTAGTACTGGCTGACGCGAATCTACCGTTCTAATGTTACCCTCTAAATCTCCATGTGTGTATCCAAGATAAAATGGATTAATCCGTTTAGCCTTACCAGAATTCCACGTAACAGTAAGAGAATCATATTTAAAACCATCTTTTTTAAAATAGAGAACCCCGTTTTTAATCGGGATGTTTGCAAATTTGAAATAACCTTGGTCATCAGTTTCTACAATAGTTGTCAATCCTTTCCAAAGAACAAAAACTCTTTGGATAGGTTGGTGGGGCAAGTCTTCCGTTTGTACAAAGCCATCTAAATCGCCATTCGAGTATTGAAGAATAAACGATTCAATCCTCTTGTTTTTAACATCTCTCCACTGAACAATCTGAGAATCTACTTTGAAGCCATCTTTTTCAAAATAGAGGGTTCCGTCTTCAATTGGAATGCTTGCAAATTTGAAATAGCCTTGATCATCAGTTTCGGAAATTGTGGAAAGTTTATTCCAACGAACATATACTTTTCCTAAAGCCTGACTTGGAGAATCAGAAGTTTTAACAAAACCATCCAAGTCACCAATGTTGTATTGTAAATTTCTTGTATCAACACGTTTGTTTTTTAATCCGGTCCATTCAACCAATAAAGAATCAGTTTTGTAACCTACCTTGTAAAAATATATCCAGCCCCCTCTAATCGGAACGTTTTCAATTTTATAATACCCGCTTGCATCAGCTTCTACGGAAACACTTTGGTCCTTCCAGAAAACTCTAACACTTGAAATCGGCTGACCTGGCTGATCGCTGTTGTACACATATCCATCAATATTACCAAAAGTATAGGATAGTAGAACCGTTCCTACTTGTTTTGTATTTTGATTCTTCCAATCAATAAACGATGAATCCTTAGAATAGCCGGCTTTTTCAAAATAAACCCACCCGTTAACTCTTGGAACGTCTTCAACAAAGAACTTGCCAACAGAATCAGTTAAAGCGGTAATATTTTGATTTTTCCACGTAACCGTAACATTAGCAATTGGCGCCCTTGGTTGTTCGAAGGTATAGACCTCACCGGAAAAATCGGCAAACTTGTAATCTTCGCCGGAAGGATCAAAAGGGTTAAGGCGCGGTGCATCGCACGAAAGGATAACGCTTGCCAATAATAGCAGTAACACACCACGAAAAATATTCATATAGACTCGGTCTCTGGAGAAATCTTCGGCTTTTTCCTCTCAAAAATTACAAAAGCGCCGAAACAATTGGGACTAATATGCAGAGAAAAAACCTAATTATAAACTCAAAAATATATTCCCGGTGGCATAAAGCACGGCTTTACCGGATATTTTGACTCTAGAGCCGAGATATTCACACGTTAACTCCCCAACTCGTTTAGAGACTTGGAGTGCGCGAAAATTTTTCTTACCTAGCTTTTCTGCCCAGTATGGAACTAGAACTGTATGGGCTGAGCCGGTAACCGGATCTTCATTAATTCCTTCGTTTGGAGCGAACATTCTTGAGACAAAGTCCACACCTTTTCCTTTAGCAGAAATTATTACACCATGCGGATGAATTTGTTTAACAAGCTCAAAATTTGGATTTGCTGTACGCACAAATTCTTCATCATCATAAACAGCAAGTATGTAATTACCGCCTTCTAAAACTTCCAGTGGTTCCTTTGTAAACGCTGATTTAATAGTCTCCGTCACTTCGATTTTATTTGGCATGTTAGAAGGGAAATTAAGCGACAACGTTTCCCCCTCTCTGTCAACAATCAATTCACCGCTCATTGAGGTAAACTTTATTTGCGTTGTTTCTTTCTCAATAAAATTAAAAACCACGTAGGCAGAAGCAAGCGTTGCGTGCCCGCATAAACTAACTTCTGCAACAGGAGTCTTCCAGCGAATGTGGTAGTGTGTTCCTTCTTTTACAAAGTACGCTGTTTCGGATAAATTATTTTCCATTGCAATGTTTTGCAGTGTTTCGTCGTCAAGCCATTTTTCTAACGGTACAACCGCCGCCGGATTGCCGCCAAATAATTTTGAAGTGAATGCGTCTACTTGATAAAATTGTAAATTCATCATTTCTCCTTTTCTTTCTTGATCTTGATCGTAATCTTAATCTTCTTTCATAATTATATCAAGATTAAGATCAAGTGCAAGATTAAGATTACTTCATATTTATTATCTCTAAAGATGTGTTAATTATTTCGGTAAGTTCTTTTCGCGTTTCCGTATCCCCGCCATATGAGAAAGTAGAAGTTAAGTGAAGCCATTCCTCGTTTGTTAATCCGTAAATTTCTTTTGCTATAAATAGCTCTAATTCCGCTCTAACCTTTACCGAATTAATTTCAGTCTTGGGCGTAAAATCACAATCTGCGAAAAGTCTAGTAAACACTTTCTTCTCGTTGAAGTTGGCCAATAGGTTTAACCCGGCAGTAGTTAAATAGTCCTTTTGTTTCTTAGTTAACTCGGGGAACGGAAGTTCATAAATAAAATTCATTGTAAGGTTTGCAGATATTTTATTGCGGACGTAATAGTTTAGTGTCAATGAGTTCAATAAACTCTGTATTACGATTACATCTTTATAAGAAGCCTGCTTTTGTTTTAATTTTCCTTTTGATAAATCGTAGCTATAGTTTCGCAAATAATTCATTGAGTGGCCAATAAAACAGTTAGGTGGAATTATTGAAACGAGCAAAGTTCTTTCATCGGTAGATCTTCCAATTGCTCTATATGCAAGCCGGTAATTCTGATATTCTAAGTCAATTTTTATTTTTTTAATTTCTTTTTCATCCAAATCATATTGTCTTTTAATACTGCGCAATTCTGTTTGCAGCAATTGTTCTCTGGCTTCTTTTTCGTAAACAAAATACTTTGGTTCATCAAAAGCGGAATTATACTGATGAATCATTTTCCCTTCGTAAAGGGGAAAAACCTTATTCTCATCTTTTTTCTTCTCAACATTTTCTTTTCGGTGAAAAAGATTGCTGTCGTTAGTCATGTGGAATTCTGTGTATAGCCGGTAATCAAGTTCCCCAAACAAAGAATGCTCGGCACGAATTTTTTTACATAGTTCATAATCTCGATCTGTTCTAAACTCCATGATGGAGAGATTTTCCGGCGAAAACTTTCTAACCATTTCAATATTATAATTGATCGGAATCCGGTTATGTAATTCATCCGGATCGTGCATGTAAAACTTTGCATCAAAAGTATTGAAGGGGTGAGCGGGTTGCTTAGAAGCATTAACTATGGTGAATTTAAACCGGCCGTCAACTTCCGGGAAAAGGCGTATGGTTTTATCTTCCCCGTTAATAGTGCGCGTGTAACCCCGGTTTTCGAAAGAAACAAGTTCATGTAATTGATTTTGGTTAATAAGAAGATCGCGTAATTCCGAACAGCCTTTGTCTGTTTGAATTCCCGATGGGATTAGAAGATTAATGGCTCCGCCAGTTCTAAGAAGTTCAATGTCTTTTTCTAAAAATAATTTGTAATAGTTCAGGTCGCCTACACCCTGATGGATATATCTGGAACCGATATGAGATTTATAATTCTCATAAAACTCGGTATATTTTTGCCAATCGTTACGAAATTTATCATCGTCTTTGAGCTTGTCTTCAAACCATTTTTTAAATTTAAGAATATCAATTTCACCCTTACCTTTACCGGCAAATTCTTTTTCAATAGGTTTAATAGCTTCCCAAGGCGGGTTGCCAATGGCACCATGAAATCCTCTTTTCTCCGCTTCTAGAATTTTCCCTTCTTCATCGAAGTAACAAAAGAAGAAATCCATACAGACAAATATTGGATTTTCAATTAGCGGTAATTCAATTTTCAGTCTCTCGAATATTTTTTGTTTGATTTCTAAAGCTTTGTCAATGAGGTCGGGATAAAATGGATTATTCAGATAACCAGTTCTAATTTCGTGCAGTCTCTTAATTTCATTGCTAAATTCCTCACTAAGAATTTTAAGCTGGTGCACAATTGAAATATCCGCAATTGTATCACCGCAAATAAAATTTAATCCAAGATTAGGAAGTATGTGGTTGTTGTCTCCATTGAGGTTTTTGTAGTTATATATTCTTGGATTAAGTTTTATTGCCTCTTTCCAAATATTTGTTTTAGCTGTTTCTAGTGCGCGCTCATCAATGTCCGCGGCGTAAATATGCCTCAACACTATTTTAGAAATTAGCTGAAGTTGCGCTGTACCTGTTGAACTTAAGAAATGCTTTTGTCTAAAGGCCATAGCGTCTTGATAATTTTTCGGTTGATCAAATAAATCGGTTCCGGTTAATTTCCCGACCCAGCTTGTCTGGTTTTCAATCATCTGATAGCAACTATATATCTCTCGTAATATTTTAATGAGAAAACTTCCGCTACCAGCAGCTGTGTCAATTACTCTAATGTTATAAAGTTCTCCCATCTGCCGATCAGCTGTTTCAAGGTCCGTATTGTCTTTATCTAACGCTATTACGATTTCATTAACAATAGGCATAAATAACTGATCTACAAGTTTTTTTGCCATGTATTGGGTAATATCTTTTGGGGTATAGAAAATGCCGGAGTCTTTTTTGTTTTCAGCAATAAAGGTCTCATATGCTTTCCCGAAGATATCTTCATCTATCCATCTATACTGATAATGAAGCATTCCGCGCCCAAAAGTGCGGTTCCAATTATCAAGGCCCAACGCGCGTTCAAAAGTGTTCAAGAAATTGTCGGTATTACTTTTGTCCTTTACAACATAATTCCAGAATTTTTCCTTGAAGAGTTCTGTATCATAGAAATCGTCAAAATATTCTTCCAATTCAGTAAAAAATCTTGTTAATATCTTTTCGCTACCCTTTGCGCCCCATTTCTCTTTCTTATTTAAGTATTCATCTACAATCTGATTAAATTGTATCAGTCCAAAATCATCTAGCGTTTTAATAAAAATGATTTTATTTAGAAGCAATACGATTAGTTCTTCGTCGGTGAATTTATCGTTTTCAATAAATCGTATTGTCTTAAATTCATTATACCAGTTTTTTAGATCTTCGAAGAAAGACTTATCTAGATCAACTTTAATGTTCTGATCTTCGATTCTTCTTAATGTATCCCAAAGATTCTGGAATCGGATAAAATTTTGCAGCAATTCTACAAAACCAAGAGTGGCAAATGGTTCAAAGTCAATTATTGCATTTCTGCTAAAAAGAAAGGCTTCTTTCAAGTTTGTAAGAATAACATATTCGTTTGTTTTAAGGTATTTAAGTACTTGGTTTTTGTGGTCTGCAAAATCAAGATTCTCCGCTTTCAAAACTCCCTTGGACTTAACGAACTTAAATAGAGGTTTTAATTCTATAAGAAGCGGGTTTCCAACATTCTCTTTTATAGCAAAATCAACAAAGCCGTTCCCAATTTTAACCTCATTGAATGCTTCTATTTTTAGAGTATCCTTAATGACTGCACGAAAAAGTTCATGAGAGGCTGTCTCAGGCTTAGTCTGAAATTCCGAAATAGCTTTAATGTAATGTTTAATCGGCTCATAGCTAAAGTCTTGTTCTGTTGGGAAAAAATTAGCAATGTCAATGCTGTTTTTTTGAATAAGATTCTGGAGTTCTGAAAGTATAATTTTTGCTTGTGTCATTTAGTACTATATATTGTATGCATTAAAATATGAATAATTTTCAAGCTAATGCGTCTACTTGATAAAATTGAAGTGTCATATCAATTCCTTTTTTCTTGATCGTAATCATAATCTTAATCTCTTTAATGAATAGATCAAGAGCATGATTAAGATTGATTATTTAAAGTACATTTCTTTGTGAAGGAAGGGAACAATAGCAACCTTCAATCCTTCTATATAAAGTTCCTTTCTGTTCATAACTCCATTTGTAAAATAACCAATTGCACCATGTTTTTGTTTGGTATTTTCTTCGTTTTGGATTTGATCCATCACTTCACCGAGTTCAATTCCACTCAAAAGTTTTTCAACAACTTTTGGAGGTAATTCAAATTGCGGAGAAGAACCAAAGCCTATATTTCCTTCTTTATCAACCACACACATACATCCGAATGCGAACCACTTTTCATATAATTTAATAATACCCCCTTCAATACCAACAAAGAAATCGGCATTTAGTTTTTGCTCTAAGTTAATTTGCTTAAGAGTAAGAGCCCGGTTTTTTGCACCGGTAAACGTTTCGTCACCTATTGGCTGGTTTGAAACTCCGGAGGCAACATCAACTCCAATCGTTTCAACATTTCGAAAATAATTTTGGAATGCTTCTTCAACGGAAGAATTCTTAACCGGATTTTTAGAGCCAACTAAAATTTTCATTTACTGTCTTTTCCAAAAAAGAATTTTATAGGGCGCCAAATTCTTTTTGCCCAAGCCGCTTCGTTGTGTTCTGCTTTTTGATCTACGAAAACTTGGAAATCTTTATTCTCCTCATAACCTTTTTCTTTTAACACTTTTATCATTTCATCTACTCCGGGCTGAAGAATCGTTTCAAGCCCTACGCCACCGTTATCTATATATAGTGTTATTTCTTTCTTTGGGGATTTATCTTCTGCAACTACATTCACATAATTATAGTTTGTGAATTTGAAAGCCGGGGAGAAACATGCTGCCTTTGAAAACACATTTGGATAGTCCCAAGCAAACATCATCGAAATCAACCCGCCCATAGAAGAACCTCCGACAGCAGTATTCTTTGCGTCGGTTAGCGTTCTATAGTTTGCATCAATGAATGATTTTACTTTTTCTACAACAAATTGTTCGTAAAGTTTGCCCAAATTGGTGTTGTTGTATTCTGTTCCTCTATCATCAGTGTTGTTCATTCCAACTATAATAAACGGCTCAACTTCGCCGGTACGGATTAAACTATCAGCAACTTCATCTACTTGCCAGTCTATAAAGGTATTTGAATTGCGCGGATCGATTAAGTTTTGCCCATCGTGCATGTAGAAAACCGGAAATCGTTTTTCTTTTTGTTCGTCATAGTTTGGAGGAAGCCAAACAAAAATATCCCTTGGCTTTAAACCATCAATTACAAATCCTTTGTGATAAAAAACTTTGCCCGTTACCTGACCGGCTACTTTGAAATTAAAATTATCGCGCCAATTAAAAATTGTTGCAAGAACTGTTGTATCCTTGTTCGCAATTACAACTGTATTTTGAGGAACCGAAGAATCGCTGCCTAAGGCTTCGGTAGTCCAACTTCCTTTTGTAAACTTATATTCTAGACGCGATCCTTTATCTACGCTTACAGTTATGCTCCAAATATCTTTAGTGGTTTTATCAAGCAAAATTTTGTTAGGCTGCCAGCTTCCGAGCGCTTTAACATTTCCCGCAACATAAATTTTTGAAGTGTCGTCTAGCGTTGGAGAAATAACATTTAATGTAACATTCACTTTTTCTTGCGCAAACGTAAGCGAGTAAAGCAAACATAAAGCCAGCAAAAGATTTTTTTTCATTTTAATATTCCTTCTAAACTCGAAATCTATTTCTTACCAGATTTTTGTTTTTCTTACCATCAATCGTTCGGGATTTGTTTCCGGAGTAAACCCATATTTAGCATATAAGCTATGAGCATCTCTTGTTGCTAATCTCCAGGCGCGAATCTTTTTTAATTTAGGATGTTTGAAAACAAATTCCATTAACAGTTTTGATAGCCCCTTTCCGCGGTGGCTCTCAAGAACAAAAACATCGCAGAGATATGCGTGTGAAGTATAATCTGTAACAATTCTTGCAAAACCAACTTGCTCTCTTTCAATATATAGGCCTACGCATAATGAATTCTTGATTTGGGCTTTCACAACATCAAGAGGAATTCCGCTACACCAGTATGATTCTGCTAAAAAGTTATGAATCACTTTGATCTGCAGTTTTCTTTTATCCGTGCTTATTAAAATATTTTTCTTTTTTACTTCTACCATCGGCGTTTAAGTTAATTAGCGGCTAATCTGTATTTAGCAAGTTTCAGAGTACCAAACCATTCTATTGAAGCTACAATTGATGGTAGTGCGGAAGAAACATGTTTTCCTCCCGGTATTGTAACCAATTCAACATTCACACCTTGAGTTAAAAAGTAATTCTTGGCTTGTACAGAATTTTCATAAGGAACATACTCGTCTGCATCGCCATGATAAAGACGCATTGGTGCAATTGGTTTCCAGTTGAGCAAACTGTTGTTTGTAAAAGCAGCGGTAAGCGTGGTTTCCGTTCCGGCTAAATAGTTACTCGCAAAGTTTTGATTAATTAGTTTTGCCACATCGTTTGTTAGCTGAACATTAATCTCATCGGTTGTATAATTTCCGCTAAAAAGAGAAGGTAGTTTTTCGGCGTAAGGCGAATTAAAAAATGTATTAAGATTATTCCAGCTGTAAACATCATTGTAGGCAACCATAAAGTAAGCAAGGTATGCCGGTTGATTATAGGTTTGGCTCTGCAATATTTTTTTTGCAGTTAAGTTCAAATCATACGCGCCGGCCATTGGAGCAACAGCAGTAAGCGGAAACTCGCTTTTGTAATTAAGCTCAATTTCTCTTTGAGCCGCCATAGTTACATAGCCGCCCTCGGAATATCCGGCCAAAAAGATTTGTCCGTTCAGAGTTATGTTATTCTTTCCGGCAAATTCTTTTCCCGCACGAATTATATCAATCACCGGATTGGCTGATGATTTTGCCACATGATAAGGGTGCGTTAGAGTTGATTCTCCAAGACCAATATAATCCGGCACAAGTGCAAAATAACCAAGTGCGGCGGCAATCAATCCTTCAGAAGCACTTAGCGCACTAACAGAACCAGCGTTTGACCGTTTGGTTTGCGTTCCATGTTGCACACTTATTAAAGAAAGATTCGCTTTTCCTTTGGGTAGAAATAACGCACCGGAAACAGTAACTACATTTCCTTTTGAGTCGATTGTTCTGTAAACAAGTTTATAGTAATCAACATCATACGTAATTTTATTTTTAAGCTGTTCTCCGCCGGAAATACCGCCAACCATTGCTTGAAGCAATGGAATAGTAAACGATCCTCCATTTGTAGAACTAACTAATTGTCCCCGCGCGGGGATAATTTGCGGTTCAACAGGATCATCGCTTTTGCATGAGGAAAGGAAAAGCGAAAAACCAACAAGCAGTGTTAAGATAAATTTCGGATTCTTGTAAAACCTCATTCTGTTTTTTCTCCTCGCATTAATGCAACTTTATAAGGAAATGTTTCTACCGTCATTACTCCCGCTACAACAGCCGGATCGGTTTCCGCAATCTCTTTGGCTTTTTCCATCGAATCGGCTTCATAAACTACAATTCCGAACATTGTTTCATCCCAGTTATCGGTTTTGCCCGCGAGAATGAGAGTTCCTTCTTTTTGCATTTTTTGAAGCCGCGCGAAATGATTGCCCACAGCTTTATTATCCGCATCACTCCAGTTTTTCAAATCCAGATATTTGGGAACAAGGCGAAGAACATAGATAAATTGTTTTTTCTCTGACGTTTTATTTTCCGGTTGAGCAGAAATGTTCATCGCAAAAACTAAAACCATTAGTACTGCAAGAGCGAACTTCTTCATTTTTCCCTTTCAATTAATAAAGAACTTGTTGCTTTCGAAATCTGTTATACATAAAATTATAAAAAAGAATAACTACAGTAAAAACCAAGAAGGATTTAATATGAAATTAACACGAAAAGATTTTTTGAAAACCGGCGCTCTTTTAAGCGGCGGGCTATTCCTTGGTTCGAATAAACTATTCGCAAATTTTCAGACACAGACATATAGCTTCAAGGAACTGAGAAATAACATCGGGATTTTTACAGAGCGGGGCGGAACTATTGGATGCTACGCAACCAAAGAGGGCGTTGTTGTCATTGATTCTCAATATCCCGAGACGGCAAAAAATTTAATTGCGGTACTACAGCAAAAAACTCCCCGCAAAATTGATATTCTATTCAACACTCATCATCATGGCGATCATACTTCGGGAAATATTTTCTTAAAGGATTACGCCGGCAAAATTGTTGCGCACGAAAACTGTATAATGCTGCAAGAAAAAAACGACAAGAAAGATCCCGCCAAACCGCAAGCATACGCTACTGCAACTTTTAAGGATACATGGAGCGAGGAAGTAGGAAAAGAAAAAGTAACTGCTAAATATTTTGGCGCGGCTCATACCGGCGGCGATTCCGTAATTCATTTTGAAGAAGCAAACATTGCGCATGTTGGCGATTTAGTTTTCAATCAAACATTTCCTTTTATAGATTCCAACGGCGGGGGCTCAATAAAATCATGGTACGAAACACTTGGAAAGATTATTAAGCATTATGAAAAAGACACACTTTTCATTTTCGGTCATTCAATTACAGACGATCTTTTAACCGGAAACATTAAGGATTTAGCTGCAATGCAAAAATATCTTGGCGCGCTTGCTGAGTTTGTAGATGGTGACATTCAAAAAGGAAAAAGCAAAGAGGAAACTGGGTCAGCGGCAGAAGTTCCCGGCTTTGCTCATCTTAAGGAGCGCTGGCAAGGTGCGCGTAAAATGAATCTGGAAAAAGCTTACGATGAACTTGCGAAGTGATGTAGAAATAAGAGTTGGAGCCGAATAATAATTTAAATAGCAAAATCGGGGGCTGCCACATAGAAATTGAGAAAAAATGTGTTGCTTCTTAGGCAACTGTTTCTCAAATTCTATTGTGTTTATTTCCCCATATTGAAAAGTCTTTGTAGAGGAGATACATACAAAGACCAATCTCTTTCTCTCGTTTATAAATTATATTGGCAATCTTTCAGAATTACCGAATAGATTTTCCATTTCGGATTGTTGTTGTTTTAGAGATTCATATTAATTAATAGATAGAATCTGGTAAGACTAATAACCGCCTGGAGAACGCCATGAAAAAAACTCTTCTACTACTTTTAATCTTTTCTTTTTTTATTTTCAATTTCGTTATCACATATTCACAGTACCGAGGCAATTACGCCGGTAGTTTTAACGGCACTACCAGCAATGTTGATATTCCGGACAGCCCGGAATTAAATCCCACAACAGCAATAACAATCGAAGCGTGGGTTTATCCCAAAGTAAATAATGGCTGTAATTGTATTGTTGGTAAAAACTGGAACAGCTCATATTGGTTTGGCTTAAATTGTGGAGCAGGTAAGCTTCGTTTTTACCCTAAAGGCAACACTTCCTCGGTAGATGGAAATACTGTTATTCCAATAAACAAATGGACACATGTTGCGGCAACTTATGATGGAATTGCTACCAAGCTTTATGTAAATGGTCAGCTGGATGTTTCTGTAAATAAGGCCGCGGGCAATTTGTTTGTTAATACCGATCCTTTATATATAGGATGCGATAGAGACGCAACCACTAAGGCATACTTTTGGAATGGATACCTCGATAACGTAAGAATATGGAAGGAGGCGCGAACCGAGAACCAAATAAAAGAGAACATGTATATCCCGCTGCAGTATGTTGGAAATAGCGGAACTTATGGAGGATTAGCTGCGGCATACCTATTAGATTGGTTCGCAGAAGATAGAAGCGGTACAGTTAAAAATAATGGTACTCTTCAAAATGTAGGAATGATAGACTTATCAAAGAATCCACAAAATCATGTAGATTACAATAACTCATTGTACCTGGACGGTAATTCTCATTGTTCAACGATTAATTATGATGATTTCAACGCAACAACCGCTGTAACTGTAGAGGCATGGATAAGAAGAGATTTAACACCTCCCGCTATAACAAATCAGTTCTTAATTAGTAAAGGAAGTACTCAAGGGGGCGGCAGAATTGACTATCATCTAAAACTTATGGGAACAACCCTTGCCTTCGATATTGGACCTGGCGGAACCGTTGAGTTTGCGAATGCCATAGCGGATGATAAATGGTATCATGTGGCGGGAACATATAATTCAACTGATGGAATTTCAAAATTATATATAGATGGAAAAAAGGTTAGTGAAATCATGACTGCCTCTAAACCAGCTATAAGCAATAATCCCGACAGTTTATACATAGGACGCGCGGGAATTGGAGATGCTGATTTAAGCAATAGATTTAAAGGGTGGATTGATGAAGTTAGAATTTGGAAAAATGTTGCAAGAACAGAAGAAGAAATTAAATCTACAATGTATAGCTCTCGAAGCTATACAGACGGCGCTTCGCAAAGCTGTACATTTGGGTTTGATCAGTTTACAAATTCGTTAAGTACAAATTCAAGCGGTAGATCAAATCAGCCTTTGATTTTTTGGGGTAATGCTAAAATTGCTTCTGGCAAAACTCAAAACACTCATACCTCTCCAATGATTTTTCCATATACAGGATATCAACAAAGTCAATTTAGATTAAGTACTAAGAAAACCGTGATTAACCCGGGAACAACAGTGGTTGATTCTATTTTAGTACCCGGTACAAGTTTATCAGTTGATAATCTTGTTGCTCTCGTTCTTATTAACCATGGCGCTGTTGGTGGACTCACATTAACATTAAGTGGTCCCGGAGGATTTTCAACTAACGTAACACCTGCTGTAAATACAAACTATACAAGTAATGATTTAATTGCGATGTTAAATCAAGGGGCGGATTCGACATTGAGATACACAAATACTCAATTAGCCCCATTTAGTCCTTGGATTAAACCAGCTGGAAATCTTTGGGACGCTACTGGTACAAAAGCAGACGGCTGGTGGAAACTGAGAATAACAGATGCCAGCACAGGTGAAATGTTGAGAGTCGTTAATAGTTGGGGAATTTTTGTTGAGACCTCAACTAAAGTTGAATATACAGTATCCGTTAGCAGCAGTAATGTGAATTACGGAACAGTGAGTGGCGGAGGAACATTTTTCGCCGGATCACAGGTAACAGTTTCTGCGGCACCTAAAATTGGATACAGCTTTGTTAACTGGACCGAAGGTGCAACCGCTGTTTCAACAAATATGAATTATACTTTTACTTTGAACGCGAACAGAACACTTGTTGCCAATTTTGCTGTGACTCCATCGCTTGCAGTAACACCAGATTTTATTAATGTTCCATCAACAGCGGGTACCGGGGCGTTTAATGTTGCTAACTCTACCGGTGGAACGATGACCTGGACGGCAGCATCAAATGCAACATGGCTTTCAATAACTAGCGGCACTTCCGGAACAAACAGCGGAACTATAAATTTTAGTTGTCAAGCAAATAGCGGTGCGGCAAAAGTCGGAAAAATTACCGTTACTTCTTCAAATGCTCTAGGTAGTCCTAAGGTAGTAGAAGTAAGGCAAGCCACCGGAGTTGGTATTGATGATCTAAATTTAGGAATTCCGTCAACATATGTTCTTGCACAGAATTATCCCAATCCGTTTAATCCGGCAACAACAATTAGATATGGATTACCAAATTCCGGTCATGTAAGAGTTTCTGTTTTTGATGCTATCGGAGATGAAGTTGCTGTTCTTGTTAATCAATTTCAAACGGCTGGGTACTATGAAGTTTTCTTTAACCTAAATTCCGGAAGAGGAAGCTTGTCCTCTGGAGTATATTTTTATAAACTATCTAGTGGTTCGTTTACTTATGTGAAGAAGATGCTCATGATAAAATAGAGCGCTTAATAAAAAAGGTTGTCTCCCTTTTTAGAGCGACAACCTTTTCTTAAAACATCATTCCCTTTTTACTTTAGCAGCATCATTTTCTTTATTTCATAAAAACTGCCTGCTTGCAATTTGTAGAAGTAAACACCACTGGTTAATTGCGAATTACGAATTGAGAATTGAGAATTGTATTTACCCGCTTGTTGGTATTCATTTACTAATGTTGCAACTTCATTTCCTAAAACATCAAATACCCTTAGGCTTACATGGCTTGCTGCTTGGAGCTTGTAGCTAATCGTCGTTTCCGGGTTAAACGGATTGGGATAATTCTGACTAAGCGAAAAACCAGTTGGTATCTCAGATTGATCTTCAACATCCGTAGTTGAATTGTCCTTCGGCATTGTTAAATCAACAAAGGCATTAAACGTATTCTTGGCATAATCGATAACCGCATTAGTAGTTGATGCAGAAGCGAACCCGACTTTATCAGCTGTGATGTTGTAAACATTTACACCTAAATCTGCTATTTCATAAGAGCCGTCTGTTTCGCTAACAGCAAAAGAACTCTCTTCGCCATTCTGAGATTCTGCATAGACAATTACACCATCAAGCGGAATGTCGTTAGATTCTTTTATGTTTCCGGAAATCTTTCCAACTCCGCGGGCTTTTATTTCCTTTACACAAATTACCAATCCGGTTAAAGCCTCTTCATTTTTAACAACGACCTGTTCTGCCAATTTATTTTCTCTAACTCCGCATTCTTTAGAGTTATAAAATGCCGGCATATAATCTTTCAATGGAATTACTTGAATGAAGTATGAACCATTTGCAACTTTTTCAAAAATAAACTCACCATTGTTATCTGTATTTGTGCTTCTTATAATAAATTTGTTGGTAGAGATTGCATTGTCTAGCGAATTAATCATAACGGCAAATAAGATAACTTTTGAAGGAACAGCAACGCCGCTTGCATTTAGAACTTTTCCTGCAATGCTGCCTTTTGCTAAAGACAGAGGTGTTAGTTTAAAATCTATTCCGGTTAAATCTGTTGTTAGTTCAATCTTTCTTGCTTCGAGCACGTTGCTGGTTTCTTTGTAATACTGAAGATTGTAGCCTTCGGCAAAACTTGAGAAAATGTAAACGTTGTTAACCGGCAACGAGACTTTATAATTTCCATCTTTATCGGTAAGTGTTTTTAATGCTACATCTCCAAATACTCCATAAGATGAGGCTTGAAAACTTTCATATTGCATTGAGTTGTTTGGCTGAATAGAACCACTCGCGCCTCTTTTTTCTGCTGTTACAATTACATAAGCGTTTGCTAATGGCTTAGATTGGTCATCTGTTACTTTGCCGGCAACAGTAGCAGCTACGGTAGTTGGAACAACATATTTCTTCAGCTTGAAATCAACTATCACTTTGTTTTTATCAACAACCTTAACAGCAGTTGCTTTATCGATTGTCGGCGCGTCTATGTACCAAACCGATTGATAAAGTGAGGTGGGTTTAATGTTGGATCTTTCAAGAGCTTGCCTTGCGTAAACGAAATACTCACCGGCTTCAACCCTGTCTATGCTGTATGTACCGTCTGTCTTTGTTAACGCGGATAAGATCGCATTATATCCATCTTTTTGAGCGACCGTTATTCTTTTGTAAAGTGTTATCAGAATATTAACCAGAGGATTTCCCTCTTCATCTTTTACTACTCCGGCAACGCTGCCGTAAAAATCAACCACATTAATTTCCAGAATTTCCACTGCCACTTTTGTGTTTCCAGATGCAATATTTATTTCGGCAAAAAATAAACCGGCTTTAGTTGGAGTCCATATAACTTTTCCTGTAGCGGCATCCATCGTCATTCCTTCCGGAGCTTTTCCAAAGGAATAATTCGGATTCTGAACAACAGGCGCGCGCAATTTTTCATTTACTTGATAAGTAAAGGTTTCCCCGACAGAAATCGTAAAGAAATTTGAATAGGTAATTACAATCGGCGGTTCCGGCACTTTTACAGTTTTCTTTAGAGTGATGTTGATTTCAAACTTAGGTGTTGTTTTGCTGATTGCTATTTCTTTTGCGAGTTTAATATCCGGCACGTTATCGTACCAAACTGCTGGATAAGTTATTGTTGGATTGCTTTTATCTGTTTTGAGTACTGCGCTTACAACATAAACACCCTCTTCAACTTTTGAAAGGCTATACTCGCCGTTTATGTTTGATTCGGTTCTCAAGATTGGCGCAAAATAAATATCTTTTTCCGGTACAGAATATTTTTTATGCAGTGTTACCAATGCGGCAGCAAGCGGTTTACCGTCTGTATCTGTTATCTTTCCGCTTATTGTACCCATATAATCTACAACGAGAAGTTTGATTAAAGCAGAGCTAACTTTCTTACCTTGAAAATTAATTGCAAACTCGGAGATGAAAGTTCCAACAGTTGTTGGTTTCCAAGTAACAATTCCTTTTTCCTTATCAATCTTCATTCCTTCCGGTCCTTTTAGAAGAATATATTCTAAAGGAATCATTGTAGTTGGAAGTTTAACCTCGATCTTGTGTTCAAAATCTTTGTTTACTTCAATTACGGAGGAATAAGTATAAGTGAAAAGAGTAGAATTTGTGTCTTGCGCCTTGATATTAGTAATGAATAACGCAATCACAGTTAGCAGAATAACTGAGAATAGCTTTTTCATTTTGTTCTCCATCTATATATATTCGGATGAAATCTACTCCGTTTTAAAATGTATTACAAGACAATTCACCGGTTCATGCCACACCTCAAAGGAAAAACAAGACGAGTGGTTTTATACAAACTTTGAGTATTCGCTCTTTAGCAGTAATTACAATAATTTTACTTCCGTCAATTATCCACGGATTAAACATGAAAAAGTATTTTGTGTTTGTTATTGTTCTCTTAATAGCAGCTAGTTTATATGCTCAGCCGGAAGGCGTATTAAAGCTCTACGATGGGTGGAAATTTCAGTCGGGTGATGACTTAAATTTTATAAAACCACTACATGATGATTCGAACTGGAAACCTATTCAGATTACAAGGGTTTGGGACTATCAAGAATATGATAAACTGGATGGCTACGCATGGTACAGAATTCGGTTTGTTATTCCATCATCTTTAAAAGAAACATCTCTTCTTAAAGATTCTCTAAAAATATTTTTGGGGAGAATTGATGATTACGACCAAACATTTTTAAATGGGCAATTAATTGGCGTTAACGGAAGAAAAGCCGTTGTGTTTAATTCCTTTGACGATTCTTTTACAAAAGAGCAGCCAATACCTTGGGCTAAGGATAGACGCTATACATTGAGTGTCAACGATCCGAGAATTTTGTGGGATAAAGAAAATGTAATTGCCGTACGTGTTTACGATCAAGGCGGGGCGGGCGGAATGTACACCGGTGCTTATGTGAGCATGTCTCAAGCGCTGGAATATTTATTTATAAACTTCAAAGACATACCATTTGTTAACAAGAACAACACTCAATCAAAAAAATTTAGATTAACCAACAACTCCGCCTCGCTGATTTTGAAAGGAACATTTACAATTAGCGCAGTTAATAAGCTTACTCAAAAATCTTACTTCACAAAGAAAAACAAATTGATTCTTGGGCCGAAAGATGTTTCCGATTTTACGGTCTCGGTTAAAAATCAAGATCAATCAACAAAACTTACTTATACATTTGAGCTTGATAACAGCAAAGAGAAAGTTTCTTACAGCGAAGAAACCAATTATATCTTAACTCCAAAACCTTCGGATAAACCGAGAATAAACGGGGCAAAAATTTTCGGCGCGAGACCAAATAATCCATTTTTGTTTAAGGTTGCCGCTACCGGAAAAGCTCCGCTTATTTACGAAGCAAAAAATCTTCCACTAGGTTTAGCAATAGATAAATCAACCGGAATAATTACCGGAAAGGTTTCTGAGCGAGGAGAATACATAGTTGCGCTCACAGTAAAAAATAAACTTGGAACAGCAACCGGTGAACTCAAAATAAAAATTGGAAATGAAATTGCTTTAACTCCGCCAATGGGATGGAACAGCTGGAACTGCTGGGGCTTGGCTGTAGATCAACAAAAAGTAATTGCTTCGGCAAAAACATATATACAGAAAGGCTTGGTTAATCATGGCTGGAATTACATTAATATTGACGATGGTTGGGAAATAGAAGGAAGTCTGCCCGATCCTAAGCGTGATGCCTCCGGAACTATTTTGGTTAACAACAAATTTCCAAACATGAAAGCGCTTGGCGATACTCTTCATTCGCTCGGATTGAAGTTTGGAATTTACAGTTCACCCGGTCCGCTTACTTGCGGCGGTTACACTGCAAGCTATCAACACGAACTAAAAGACGCACAGCTTTATGGTTTTTGGGGAGTTGATTATTTGAAATACGATTGGTGTTCTTACGGCGAAATCGCAAAAAATGATTCGCGCGAAGAATTGATGAAGCCCTATTTTGTTATGCGTGAGGCGCTAAACAAAGTTCATCGCGATATTGTTTACAGTTTATGCCAATATGGAATGGGAAATGTTTGGGAATGGGGAGAAACTGTTGGCGGCGATGCGTGGCGCACAACGGGCGACATTACCGATACGTGGAAAAGTATGAGCGATCTTGGTTTCTCTCAAGTAGAAAATGCAAAATTTGCAAAACCAAGTAACTGGAACGATCCCGATATGCTTGTTGTTGGCTGGGTTGGCTGGGGACCGCGTTTGCATCCAACACGTTTAACGCCGGATGAACAATACACACACATTAGTTTGTGGTGTTTGCTTTCTTCACCATTGCTCATTGGCTGCGATCTAACACGTCTTGATGATTTTACATTAAACTTACTTACTAATGATGAAGTGATTGCGTTGGATCAAGATCCGCTCGGCAAGCAAGCCACTCCAATAATTAAACAAGGTGATGTTCAAGTTTGGATGAAAGAGTTGGAAGATGGAAGTAAGGCGATTGGCATTTTTAATCTTGGTGATGAAACGGAAAAGTATCAGTTAAATTTTTCGGAAGCGAATCTTTCCGGAAAACTAAAACTGCGAGATTTGTGGCGGCAAAAAAATCTTGGCGAGTTCAAAGATAAATTTGTAACACTAATTCCATCGCACGGAGTTGTACTGATTAAAACCTTATAGACTCTGTTCAATCGTCATTTCGAGCGAAGTCGAGAAATGATAGATGTTTTAAGTGTGTCACGTCTCGACTCAACGGAGTCTATCTCGATGTATATCGGGACTCGACGTGACTATTAATTTCATGGCCGTTACTTCTTCCTTTCTGAATAAGTAACAGTATCATAAACAATTATTTCTTTACCGGTTGAGTTAACAACCAAGCGTGTCCCATCGTTTGAGAAGATTGTGTTGTAAACTACGTTAGTAAAATCGGAAAGGACTATTGATGTTTCCCAAGTTTTTGTATCCCAAATTCTAACTGTATTATCTGCTGAGCCGGAAACAAATCTTTTTCCATCCTTAGAAAAATTTATTGAGTATGGATACTGTGCGTGTCCGGATAGTTCTTTTATTAACGAATAGTTTGAAGTTTTGAAAAGTTTAATCTTAGCGTTATATAATGAAGCCGCAAGAACTTTATCATCGGGTGAAAATGCTAAGCAAAGAATTTGTCCCGTGTGCGCCTCAATTTTCTTTACCAGCTCAAAAGTTTTCGCATTCCAGATTTTCAGCGCACCGTTATTTTCCGCGCTTGCAAAGAAATCCCCCTTGTTGCTAAACTTTACAAAGTATGGACGCGCATCAAGTTGAATTTTCTTAATCAAGCTTCCCGATTCAACATCCCAAACAAAAATTGCTTTTTCTGTTGAGTAAGCAATAAGTTGTTTTCCGTTCGGCGAAAAATCCAAACTCGAATTGCCGCCTCCCATTTCAAAAGTTTTGTAAACTTCTCCGGTTTCAACATTCCAAATTTTTACAGTCTTTTCCCAGTTTCCGCCGGCAATAAGTTTGTTGTTTGGATGAAACTTTAGAAAATTCATAAAGCCGTCCAGACCGGGAAAATTCTTTAGCAGCTTTCCCGATTTGAAATTCCAAATACTTATTGTGTTGTTCGGACCGGATGTAGCAAGCAGTTCATCATCGCCGCTTAAATCGAAAGCAAAAATTGTTTCTGCTTTTCCAGCTTTATCCATAAACTCATTTCCATACTCTGCATTCCACACGCGAATCGTTTTATCAGATGAAGAAGTAACTAAATTGTTTCCTTCTTTGTTAAGACTAATTGAAACAACTTTATCCGTGTGCCCGAACATTTTGTTCGTTATTTGTCCGGTTGATGGGCTCCAAATAAAAATTGAAGCATCAGAACCGGAAGAAAACAAATGCTTTCCATCTTTTGAGTAAGCGAGCGCAAGAACCGGACGTGTGTGCCCATGAAGTTCCCGTTCGAGTTTTCCCGTGTTAATATCAAACAATCTTATTACAGAACTTTTTGATGCAACGGCAATTTGTTTTGAATCGGGAGAGAACGCGAAATCATCAACGGCAGAATAGCTTGCAACATCATCATAATGAAAAACTTTTGGACCATCTTTTTGTGCTAAATTCCAAACTGCAACACGCCAGCCCCATCCGCCTACACCAAAATATTTTCCATCCGGACTGAAGCGCGCAACTACTAAAGGTTTGTTTCCAAATTCAGTATTCCAGAGTTGCTTACCCGTTTCCGAATCCCACAAGGAAACAATTCCTACCACACCCTTTTCTTTTTGGAATTGCCAAGATGCATAAAGAATTGTTTTACCATCGGGACTAATATCAACATCCGCTAAACCGTGTCCGCCCGCTTTGGCGCTCCACTTAACTTCTCCGGTTGTAAAATCCCAAACCTTAATTGTCGTATCGCGTGAGCAAGAAACGACAAGATTATCATCCGGGAAAAACTTTGCGGCGTAAACCGAGTTTGAGTGTCCTTCAAGCTTTTTCACTTCTTGCATTGTTGATGAATCGAAGATATAAATTTTTCCTTCCGCGCTTCCGGTAATAAGATATTTGCCGCTATTGCTGAAGTAAGATTTAGTAGGAGAAAAATCCTTACAATCAATTTTCCCTATGCTCATATCGCTTCGGCTGTTAAGTATATTCCACTCCCAGCCGCGTAAATCTTTGGGTGCGTTTTCAAGCCAGCGTTTAGCATCCGCAGTTTCGTTCAACCGCAAAGATGAGTTTGCCGCCGCAATATGTGCAATGTATGATTGGTATTTGCTATCGTTCTGAGTAAAAACAATTTCTGCTAATAGCAGAACCACTAATAGAATTTTTTTCATACTGTCTCTTTTTCAATTGTTTTTTTTAGATTCTTCTGTCGCTTCGCGCCATCAGAATAACCGCACATCATTTCCACGCACCAAGTATAGCGCCCATTACGGCATAAATAACCGTTTGATACCCGGCGTCTATCAAGAATAGTCTTAATGATTTTTGGCTGAATAAATACACAATCCCTATTGAAGCCGAAACCCAGCCAATGCCCGCTGCTAACCCCGCGAACAAGCCAAATTGTAAATCTGCTTTTGCACCAAGAAACGCCGAAAGATTTAGAGCAATGATAATATTCAACAAAATGGATAAGCCGAAGGTTCTTACCATTTTATCTTTGCCGTCCCCCTCTTTTACCCCGCTTTCTTTCATCCACGCTTTACCAAATAGCGGTCCGTACCACAAGCCGCCAAAAACAAATGCAAGAATTGTTACAACCAATACTGCCAAGTAATTTATGTGTATTTGTGTACCTTCCATTTTAACTTCCTTTCTTTTGATGATGGTGGAAAATATAAAATTTCTCTTAAGAAAAAAGCATTGCCGGAGGTCTCTGTCTTTTAGCATCGGATTAAAAGATCGGAAGCACCAAAATAATTCTCTTTATTATCACCTATACATTTGCAAAATTTAGATTGGAAAATGGAAAGACAATATGAAACGCTTGATACTTCTTTCACTCAGCTTTCTTATACTAATTACTTACAGCGGTTGCCAAGACGAAGTTTTAATTTCACAGCTTCTACCGGTTAATGTTTCTCCGGATTCTACAAAGGAGGTTGCTCTCAAAGTCGGGGAATCCGTTTTTCTTAATAATGAATTACTCGTTACCTTTTCCGGTGTTGGCGCGGATAGCCGCTGCCCGATAGACGTAATGTGTTTCTGGGCTGGAGATGCTGAAGTAAAATTAAAACTAAAAAAAGGGGACGTGGAAAAAGAAGCAGTGCTTCATACCGGGTTAACACCTATATCTATTGTTTTTGACGGCTACGAGATTATTTTGAAAAGTGTATTGCCTTCACGTAAAAGTACGGAGACAATTAAACCGGGTCAATATGTTGTAGAATTAAAAATAAACTATAATGTTTCATCGGAGACAAAACAAGTTTCTTTTATTGATGCTAATACAGATTGGGTTGTGAAGAAAGATGTGCTCTCGGTTAATTCTGTTTCTATTGAAAACAATATGCTGATACTTTCTGTTAGTTACAGCGGCGGATGCAAAGATCATCTAATAGAGCTTTACTCATATACGGGAATTATGAAATCGAATCCGCCTCAAATGTCTTTGGTGCTTTCCCATAATGCTAACAACGATATGTGTGAAGCTTACATAACGCGCACAATTAAGTTCGATCTGAACAAAATAAAAGAATACCTTGGCCGACAAGTTGGTACTAGCGGAACCGTTATTCTAAACATTGCCGGACCAGACAGAAAACCGATCAAACAATCGCCGGTGAGTTATAAGTACTAAGTGATTGCATAAATAAAAACAGCTTCTTTCTTAAACTAATGTGGGTGGATTTATGAAAAAGATAACCGGAAAACACTTAGTGCCTTTTGTTTTATCTTTTATGTTGATTGTCTCATGCACGCGCTTCAGCAAATCTTATCATAACCGCATTATACTCTACAATCTGGATGATCCACAAAAAATCGAAGTCAGTATTCCCAATATTTATGAATATAGTGGTAGAATAGAAGATAAGTTGCCGGATGGAACACCAATAGAGGGCAATTTTATTTTTAACCAATTTTTGCAATCACCCAACTACTATAACCCACCAAATTATAGAGTGATGTCCGGCGAAGAATTATTATCAAAAGAGGTTGGACCGGAAACTAGAAAAACTGTTCGTCCCGAGAAAAAAGTAGACTATAATCATGTAAAGCAAAATTTTCCGGAGCTATTTGGCTACAGCCAAAACGTACAAGTAATTCCAATTGGTAATGCAACCTTGATGATAGGAAAAAGCAAAATGATAGAAATAGTTTTCTATTCTATAAATAAGATTGATGACTCCGGCGCGGGAATTGGGAAAGACAACGATGGAAATATTTATCGAGTCTATTTAGTCACCGAGACAACTAGTAATTAACCAATGGGGTTATATAAAAAAACTCTACGGATTAACTAACAAACCGGTTGTGTGAATTAAGCTTTATGAAGTCAAAAACAATTATATAATCACAAAATGGAACGCGGATTGATCGGATTTATCATGATTTCCGCTGATTAATTTTTGAATAATTGATTTTAACTTCCCTTTGCCAATTTTCCGAATCTAATTCACACAACTGGTAGAATCTTAAATAATAACAAACCCATAACTGAAGAATTGTGAGTAGTGAAGTTAATTTTCACACGGCTCTTAAGCGCGGGGCAACAAGTATCAACAAACAAGATCGGACTTTAGTCCATGTATAGTTTTTTTGCATTATGTTCGCTAGTCATTTCGAGCGGAGTCGAGAAATGGAAGAGGCAATGTTTTTCTACTATAAAACAATAATGCAAGAAACTAATCCTTCATTATTGCACAAGCTCATTATTATCTTTCTTTCCTTTCTGGGGAAAGATCGTGCGAAGATATTCATAAATTACTTTTGCGTTGGGCACATTTTGTTTTGCCGCTTGCTTAACACTGTTGTAATAAGTTAACGATGCGGAATAAGCTTCGCTGCCGGCAAGCATTATTGTATCGTTTAAGCCGCTTAATACTTGCTCTAAAGGATTTTCAAATTCCGTAAGCAGTTTAACTCCTTCAACATCTGTTTCAAGCTCTGCAACTGTTAAGTATGGTGGGGCGAACTCGGGATTTGTTTTAGCGTAGTAAAGACTTTTTCTACAAAGCTTACTGTTTTCTCACTCATCTTGGCAAGTCCTTGTCTCTCTGGAATAGTAAGTGAAAGTAGTTTTGGCCGCAGCTTAAGTTTTTAGGGTATTAACTGCGGCGCTTATTTCCGCCTCTTCTTCTATGATTATTTACCTTTTATCTGAGTTAACCAACGGAGGACCCGAATGAAGATTGAAGGCGGACTGCATTCCCCAACAACAAATAATTAATTCAATATTTACTTGTTATGCGCAAACTAAAAAACAGAAACGAAGAAGGGCAGAGAAAAATAAGGAGCTTGTTGTTTTTTATAATCATAATTATGATTGACCACTAGTAGTCAGAAATATCAATTTGACCACAAACACTTTTCCCTATTCCTATTGAATAATTTTTCAAATTATAGATAGATGGAAATGCATATTTAATTTGGATTTTTCTATTATTTACACATGCCATAAATATTCCAAGTAGTTGTAACTTAGGACCATTAATACCAAGAAAAAAATTATAATCATAACAATGGGCCTTATAAATATCATTAATTGCTGAAACGATAGAGGGAAAGTCATAATAAGGTATATTTCTTATTTCGTCGATCCTGTTAGAGTACTCATTAAGCATTTCTTTATTTATTACTTGAGTAAGTTCACTCAGTGTATCATTTAACGGTTCATTTTCTTGGGTTAGTATTACAATTTTGTCGGGTTCGGTATCTTTGACCAAAATGTGAATGCGCTCCGCTTCATGTCCTAGCAACAATATAAGAAGAGTCTTTTTGTTGGTGTGTTGGTTTCCGTTAAAACCACGGATAGGAACAATATCTTTTACACCTTTTGACAACCAACCATTTTCTGTTTCTGTTGCATATTTAAGTGGTTGTGAATAAAGGAATTGCAATTTATCGATAATAGAGGCATTCTTTTGTAATAAGTCAAGGCAACACAAAAGCCTGTCTCTTGGAAAAGTTGAAATATCAATTAAGATTATCATTTTTTCTTCGAAAGAGGACATTATGCTTTGCAGTTTATATAAAAAATCAAAATCTTTTTCCTTTCGTATTTCTACTGAGACCGGCTCTAAATCAGATATAAATCGAAAAAATTGAAATAACTCATTGAAATTATTCCTATAGTTAATATTATCATAATGTTCGTGTGAAGAAAAAATTAATGAACCCGCTAGTTTATTCTTTGGATTAAATAAATATTTGCATGCCAACGAGCGCTCTTCATAGCTAGCGTGTGTAATAAAAAATGTTTTGTTATTAAGAGAAAGTCTCTTGAGGTCATCGAAAAGATAAATGCGTCTTACCATTCGAAAGCTCCTTGATTTGGATCGTGTAGATGTCCATAACTTTTTTTCCCTTTTACTTTTTTGAGAAAGTCGTCTGTATTGGTCGCCGCCAACTCAATGTCTTCGATATGTAGTTCATAACGGCCTTGCATTTTTAATCCAAGATTTTCTTTAGGAGCCAAACGTTTATTAATATAATAAGTTGGTAATCTTTCGAGACCATCTGTTTTGGAGGTGTAATCAATAAGACGTCTGTGAAGTATAGATTCACGAACAGCGATGTCAAGTATTGCCTTACTAAATAAACTTTTACTAATATCCCCTTTTATTGATATGGCAATTACTTCAGCATCCTTTGTTGAATCATAATAAAGTTTATGTGAAAATAGTTTGAGAAGACTGTTTGTAAAGGTTAGAAGATGTGCGCTTGTAATTTCGATGTTATCGCCAATCCTAAATGAACTTGTATTTCCAGAAGTTTCAGAGATACTTTTCAACATTTCCTTAGAGTATTCTCTTATAGACATATTTTGAATATCCACCCCAATACTTTTTTTGTTGTTCGGTTCCCAACCACGATCAAGAGCGGCGCTTACTATTCTGCTACAAATTTCTAGGAATTGTCTATATATACCTGAGGATAGTTCAATAATAGTTTCGGGGCCAGCATATTGATGTTCGATTTTCTTGCTTTTAAGGTATCTAAAATAAAAAGCGCCACCTTGTTTGTTCCAATAATTTTCAAAACTCAGAGGTCGTTCTTTTTCGGGTGTAGAGTCAAAATGTTTTTTTGCAACTCTTTTCACTTCGTCGCGAATTTCTGTACCATGGTGCCAATTATTTAAAAATTCAAGCGACTTAAATTTATTTGGCCAATTCGATATTTCAATGCGTCGCTTAGCTATCTCTTGTACGGTTAGTTTATAATTACCGTGAGCCCCTTTTGAACTATTCAACCCTTTGTCACCCCAATTTAATTCTATGGAATCATAATCGTCGCCATTTCTATAAGTTGTTTGTTCGCCCGCCAAGAATGTTTTTTGTCCAAAAGACATAATTCCATATTTAAAACAAAGCAGGGAGTGATTTCTCTCTCTAGCAACCTTAAAAATCATAGTTTGCTGTTCGGCATCCAAAGTATCAAAATCATCTAACAGAATAAAAAATGGTGCAGATAGGTTAAAGCTATTTTTTATTTTTTCAAGGATGGTCATAAAAGAAGTCGCAATCGCTAACCATGGATTAAACGGTATAATGTTGTTTCCAGGAGCAGGCAATATAGATGCAATGTGCTGGTCGGTTTCTTCTATTTTTTCATTACATATTTCAATAACTAACGAGCATAATTCAGACCAAGTGCGAATCTGATTAAATTCTTCACTTTTCAATGTTCGACCCAATAATCTAATAATAGAAATGTAATTAGGGTCGATTTCGCTTTTCTCTAACAACATTTTCAGAGCACGAAATGTATTGGCAATTAGGAAAAGAGTAATTCTGTGATTAAACAGTGCTTCACGCCTTGCCTTATTTAACACAACATCTAAATCGGATCTATTGAATCCTGCGTTTGATAAACGACAATAAATGCCAATGTATTTTCGCTCTTGAGCAAAAAAGTTAAGGGGGGGATTATATTCTTTATCTTTACTGCTAAAACATAATTGCACTTCGACCGACAAAAACCGCAAAAGCATTGTTTTTCCTGTTCCGCGTTGTCCCTCGACAATTGTGTCCCCAATATTCGAAATACGATTTAAAAAATTATTTTTGTCAACGAATAATTGAGGAATAATATTTGGATCGATTGAATTTGAGGCTACATAATCAAAAGGATTGTCCCATATACGAGTTTTGGTTGTTAGCAAAGATTTCTTTTCTAATGTAGCTCGCTGTTTAATCATTTCGGGAAACGAAACAGTGATTGACCGACTGACGGCCGAGTTTTTATGCCACTTACCAGTAGTGCTAGAAAATTCGTAAACATTCGGTATGAGAGTTTTTTCCATAATCGATAAATCATATATAGAGAAAGACTTGGAATACTTGGCCCCGGGATAACATGCTCCAGTAGCCAAAGTACATAATCTGCCGCCCCCTGTAGAAGAATTAGTAGAAATATTACTGGTTTCATGTAGATGGCCATGCAAAAATAGTTGTGGCCCAGTTTCTTGGTTTAACAGTTTCTTTACTTCTTTACTATTCCAACCACTAAGCCAGTTTTTTAATGGATGGTGACCTATACATAATATTAAATGCTCTGTTGCATTAAGACCACGTAGTGCTGAATTTAATCCCCCAATATCTATACAAAGATTAGTTTCATCGTCATTGTCGCAAGACAATGCGGCAGTATTAATGCAAATTAAATTTGTAGCAAAATTATTGAGAATGGTGTTTTTTTTTCCGATAAATACATTATCGTTTTCCCATAAATCTAAAACTCTACTATCGCGTTCAGCAAATTGCTTGTGCCAGCTTAAGAAATTGCTAAAGTGTTCATGGTTTTTATAAATTTTAGTTTTTTGAATATCAAAACTATTTTGTGAAGGTGCGGCTAATCTAAGTATTTCTTTGTTTGCTTTATCTCTAGAGACGTCATGATTACCGGGGCAAACAACAAGTTGATTACATTTACTAATTTGTAAAATACGAGTAAGCCAATCTTGTCCATTTTGGAACTCTGAAGGAAGACCTTGAAAAGTTAAGTCGCCATTGAAAACAATTAAGTCAATAGGATCGGTCTCTTTTAAAATTTCGTCAATTCCATCTAAAATACGAAGTTGCTCATTGTTTGGGTCATTAATTCCCAAATGAATGTCAGAAATGTGGAGAATTTTAATATCCATTTAGCCCTCTATTATTTCTTGCCTTTTTGTTGATCATTACGATTTGTTTGAAGATGGCTTCCGCAAGCAAAGGAGGAACTGAATCACCAACCTGTTGTTGTTGTTCACCTAAAGTTCCTTGAAAAATATAGTTATCAGGAAATGATTGTAACCTAGCGGCTTCTCTAACAGATAAACCTCTGTGTTGTGTTGGATGTATTAACATATTCTTTCTGAAATTACCAATGACTACGGAGGGATTGTTCGATTCTAGTCTGTAATAAATCCCGGTATGACATCGGCTAGAGTCCTTATAATTAGTCATTAATTCTGAAGGAATATTCGTCCAATTTCCCCCTTGAGGGATATACTTATATCTATCAACAATTAATTTGGAATTTAGAGATACGAGATTATTATTGCATTTTTCCAATTCCCCACGAAGTTGCATTGCGTATTTACAACTTGTTTTTTTTCTATAATTCATTAATGATTTAGATGCTCCGCTTCTTAAATAGGGTAAATCCTCTAGGGCTTCTTTCACAGTGATTTTAGGTGAAGATGGCGGCGGCGGAAAAACGAATTCTAAACCTAAACGATTTCCAACTAAAAAAAATCTATTACGATTTTGTGGTACACCGTAATCTGAAGCATTAAGTGTTTGGTAGGTTATTTGATAATCTAGTTCTTTTAACTTGACCAAGAGTAAGTTAAAGAAATAGCTATCAGATGTTGTTAGAAAACCCTTTACATTTTCGAAAACTATCCATTCGGGTAAAGGTTTAAAGAATTTTAGTATTCTTATAAACTCAAGGAAAAGCCAATTATGTGGGTTTTTTCGATTACGCGTTCTTTGGTTTGATGTAGAGTATCCTTTGCACGGAGGACCCCCAAAGACAATAAGTCGAGACTTGTTTCTGTTGATATTTATTTCCGTTACATCAACAATATTCTTACACACAACCTTGGTGTTGGGGTGATTAAATTTATATGTATTTGCCGAGCTTTGGTTTAGCTCAATAGCTAGTCGTACATCAATTTTCGAACTGCGTGCGCCATACGCTAACCCACCAGCCCCAGCAAATAAGTCTACACCTATTAATTTATTGGTCATTTATATATTTAGCATACCCTAATAAAAGCTAGATAAATATAAATTATTTAGGTAATTAATACACCCTTTTGTTTTAAAACTATAAGCCCCCGCGCGCGGGGGTCTTTTGCTGCAAAGCAAAACTTATTCTTAGCGAATAACTTTTACTACTTGTTCTTTCTAGTTTAAATTCAGCCGCCGCTCTATTGCATTGATAAACAAGAAAAGTAGACTTATGTTGTAACCGGAATTCATTCAACCAAAGCCTAGACTTAAATGAAAGGATTTTACCGCCTCACAGTATTTTCACTTCTTTTCTTTGTTCAAACATTTGCGCAAACTGTTAACAATCCCGCTACAGCACTCCCGGATTCTATTAACGGCTGGGAAAAACTTGGTGAAGACAGATTATTCAACGACCAAAATCTTTATGACTACATAGACGGCGCGGCAGAGCTTTACATAAGCTTCGGGTTTACTAAGGTGTTCAACAGAATTTATTCAGCCGGAGAAGACAAAGAAATCATTGTTGATATCTTTTACATGAACACGCCCCAAGACGCATTTGGTGCATTCTCCTTTTCAGTTGGCAAAATTGGAAACGACTTTGGGACTCAATCTCAAATAGCTCACGGCGCAATTGTATTCTGGAAGAACAACTTTGTTGTCTCTATTGTTGAAAATCCCGCATCGGATGAAGCGAAGAAAGCAAGCTTAGCTCTCGCAAAACTTATTGATGAATCAGTTCCCGAAAAAGGTTCTTTACCTGAGGTGTTAAAATATCTTCCCACAGAAAATTTGGATACACAGAGCATCAGATATTTCCGCCATTACGTTTGGGCTAACACCTACACTTATCTTTCCGGAGAAAACATTCTAAACATCAATCAGAATACGCATGGAGTTCTGGCAAAGTATGGCGATAAAGAAAAACTTATTCTGATGATTATAAAATACCCGGATGAACAAGACGCACAAGCGGCTTTAAAAAGGTTTAATAAAGCTTATTACAAAACAGCAAAGCCCAAGCCGGTTGAAAAAATGAAAGATGGGAAATACAGCGGCTCGGAAGTAGTAAAGAATTTTTTCATAGGCGTTTTTGGCGGAAGATCAAAGAGCGAAGTAACGGCTCTAATCTCCCGCACTAATAAATCTATTAGGTAGATGTCGCATAATTAATTTTTTGATAATAAATAGCCCGCAGATGACACAGATTTAACAGATTTGCACTGATATATTTTTGATTCATTAATTATACGACACACATTAACGATTTAACATCAATAAAATAAATGGTGAGGTGAAAATGAAGGAAAGGAACCTTACAAGAAGAGACTTCTTGAAAGCCGGATCATTAGCCGCCGCTGGCGCTATGTTTGCGAATTATCCAATTGATTTTTTTGCCAAACAAAATGAGAAGAGCAAAGTAATACTGATACGTAACGAAAAGGTTTTGGACGGGAAAGGAAAAGTAGTTCCGGAAGTTTTAGAACAAATGCTCGATGAAGCCGTTAAGATTCTGTTCAATGCAAAAGATTCCGCCGCAGCATGGAAGAAAATTCTAAAGCCGGAAGATGTGCTTGGAATAAAAACCAACGTGTGGAGAAACTTAAGAACACCTGTTGAGCTTGAACAAGCATTCAAAAATCGCGCTCTAGCTATTGGTATTAAAGAAAAAGACATTTCAATTAACGATTACGGTATTTTGAAAGATCCGGTGTTTAAAAGGTCAACTGCATTAATTAATTCCCGCCCGATGAGAACACACTATTGGTCCGGTGTAGGAAGTTTAATCAAAAATTATATCATGTTTGCCGAAGTGCCTTCTTCGCTGCATCCGGATTCTTGCGCGGACTTGGCAAAAGTTTGGAATTTCCCTCACGTAAAAGGAAAAACAAGATTGAACGTGCTTGTAATGTTAACTCCTCTGTTCCATAGTGTTGGTCCGCACGGCTACAGCGATGAGTACATTTGGAAGTATAACGGATTGATAGTAGGAACCGATCCCGTTGCGTGCGATTCAACCGGATTAAGAATTATTGAAGCGAAGAGAAAAGAATTTTTCGGTGAAGATAATCCGTTGAATCCGCCGGCAAAACATATTCAACTTGCCGACACACGGCATCACTTAGGAACAGCAGATCCGAAGAAAATAGATTTAATAAAGATTGGATTGAAAGAGGGAATTCTTATCTAGATCGTTTTTAAAACAAAAGACCCCCGCGTTACGGGGGTTTTTTGCTGCAAAGCAAACTTATTCTTAGCGAATAACTTTTACTTCAGCTGCTTGAAGGCCTTTTGGACCTTGAGTAACTGTAAATTCAACTTTGTCATTTTCGTTTAAAGTTTTGTAACCGTCAGATTGAATAGACTGAAAATGTACGAATACATCTTCTCCGCCTTCTTGAGAAATGAAACCAAAACCTTTAGTACTGTTGAACCATTTTACGGTTCCTTGTTTGCGCTCTGCCATAACAGAAGCTCCTTTGTAAATGTTAATATAATTATGATTGTTTACGACAGGCTTTAAGAACTTCTGTGGGGTAAAACGATTTGCGTCTACGTCTACATCTACTTCTAAAGTTACTGCCTATCCAAACATACAGGAAGTATTCTTATTAACCTAATTAAATCTTTCAAATGGAGACGACTAAGTGTTTTGATTATCTTTGGTTAAACAAATGAGAAATTATGAAAAACCTAATCCAGATTGCCGGAGTAATTGATAAAGAGGAAGCAAAACTTCTTATGGAGCTTGGTGTAGATTATCTCGGGTTCCCGCTGCGGCTTCCGGTTAACAAAGAAGATTTAACTGAAGAGGAGGCTGTTGAAGTAATTAAAACAATCACGCTACCGCATCAATCCGTGCTTATTACTTATTTAAATAAAGCCGATGAAATAATTTCTTTCTGCGATAAGTTGAATGTTAAGATTATTCAGCTTCACGGGGATATTTCTTTTGATGAGCTGGTGAAGACTAAAACTCTTCGTACCGATATTGAAATTATTAAGAGTCTTGTTGTTGCAAGCGATAACTACGATAAACTTGTTAAGATGGTAGAAACATTTTCTCCTTGGGTCGATGCGTTTATTACAGATACTTTCGATCCGCTAACCGGAGCCGAGGGTGCAACCGGCAAAACGCACGATTGGAGTATAAGTAAGAAGTTGGTAGAACTTTCTCCCAAACCGGTAATTATAGCGGGCGGATTAAATCACAAAAATGTTAGGCAAGCTATTCTTGAAATTAACCCGGCCGGCGTAGATGTTCATACGGGAGTAGAATTGCCGAACGGAAGAAAAAGCGAAGAGCTTGTTGGAATGTTTATTGAAGAATCGAAAAAAGGTTTTGCGTTGAAAGGCTAACTGCGTTTTCATTCCGGCAGTGTCGTTTTTCAGCATGCCGAACGGCGGGACTTTTAGCGGAATTCATTTTAAATAGATGCCGGATCGAGTCCGGCATGACAAACAGCTTTTGAGATTCTTCCTCGCTTCGCTCCTTAGAATGACTATTGCTCTGTTTCGTTCCCGCATCTTTGCGAGTGCATCTTTTCAAAATGCTCGCGCCACTCCGGTCTAATTTTGGAGGAAGGTTTTTTGTGGTGTCCAAATCCGGAAAAAAGTAATTTAGAAAGCACAAGCAGACCAATAGCTTGATAGAAATTAATTAACGGCAATCCGAATATTGTCGGCATAAGCCAATTCCAAAGCAGCATAAACGCAGTTCCAAAAACTCCAATTGCCGCAATAAAAATTAGTATTCCGACGAAGACCTTTTTTGTTGTTAAATGTCTAGTTATCATTTGGCAACTCCTTATATAAATTTTGTAAACGTGTTCTCAAATATTTGACCGCATAACGCTTTCTGGAAAGCAACGTGTTTACGGATACATCAAGCATTTCGGAAATTTCTCTAAAACTGTAACCTTCAAATTCATTTAGAACAAAAACTTCTCTTTGGTTTTCGGGAAGTTCATCTAAAGCCAGTTCAACTTCTTCCCAGAATGCTTCTTTAATTACTTCATCATCGGGCAAGGTCCGGTTTGAAGGAATAAACTCCAAAAGACTGAATGATTCATCTTCTTCATTTGCGGCTGTTTCAAGATCGCTGAAGACAGAAGGTTTTTTCTTTCGGTGTAAGTCTGTTATTCTGTTTCTAGTAACAGTATAAAGCCACGAAGTAACTTTTTCCAGCGCGTTAATCTGAGGAAAGCCATCTATCAAAGAATAGAAAACATCTTGCAGAACGTCTTCTGCCTCAACCCCGGAAGAAACATTGTTCCTTATATAGTTAAGGAGTTTTCCTTTATCTCTTTCGAAAATATGTGTTATGGCTTGTATATCTGTCAATTAACTTGTCCTTTATACATATTAAGACGAGCGAAGGTAAAAAATATTTTACAATACATGGCAATTTATTGAAGGTAATTAAGAAGGCTAATTGATATTACAAAAATAGAGACGCATTCGAGGCGGTGTTGTCATGTTAAGTCGTGGGCTAAAGCCCTTTTATATTTTTCTTGCATTAACCCCACGCTTAAGCGTGGGGTTATAAGTTGCCATCTCCTCTTGGACTTTAGTCCCAAGCCCAAAGTTCTTGACCTGACAACATTGCACATTCGATGCGTCTCTACGGCAAATCACTCTGCTTCTATCTTTCTCGCTTTGGTTCGCTTATAAATCTTTTCGGATTCTATCACCTTTGGAGCTTTCTTCGGCAAAGGAATGCGAACCTTTTTCTTCTTAACTATTATTTTGGCTTTTAGTTTTTGAGATTGCTTCGCCACGTTGTTCCTCCAAAAATAATGTCATCACGGGTGTAGCAAAGAGACCGTGTTTCCTAAAAGAGATTCTTCGCTGCCCGCCTTGCCATTGCCCGGCAAGACGGGCGCTCAGAATGACATAAATGTCATTTTATATCAATAAATCCTTTAACTGCATCTTTGTGAACCATAAAGCCCATCATCTTTAGCTTAACATAATCTTCGGTAAAATAATAATATCCCTTCGGATCTTTATTGTGCGCACTGGAACCGGAATCTTTGATCAAGAAAATATCTTTTCCCTTTGCTTCTTTATAACCAACGATGTGAATTCCATGATCGTCGGTTGTAGTTCCATTGCTGAATCGGAATTGACGCGCGTAATCATCAATATAATCTGAAGGAATATCAAAAGTTGGAATCATATAAAGTTTTTTATCGGTGTCTTTTCCCGGCTCGGAAGTGTCCCCGCCAATACTTACTGTAAATCCCTTGCGAACCGCACCTTTCAAAATTTTCATAAAAGTATCGAGCGGAACATTGTAATAATCTTTGCTGTGCCACCAGTTATCCGGAACTTCATACTCAACTTGTTCGCCAAAAGGTTTTTGCATGTAAGAGAGAACATCAACGTAATCATTTGGATTTAGTTTTAGATATTCATTTAAATAAGTAAGCGGTGTGTATTCTTTTCCCTCAACAGCAAATTTTTCCGGCAGTGTGCCGAGATAAAAATTCATAATTGATTTTACTGTAATGATAGCAGCTTCTTCATCCCAGGCATTTGTTGCTTTTACGTGATCAAGATAAGATTTTATTTCGCCATACATTTTTTGATGATCATGAAACGGCTGATTTGGTTTTAATCCCGAGTAAGCGCTAAGCGGCATGCAGCCATACTTTTTCCATTCGCGGGTAACAGCATTTGCTTCGGAGCCTTCGGCAATAGCGGAGTTTCCCCTCTCTCGGATAAATCTTATTACACGTTCTATGTATTCATTGTACACTGTAAAGATTTCGGAAATTCTAACTTGCTTTCCGGTTGTTCTAAAGACTTCCGATTCCATAAATGATGTTGTAGAAAAACACCAGCAAGTATTTGTGTTGCCTTGAGAAACCGGAGGATTGTGCCAAGCTTTGGTAAATTCGTCCAGAGATTTGGGCGCTTCTATGTTTGTGAAATCTACCTTAAAACTTTTTGCAACCGGAGTTTCCTTCTTGTTGAAATCACTTAAGGACTTTAGAATTTCATCCCAGAAACCTTTTGGTGGTTCAACAAAAACCGCTTTGTCTTTTTGCTGTGCCATTATATAAACCGGCAATAAAACTACGAGCGCTAATAAGAATATCTTTTTCATAGTGTTCTTCTTTTGTTGTTCTATAAAATAATTGAATTGTAAACCGATAGACTAATATCCAATTCTTCTTTTGGGTTTTTCTTTTTCAATCATTAATTCTTTAATAGCTTCAAACACCAAAGCAATTTGTTTTTGCTGTTTTGCAAATTTCTTTTTTGTCTCTGCTTCGAGTGCGCTTAGTTTTTTCGCAAGGGCTTGATTACTCTCAAAGAATTTTCGCATTTGTACAAATGCCCGCATGATTGCAATGTTAACTTGTACAGCCTGCTCGCTTTTTAATACTGAAGAAAGCATTGCTACGCCTTGTTCTGTAAATGCCGATGGCAAATACTTAGAATGTTCTCCCCTCTTTAAGGTCGCAATTTGCGACCTTAAAGAAGCGGTCTCTTCTTTTGTAAGCTCAAACATAAAATCATTAGGAAAGCGAGTAATATTTCTTTTAACGGCTTCCTTTAATCGCTTTGTTTCAACGCCATACAATTCCGCCAGATCACGATCCAATAAAATTTTTTCACCTCTGATTAAGTAAATCTTGGTAGAGATACTTTCGCTCGGTATTAAAATGGCATTATTTGTTCTCATGGGTCACCAACAATTATTTTTTGTAAACTCTTGCAGCCCAACCACCGCCAGGCGCAAGGTGAATCTTTAATTTTGTTTCTTTGGTTACTTCAACAGAAATCTTTTTGAAATCATTTCCATTTCTATCTGCGTTAATTCCATCTTGCCAAATATCTGCAGTGTAAGTTCCGTTATCTAAGAAAGAAAAATCAACAGTTAAATCTCTTGCTTTATCGTCTGTCATTGCGCCAACGTACCAATCGTTGCCGGATTGACGTGCGAGCAAAACATAATCTGCAATCTTTGCATCGAGCACAATTGTTTTATCCCAAACACTCGGAACCTTAGAAAGAAATTCCATGCAAACGGGTTCTCTATAATAGTTGGTTGGATTATCTGCCAGCATTTGCAGCGGACTTTCGTACACAACATACATTGCAAGTTGCTGGCATCTTGTGCCCATGCTTGTCGGCTGTGTAAACATTGGCTTGAATGAAGCCTTGGTAACATTAACCATTGCGCCGGGGGTAAAATCCATTGGTCCGGCAAACATTCTTGTGAATGGAAGCGTAACGCAATGTTCCGGAGTTACAGCGTTTTCCCATTTGTCATTTTCCAAACCTTTAACCCCTTCATTGGAAATTACATTCGGATACGCGCGGAAAAGTCCACTTGGTTTAAACGCACCGTGGAAATCAACAAGAAGTTTTCTCTTTGCTGCTTCGCGCGCAACCTTCCAATAGTAATTAACAATTTCTTGATCATCGCGCTGCATGAAATCAACTTTAATTCCTTTAGCTCCCCACTTTTCAAATAGATCAAGCGCGGGCTGAAGTTGATCATCCAAAGTTTTCCAGACAACCCAAAGTATAACGCCAACATTTTTTTGTTTGCCGTAATCAATAATTTCTTGAACATTCATATCGGGTTCCGTAGAAAGCAGATCGCCAAGTTTGTACCAGCCTTCATCAAGAATTATATATTCAATTCCATACTTCGATGCGAAATCAATAAAGTATTTGTAAGTTTCTGTGTTAACGCCGGCGCGGAAATTTACATTATAAATGTTGTTGAAATTCCACCAATCCCAAGCAACTTTGCCCGGCTTAATCCATGAAATATCTTTTAATTGATTTGGCTTTGAGAGAAGGTAAACCATTTCGTTGGTAATTAAATCGCCATCGTTATCAGTTATTGCGAAAATTCTCCATGGAAAAGTTCTTGTTCCTTTTGTAAGAGCTAAGTAGTCTGCGCGTTTCGTTGGCTCAACATCACGGTCACGTTTCAATTTTGCTTCAAGAACATAGGCTGGAAAAATTCCTGTTAAACTATTTTGATCGGTTCCCTTTAGCCAAAGTCCCGGATAATCTTCCAGATCAGATTCTGTAATTCCAATCAGCGTTCCCTCTTTAGTATCAATAATAGTTGGAGTGCTGGCAAATTGTTTCTCTTTAATACCCTTCAACATAATTGGGTTAAAAACTCTTTCGTTGTGAGACATAAAGCTTTCTTCTTCCGGAAAGTATGAAAGATAATCTCCGGCAAAGTTTACCGAATAAGTTTCGCTGTTTACTTTTAAGTCGTCATCAAGTGAAGTTTCAAACCGGTAAGCAACTCCTTCGTTAAACGCACGAAACGAGATAGCAAAGTTTTCTTTGAAGTTAATTGTAAGCTCGTTGTAATTCTCGCGGACTTCTTTGCTCTTCTGTCTTACTTCTCGCTGGAGAATTTGGTTAACCGAATTTGTTTTTGTGTTTTTCACCTTTACATTGCCGCCAAGAACAACATTCTCATTTACATTCATTGAAAGAGGCGAAGGAGAAATAAGCGCTTTGCCGTTCTTCAAAACGGAGAATTCAATTTTCTCACCAATAGAAATTTTCACTTCAAGTTTCTTATCCGGCGAAAGCAAAGAGTATTCTTTCTGCGCAGAGACCGTTACATAAGTCATCATTAAAACAATAGCCAAAAGCTTAGATAGATTTTTCATATGGATTTATCCGGTTGTTAGATTTTTACTTGTCTAAAATAGGAAAGCCAAAACTGAGTAGAAAAATATTTCTTGTAAACGTTGGAAGAGTTCAAACGTCAAAATAGAGGTCAAATTTCACTTAAAACGAGAGCATATATTTGTTTAATTTATGCCATTCATTTCAATAATAAACGAGGGAAACATGAAGAAACAACTTCTTCTGCTTTTGGTATTGTGCTCGGCAATAGCCGCGCAATCGTTAAAAATTCCTTACACCCGTTACGTTTTGCCCAATGGTTTGAATGTTCTTCTGCATGAAGACCACTCAACACCAACGGTAAGCGTTAACACTTGGTTTCATGTTGGTTCCGGTTACGAAAAAGTTGGAAGAACCGGGTTTGCTCACTTGTTCGAGCATTTGATGTTTGAAGGCAGCGGTCATGTTGCCGAAGGAGATTTTGATAAACTTCTTGAGGCAGCCGGCGGCGAAAACAACGGCTCTACAACGGAAGACAGAACAAATTATTATGAAGATGTTCCAACGAACGCGCTTGAGCTTGCTCTTTATCTTGATAGCGACAGACTTGGATTTCTTGTTGATGCTATGACAAAAGAAAAAGTTGATGGACAGCGCGATGTAGTTAAAAACGAAAGACGCCAGAGTTACGAAAACCGTCCATACGGATTAAGCGAAGAAACAATTGTCAAAAATCTATTCCCGGAAGGTCATCCTTATAATTGGCCGGTAATTGGTTCTATGGCAGATCTTTCAGCCGCTTCGTTTGAAGATGTGGTAGAATTTTTCAGAACATATTATGTACCGAATAATGCATCGCTCGTTATCTCTGGTGATATTGATCCGAAAGAAACAATTAAGCTGGTAGAAAAATGGTTCGGTGCAATTCCAGCCGGAAAGCCTGTTCCTCCTCAAAATCCGGCTGCCGCAAAACTAACAGAAGAAAAAATAGTTATGCTGGAAGACAGAGTTCAGCTTCCAAGATTATACATGACGTGGATTACTCCCGCGCGCTTTACACCAGGCGATGCCGAGATGGATGTACTTGCAAATGTTTTAAGCGGCGGAAAAAATTCGCGTTTATATCAAAAATTGGTTTACGAATTACAGATAGCTCAAGATGTTTTCGCGTATCAAGCTTCGAGCAAATTGGTTTCGCAATTTCAAATTGTATCAACAGCCAGAAGCGGGCACACGCTTACTGAATTAAAAAATGTTATCGAGCAAGAATTGAATAAGATTAAAACTGAAGCACCAACACAGAGAGAAGTGCAAAGAGTTGTAAATCAATATGAAGCGGGCTTTTTAGATCAGCTTGAAAGACCGGGTGGATTTGGCGGCAAAGCTGATTTACTAAATACATATTACTACTACGCAGGCAATCCCGATTACGCAAACGAAGATTTAGCGCGTTACAAATCATTAAGTGTAGAAGACGTTCAATTTGCGGCGCAAAAATATTTGCCGGATAACGCGCGTGTTGTTCTCAGCATTGTTCCCAAAGGAAAAACAGATTTAGCAATTCAACCAAAGACGGAGGCAAAGTAATATGAAAACATTATTAAAACTTACTTTCGTTTTCGTGTTTGTAGTTTCTTTGTTCGCACAAACATTTGCACAAGCAGTTGATAGAACAAAACCGCCGATGCTTCCCGCTCCAAAATCTTTGCAGCTTCCGGCAATTCAAAAGTTTGCACTTTCTAACGGAATAAAAGTTGTGCTGATGGAAAAACATCAAGTGCCGTTGGTACAATTAAATCTAACTATAAAAGCTGGAAGCGTAAACGATCCGGCAGATAAAGTTGGTTTGGCAAACTTAACTTTTGATATGCTTGATGAAGGCGCTGCTGGCAAAACCTCTTTGGAAATTGCTGACGCAATAGACTTTCTTGGCGCAAGCATTCGTACCGGAGCCGGTGCGCATTCTTCATCAGTTTCGCTCCATACACCGTTAAGCAAATTTGATGACGCACTTAAAATTATGAGCGACATTGTTCTTCGTCCCGATTTCCCCCAGAAAGAATTGGATAGAAAAAAGAAAGACAGATTAACTTCGCTTATGCAGATGCACGATCAGCCGACAGCAATTGCCGGTGCAGCGTTTGGCAAAATTCTATTTGGCGGCGATCATCCGTACGGAAGAATGACAAGCGAAAATATTATCAAGAATTTTTCTGTTGATGATTTAAAGACCTTCTACAAAAAACAATTTGCTGCGGGTAATGCTTACTTTGTTGCTGTTGGAGATATAAAAGCAGATGAATTGAAAAAGAAATTAGAAGCAGCTTTTGGAAAATGGGCAAAGGGAAATGTTAAAGAGGAAAGAATTAAAGAAGCACCTCAAGTAGCAAACAGAGTTGTTTATTTAGTTGATAAGCCGGGCGCGGCGCAATCGGTTATTTCAATCGGAAGAATAGGCGCACAGCGGTTAACACCGGAATATAATGCTTTGGTTGTGATGAACACGATTCTAGGTGGTTCATTCACATCACGTTTAAATAACAATTTGCGCGAAGTTCACGGCTACACTTACGGCGCTTCTTCCCGCTTTGCATTCAGACCAATTCCGGGAAGTTTTACAGCAAGCTCCTCTGTTCAAACAGAAGTAACTGATAAAGCCTTGGTTGAGTTTTTCAAAGAGTTAAATGGAATAAGAGAAACAATTCCGGCTAATGAACTTAACAGAGGAAAAAATCTTGTAGCGTTAAGTTATCCGGGAAATTTTCAAACGGTTGCAGAAGTTGCCGGACAGCTAGATGAAATGGTTCAGTACAATTTGCCGGAAAATTATTTTGATAATTATGTATCGAGCGTATTAAAAGTTACTAACGGTGAAGTTACAGCAGCCGCAAAGAAATATGTTGTTCCGGAACAAATGATAGTTGTTGTCGTTGGCGATAAAGTAAAGATCGAAGAAGGAATTAAAGCGCTCAACCTTGGCGAAATTAAAAATCTTTCAATCGAAGATGTTCTTGGCGCTGTACCTATGATTGATTCTTCAAAGTAAGAAGGTTGATCTGTGTTCCTCTGTATACAAAACATTTCCCGGAGAGACACAAAGGAGTAATGAAGTAGGGTTAAAAGAAAAAAGTGTTGGACTAAAGTCCAGCGAGATCTGGTTGTTGAATAACCCCACGCTTAAGCGTGGGGTTATTGCAAATAAAATAAAAAAGGGCTTTAGCCCACAACTTAACCTGACGGAATTGCACAAAGGAGTTACAGAATAACATTAAGAACTTTATCTCTGTGTTTCTCTGTGAAATATTTTTGAAATTATAATGACGAAGGAAAAAATGAAAAAGATGATTTACGTTTTTGTGTTTTCGTTCATTCTTGTTTTCAATCTTGCTGCTCAAGAAGTTGAAAAGCAATACTTAAGCCTCTGGGAAGGAAAACTGAAAATTGGCGCTGTAGAACTTCGGTTGGTTTTGAAGATTTATCAGACGGAAGACAAAACTTATCACGCCGATCTCGATAGTCCCGATCAAGGAGTCTCGAACATACCGGCAACCTATACTTCTGTTACGGATGATTCTCTGAAATTCGAGATAAAAAATATTGGAGCTTCTTTTAGCGGAGCGTTTATCAAAGACAGTGCGCTTGTTAGAGGAAAATTTGTTCAAGGCGGAATGAATATGCCGCTAACGTTGAAGAAAATTGATAAGCTTACAGAAGTTAAACGTCCTCAAATGCCAAAGAAGCCTTTCCCTTACAGCGTAGAAGAAATTACTTTCGAAAACAAAGAAGCCAATATTACGCTTGCCGGTACGCTTACTTTTCCAAAAGGTGAAGCAAAATATCCAGCCGTAGTTTTGGTTACTGGTTCCGGTCCGCAAGACAGAGATGAATCCTTAATGGGACACAAACCATTTTTAGTAATTGCAGATTACTTAACCCGTAACGGAATTGCAGTTCTTCGTTTTGATGATAGAGGCATTGCTAAATCAAAAGGAAATTTTGTTGCCGCAACAAGTGTAGATTTTGCAACAGACGCCATAGCCGCGGTTGAATATCTAAAAACTCGTAAAGAAGTTGATGCAAAGAAAATTGGAGTTGCCGGACATAGCGAAGGTGGAATTATTGCTCCTATGTGTGCAGTTAATTCAAATGATGTTTCCTTTATTGTTCTACTTGCCGGTACAGGCGTTTCCGGAAAAGATGTTATTGTTCTGCAGACAGAATTAATTGTACGCGCTAATGGCGCTAAGGAAGAAGATGTTCAAAAAGCGAAGAATGAAAATATCCGCATCTTTGGTATTGTAGCCGAAGACACGGACAGTTTGCAAATGTTCAATAAGCTTCTTGCTATGTACAATGATGACGTAAGCAAAATGAGTGATGAAGAGAAGAAGAAACCGGAAAATTCAAAAGAATCATTTGATAGAAATATAAAACAAATTCTCAGTCCTTGGTTCAGATTCTTTATCAAGTATGATCCAAGACCAACTCTGGAACAAGTAACCGTTCCGGTGCTTGCATTAAATGGCGGTAAAGATTTACAAGTTGATCCGAAACAAAACTTAACGGAGATTGAAAAAGCTTTGAAAACCGGCGGCAATAAAAATTTCAAAACAATTGAACTGCCGGGATTGAATCATCTGTTTCAACCGGCACAAACCGGGGCTCCAGGTGAATACTCAACAATAGAAACAACATTCAGCGAAGATGCTCTCAAGATTATGAAGGATTGGATACTTTCTGTGACTAAATAATTTATTGTCATACTGAGCGAAGCGAAGTATCTGATCAGCAAAAAAAGATTCTTCACTTCGTTCAGAATGACAAACGTATCATTGTTTTGGTGTAAACTTCACTACGGCTTGTTTAATCGGTTTAACAGTTCTTAAATATTCGAAAACTGCACCGAGGTCTTCGCGCGTCATACCAGCATACATTGTCCAGGGCATTGGCGAGTTAAATTCCCTCTGAATATCTAGCGAAGGAATTTGTACGCTGTCTGGATCCATAGATTTGAAGCGGGAAACAAACTGTTCTTTACTCCACTTTCCAATTCCGCTTACTTCTTCCGGAGTAATATTTGCAGAGCGGACAACGCCGGCTGGAAATTTAAACTCTGCGCCACCACCAAAAGCCTTTTCCATTTTGTATTCACCCTTAACAGATTCGGTGTGGCAGTCAAAACATCCAGAAATCTTTACTAAATATTCTCCATGCTTAACCGGGTTGTTTCTATCAGGCTCCGAAGAAGGGTTAAAAGATTTCGGCGGCATTGTTTTCACAATCAAGTTAAGAGGAAAATCTAAAGAACCTTCCGGTACTTGATTTTTAATTGGTGGTAGTGAACGAATATATGAGACAATCGAATACAAATCTTCTTTTGTTAATTGATTGTAAGAGAGGTAAGGCATCAAAGGAAAGAATGCGCTTCCCTTTTTGTTTACACCGCATGTAACCGCTCTCATTAATTCACCATCGCTCCAATCGCCAATGGAAGCCGGGGTAATATTCTTGGCGTATAGTGTTCCGGGAAAACCAATCTCTTCCCCAAATTTTTCTCCACCCTTACCAAGTGTTCCGGGCATAATTGGTCCGGAAAGTTTATTCCAATCGCGCGTGGAGTGGCAGTCCATACATACTGTAACGTGATTAGCTAAATATTTTCCGCGTGCTAATCTTGCCGGTGTGATCTCAACTTTTTCGTTGGATGGCGGATCTACTTTTGGATATGATAGATTGAAGTAGATCAAAAATACTGCGACTAATGCTGCGATTCCCCCAACTGTATATAGAATGACTTTGAATACTTTCTTCATTCTGGTGCACCTTTCTTCCGCGTTCCGGGCGGACTTGTTGTCTTTAAATTAACTGATAGGATTTGAACTTCAAACAAAAAAGTTTTGATGTCTTATTCTGACGGACTATTGAGAGATTGGTTCCGTTGGGAGTTAAATAGATAGAGAGTGTAAGAAATGTAGGTGTTTTGAAATAATACGTAGAAAACCGGACCGAGCGCGGCAAGCCTCTACAGAAAAATATTTTCCGGCTGGTTTTTCTCAAACTCCCATTTAAGCGGATTTTGCTCGATATACTTTCTAATATTAAAAAGTTCTTTTTCGTTACGGATTATACGGTCGTAAAACCGGGATTGCCATGCGAAATCTGAATAACCTAAAGATCGAATCCTTTTTGTGCAAACAGACTTGAATTGTCCTATGATTGATCCCAATGAATTCGGCTGTAATGAGGTAGAGACGATTCGGTGAATCGTCTCATGTTTAGATAAGTTATTAAATGTTCCATTCAGACGACCCTTCGGGTCGTCTCTACGTTCTGGTTCGTTAATAATAATTATTCCATGAACATGATTGGGCATAATTACAAAAAAATCCAGCTCAACATTTGGTCTAAGCGTTTCTGCCTTTTCCCATTCATGTTGAACAACCTTTCCCAATTCATTCGAAATCATTTGCTCGTTTTTAATAACACCAAAATATTCTTTGTGATTTTTTGTATTAATTGTTACGTAATACCACCAGGGAGTTGAATAATCCCAATCTTTCAGTCTTGTTGAGTCTATTCTATAGTTGTTTTGATACTTACTCATCATTAAGTTTTTTTGTTGAAGCGGTAGAGTGTATAAGAAATGTAAGTGTTCTGAAATAGAACGTAGAAAACCGGACCAAGAGCGGCAAGCGGAGACATGAATGTTAACGCAATCCAAATTGTGAATGCATTGTTTTTCTGTCCGAGCGATTGACTTGCCTCTGTGCGATAATTTTTTCCACCGATTAGCCAGCCGAGCCCAAAGTAGAATAAACAAAGCAACCCGGAAACAGCGGCAATTAAAAAGACGATTGTAAGATTTGATGTTAGTTCTTCGCGGATATATGTTGTTGCATCTGATACTGCAATGTAAATGTTAGCTACTAAAATGTAGAATGATGAATCTTTCCACTCAACCAGAAACTTCCAAACCTTTGGCAAAACAAATCTTATTAGTTGAGCAAGAATAAAAGGAACCGAAATTGTTATCAGAACCGGAAACAATACATCGCTAACGCTGATTGGTTTTGCGCTGCTTGCAATAAACGGAAGCAGAAAAGGTATTAGCAGAGCAATGACAATATTATTCAGAAGAAGAGAAAACATTACATACTCAACCTTTCCCTTCTTCAAACTGATTATAACCGGCGCCGCAATTGCTGTGGGTGCAATTGCAGTTACAAATACAGTTTGTGCTAGCGAGTGATAGAAAAAATTTATTAGATAAAAAAAGATTAGGGGAGTTAAAACGATTGTTCCTAGAATTACAAAATGGCTTTGTTTAATCACCTCTTTGTTGGTTCTTACATCAAGAAAAGAAAAAAACAGCAAGACCATTAAGAAATAGCGGATAAGAAAAGTGTATTCGTATCCGTATGGTAGAATGATACCAAGTGCAATCGCTATAAGTAAAAGAAAGTTCTTCATTAGCCGCTTTAATTGTGGTTCTAACTTAAAAATGTTAAAAGCGCAATTCAACAAATAAAATTGGTCTTAACTAAACCATATTCATATTTTTATTGTCAATAATAGACAATAATTCTTAGGCTTTTCCAATATGAACAAGACCCTTATTAAAAGACTTTCGATTGCGGCATTAGTGCTTTTGATACTCGCAATTATCATCATTCCCAAACTAAAATCTAAAGAAGAAGGAAACGGTTCTGCACCAATGGCAAGAGGTGGTGTAATACCGGTAACAATTAAAATAATTGGACCGGAAGACTTTGTAACAAACCTTAATGTTTCCGGCTCTGTTATGGGTAACGAAGAAGTTCAGCTTCGAACAGAAACTTCCGGCAAAGTTATCTCTATAGCATTTAAAGAAGGCGCAAAAGTTAACAAAGGCGATCTCTTGGTAAAAGTGAACGACGCAGACCTTCAAGCGCAGTTACGAAAAGCAGAAATTGTTAAGAAAAACGCTTCCGAAAAAGAATATCGCCAAAGAATTCTTCTTTCCAAAAACGGCATTAGCAAAGAAACTTATGAGACCGCAGTCAACGATCTGGATGCATCAATAGCCGATATTGAGAATATAAAAGCACAAATAGCTAAAACAGAAATTCGCGCTCCATTTGCCGGAACAATCGGCTTGCGTTATATAAGCGAAGGAAGCTATGTAACGCCTTCAACACAAATTGCTTCTTTACAAAGTGCAAATCCTATTAAAGTAGATTTCTCAATTCCGCAAAGATTCGCTAATGAAATTTCTGTCGGAAATTATGTTCAGATTAAAACCGCATCGGGAAAAGTGTTTTCCGCAAAAGTGTATGCTCTCGAACCGAAGGTTGATCCTTCGACACGCGCACTGCAAGTACGCGCAATTTGTAATAACGACCGGGGCGAGCTAATACCCGGCTCGTACGTTGGAGTAGAAGTGAATTTGAATAGTGTGAAAAATGCAATTGTAATTCCATCCCAAGCGCTTGCTTTGGATATTTCCGGCGAAAGAGTTTTTGTTTACAAAAATGGAATTGCAGCAGCGGTTAAAGTGGAAAGCGGAATTCGTACTGAAAGTGATGTTCAGATAACAAAGGGGATTAGTATGGGAGACAGTGTAATTACATCGGGAATTATGCAACTTCGTCCCCGCGCAAAAGTTAAAGTGCAGTCAATCGAAAAATAAATTTTATTTCAACTTAGATTTTTCTTAGCGGAAGTCTAAAGAACAACAGAGAAAAGAAAATGAGTTTATCATCTTTAAGTATTCGCCGCCCGGTTTTATCAATCGTAATGTCGATTGTGATTGTACTTCTCGGCGTTATTGGTTTTACCTTTCTTGGTGTAAGAGAATACCCGAGCATCGATCCTCCAATTATTACCGTTAGTGTTTCCTATGTAGGCGCAAACGCAGATATTATCGAATCTCAAATTACCGAACCGCTTGAAGAAAGTATTAACGGTATCGCGGGAATTCGTTCAATTACATCTGTAAGCCGCGATGGAAGAAGTTCAATTACAGTAGAGTTTAATGTAGATGTAAATTTGGAAGATGCGGCAAATGATGTGCGCGACCGTGTTTCTAGATCCGTTTCCAACTTGCCTCCCGATTCCGATCCACCGGTAGTAACTAAGACAGACGCGGATGCCAACCCGATTATGTACATCACTCTTAAAAGCGAATCAAAAAATTTGCTGGAAGTATCGGACATTGCTTCAAATATTTTTAAAGAGAGACTTCAAACAATTCCCGGCGTTAGTGAAGTAAGGATTTTCGGCGAGAAAAGATTTTCTATGCGTCTGTGGCTCGACCCCTATAAAATGGCTTCACTAAAAGTTTCACCGCAAGAAATCAGATCCGCACTCACTAGTGAAAACGTAGAACTTCCTTCCGGCAAAATTGAAGGAGAAAACACAGAGTTAACAATACGCACTAAAGGAAGAATGTTAAGCGTGTATGAGTTTAACAATCTAATTATAAGAGAAGATCGCGGACAGTTAATTCGTCTTTCCGATGTTGGTTACGCAGAGTTGGGTCCGGAGAATGAATACTCTGTTCTGAAAATAGACGGCGTACCAATGATAAGTGTTGTGTTAATGCCTCAGCCCGGTTCTAATCACATAGAAATTGCCGATGAATGCTACAAAAGATTGGAATTACTAAAGAAAGATATTCCTTCCGATATTGTTACAGAAATTCGCCTTGATGGAACAAAATATATCCGCAATTCTATTGCAGAAGTTGAAGAGACAATTTTAATTGCATTTGCATTGGTAATACTAATCATCTTTTTGTTCTTGCGTGATTGGCGCACTACTATTATTCCAATTCTTGCTATTCCAATTTCTCTTATTGGCGCATTCTTTATAATGTACTTCTCCAACTTCACAATAAACGTTCTAACTTTGCTTGGAATTGTACTTGCGATTGGATTGGTTGTTGATGACGCGATTGTAGTTCTCGAAAACATTTATAAGAAAATTGAAGATGGAATGGATCCTGTTGAAGCGGGAATGAAAGGTTCTTCCGAAATTTTCTTTGCGATTATTTCCACAACAGTTTCTTTGGCAGTTGTGTTTCTACCTATAATATTCTTACAAGGATTAACCGGAAGACTTTTCCGCGAGTTTGGAATTGTAATTGCCGGATCGGTTTTGATATCTGCGTTTGTTGCTTTAACACTAACGCCAATGCTAAGCACACGAATTATCAAACGCAGAGCCCATCATAGCAAATTCTATAATCTTACAGAGCCATTCTTTGTTAATCTTATCAATGGATATGAGTCTATGCTTGTTTCTTTTCTTAAAAAGCGGTGGCTTGGCTTTGTTATTATGCTCGGTTCAGTCTTATTGATAGCTTTAATTATGCCTTTGATTCAAACGGAGTTGGCTCCGATAGAAGATAGAAATGAACTCCGATTAAGTACAACTACACCGGAAGGTTCAACATACAATTTCACTTACAATTTTATGGAGAAATTAAATCGCTTGCTTGAAGAAAAAGCTCCCGAAAGTGAATCAATTATGATGGGCGTAGCAATGGGTTTTGGTGGCGGCGCAAACAATACCGGATTCATTCGTCTATCGCTAGTTGAACCGGATAAGCGAACCCGCTCTCAGCAGAAAATTTACGAGGATTTATCAAAACAAGTTAACAAGCTTAGCGATGGTAGAACGTTTGTTGTTCAATCGCAAACTATAGGCACTCAACGCGGCGGCGGTCTTCCAATTCAATATGTTGTTCAAGCGCCCACAATTGAAAAACTTCGCGATGTTATTCCAAATTTTTTAGATGAAGCCCGGAAGAATGAAACATTTGCACAAGTGGATGTTAACTTAAAATTTAGCAAGCCGGAACTTGTTCTTGAAATAGACAGATCGAAAGCTCGCGAACTTGGTGTTGCCGTTGTAGATATTGCTCAGACTTTGCAGCTTGCATTAAGCGGTCAGCGCTACGGTTATTTTATTATGAACGGAAAGCAGTACCAAATTATCGGTCAGCTTACAAAAGAATATAGAAGCAAACCAATTGATCTTCAGACATTGTATGTTAAATCTAGAAAAGGAGAATTGCTGCAGCTTGATAATTTTATCTCGGTAAAAACACAAAGCACTCCGCCGCAGCTTTATAGGTTTAATAGATATGTAGCAGCCACATTTTCTGCAAGCTTAGCTCCCGGCAAAACTATCGGGGACGGAATTGAAGCAATGGATGTAATTGCCGACAAAGTATTGGATGAGTCTTTTTCTACTGCACTTACCGGCACATCAAAAGATTTTGTGGAAAGCTCTTCTTCTCTTCTTTTTACATTCTTACTTGCGTTAACATTTTTGTATTTAATTTTAGCCGCTCAATTTGAAAGTTTCCGCGATCCGTTCATCATCATGTTCACTGTTCCACTTGCGTTTGCCGGCGCTGTAATTTCCCTCTTCTTGTTCGATCAAACAATGAACATCTTCAGCGAAATCGGTTTGGTAATGTTGATTGGCCTAGTTACCAAGAATGGAATTTTAATTGTGGAATTTGCTAATCAAAAGAAGGCTCAAGGATTATCAGTTGTGGATGCAGTACGCGAAGCAGCGGTTCTGCGTTTTCGTCCTATTCTTATGACAAGTCTAGCAACTATACTTGGAACACTGCCAATTGCACTTGCACTTGGCGCCGGAGCGGAAAGCCGTGTCTCCATGGGCATTGCAGTGATTGGCGGACTAGCATTCTCAACTGTATTAACCTTGTTCGTTATTCCGGCTGTTTATACTTACTTCTCAGAAAAAACAAAGAGCGTTTCAAATGTTGAATAGAAAGAATTTTGCAATATTGGCTTTAGTAATAATCTCTGTTTTAAGTACCTACTTAGACGCACAGCAAAAACTTTCGCTTAAAGAGGCGATTAGTGTGGCACTTGAAAATAATTACGATATTAGAATTGCTAAAAGTGATGCGGCTATTAGCGAAAACAATTATTCAGTTGGTAACGCCGGATTTCTGCCAAGTCTCAATGTCTCTGCTTCTCAAACAAAAACAGTAAGTAACACTAAACAAGAATATTCAAGTGGGCAGTTGGTTGACAAGACAAGTTCTGCGTCGGACAATACGGCGGCGGCGGCTACATTAAGCTGGACAATCTTTGATGGACTAAAAATGTTTATTTCTTTGTCTAAGCTAAAAGAATTAAAAGAGATTGGTGAAGTAAAACTCCGCTCGCAAGTTGAAACCTCTGTAGCAGATATAATTAAATATTACTATGATATTGTTCGCCAGAAACACAACTATAATGTTACGATGGAGAGCGTTGCTATTTCTGAGCAGCGTTTGAAAATTACGGAAGAAAAATTTTCAGTCGGCTCTGCTTCCAAACTAGAAGTGCTTAGTGCAAAAGTGGATTTGAATACCGACCGCTCCAATCTTCTCAATCAAGAAGTAGTGTTAAATGGACTGAAGGTTTCTTTGAACACTCTGCTCGGAAGAAAAACTTCGGAAGAGTTTGATGTTGATGATCGTTTTGAAATGCTAAGCGGGCTTAATTATGACCTACTTCTTGAGGAAGCATATAAAAACAATGTAGAAGTTTTGCAATCCGAAAAGAGCAAAAATGTTTCTTCTTACGATGTTGGAATTTACCGTGCAGAGTATATGCCACGCTTTACGCTAAGCAGCGGATATACATATTCAAACGCACTCTCCGATGCGGGCTTTTTCAAGTCTAATAAAACTTATGGCTACAATTACGGTCTAAGCCTTTCTTGGAATTTGTTTAACGGATTTGCAACAACATTACAATATCAGAACGCACTTATTAATTTGGACAAAAGTGAAATAAAGCTTCAACAAACAAAAGCTATCGTTGAATCTAATTTAATAACAGCTTTCAAGAATTATGAAAAGAACAACGAAATACTTGCGCTTGAAACAGAGAATGTCTCCGTTGCAAAAGAGAACTTAGATTTGGCCATGGAACAAATACGTCTCGGCTCCATTTCTCCAATTGAGTTTAGAGATGTTCAGAAGAATTATATTACGGCACAGAGCAGATTGTCTTCGGCACAATTCAATGCGAAGATTAGCGAACGTGATCTATTGAAACAAAGCGGGGGGCTGATTAGGTAGAGTCTCTTTCATAAGCAACTTTTTCAATTTCTTCGGGCGATACGTCTTTGATACTGCTTAACCGTTTTATCTGTTTAGATGTTTCATCTATCACATTATCATAATGCTCAACTATTTCTTCGGGCAGACTGTTTTTTTCTTCCGCAACTAATTTGAAGAATAACATTTTGTTCAAAAAATTATTTAGGATGTGTTGCACAGCCCGCATTGTAGAAAGGAATATTGCTTCTTTTTCTAGTTCTCTATCTTGAATATTATACCACATGCGACGGGTTAAGTAATAAAGCAAAATTGAAGTCGTAATTATGAAGAACCACCCTTTGTATGTCTGTAGAATTGTAAGTGCCGATGCTGAACTGACAAAGGTTTCTAATATTCTATCCGAAAAGAAAATCCAGGCTATTCCCAAAAACAAATAAACAAGAGTTACTTTCTGATATGGTTTAATCATTCAATCCTCTGTGGTTGCGCAAGTTATATTACAATTTATGAAAATTATTTCTATCCAATTAAAACTATAATGCCGAATAAAGTGAGAATCAAATGGAATTTAGAATTGCCAGCAATTCTTTTCTTAAATATGGTTTTGAAAGGTAATGATCACACCCCGCTTCAAGAAATTCTTCTTTGTCTCCTGCCATTGCAAACGCAGTTGCAGCAATGATTGGTATAGTATTGTTTCTTGAACCCATTTTAATTTTTTTAGTTATTTCTTTTCCGTTTCCGCCGCGCCCTAAATTTATATCCATTATTATGGCGTAGTAATCAACCCTCTTGACTAAATCCAGCACGGCGGCCTCATTATTTGCAATATCATATTGGCAATAATTGTTTAAATATGATTTCAATACTTCAACAGTAATTTCGTCATCTTCAACAATAAGAATTCTTTTGTTGTCGGTCGTTGATTTCTCCAGTTGAGACTCAAGCATTATTTCTCATGTAGTTTTGAGCCTTCTGTTTTTCTCTTTTTTAACAATTTGAAAAGAGACTATAAAAATAGAGCCTCTATCAACTTCACTTTCAACATTAATTTTTCCTTGTAGAATCTCTGTATATTCTTTTGTAAGAGATAACCCCAGGCCTGTTCCGGCGAATGTTCTTCCAATCCCCTCGCTAACTTGCCGGAATTCATCAAAAATTAGACCTAATGATTCAGCCGGGATTCCAATTCCAGTATCTTTCACACTTACAATTACTCGCTCTTCGGTTCCACTTATAATAACGTCTATGTTGCCGGCGTTCGTAAATTTAATAGCATTATTTATTAGGTTATTAAATATGCTGGTAAGCATATAATCATCAGCGGTAACAGAATAGTCGTAATCGTCTGCGCATGTTAAATTATAGTTCAGCTCTTTTTGTTTTGCTGCTTGCTCAAATAAATAGAAGGAATTTTTTACCGTTGCCGAAAGGTTAAGAGTCTTGAGGTGAATATCTTTGTAATCACTTTTTGCTTTTGATAAATCTAAAACCTTGTTCAGAGTATCTAATAAACGCAGACCACTTTTATGAATCTTTTCTGCCTTTTCTACTGTTCCGACATTGTTTTCTTCGGACATTATTAGTTCTGCAAAGCCAAGAATTCCGATCATCGGCGTTCGTAGTTCGTGACTCATATTCGTAAAAAAGGCATCCTTTATTCTACTGGATTCCTCCGCTTTTTCTTTAGCAGAGATAAGTTCGTTTAGAATTTTTTTCTTTTCCGTTACATCTTCTTTAAGGACAAGAAAATGAACAACTTTTTCAGTTTCATCTTTTATTGGAGAGATCAGAACATTTTCCCAGTAATGTTCACCGTTCTTCTTTTTAGCTAAAGCTTCTCCTCCCCAGGTGTTTCCGGCACTAATTGAGCGCACAATATCTTTAATTAAATCATCTGAAAGTTGAGCTGATAAAAAATCAAAAGATTTTGCATTAAGCATCTCTTCTAACGAATAGCCGGACACTTCTATAAATTTTGGATTAACATATTCCACTGCGCCGAATGGATCGATGATTAAAATACTAAGAGGACTTTGCTCAATAGCGTTCGATTTTATTAACAATTCATTTTCGACATGCTTTCTCTTTGAAATTTCTAACACCAGCGATTTTTTTTGATTGAAAAACTCAAGTAATAATTTAGCGTAATCTCCAAAGACACTTTTCTTTTGAGATAAACTCAACAACTTTTCTGTTTCCTCGGTAGAAAGGCTTGTGGATAATGTACGGATTGGCCGCAAAATCCATTGATTAAACAATGCTAAAAGCAGAGCGAATACTATACACCCAAGAACAAACAAAAGTGGAATATACTTTGCGTTGGCTTCTCTTATCTCCTTTACTGAATGGTTTATGTAAAACGAGCACAAGTTGAAAAGAGTGATTCCATTGTGATCGCGTAAAGGAATACTTGAGAAAATAATTTCGGGATTACTTGCCGCATCATTCTTAATTATTAGTTCTTTCAATTTCTCGTTAGTAACGTAAAAGATTTTTGATTGATTCTGAACTTCAATATCATCGAGATAATTTTTATTCCAGTTTCTGGCGGTAAAAAGGTATCCGAATGGAATTCCTATTCTGGCAGAATCAGCAGAGTATTGAATTGGAGCGCCGACAAATTCAAGCAGATATTTTTCAGTATTAATAAAAAAGTGGGGGAATTTATTTTTGTTCAGTATCTTATTTGTAGCGGCAGTATCTAAAGGAAAATTTAATAGACTTTTATCGCTTACCGTGTTTGTAGAATAAATAAGATTATACTTTGCATCAAGTACCCAGCCAAACGAAATGTTGAAATTAGAAAAAGTCTCATCAAGGTTTATTTTTGCCCAGCTTATATCCGGTTTTTGTACAAACGTAACCATTTCATCCCAATAGGTATAATCGTATGTATAGCTTGTGAGTTGATTACTGAGGAGATTAATGTTGTTGTGTAGAATTATTTCAGCCCTTTTTCTTCCATCCAAGGAAAAGTTTACTAATTGTTTATTCTGCGAAGTCCAAAAGAAATGGCTTCCAAAAAGAAATAAAATAGAAAGGCTGATATGCACTATAATAACTTTTGATATGATGCCCATTCTTCTCATTTTAGAATTCCACTTGATGCTTTATCTCAAGATTCATTAAGTAGTTTCAGAAACTTCTACAATTTTCTTTGTTAATTAGTTCACCACTTAGAAAACATTACAATCAATAGCTGGTTATCAGAAGGTGGTTCGGTAGTTGTATTAAAGTAGAAAGGCCTCATTGAAAACCTCAACAAATCAGACGCTTCTTAATTAATGACTCTGTTAGTTAAAGAAAGTGTAAACGAATTGCCAACCGGAAACAAACTAAATGTAGGCCTCTGATGTTTATACATTATTACAACACTCCGTTAGTGTACATTATTATCGACTACAAAAAAGCGAAGTTTACTATTGTATATTGTATAACTATGCAGAAAATGGAAGATTATTTATGAAGAAGCAAGGGGGAGGTTTAATTTCGCTACCTAATCACGCACAATTTCCATTAGACAATCTTTGCAGTTAAAAACAAGCCGGTATTTTGTGTTGCCATTTATAAGATGCAGCGGCTCGGCCACCCTTTTGTCGGTATCGAAAGGACATAGCCCCAGCTCATCTTTAATGCAGTATTTGCACGTCATCACAGTCTTTCCCGCGAAATCGTTCTGGAGTTCAAAACCAGATTCAATGCTTTCGGCACCAAGATTCTTGTAAAAATTCTGCGAGAGATGATTAACTACGTTGGCTTTGTAATCAACAGTATTGTGAATGGTTGCTGTAATTGGTTTTATCTTGAAAAGCTCTCTTACGTAATTATTTATTCGTGTTTTTTCAAGCAATTCCAAAACTTCACGACGCCATTCATTAATGGTTTTTATAGGAAAGAAATAAGTGTCTGTTGATTCTAGACTAACTTTTGTAACATTGAAAATTGTACCGCCGCTTTTTGATAACTGCTTTTTTAAAGTTTCCAGAGCTTGTGCTGAATTTGCGGCTCTCTCTTTTTGTGCAGCAACTTCTTTCGTCACAGAGTTGTGGTTCTCATCAACCGCAGTAATTAAAAAGCCGGACGGAGTTTCGGTAAAAGAAATTTCCACCTTGATCTTGCGATAACATTCTTTGCTAAGTTCCTTATCAAATGCAAAATCGAAATTGCGGTAAATCTTGGTCCCAATATTTATTCCTTGTAATTCTTTTGTGAATATCCGCTGCCCTTCAACTTTATTGATATTCATTCCAAACAAAACATCAGTGTCATCGTAAAAACAAATGCCGTCGCCGTTAATAAGCGTCTCGGTGGTTCCAATTGTAAAGCTTTCTCTTGTTACGGCCGTAACCTTACCAAGATATTTACCTTTAGATTTAGGCGAATCGTGAGATGAAACATCATCACCGCGATCGTTTACAAAGTAAGATGTAAAGCCGCGGTTAAAAGTTCTTTCCGGATCGGGCTCGAAAGGAATTGCAGAAAATCCGCTTGAAGCTTTTTCATATTGAGGATTGTTTTTGATTATATCATCCAACTGCTGCCGGTAAAATGCCGTTATGTTTTTTACATAGCCTACATCTTTTAATCGACCTTCAATTTTAAAGGAGGTAATTCCGGCTTCAACTAAATCATTTAGATAAGAAGAAAGATTGAGATCGCGAAGCGAGAGCAGATGTTTGTTCGAAACAAGAATTTCGTTGTTAGCGTCTATCAATGAATAGGGCAAGCGGCAGTTTTGAGCACATTCGCCACGGTTTGCACTTCGCCCGCTTAATTCATGACTCATATAGCATTGTCCACTCAAGCTAACGCATAGTGCGCCGTGTATAAAAAATTCAAGCTCAGCAGAAACTTCATTTTTAATCTTCTTTATTTCTTCAAGCGTAAGTTCTCTTGCCAGAATTATCCTCTTAACACCAACTCCGTCTAAAAGTTTTACTCTTTCTATTTCATAGTTGTGAGTTTGAGTGGAAGCGTAAAGGGGGAGTAGTGGTAGATTCATTTCCAGAATTGCCATGTCTTGAAAAATAACAGCATCAACACCAATATCGTATAAATTGTTAATTAGTTGGCGGACTTCTTCAAGCTCGTCATCAAATATTATTGTGTTAACAGTAACAAATACTTTTGCCCAAAACTTATGTGCATAAATTACAAGTGCAGCAATATCATCTAAAGAATTACCCGCAGCAGAACGTGCGCCAAAGCTTGGAGCCCCAATGTAAACCGCATCGGCACCGCAATCTATAGCAGCAATTCCGGTTTCTATATCTTTTGCCGGAGAAAGAAGCTCTAACTTTATTTTATTCATTATTCCTTACTTCATTCTATATACAGATTTTATCTGCTCGTCGTCGGAAATATTAATTCCTAAATCCCTAATTAATCCATCTTCCAAACTATAAATCCAACCGTGAACTGTTAAATCTCTTCCCCGCTTCCAAGCATTTTGAACAATTGTAGTGTGACAAACATTGGCTACTTGTTCAAAGACGTTCAACTCGCAAAGTTTGTCGGAACGCTTTTCGTTAGAATCAAAAAAATCAATTTTGCTTTGATGAATATGATAAACATCTTTAATATGTCGAAGCCAATTATCTAATAAACCATGTTCGGTTTTTTCTAGAGCAGCGTTAACACCGCCGCAGCCGTAATGCCCGCAAACAATTATGTGCTTTACTTCCAGTACATCAACTGCAAATTGAATAACCGAGAGACAATTTAAATCTGTGTGAACAACAACGTTTGCAATATTGCGGTGAACAAATATTTCTCCGGGAAGAAGTCCAACAATTTGATTTGCCGGCACGCGGCTATCCGAGCAGCCTATCCACAAATATTCCGGTGTGTGCTGTTTGGATAGTGTCTGAAAGAAATCCGGATCTAGTTTTGTGGTTTCTTCAGCCCATTTTTTGTTGTTCTCAAAAAGAATTTTAAGATCAGACATTAATTTCTTTCTTTTTAGTTATAACGCAATATTGAAAAGAATAGTTTAGTTAATGTTGTTCTGTTTTTTCCACTTTGGATATAGATCCTTCAAAACTTCAGATGGCCAGTAGCCGTACCAGCCGTAACCGCGCCGTCTTTCCGGCAGAACCTCTGCCAATGAATAAACTTTTATACCGTCTCGATTGCAGAAAAACGGCTTGTTGGTTTCTATCTCGTAAAAACGAGCCCAAATGGGAGGAGCCTTTTTATCTTCAATAAGTTTTCTGTCCGGTCTTCTGGCATTGTATTTAGATTTAAGCGAGTCTTCTCTATCGGCAATTACACGGATACCGTACAAAGTTGATTTCTTCAACCAAGCCACGGCAGAATTAACAGCTTCAATTATTTCCGGCGAAGGATTTTGTATCAGCATAAAAAATTTTACAACCGCATCTGTTTCTAAAGATGAAATTCCGGGTAGTTCGAAAGTGCGAGCTTTGATTGCTTTCAGAGTTTTATGATCGTGCTGCTGGCACCACCCGGTTTTTTTACCATCAACAATAATTTGGCATTTTAGTGTAACATCAATTGCCTTTTTAAGAGAGGCTTCTGCTTTTTGTTTTCTTTCAGCATCTATCCATGTGAAGTATTCTCTTCCCTCTTTAATATCAAGAAGCATTTTCATAATCCCGGTCATTACTTCATCGTTGAAAGTAATTGCTTCAACATCCCAGCCGCGCCAGCCGCCGGAAGTCCTTTGTGCGCCGAGAATAAAATCTAAACCACGTTCTGCGCTTTTTCTAAATTGTTCCTCTTTGGTAATAATATAAGCTTGCGCAATATATTTCACTTGTGAATAAGTGTTGCGGTTATCAAGAGTACTTTTCGTGTAATGATCATTTAAAAACTTTCTAACAGAATCAGGCTCGATGATTGCCAGCCAATCTATATTCTTTGGCCAGCCGCCATCAGCATTTTGGTATTTAACCATGTTCCAAGCAATTTCGTTTACTTGCGATGGCTTGTAACGGGTGAATTTAAATTTTGACGCAAGCGTATCATTAAAGTGACGGATTGCATCTTCGAATATTGAAACATCGGGATAAGCTTTGTTTGCTTCTTGCTTCTTCTCTTGCGCATTAAAATTAACTGGAAGAATCAAAAAACTTATTACCGCAACAATTAAGAGTTTTTTCATTTATTTCCTATTGAAAGTAATTTGCTTTTCGTTCTTCACTCTACGCTCTTCGTTCTACACTATATAATGATCATCCAGACAACTTTTGCAAGAACGGCAAAATCTTTGGACCGAAATTTTCCTTCTGTGGAAAGCAGCTGATTTAGAACAATATAAACATCGCTGCCAATATTTGGTTTCCAGTTGAAGCGATAATTAATATTCGCTTCATTTAGTTCATTGTTCCACTGAGCAAATATAGAGCTTATCATTCTAGTTGATATATTATATGTTAGCCTAGTTCCAACCTCGCTTGTGCTTAGCGAATTGTTGTTCATTTTAATTTTGTTGTAGATAAAATCGCCGGAAAGTGTAAAGTGTTTACTGAGCGAGATCGATCCTTCGGCGTTAAACGAAGTATTTGTTCCATTATAAAAGCCGCCGGTTATAATTTCGGCTTGCCCAAATATTATGCGCGATGGGTTGGTTTCTATCCCGACGCCATAAGTTGTGTACCAATAATTTCCGGCCTTTACTTTTGTTGTATCGAATATTTCAAAATCTTCATTCGGTTTATCAAAAGTGCGTCCAATTCCAAAACCAATTTCATCACCGCTTTCAAAAACAATTCCAAGTGGACTAAACAAAAGTTGTGCTGATTCAAGTGCCCCGTTGTTATCATAATAAAAGCTTGATTCAACGGGCACAAAATCCAACCGCTTAATTCCTCCGAAGTTTATTCTTGGAGATACCGAGAGATTGTAAACAAGTTGTGTAAAGCCTCTTCGGGAGACAAAACCCATAGTTGGATTGAAATCGTCTTGAATAAATCTGTAGCCGAGATACGTATCAATAAAATCATTCGGGTAATCAATAAAAAAATTGCCTGCCCAAGAATTTATAGAACCGCCCGATTCGTTTGATTTGGCAAGTGCAGAATAGATTACTAAATTTTTGTCACCCATAAAATTGTTAAAAGAAAAATTTATATCTCCGCCAAACGAATTGCTGCTTCCCCTTTCCGAAACTTTATTTGTAGCTAAAACACCAACATAAGATGAATTAAACAAATCATATTTAACTCGTGCTGTTCCATAATTTGTTGTAGGCTCGTCTCCTTTTCCGGCAGTCTGCATATCAATTGCGCCAATTTCAAAATCGTTAACACGGCCAACAAGCTTGGCTCCGGCAAGAATAGGAATTTGAGAACCGTTGCTGATTCCAATTCGTCGGCTATAGAATAATGTGTTATTTCCACCTAAATTGAAATCAAACGTCTTCTTTCCTTCCAAGAAGAATTCTCTTTTTTCCGGAAAGAAAAGTGGAAAGCGCGTTAAGTTTATTCTCGATCTGTCACTTTCAACTTGTGCAAAATCTGTATTGAATGTAGCGTCAAGAGAAAGCGTTTCGGTAACGCCGTATTTTAAGTCGAGACCGGGCTCGTGTTTATATTCCTTATCCCCATTGCTGAATTGTGCCCCGGCAGTAAAATATGGCTTAAGATAAACCGGATTTCCCCGCCGTATGTTCTCAATCCCGGTTAAATCTCCGGCAGAAGAAATTTTCATCAAGCCTAAGTTTTGTCCTACCGAAGCCCAAAGCACTTCTTCGTTATTTCTTCTTATTGCGCGAAGGATATTGAAACCCCATATCTGTCTTTCTTTATTATAAAATTTGAAAGTTGAAAAAGGAAAAACAAACTCGGCGCTCCAGCCGTTTTCCAAAATTTTACACTCAACATCCCAAACGCCATTCCAATCTTCGTTGAAACTGTTCATTTCAAATCCGGTAAGAAGCGCGTCGTCCTTTGCGCCAAGCGGATTTGTTCCAAACCAATATGCAGAACGGTTATCATCAAAAGTATCAAAAATAATTTTAATGTTATCGTCTGCACTAATAAATCCGTCCCACTTCATTTCGCGGGCAATAATTTTCTGCGGCTCATCATCATAACACATTACACTAATGTAAATATTTTCGTTGTCGTATAAGATTCTTGCTTCGGTTCTTAAACTTGGAGCACTTCCGGGAATTGGTTCTTGTTGGAGGAAATCAGTTGTTGGAATCACACTTTGCCATGCCGGATCGGTTATGTAGCCATCAAGAGTAATTGATTCCGTAGTTCTTACAGCCTTAAAGATTTTGTTTTGTGCTGTTAGTTGTAGATTAAAAACTAACACAAGCGATAAGACTAAAAATATTTTTGATTTCACTTGATTTCTTTGATCGGTGAAAAATTAGCTAATTATAGAGAGAAAAATAGGAAAGGAATGGCTCGTATGAAACCGGGGAGTTCGAATCCGGCAGTGTTAACACTTGCGTTGAACAATTATTTGTACCGGATTTCAATTCCGTTTCTTTAGTGTTTTGGGAATTACCGAAGAACGCCCTCCCATCCCCGAAAAATTTTGAGCCTTGATATAACCTTCCGCGTATTGAACATCGCATTCATAGCCGCGTGTAAGAGCTAACGTTTCATACATTCCGTACCAATCTTTTGGTGACTGAGATTTGTGTTGTAGCGTTGCTTCTTTTTTCTTTTCATAAACATTAGTAATATCAATGTAATCTGTTGGAACAAACTGAAATGACTTTGTATGCGCGGGATTGCAAGTTTCGTAAAAAAATAGATCAAACGAGGATGACGAATCGAGAAAAACTCTCCAAGTAAGTATACCCGTTGCTTGATGATCGGAGTGTACATCAAGTGGCCAAACCGAAAACACAATTGTAGGCCTAAGTTCGCAAATGAATTTTTTTAGTTTTTCTGTGTTCGCTGAATCAACAGTTAAGAAAGCGTCTATTGCACCGAAGAATTCTGCCTTAGCACCTAAAACATTTGCAGCGTTTATTGCTTCTTTGGTTCTTATTGAACGAGCTTCCTCTGGCGCTTTTCCATAAATACCATATTCTCCACCCGTCATTGTTAGTATTATTACTTCATCACCAATGGCAACATGGTTGGCAATTAATCCGCCGCAAGAAGATTCTGCATCATCCGGATGAGGAGCAATTACCAAAATCTTTTCTTGTGCAAATAAAGTTGTAACACTAACCAACAATACAAGTACAATGATTGCTTGTTTAGTCACGAATCAACTCCTTTTCTCAAAAGTAAGTTTATCCCCTTTTGGACAGCATGCATAAATAGTATCGCCGCTCTCGAATTTATTCATTAGCAGTTCTGCAGAAAGTGTGTTGATTAGATACTTTTGAATAGTACGCTTCAGAGGGCGAGCTCCGAAAGTAACATCGTAACCATGGTGAAGAAGAAAATCTTTTGCGTCTTCATTTACTTCCAACGTAATGTTTTTCTCGGAAAGCATTCCTCCAACTTTTTGCAACTGTATATCAATGATGCTTTTTAACTCACTTCTCAACAAAGGTTTGAACAAAACAATTTCATCAATTCTATTTAAAAACTCCGGACGAATAGTAGCGCGCAGCAGTTCACTTAAACTAACACGCATTTCTCCTATTATGTTTTCAAAATTGTCTTCATTTAATTCTGTCAGCTTTTCTTGAATTAAATGTGAACCCAGATTTGAAGTCATAATTATGATTGTGTTTTTGAAATCTACAGTTCTTCCTTGATTATCGGTTAACCTTCCATCGTCTAGAACTTGAAGAAGAACATTAAATATGTCGGGATGAGCTTTTTCAATTTCATCGAGCAGAACAACAGAATACGGTCTTCTGCGAACAGCTTCTGTAAGTTGTCCACCTTCATCATAACCTACATATCCCGGAGGCGCACCTAGTAATCGGCTAACTGAAAACTTTTCCATATACTCACTCATGTCTATTCGAATCATTGCATGTTCATCGTTGAATAAATAGTCGGCTAAAGCTCTAGCTAATTCTGTTTTTCCTACACCGGTAGTTCCTATAAAAATGAATGATCCAATTGGTCTGTGAGCATCTTGTAATCCGGCCCGTGATCTTCTGATTGCGTTTGCAACAGCCGAAACGGCATCAGCTTGACCAACAACTCTTTTGTGAAGCTCTTCTTCTAAGCGTAATAATTTCACTCGTTCACTTTCCAACATTCTGCTTACTGGAATTCCCGTCCACTTGGCAACAACCTCGGCAATATCTTCAGCATCAACCTCTTCTTTTAGCATCTTATTGTTTTTCTGAATCGCTTCTAGCTCTTCACTTTCCTTTTTAATATTTCTCTCAAACTGATTAATAACACCGTAACGTATCTCGGCGACTTTAGCAAGATTTCCTTCACGCTCAAAACGGTCTGCGTCCGTTTTTGCTTTTTCAATATCGCTTTTCATAGAGCGTATTTTATGAATCTTGTCTTTTTCAAGCTGCCAATGTGCGCGTAAGCTTGTCCGGCTATCTAAAAATTCTGTTAATTCTTTTTGAAGCTCAGACAATCTGGTTGCCGATTCAGAATCACTTTCTCTTTTGAGCGCCTCCTTTTCTATTTCAAGCTGCTTAACTTTTCGCTCGATAGCGTCTAACTCTTCCGGCATAGAATCAATTTCTATTCTCAACTTGGAAGCGGCTTCATCAATTAAATCGATCGCTTTGTCTGGAAGAAAACGATCAGAGATATATCTGCTTGAAAGCTGAACCGCGGCCACAATTGCACCATCTGTTATTCTAACTCCGTGATGACTTTCATATCGCTCTTTTAATCCACGAAGAATAGAAACGGAATCTTCTTCGTTTGGTTCTTGAACAAGTACCGGTTGGAATCTTCTTTCTAGCGCAGCATCTTTCTCAATATATTTTCTGAACTCGTCAAGAGTAGTTGCGCCAATAGCATGCAGCTCTCCGCGAGCTAATGCCGGTTTAAGAATATTCGCCGCATCCATTGCGCCATCTGCTTTGCCGGCACCAACAAGTAGATGTAGCTCATCAATAAACAAAATAATCTCGCCATTAGATTCTTGTACTTCTTTAATAACCGCCTTAAGGCGGTCTTCAAACTGTCCACGGTATTGAGCTCCGGCAACAAGCGCGCCCATATCGAGCGCAATAATTCTTTTTGTTTTTAGAGACTCGGGAACATCGCCGGCAATTATTCTGTGTGCTATTCCTTCTGCTATTGCCGTTTTACCTACGCCGGGTTCGCCAATTAAAACGGGGTTGTTTTTTGTTCTTCGAGATAAAACTTGCAACACTCGTCGAATTTCTTCATCTCTTCCAATTACCGGATCTAGTTTGTTTGAGCGGGCGAGTTCGTTTAAATCCCTCCCATACTTTTGTAATGATTGATAAGTTTCTTCCGGATTTTGATTTGTAACGCGCTGATTTCCACGAATATCTTTAAGTGCGGAGAGAAAAACATTTTTGGTGATTCCGTATTCGAAAAACATTTTACCAGCAACTCCTTTTTCTTCAGCTAGCGCCAGTAAAACATGTTCAATGGAAACGTATTCGTCTTTTAAGAATTTAGCTTCTTCAACTGATTGATCGAATAGCATCGCCGTATTTAGTGAGAGTTGTTGATTTCCAATTCCCGCACCGGTCACTTTTGTTAATTTCTCTAAGAGCTCGCCGGTTTTGATTTTCATCTGGTTTAAGTTTCCGCCGGCTTTCTGAATTAAAGAAACGGCTACACTGTTCTGATCTTGCAGAAGGGCGGCAAGAATATGTTCCGGCTCAACAATTTGATTGTTATAATTCTGCGCAATCTCAATTGCATTCTGAACTAACTCTTGAGCCTTGACAGTAAACTTGTTAAAGTTAAACGCCATAATTACACCACTATAATTTCACATATTAATTTACAGCTAGTACAATTTAGTTTCTTGAAAAGTTTCGGGTCTTATAGTGGAGAGCTTAGAACGAAGAGTGAAAATGCATGACAAATTGGCTGAAATCAATTGCTTTTTCCGAGTTAAGCCATAGGCTGTTTATAGGCTCGTTACAGGCTGGGTAGAAGCCATGTAGAGCGGTGGTACATTTTGGCAAGCTGGGCGCTGAGACAGATACTAGATACTAGATTCTGGATACTTGAGGAAGCAAAAGATAATAATGAAAGAAGCCGCAATTAAACAAACGGATTTACTACGGTAACTCCTTTTATAACTTGACCGCTATTTAAGTCTTCTGTTAGAAGCGAAGTACATTTTGAAGACTCTGCTGAAACAATTATTAAAGAATCCCAAAAGGAAATTTTATTTAGCAAGCTTACTTCTATAGCATCGTTGATCATTTCTGTTGATATTTGAATGACCTCAAATTTTTCGAGCGAATGTAGGATTTCTTTTACGATAAGTGGATTGGCGTTTAGCTTTTTAGTTGCTGCCACATAAAATTCTTGCAAAACTTGTGTAGAAATTACACCGATACCTTTTGTGGCAAGTTCTGTTAGCACAGCTCTGGCTTTCTTTTGTTTAGCCTTATCGTGTTTATCAATGCTGTAAACAAAAATGTTAGTGTCTATAAAAACTTTACCTTTCATAAAGGTCTTCTCTTTTATAACGAGTACCTTTAGAGTTTGTCTTCGCTTGATCCATCAAAGAAAAGCAGTGATCTAACCAGCCGGTATCTTTATGCTCAATTTCTTTTGCAAGGAGCTCTCTTATTAAACCATTTAAGGTTTTTCCTCTTTTCTGCGCGTGCTTTCTGCCTCGTTTTATTAAAGAATCATCTAAAGACAGGGTTACGTTAGCCATTATTTCATTCCAGGTAATTACACATAGTATGTGTAAAATTATAAGAAGTGGGTAGTAAAATCAAGAACGGGTTGGAATAGTAATAAACCGGTGTAAGGATTAAGATAAAGTAGATAAAAATATTAATTCAGTCACGGAATGATCCGTGACTGCTGGTGAAACAAAGAAACGGTTTGACAACTTAGTGGACAAGTTGGACGCAAATTGATGAAAAGAATGAATTATGGACGATTTGAGGAAATGAAGTTGTCCAAATTTAAGAGTGTTCCTTGAAAATACTATTCCACCAAAAGAGCATAGGAAAATCCAACTCCCGGAAATAGTTATTATATGTTCTTTTGGCTTGCCCCAAAAGAACCAAAAGGTCAAGACTGCAAATACTTGGCTAAATATTTCATTCGCGAAACGGAGAAAATTTAACTCGTATTCCGAATATCTAAAAATTTTAGTGTCGGAATCCTTCGAACAGAAATTTTCTCTTTTCGTTTCGCTCATTCATATTTCTTACGCCAAGTATTTGAGGTCGTTAGAAAGATTAATTGATAATAAACCGAAATACTGAAAAAGGATTACTCAAAACAGATGGAGGAATGAAATGAAACAAACACCGTTGAGAGCGATTAAGAAACATTGTCTGGAATGTTCCGGATATGAAAAGAAACAAGTGCGGGAATGTGTGATTAAGGATTGTGTGCTGTATGAGTACCTGTTGGGTAAGAATGCCCGCCGGATTGGAGTAGGAAGATTAAAAAAAGTCCAACTCAGTGAATGATTTTTGATAGGATATTCTGTAAATGAGGTTTTGTATTACTCTAAAGAGTTTGTAGTTAAAAGTGAGTGGTGAGATGGTGGAAAACAAAAAGAAATGACATTAAATCATATACGTGTAGATTGAGACTGATGCTTTGAACTATTATCTTACATAAAATTTTTGAAACAAAGTGCAATTAAACACCGCAAAATATATTGTTCCGTTAATCACTAAGGCAATTAATGGTACAATAAATTCCTTTGAAATAAATCATCTGGTTAGAATTGCTCATCGTTTTGCTTCAATAAGGTTAACACAACAAATTAAGTCTCATAAAATACATTTCGAAATCTATCCTCATACAATTGCTTCTATTGCTCTAGATTGTATTGCGGAGTTATTTCAACGGGATGAGGATGGGAATTATTTAGAATTGACCGTATATTTCTCTGATAATAGAGAGTTGATTAAATATACCGACGATGAAATTGTACAACAATTTCAGGCCCTTGTTTTTTCAAAATTGAATGATGGAATAGTAAGACTATACCGTGATTACGATCCGATTTTAAGTAAAATACTTAGAAACTTGAAATCCGCGATAAAGAATAGAAAAAGTCTTTTTACGTTTGACCGATTTGGCGAAATATATTTTTCACCATGTACCCCAGAGAAAAGAAATTTACACTTAGGCGAATATCAATATGAAAAGTTTGAAGATGAGTTGGCAAAAGTTGTTCTTGGCAATAAAAACATTGGTCAATATTTAGAGGCTGCTGTTAACTTGTTACAAACCACTACTGAGTTTAGAAAATTTATGCGGGTTATTGATCTTGCTCTTATTATTAAAAATCTTGCTGTGAGATATGATTTAGCTCTAATATCTTCATCGCAAATTGAAAACGATATAATGCAAAATGATATTGCTAAGATAGTTGAATTAAGTTTAACAGATTTACGAAGTTCATTTAACGATATGTATATAAAAAGTAATAAAATGAAGTCCGAATACGTAAATCTGTATTTGAGTGCTATTCGGGAATTGTTAAACGATACTTTTGTACGCAATAATGGAAATGGCTTTTCGTATTATGATTATTTACTAGAAAGCATGCCAGAAATCACCTATGAAGAATATAGGACTAAGCATAGGATTCGATTTGAATACATGGTAAAAGTTGCTAAAAAACATACCATAAATAAAATAAAAGAGATAGTTGAATGAGAAAGTTTCTGCAAAAGACTGTAAGTGAAGGGATAATTTGTTTATGAAACATTATGACGAAAAAACGATAGTCCTCTTTGTGCTCGGAAGCGAAAAAATTAAGCATGAAAGAGAAGTGATGAAAAAACACTTTGAAGAGTGCTTTAGTTGTAATGAAATGTATGTGGAAGTAAAGCAGTTTTATGAAGAAGCCATTGAACAAAACATCCTTGAGATTAATGATCAAAAACTACTTTCGACTAGTCGATTAATACTAGAGCCTTCGTTCCGCTCAAGCAAAAAATCATATGCACTTTTCCCCAAAACTATAATTTCCAAGTCTATATATTTTGCAAGAACTAAGCCAGTTCAAGCTGGTATAGCTATGTTTGCAGCGTGCATTTTCCTATTTGGACTGATCAATATCCCAAAAATATTTGAAAGCACTGCATCTCGAGCTATATTAGATAAAGATCCAAGTTTTGTTATAACTTACGATTCACTTCAAATGCTGGCGGTATACAATAAATCGAATAATAGAATTCTAGACGTTTATTACAATTCAAACATCGTTGGCAATATCCATAGTGATGAGGTAAACTTAAACATAAAATACACGCAGCTTGCTGATCTAAATGGAGATGGTAAAAATGAAATAGTGTCAGTTATTCCAGACCTTGGTCCTTCTGAAAACCAAGAAGGTTATTTAAAAGTTCTTGATTCTTATGGGAATACCATAATTAAGAAGGAAGTCGGCACTGAAACCGCCTACAATGAAAATGAATACAACAATAATTTCATTACTCGCGGAGTAATTGTTAATGATTTTAACAGAGATGGGAAACCGGAAATATTAGTTGGAGCTCACCACAGGAATTCACCATATGTGTTAACACGTTTTGACGAAAAAGGAAATAAACTGGGAGAGTATTGGCATTACGGTCATTTCTGGGGAATTAACGAAATTGATCTTAATAATGATGGGAAAAAAGAAATACTGCTTTGTGGAATAGATGACAACTCAAATAGAGCAACAATATCACTTATTGATCCTTGTAAAATAATCGGTTCAACTGAATCACAACACTCCACTTCATTTGGTAAGCAAAAGTTTGCCGGTGAACTTAAGTATGTCTCTTTCCCTACAACTGTATTAAGTGATTACCTTAAAGCAAAACCTAGAATTAAAAATATAGTAAATTATGAAGACGACAACTTGACAATATATTATTCTGTTGGGCGTGGTCTGATGGTTAACCACCAGGAAGTGGTATACGGATTTGATCTTGTATTGGATTCCAAGCTAAATATAAAAAGCATAAAATATGAAGACCATACACTAAACTTGATAAAAGAAGTTGAACCCGCAAGAAATATTACAAACCTCAAATCACAAATCACAAAAGCATTTCTTAATAACTAACAGTTTAAAAGGCTTCCACATCCGAGTTTCTGCAAGAAAGAACTACTGCATAGAAATAGCATAAGATACTGTTTTATGAACAGTGTAAAATTAACAGTAGAAACTGGAACCATTCATCATCACGATTGAAGCATGCAAAAAACAAAACTTTCATTTATTAGTCTATTAATATTCCTGGTAACCATGAATGCTCAAGATGCTAGACTTGTTCAAATGGCTGATTCACTCTCTATGGAGAATAAAATTAGAAAAAATGAGGCTGTAGAAATAGCACAAGAAAAAAATATCCCAATAAAAAGATATTTCAATGACGGAACTTTAATTGAACTACAAAGAATCCAACATGGAATCCCGATTTATTACACGACTTACAATTTGAATGCAGCTAAAACCATTTCGACAAATAAAGTTTGGCGGGGGAGTAACTCTGAATATTCGTTATCGGGAATTGGACAGAAAATAGGATTGTGGGATGGAGGTGCTGTCCGATCTTCTCATAATGAGTTAACAAATAGAGTTACTCTGAAAAATCAAGTTAATCCAGACTTTCACGCTACCCATGTTGCTGGAACTATAATAGCTAAAGGACTTAATGTAAATTCAAATGGGATGGCTCCCAATGCCTCAATTGATTCATACGATTGGAATAATGATTTATCTGAAATGGCAAGTTCAGCAAATGGGGGAGTTTTTCTTTCCAACCACTCTTACGGACAAAATGCCGGGTGGAAATTTGATTTTTTAGATGATGGAAAATGGGCTTGGTTTGGTGATGTTACGATAAAAGAAACGGAAGATTATAAATTTGGTTATTATGATAGTAACGCCGAATCTTGGGATAATTTTTTATCAATAACACCAAATTACATAGCAGTTGTTGCTGCAGGTAATGATCGAATTGATGTAGGTGCTGCAGTTGCAGATACTCATTGGGTCTCTATTAATGGTGCATGGACTAAAATACAAAAGCCGAGAAATAAGGATGGTGGGATTACTGGTTATGATTGCATTAACGGATTTGCATTGTCTAAAAACGTAATTACTGTTGGGGCTGTTGATAAGATTCCAAACGGTTATGTGAATATCACAGATGTGGTGATGAGTGACTTTAGCTCGTGGGGTCCAACTGATGATGGAAGAATTAAACCAGACTTAGTTGCAGATGGTACAAATCTGTATTCAACTTCTTCTGAAGGAGATGATAAATACAGTATTTCATCGGGTACTTCGATGGCGGCACCAAGTGTAACTGGTTCGATTGCTTTATTATTAGAGCATTTTAGAAATCTTTATGCTAATAAATTACCATTATCATCCACAATTAAAGGATTATTAATAAATACCGTTGACGAAGCAGGTCCAAACCTTGGGCCAGATTATATGTTTGGGTGGGGTTTAATGAACACTTACAAAGCTGTTCAGCTATTGACCAAGGACAAACAAAATGGATCTAATTCCTTGGTTCAAGAAAGGACTCTAAAGCAAGGATACAAAATTAAATTCAGTGTAAGAGCTAATGGAGTTGAACCATTAAAGATTACTTCTTGCTGGGTAGATCCGGCTCATACTTTACCAACAGTTTCATTAAATCCACGGGATAAAATGTTGGTCAATGATGTTGATTTAAAAATCTCTAAAGGGACTGAAATATTTTTGCCGTGGAAACTTGACGTTAATAACCCTAGCGCCGTTGCAATAAGAGGAGATAATTCAACAGATAATGTGGAGCAAGTTCTTGTAGAGAACTCTACTCCAGCTTCATATCAAGTTGAAATTTCGAACAAAGGGGTTTTACGATACAACAAACAAGATGTATCTATAATAATCTCTGGTGGTTTGTTGGAAAGTCCGCAAATTGTGGAACTACTGCAACCGCTGCATCAAGCTAGTGATATTCCTATAATCACTGAATTAAAATGGAAAAATACTATTGGGGCTTTTCAATATATGGTTCAGTTATCAAAACAAAATACCTTTTCTCAAAACATAATTGATACTGTGCTGGCTGATACTACAATCCAAGTGAGTCAACTGGAAAACGGTATTACATACTATTGGAAAATAAAAAGCATTAATCCGGCAGGAGAAAGTAATTATTCCACAATTTTCAGTTTTACAACAAGAGCATACGTTACAACAACAATGCCCTTGAATAAAGGATGGAACATGATTTCATTTTATGTTACTCCAACAGATAGCAAGATTGACAAATTACTTGATCCTATTAAACAACAATTAGTTCTAGTAAAAGATGGTAATGGAAATGTTTATTGGCCTATTTATAATTTTAATACAATTATAGATGTTGATATTAAGAAAGGTTATCAAATCTATTTGAATAATACAGCAGATGTTAGCGTAAGCGGACTACCAATTGATGTTTCGATATTGAATTTAAATTTGGTAAAGGGGTGGAACTTGATTTCATACCCTAAGAATTCACCTATGGCGATTGATAAAGCACTGGTTAGTATTAAGGATTACTTAGTTATTGTAAAAAATAATTACGGAGAAGTTTATTGGCCGGCATATAATTATAATACTATAGTGAATATGCAACCCGGGCAAGGATATTTATTATATACAAATCTGAATACAACACTTCAATACCCAGCTGCATCAAACAGCATTACCTATGCTTATGACAGGCTAATAAGAAATGAAGAAATTACTGGTGAAAAAAACATGATCTCGTTGACTCAATGCGAAGATTTTATCGATGGTGATGAAATAATTGTAAAAGATAAAAACGGAATGGAATTAGCCTCTGCTTTAGTTCAAAACCAAAAGGCATTGTTGACTATTTGGCTGGATAAAGAAAGTCAAGGATTGATAAATAACACCTATGAGAATAGAGATTTATACTTGTATATCAGAAAATCTGGAGAGAAATCATTTAACAAACTTGTAATAACAAGTTTAGTAGATGAGTTGACAAAAAATGTTGAGAGTGATCTTAAGTTTAAATCAGATAACATCTGTAGTGCTGTTGTGAATATTGGAAATGAGCAAGTGCAAGTTAAAGAAATACCAACTGAATTTAATTTATATCAGAACTATCCTAATCCGTTTAATTCCTCTACCAATATTAGTTATCAAATAGCTGCACCAGGAAGAGTAACACTAAAGGTGTATGACTTGTTAGGTAGAGAAATCCAAACATTGGTAGATAGTTACCAATTTAGTGGTAAACATAGTGCTTGGTTTAACGCTGATAACAGTGATTTATCATGCGGAATTTATTTTTATAAAATAATTACTGGGAATAATGTTTCATTAAAAAAAATGATCTATCTGAAGTGAGGATAACCATGCTAAATAGAAAATATAAAGTAGTATTTATTTCTATGGTCACATTATTATTACTACCATCAATTATTTTGGCGCAAAATGAATTTTGGCAAAAAATGGATAACCCATTGGGTGGAGATATACTTGCAATTACAAAGAATAGCTTGGGTGAAATATTGGCTGGCTCTGATGGAGGCGGTATTTATTTAACAAATAATAGTGGCGATTCTTGGTTAAAAGTTTTCGATACTGGGTCAAGATGTTCAGATTTACTAGCAAAAAATAATGGACTGTGCTTTGCAGCATTCTCTTGTAATCAACCAGCTTTCAAATCTTCTGATAACGGGAAAACATGGGTTCCAATGGCGGGGGGAATTTTTGTTGAAAAGTTTACCATTGATGAAATTGGAAATATATATGCTGGCGGAACTGGAGATGGTGTTTGGAAATCCACGGATGATGGAGAGTCTTGGAAAAGTTGTAATAGTCCGAATTTGTGGGTTGAGACAATAGCTGTAAAATCATCCAATTACATTTTTGCTGGAGGTTACCAAGTGTTATATATTTCCTCTGATAGTGGGAATACATGGAGACGCGTTGAATCATTCAATGATAAAAGTTATATCAGAAGTATTGTCGTTGATTTCAACGGGGACATTATTGTTGGTGTGCAATATGACGGAATATATAAGTCTACTGATAATGGTGTAACGTGGAATGCTTCAGGTAAAATTTCACTTGAAAGATGTGAAATCAATATTGATAAGAACAGAGTATTTTGGGCTGGTAATTACGACGGAATCTATAACTCAAACGACTTAGGGAAAACTTGGAAACTTATGCAGAATGAATTGTCATACATATCAGTGGCAAAAATACTTATAGACGAAAATAGAATATTCGCAGGTACCTATGGTAAAGGTATTTTATTGTCAACAAATGATGGGAAAAACTTTACAGAAAAAAGTAATGGGATTATAAGTACTACTATTAAGTCTTTCTGCTTTAAAGATAATTACGTTTACACTTTGTTAAAAGGAGGGTTTTTATATCGATCTTCAAATAATGGTAATAGCTGGGATCAAATCAATAATTATCTAGAGTATCGGGGATTCGGATATGTTAACGATGTTATCAAAAATAAAAACGGTGATTTGTTAGCTGGTAATATTTTTATCTCCACCAATAATGGTAATGATTGGCAAAGTGTAATTCATACTTGGAGTGTTTATAACATAAAAATGAATGATAAGAATGGAAATATTTATGGGTGCGCAACAACTCAATATGGAGTGGTTTGTAAATCTTCAGATGGGGGAAGAAATTGGGTAAAATTAAATACTGATTCATACGACATGGGGTATACCTATGAATTGGAATTCAACTCCAAAGGAGATATTTTTTTAGGAACTGATAAAGGACTATTCTATTCTAATGATGATGGAAATACCTGGAAGAAATTTGAAAATTTACCTTCGCGCCGAGTTTATTCCATAGCATTAAATAGTTTCGATAAAATATTTGTTTCGTTCGAGTTTGGAGTTGGATTGTATAGCTCTATTAATTATGGTTCAACTTGGGAGAAAATAATTTTATCTAAGTATGCTACTACATTAAGTATCAATCTTAGTAATTATATCTATGCTGGTGTTTATGGTCCTTGGAATTCAATGAATGGCTGGTGTATTAAAAGATCAACAGATAATGGAGAATCTTGGGAAACGGTTGACTCAGTAAATTTTCATTCACTCGCTAATGTATTAGAATTTGATAAAAGCGGTTATTTATATGTTGGTACCTTTAGTTCTGGAATATTTAAAAGTAAAAAATCAACTTTAATGACTCCAGATAAAGTTATGTTAATTGAGCCATACTCAAATTCCCTAAATGTTAAAACAAATATGAGAGTAATTTGGAGAAAATCACCTAATACACTTCATGATGTAACAAGTGTAAGTTATGCTCAAGGTGATGGGAAATATGTGCAGAATGGAATCTCAATAATTGCACAATTAAATGCTACCGCTACAGAAGTGGAAAAACAGAATAATGGAGTCTGTAAAATATTTTGTGTAAATGGAAATTGTAGTTAAAGAACATTATCAATTCTTTCATTAAAGATAACAGATAAATGAGAAAGAGCAAGTGCCCAATTTTGAACTTGCATCGTCCACTTTTTAGACAAATCTCTG